>JBDHHQ010000076.1:0-26488 GCA_039589315.1 Gemmatimonadota bacterium
CCCTCGGTGCCCGGGATCGGCTGAGCACTTCGTTGATTCAGAGGGCGCTGATAGAGAAGTACGGTGCCATCGTCGAGACCCTGATACACGATCCGGTCGCCGGCGGCGGAAACGGCCACAGCCCGTCCGCAGCAGGGTGACACTACGGTGTGGCTCGTATCCGGCACGATGGTGAACTGTGCGGAGGGCGGCGGCGCGGGCTCTGATCGGGTGATCCCAGCGAGCGCGTACCCACCCACCAGCAACACGGCGCCCATGACGCCGGCGAGCCAGGCGGGGACGCCCAGAGGGCGGCCGTCCCGCGGGGGCACGGCCGCGGGTGCCGCCGTCGTGACCGCCGTCGCGGGTGCGGCCGGCGTATAGGTGAATGACGGATCCTCCAGCGCTTCCATGAACGCTTTGGCGCTGTCGAAGCGGTCTGCCGGAAGCTTCTCCACGGACTTCGCTACCGTGGCCGACACGTGGGGCGGCACGGTGTGCCGGAGCTCGGTGAGCGGCCGGGGCGTGTCGGTCAGGATGCGCACCAGGATCGACTGAGCGCTCGGCCCAGTATGGGGCGGCTGACCCGCGATCATCTCGTAGAGCACGCAGCCGAGGCTGTACACGTCGGACCGGGCGCTCAGATCCCTGTCGGCGCTGGCTTGCTCGGGGCTCATGTAGTGGGGCGTACCGAGGGAAAGACCGGTCTCCGTCATGCGGCCGGCGCCGGCCGCACTGATGGCCAGCGCGATCCCGAAGTCCGCCACCACCGGCCGGCCGTCGTGGAGCAGCACGTTGCTAGGCTTGATATCCCGGTGGATCACGCCCTGGCGGTGCGCATAGTCCAAGGCGTCGGCCACGTCCCGGGCGATCCGCACCGCTTCGTCCACCGCGAGCTGCTTCTCCCGGTCCAAACGCTCCCCCAGCGTCTCACCGTCGATGAAGGGCATGACGTAGTAGAGGAAGCCGTCGGCCTCTCCCGAGTCGAAAAGCGGCAGGATGTGGGGATGCTGCAGGTTGGCCGTCGTCTTGATCTCGGCGAGGAAGCGCTCGGCGCCGATCACCGCCGCCAGCTCGGGCCGGAGCACCTTGAGGGCTACGTTGCGCTCGTGCTTGAGGTCCTGGGCCAGGTAGACCGTGGCCATGCCGCCCTCACCGAGCTCGCGCTCCAGCTCGTATCGGTCGGACAGCGCTTCCCTCAGGCGATCAGGTGGGTCGTTCATGGCTGGTGGGCGGGAGGGAACGGAAACGGTCTTGACCCAGGCGTGCCGGGCTCAAGATGAGAGCCGCTGACCGATCCGGGCAAGGAAACCACGTCGGCGCGTGGGAGTGGGGCTTATCCAGCCACGAAGAGGGAGGTGGCCGCTCAGGACCACCTCCCTTTGGCCGGCTTCGCCTCGGCTGCGTTGGAGCGTGTGACTACACAGTGGACGGCGTGGCCCTACATTCCGCCGCCTCCGTCGCCCGCTCCTCCTGCCGACAGCTTGGCGTACACGGTCGCCGCCGCCAGCCAGCCCACGACCAACAGGAGGGCGCTGATTGCCGCCGCGGTCACGCCCCGCATGCCGTTCAGCACGTAGTAGACGTCGACCAGGAGAATCTGGGAGATCGCGATGATCAGACCCGTCCGGACGGGGTTGCCTACGAATTGGTTGGCCCAGTCGAAGAAGAGCACCAGGAGGATGGAGGTGATGGCCAGCGTTGCCCAACCGGGCCCCATCGGCCCAGCGGGGGCATCGGCGGCCATGGCCGGGCCGAAGACGTAGGTCACGCCGACGTAGAAGACGACGAACGCTGTCACCACGGCGCCAACGATCGGCTTGATTCTTTCGCTCATGAACCGGACTCCTTGTGGGGGATGACGGGAGTTGGACTGTCCAGCCGAGCGGGCGAAGCTCAATCATAACTAGCGGATCGGACGTATCAGTTGCAATGCATTCGTCGGTCCCTGGTCTGGACAGGAGGGCCTCCGTGGTCGTGCGACCGCCCCGGCGTTCGGCGGCTCGAGTGGGTTCCAGACGGGGGAGGTGCCCGGTTGCGGACTCGCCAGGAGTCGGGCGCCGAGGGATGGCATGGTGTGAGGTGAGCTCAGTGGGACCGCCGTTCCCGCAGCACCGCGTTCACGATCTCGTCGAGCCGTTGCAGGAACGTGGACCTCGCCCTCTTGTCGAACGGCGGCGGCCCCCCGGTGATCGTGCCAGCCTCCCGCAGGTCGGCGGTGAGCTCGCGCATGGCCAGCGCCTCTCCGATCGAGTCCACCGTGAACGGGCGGCCCCGCGGGCTCAGGACCCGTGCTCCTTTCTCCAGGCAGCGCGACGCCAACGGGATGTCCTGTGTGATCACAATGTCCAGCCCGCTCACGTCCTCCACGATCCGGTCGTCGGCCGAATCGAGGGCGTCGTCCTTCACGACGATCAGGTGGAGCCAGGGCTCGGAGGGGATGCGGATCCAGCGGTTCGACACCAGCCGCACGGTGAGACCGTACCTCTCGGCGACCCGGTAGGTCTCCTCCTTTACGGGACAGGCGTCGGCATCCACGAAGATCTCGGGCATGATGCGGCCCCCGGAGTCGGAAGGATCTGTGGACATGGGCGCGTCTCGGCTCCGTCAGAACTGCGCGGTCACGCCCACGCTCCGGCCCGTGGCGTTCTCGTAGACGTGGTAGGCCGAGGCAAGATCCTGCACCACCAGGCCCAGGGACTTGTAGAGGGTGATGTCGCTGGGGGATTCGCGGCCCGCGACGCGGCCGAGCGCGACCTCACCGATCTCGCCCAGGATATGGCTCTCGTCGATGGCACCCTCGTCGCGGGCCATCTGGAACTCGCCGGCCTGGGCGATGGCTCCGGCCCGTAGGTCGACGTACAAGCGGGACCGCACCACGGCCTCGGTGTCCAGCTCGCGTATGCCCGGGAAGCTCGTGCCGACGGCGTTGATGTGCTGCCCCGGCTCCAGCCAATCACCCAGGAGGATCGGATCCGGCGACGCCGTCACGGTGCAGATCACATGAGCGCCCTCAACGGCTGTGCGGGCATCGTCGACGGCGCGGATGTCCACGCCGAACCGGGGTCCCCACTCCCGCGCGAAGGCCTGGGCTTTCTCGCCGTGTCGGCCCCAGACGCGGATGTCCGTGAAGTCCCGTACGCAGAGCATGGACTCGAGGTGCTGCCGGCCCTGAGCTCCGTACCCCATGATCGCGAGGGCGGAGGCGTCTTCGCGGGCCAGGAGCCGTGTCGCCATCGCGCTGGCCGCCGCCGTCCGGATCGCGGTGATCTCGGAGGCGTCGACGACCGCGAAGGGCCGGCCGTGTCGGGTCTCGAACAGTACCACGACGCCGTGATGGCTGTGCATGCCCAGCGCGAAATTCTCGGGGAAGACGCCGACGAGCTTCACCCCGAAGACATCCGGGCTGGCCATATAGCCGGGCATCCAGCCGAGAAGCCCGCCGCCAGGCAGCGCCATCTTGTCGCGGAGCGGCATGACCGCCTCGCCGTTGGACGCGCTTCGCATGGCGCCGTCCACCACCTCGATGCACTCGGACATGGGCAGCAACTCGATCACCTGCTGCGGGTCGATGAGGCGTAGCTCCATTGCCGAGCTCCGGACGTGGGGGTGGGAGATCACTCTCGCACGGTGAGCGCGCGGAGCAGCATCTGGCCGTCCAGGTCTTCGAAGAGCCCCTGGTGGTGCTGGCTCGACGCCAGTCGTTGGGCGGCCTCGGCGGGATCGGCGTTCTCCTCGGCCAACGCTCGTGCCAGGTCTGCCGCGAAACGGGAAGCAGTCGAAGGCGCCGACGCACCCCTGGTCAACGCCTCGAGCTCGGCGGTCCGTCCGAGGGCGTGCGTCGCAGGAATGGCCAGAAGGTCCAGGGGATCCAGTGCGGCCTGCGCCGGCTCTGCAGTCGGGCCCTCCGGGATCCCAGAGGCCGCGGCATGGGCCGCATCCGTCGCCTCCACGACGGCCTGGAATGCCCATCGTGCGCCGTCGTCGTTGCCCAATCGCGACTCCACACGGCCCAGGAGGAAGCGGACGAGCCGTTCCTCCGGCTCGTACGGTCGGCCCTGTCCTAGCGTCTCCGGCCACTCCAGCGCGGCCGCCAGATACCGCTTCGCTTCCTCGAACCGGCCATCGTCCATCGCGTCCAGGGCCACCAGCGTGTGCGCCTGCTCATAGAGACGGTGGCTCTCCCGGGCGTTCTCGGACGGGAGGACCCGGGCCTCGGCCAGAATCACCGCGGCCTCGTTCGCCCTACCCAGGTGGATCAGGGCCTTGGCGTGCAGCAGGTCCAGGTTGAAGTCGTCCGAGAATCGCTCTCGTGCCGCGGTCGACACGGCCGAGGCCTCGCTCCACCGGCCCTGGCCCTGCTGGTGCCTGATCAGCTCGACGTGGAGCAGTCGGTCCGCGGGGTCCAGCGCTACGGCGCGGCTCAGGTCAGGGGCGGAGTCCGCACCGTACTGCTCGCTCGACAGGTGGGCCCGGGCGACGTACAGGGGAGCGAAGTCGGGCCCGTTACCGAGCTCCTCCAGGTGGGAGGCAGCCTCCGCTTTCCGGTCCACCGCCCAGAGGTTGAGGGCCAGGAGGTACCGCCAGACCCATTGGTCGCTCTGCTCGGCCGCCCATTCCAGCACCCGGAGCGACTCGGTGCGGAAAGGGAAGGCGAAGGCCGGGTCGGCGGCGTCGCGCAGCTCCGCCGAGTCCTGGTGGAGCCACGCCCTCCAGGCCCGACGCACCAGGTCGGCATCGGCTCCGGCCTCGAGAGAGAGAAGCGTCCGGGCATCGTCCGTCAGCCCTCGATTCGCGTAACCGATGGCCAGCTCGAGGAGGGTCTGACCCGGGTATTCGCTACGCATGGCGTCCGTCAGTGCCCGCCCGGAAGCACCGCTCGGCTCCGCCAGGTAGGCCTCGGCGAGGGCGAAGTGATGAAGCGGATCGATCTCCAGCAACCGGCGCGCGGCCTCCTGGGCCAAGGCCCGGCCGGCCGCGCCCCGCATCCGGCCCACGATCGCCAGCATCTGCCAGGCGGGCACACCGTGGCGATCGAAGTCGATGGCCAAACGAGCGTACCGCTCGGCCTCGGCCAGATCGCCGGAGCCCAACATCAGCTCGGAGAGCTGTGTGTACGCGGCCGACCGGTAGCCCACCGAGCGAGCCGCCCAACCGAACGCGTCCCGTGCATCCGCGGTGCGGCCCAGCGCCCGGTAAAGCGTGCCGGCAACGAAGTTCGCCCGAGCATCGTAGGCGTCCAGCTGCAGGATCCGATTGGCGTACTCCAGCCCCTCCTCGAAGGCGCCGCGTCGGTAGGCCAGGTCGGCGAGACCCAGCAGGGCCTCCCTGTGTCGGGGCTCCTCTGCCGCGGCGGCCTCGAAGGCCCGACGCGCCTCCGCGTATCGGCGACCCTTGAGCAGCTCCCGGCCCTCGAACGCCAGGCGATCCGTCTCGGGAATGCTCTCCCGGGCTCCGGGGTCGGTGGAGAAAGGCCTGGCCAGCGCACGCTCCGACGGGTCGAAGGAGTAGTCCAGGCCGAGGGCGGGAAGGCGCACGCGGAAGTCCTCCCGGGAGGGAAGCTCCACGACGGTCTCGGAGGGCTGCAGCGCGGTGAGCCTGAGGGGCCTGGATTCGACCAGGCCCCCACCGGACCAGACGGTCAGCGTGTCGCTCGCGTCCGCGAAGGCGTTCACGCCGATGATCAGCTGTCCGTCACGGGCATCGATGTGCATCGCACCGTCGCGAGAAGCGTCCGTCAAGCCGCCGATCCCCTCGAGAGGAAACCACGTCTCGCTCCAGCGGCTCGCCGACAGCGGCTCGAAGCCGGCCTGCGTGATGGGATTGACGGACTCGTCAGGCGAGTACTGGACGAACAGACGACCCGCCTGGAACTCGACGTACTGGCCATCCGTGTCCGTCAGGAGGTCCTCCCAGACGCCGCCTTCCCGGGACAGCGCCCAGAGCCAGAGCTTCTGACCGGGCATCTCCTCGTAGCGTGCCCAGTGTCCGAAGCCGTAGTCGTCCTCGTGGTAGTATCCCCCGAAGAAGTCGTTCAGCTCCCCGACGACGTGGTACGACTTGTGACCCTCGAACGTGTTGTTCCGGTAGAGGGGTAGGTAGCGGCCCTGGCCGTCCTCGGGCCACGGCATCTCGATCCCCGAGTGGCGGAGGTATGCGTTGCCCGGGATCGAGAGCTCCAGGTCGTCCTGAGCGAACGCCGCGGCCGTCATCCAATTGTAGTAGGGCTGCTCCAGAGGCGTGGGGTTGTACCAGAGGACCCGGGTCTCGAAGTACGCGCGGTCCGCCGGAAGCCGGACCTCGACGCGCCAGTGGGTCCGGGACGGGAGATCCATGGCCCCCACGATGACGCTCACGCTTCCGTCGGCGTTCTCCCGGAGCCCGTAGTCGACGGGGGTGGCCGTGGCGGGCGTGTGCCCGATGACGCCGAAGTTGAACTCGATACCCCCCGAGGTCCAGGGGCCTCGCAACGCGATATTGCGGAATTTCATGACCTCGTTTCGGTAGATGAACTCGTGGCCGGTCTCCTTGACGATCGCTCCCCAGACCTTCCCTCCCACCTCGGGCAAAACGAAGACCTCGATGAGGTCGTTCTCGAGGTGCACCACCGTCCACTCACGGGGCTCGGCCGTGTGGGAGTATCCGTCGAACGAGTGGTACGGATACAGCCGCGGGTCCCGGGTGAGGATAGGGATCCGGTTGGGCTCGGCGAACGGGTACGTGTCGATGATCCGGACCTCCTCGGAGATCCGCGCCGTTTGCTCCTGAGAGACCGTGGGGCGGGGTGCCGCTGCCCAAAGGGCGATGGCCAGCGCCAACGCGGAAGAACCGGACGGGGACATTGTGGACCTGCTAAGGAACGTGGTCAGGTCCGCGGCTGCCACGGCCTGGGACCCCGAGACGCCAGGGCCGTGAGAGGCGCAGGCACGCCGGGGGTTTGCGTATCTAGAGCCCCTGCGGCACCTCGTCGGGCGATATGTCCAAGAAGGAATGGACGAGCTTCAGGGCCTCCTGTTCGTCCCGACTGATCCGGGCGCCCAACCCGAAGAGCCCGCCTCGGTCTGCGCTCGCGACCCGAAAGCCTATCGCCAGCAGACCCCCCTTGAACGCCGCGGCGTCCGCCATCTCCACTCGGCGGTCGAGGATCTGCCGGACCTGCGTCAGACCCACGTCGAAGGTCCGCCCGTCGGCCCGCCATGCCTCGAGCATCGCGTCAAGATCCTCCCGGCCTTGGGCCAAGACCTCGTCCAGTAATGGCGAGTCGGTGAGCGCCACCCGCTGGATCACCTTCTGCAGCGCGAGCAACTCCTTCTGCCGGAGCTTACCGTCAGCACCGGCAACCGCATTGAACACCCAGAAGGGAGCGAAGGTCAGGGTCGCCCACTCCGCCGCATCCATACGGCTCGCCCCGGCGTGGCGCTGCACGGGGGAAGGCGCGACCACCGTTCCGCACTGCCCGCAGGTCGATCCCCCCGTCACCGGGGCCCCGCACATGGTGCAATGCGTAGTCTCGACCTCCAGGTCGTCTCCGGGCACGATCGGCGTCATGTTACCTCCAGGGAATCCGTGAGAGACGACGATCCGCGGACTGAGCACCCCTTTTCGAGCCGCGAATGCGTCTAATCCCCATATCGACGGTAGTTTCGACGATCAATGAAGGGCAAGGCTCTTGATCGCGCGGGTCCAGCTCACTCCTGTCGCAGCGGGGGCATGGGAATCGGAATGTCGAAGACGGACGCGGCCACCCCCATTCCGTTCTCGCAGCTGTTGGGCGGCGTCGTCGGCGTGTAGTTCTTTCTAGCCGAAGGTGTCTCGGCAGCCCAGAACATGTAGCCGAGCATCCCGATCGTGAGGCCCGCCCCGTTTGGAGCCACCATATGCACGTACTCCGCGTGCTCGTACTGCTCGGACGCATAGAAGTCCGTGCAGTTGGCCATGCTCCCCTTCAGGTACAAGCCGCCCGTGAACCTGTTCGGGGCCTTCGGCGGGATCGGTGGATCGTACTGTGGCTTGCCGTCCACGTGCTCCTGCCAGTGGTCCGGCGTTCCCGACGACCGGTGCACCATGGCGTTGGCGTAGTCCAGGACGGGGTTCGCGTTGTCGAGCCAGTGTGTGGTGGCGTACCGGTTCAGCGCCTGCAGGTAACGGCCGCCCGCAGCCAGATCGATGGTCAGGCGCGCGGCGTGGTCGGCGCCGCTGGCGTCGTACGGATGCGCCGAGCGGTACGCATCGACGAACGCCTGAAGGCCGACCGTATCGGGGTCCGTGTTCTGCTCGTAGTCGATCTCGATACCGACGTCGAATTGCGCAGCGATGGCGGCCGCGTTCAGCCCGAGCTGGGTGGCGTCGGTGGCCAGCGCCTCGTCCCAGAAGTCGATGTAGGTGACACCGCCGATGGACATCATCACCCGGATGCCGGCGTCCTTGAAGTAGTCCACGACTTCCTGGGTCATGCCGATGGGCACGCCGGCCACCGTGACATCGTCGCTCGTCAGGTTCAGCACCTTCATGGGCTGTAGGAAGCTCAGCACCACCAGATTCACCGACGGTTGCCCGTCGCCCCGGTCGATGATCCAGTGGTTGGCCTGGTCGAACTCGACCATGTCGCGTTCGAGGCTCCAGTCGGCGTAGTGGTTGCCGGCATGCCAAACCCCGAAGATTTGAATCGGCGTTGGATCGGGGGGCTCGCCGCCCGGATCGGACGCACACGCGCCTCGGTCCGACCAGTATGCGGGGTGGCTTCCCGGGGCGATGCCCTGGCTGGGCTTCTTGGCTCGCCATTCGTGGCTCCCGTGGGAGACGATGTCGCCCCGGGCGTAGGCCGTTCCTGCGTCCCAGTCCGGTGCAGAACAGGCGGCCGCGACTGCAGCTGGCCTCGTGATCCCGTCTGGGCCTGACGTCAGGCTAGACGGATCGGCAGTGCAGGAGGCGAGGGCCACGGCGAGAATGGCGCCGAACGCCGGTAGGATCTTTGCGGGTCCCATGATACGCACCTCCCTTCACGCCCGCTCGATGCGCACACGACTCTCTGCGTTCGTCCGACCGGCCGCCGAGGACACGGGCGGCGGGGCGCACCGGGGGGATCTCAACGTTCGGGGCGCCCGGACGCGCCCGCAAGTGTCGCAGCGGCCCAACACCTTGCGCCCCACCGAGATATCCCACCGCTCACCCGCATGGACACCCCGGCGCCGAGCGATCCAGTCCAGCGGGGAGGGCTTCCAGGTGGTGCGATCGGCGTCCGACCTGTAGGATACTCGGCCTTGCGACCACCAGTAGAGCGAGATATCCCATGAGGTTGTCCGTCCTCCTTATGGCCGCCGTCGCCGCCGGGTGCGGGACGGCCGCTCCCGAACCCGAGTCGGGGACGGCCCCGTCCAACTCCGGTGAGGCGGGGGCATCCACGGCCTCGCCACCGGAAGCCACGATCGCCCAGAGCGCGGGCCCCCGGTACGTGCAGGCCGGCGCTCCCGGCGAGGACAGCCGTGAGCTCACGGCCAACGAGGTGGCGAGCCTGGGCGTGCCCGGACACTCGGACGCCGACGTCCGGTTCATGCAGGGTATGATCCCGCACCACGCGCAGGCGATCGAAATGGTGGCTCTCATGCCTGGGCGCACCAGGGATGAGCGCCTCCTGCGCCTGGGCGGCCGCATCGAGATCTCGCAGCGAGACGAGATCGCCCTCATGGAACGCTGGCTCCGGGACCGCGGCGAATCCGTGCCCGGCGCAGGCGAGACGACGGGGCACGACGTGGCGACCGGGGGCCACGGCGGAATGCACGGCGGTCTCATGCCCGGGATGCTCACGCCGGAGCAAATGGATCAGTTGGCCGCGGCCGAGGGCGTCGCGTTCGACCGCCTCTTCCTGGAGCTCATGATCGTCCACCACCAGGGAGCGCTGGTCATGGTCCGGGAGTTGTTCTCGACACCCGGCGGGGGCCAGGAGTCGTGGGCGTTCCAGTTCGCCTCCGACGTGGATTCGGATCAGGAAATGGAGATCCGCCGCATGGGGCAGATGCTGGACGAGTTGCGCTGAAGGACGGTGGTGCTGGTCGGCCAGACGTGCGGCCACCGAGACGACGAACACACCGTGAGCTCGAGCTCACGATGTGCGCACGGACACGAACCCGGGAATGCGAGATGAGCAGGAGCAGGAAGAACAGCACGACACCGCTCGAGACCGGAACCCCGCTTCCCGGGGTGACCTTGCACCCGCTTGCCACAGCCCTCGTGACGCTCCTGATCAGCGTCGGGTCTGGCGCCTCCGCCTCGGCTCAGGAGCTGCCCGAGCAGCCACCTCGCGCCGACGAGCTCCCCGAGCAGCCGGCCGAGACCGTGTCCGAGCCGCCTCCGCGGCCCGCCTTCGATTTCAACGTGCTCGATCCCCGGATCGGGCTGAAGGCCGGCTGGATGGATGCCGAGTCGGCCATCTGGAACCTCGAGCACATCGCGAGCCTCCCCCGCGCCGAGGGCTTCTTCAATCCCGACACGCCCGGTGACCGAGCCTTCTCGAACACCGACCTGGCGTTCCAGGGTGACCTCTTCTTCCAGGGCAACTACAACGGTTTCCAGATCTACGACATCTCCGATCCCACCGATCCCAGGCTGGGGGTCGCGGTGGTCTGCCCAGGCGGTCAGGGCGACGTGTCGGTCTACGGCAACCTGCTGTTCATGTCGGCTCAGGAGACCCGGGGCCGCCTCGACTGTGGGACCCAGGGGGTGCAGGACACGGTGAGCGTCGAGCGTTTCCGGGGCGTGCGGATCTTCGACATCTCGGACCTGGACCACGTTCGCCAGGTGGCGGCCGTCCAGTCGTGCAGGGGATCCCACACGCATACGCTGGTGAAGGACCCGGACGACGACGACAACCTCTACGTCTATATCCAGGGCACGTCCGACGTGCGGCCCGGCGAGGAGCTCGAAGGGTGTTCCGGCCTGTCCCCCGGCGAGGACCCGAATACGGCCCTCTTCCGCATCGAGGTCATCCAAGTGCCCCTGGCCGCTCCGGAAGAGGCCAGGATCGTCAGCATGCCACGACTCTTCGCCGACCCCGTGACGGGCAACATCGCCGGGCTGTGGGAGGGGGGCGACCACGGTCCCGGCACGCAGGAGACCCGCGAGACCAATCGGTGCCACGACATCACCGTGTACCCCGAGCTCGGCCTGGCCGGTGGGGCCTGCTCCGGAAACGGCATCCTGTTGGACATCTCCGACCCGGTGAACCCGGTGCGGATCGACGAGGTGATCGACCCCAACTTCGCCTACTGGCATTCGGCCACGTTCAACAACGACGGCACCAAAATCCTCTTCACGGACGAGTGGGGCGGTGGCGGCGCGGCCCGGTGCCGGGCCAGTGATCCGGCGGATTGGGGCGCCAACGCCATATTCGAGATCGAAGACGGGATGATGGAGCTGGCTGGCTACTACAAGCTGCCCGTGCCCCAGACCGAGATGGAGAACTGTGTGGCCCACAACGGCTCGCTGATTCCCGTGCCGGGCCGCGATATCTTCGTCCAGGCTTGGTACCAGGGCGGGCTGTCCATGCTGGACTTCACGGACGCGAGCAACCCCATCGAAATCGCTTTCTTCGACCGGGGCCCCCTGAGCGACACGGTGATGCACACCGGGGGCTATTGGTCCACCTACTGGAACAATGGGCATATCTACGGCGCCGAGATCTCCCGGGGCATCGACGTCTTCAGGCTCACGCCGAGCGACTTCATGTCCCAGAACGAGATCGACGCGGCGGCCCTGGTCCAGGTGAAGGAGTTCAACGCGCAGATGCAGCCCAGGTTCGTGTGGCCTGCCAGCGTGGTGGTGGCCCGGGCGTACATGGATCAGCTCGAGCGTGGCCAGGGCGTCCAACCGAGGCTGGCCGAGCGCGTCACCGACGCCCTGGATCGGGCGGACACGACGGAAGGCGCGGCAGTCGCGGCCGAGCTGGAGGAGGCAGCCTCCGCGCTGGAGGAGAATGCCGAGATGGTGGACGCCGGCGATCAGCTGGGCGACGCCCGACGCCAGCGGTTGCTCGCCACTACGATGCGGGACCTGGCAGCGACCATGCACTGAGGGCGGAGAGGTCCGCGGCGAGGCGATCTCTACTCGCTTGGCCGCGGACGCTCGCCCAGACTCTCCGGAGCGTCGAAATGCACCTGCCTTCTTCCTCAGGTCCGGTCCTGCTCGCCTCGTGTGTCCTCCTGGCGTCCTGCGCGCCGAGCCCGGAGGAGCGAGGCCCCGTCGACGCGGTCCTCGCGTTCAACGAGGCCATCACGGATCAGGACGTCGATGCGGCGCTCGCGGCCGTAGCGACCGGTGGCGTCCAACTCAATCTCCACTCCTCCCACGCGGACATGGGTGAAGAGACAGCCCTGACCCAGGACCTCGACGCGTTGTGGCGCACCGTGGGAACGGTGCTCTTCAACACGTTGGCTGCCTATGATCGCATTGTCGAGCCCGTCGACGTCGAGGTTGACGGCGACATCGCGACCGTCTGGACGGAGACGCGCACCGTCGCCAGCAGTGGGGACGGCGACCCCACGGTGCTGGACTTCACCGAGGTCTACCTGCTCCTCCGACTCGACGACGCATGGAAGATCGCCGCCGTGGCCAACAACCGCCCGGTCACGGCACCTTGAGGGCCGCGGGGCTGCCCCGCTCCGTGCTATTCCCGGAGCGGCGGCGACCGCATCGCCTCAGGGATCTCGAGACGTACCGGTGAAGGTGCCATGATCTCGATCGGATGGGTTGCATTGAGAAGAATCCCTTCCGTGGGGCGCCTGGTGGCGGCCCAGTTGGCGCTCGTCCTCGCGCCACCCCTGCTGCCCGGCCCGGCCTCCGCCCAGACGGGCTCTGCGGGTTCGGGCGATCCTGGCCTCCCTGCGGGCGGCCCGACCTTCCGCGACATCCTGAGCCTCCACTCGGTCGCCGGCCCCCGCATCAGCCCGGACGGCCGTTGGGTCGCCTTCGTCCGGCGGGTCCCGGACTGGCAGGAAAACAGGTCCGTGCAAGAGCTCTGGATCGCGGACGGCGACGGCGCCCCCGTGCGCATCGCCACCGAGGCGGATGGCTTCCGCGGTGGCGCACAGTGGACGCCGGACAGCCAGTGGCTGGCCTTCCGCGCCACCGGTGAGGCACCGGCGCTGAAGCTCCTCAGCCCTGACGGGCGACGCACGCGGACCCTCCGGCTGGAAGTCGAAGGCGCGGGCACCGTCCGCTTCTCGCCCGACGGCGCCACGCTCGCCGTCCTCGCCCGTGAGCCCGCCTCGGACCGGGGTCGCCACGAGCAGGAGCTCTACGGCCCGTTCGAGTTCCGGGACGAGGGCCACCGGGACTCCCACCTCTGGCTGCTGGCCATGGACGGCGACGGTGAGCCCCGCCGGCTCACCCACGGTGACTTCACCGTGACCGAGATGGCCTGGTCGCCGGACGGGTCCCGGATCGCCTTCGTCCACCAGCTCGACGGGGGGCGCAACTCGTGGTGGACGGCCGACGTCTCGGTGGTGGACGTGGCCAGCGGCCGGGTGCGTACGCTGGTCGACCAGCCCGGTCCAGATCGGGGGCCCGTTTGGTCGCCGGATGGCCGCACCGTGGCGTTTCTCTCCACGCTGTCGGACAGCATCACCAACCTGCCCATGGAGCTGGTGGCGGTGCCGGCCGGGGGCGGGGAGGTCCGGGTGTTGACCCGGGACCTGGCCACGCAGCCCAACCCGTTCGCGTGGACTCGCGACGGGATCTGGCTCACCGCCCTCCAGGGCGTGGAGAGCCACCTCTTTCGGCTCGATCCGGCCAACGCTTCGCTCACTCGGATGACCGACGCGCCCCATCTGGTCGGGCCGGCGAGCATCTCGGCCGACGGGTCGGCGCTGGCCTTCCTGGCCTCCACACCGGACCGTCTGGGCGAGATCCACCGGGCTGAAGCGCCGGGGTTCACACCACGCGCCGTGACCGACGTGACCGAGCAGGTGGCCGGTTGGGCGGTGGGCACCCGCGAGGTGGTGTCGTGGACCGGTCCCGGCGGGATCACCGTCGAGGGCATCCTCCACAAGCCCACCGACTACGACCCCGGCCAGCGCTACCCGCTATTGGTGGTCGTCCACGGCGGGCCGCGGGCCGTGTCGACCCCGGCGCTGCGGCTGACGTCATCCGGCGTCTACCCTATCACGCACTTTCTGCGCAAGGGCGCGTTGGTGCTGGAGCCGAACTACCGGGGCTCGACCGGCTACGGCGGTGAGTTTCGGCAGCTTCACCACCGGGCACTGGGGTGGGGTGATGCGGGCGACGTCGAGGCCGGCGTGGCGCACCTGGTGGCCGAAGGGCTCGTGCTCCCTGACCGCGTGGGCCTCATGGGGTGGAGCTACGGTGGGTTCATCTCGGCGTACCTGACCGCCACGAGCAAGGCGTTCCAGGCCGTGTCGGTGGGCGCCGGCATCTCGGATTGGCGCACGCACTACGCCTGGGAGCCCACGAGCTACACGACGCGGTTCTACTCCTTCGACGCGGCACCGTGGGAGGATCCGAACGCCTACGCCGTGGCCTCGCCCATCACCTACATCAACAACGCGTCCACACCGACTCTGATCCAGCACGTGGACGGCGATCCGGTCGTGACGGTGCTGAACGCCTACGAGCTGCAGCACGCGCTCCAGGACCTGGGCGTCGAGAACCGGTTCGTCATCTACCCCGGCTCGAGCCACGGCGTGGGGCCGCTCAAGCAGCGGCTCGGCGGCCTGTGGCACAACTGGCAATGGTTCCTGGAGCACATCTGGGACGAGCAGGTGGAGTTGCCGCTCGAGCCACCTGGTCCGTGAACGTCTATACGCGGAGGCGAATCGAGGCCACGCTCAAGGTGGCCCTGGCTTGCGTCCCGGTCTCCTTCGTCATCCGCTACATCGAGATCCGCGGCGTGAACCCCGGCTCCTTCGTTATCGGGTTCACCATGGGCCTGGTCATCGGCGTATTCGAGTTCTTCATCTTCCGAGATCGCCTCAGGAACCTTCCCTTCGTTCCCCATCTCCTGGTCAAGGCCGCCGTTCTGGCGGTCATGCTCTACGCCGGCGCCGCAGGTCTCCTGTGGCTGGATGTCGTCCTCGGCGACAAGACGGTGCCGGAGTACCTGGGGGACCTGGTCTCCCAGGACATGCTGGTGTTTCTGGTCCTCTCCTTCGCGCTGGCAGTGATGATCCTCTTCGTCATCCAGCTCAACCGCTTGCTCGGGCCGGGCAATCTGGGTCGCTTTGTGAGCGGGCGATATCATCGCCCCCGCAAAGAGCCCCGGATCTTCATGTTCATCGATCTCAAGGACTCGACGCGTATCGCCGAGCAGATGGAGGCCGACCGGTACTACGCCTTCCTCAACCGGTTCTTCTCCGACATGTCCGAGCCCATCCTCGAGACCGACGCGGAGATCTACCAGTACGTCGGGGACGAGATCGTCTTGACCTGGCCGCTCGAGGATGGCCGGAGGAACGCGAACGCCATCAGGGTCTTCTTCGAGATCCAGAAGCACCTGGAGGGGCACCGGGAGGCGTATGAGCGAGAGTACGGCCTCATGCCCGAGTTCAAGGCAGGCGCACACTGGGGAGACGTGATCAGCGCACAGATCGGCGATCTGAAGCGTGAGATCGTCTACAACGGAGACGTGCTCAACACCACCGCCCGCATCCAGTCCGTCTGCAACCAGCTCGGACGGCAACTACTGGCATCGGCCGAGCTCGTGGACGCCCTGGACCTGGAGTCCCGCTACGACGTGGAGATGCTCGGCGAAGTGGAGCTGAAGGGCAAGGAGCGTGGCGTGGCCCTGTGCGCGATCGCAGCCCCCAGGTAGCCACCGCTCACCGGATCGACCCCGAGCGCCGCACCCGTCTGCGGGGCTGGAGACGGGAGGTGGTCGGGGACGTCCGGGAGCCTGGGTCCGCGACGTCCTCGGGGCCATGGACTCCCTCCATCACATCATCGGCAAGCCGGCCATGCTCACCGCCACCAGCAGGACCGCCTGGGTCGCCGTCAGCGCACTCGGCACATCGGCCCATTCGGACAGCGTGTGCTGATCGCCGCCTCGCGAGCGCCCGATGGCCACTGCGGGAATCCCTCTACGCACGGCAGCGACGGCGTCGGTC
Source organism: Gemmatimonadota bacterium (assembly GCA_039589315.1). Classification (GTDB taxonomy): domain Bacteria; phylum Gemmatimonadota; class Gemmatimonadetes; order Longimicrobiales; family Gaopeijiaceae; genus JBDHHQ01. The sequence continues at coordinate 16,092 of JBDHHQ010000076.1, forward strand.
GATCCCGTATCTCGCGCCGGGGCGTCGATGCCCAGGTACGCGTAGATGTCGATCATCGTCTGTACGAGCGGGTGCGAGCGTCGCTCCGCCTCCGACAACATCTGACGCGCCGCTACGACCGCGGATGGACTGGACGGGGGGTCTCGGCTCCATTCGACGTCGTGTCGATCCGCGGCGAGGGCCACCCGGCGGTCCAGCTCCCGGTCCAGCTCGTCGATGAGCGATGGTGAAACCGACCTGAGGTCCACCGTGAACCAGGTCTCCTGCGGAATGGCGTTGGTGACCTTGCCGCCTCCGAGCATGCCCACGTTGTAGACGGCGAAAGGCCCGTCCTCGGGGATGGGGATCTCGTAGATGGACGCGATCGCCTCGGACAGGGCTCGGGCCGGGTGTGGCTTGCCCCGGGAATAGAGCGTGTGGGAGCCCGCACCCGTGAAGATGTACCGGCGGCCGGCGAACCAGAGCGCACCGTACGACACGCCGCCGAGCCCCCCGTCCAGCGCCACCACCACATCGGCTACGCCGTCATTGGCGTCGAGCCAGGCGTCCATCCCGTTGAAGCCGAGCTCCTCCTCCACCGTTCCGACGAAAACGAGGTCGCCCCGCGTGCGAACGTCGGCGTGCTTCAGCGCCCGGATCACCGCCATCATGTTGGCGAGCGAGGCGCTGTTGTCGAAGACCCCGGGAGCCCTGAGCGTGTCCCCGTCCCGGGTCACCGTCACGTCGGTGTCCATCGGGTGGACCGTATCCATGTGCGCGCCGAAGACGATGGTGGGCCCGCCACCCGTCCCCCGCCAATAGGCGACGACGTTCCCGGCTTCGTCCACCTCCACCTCGATACCGGCCGCCTCGATCTGCTCGTTCAAGTAGACGGCGCGGGCTGCCTCCTGGCCTGACTTCGCCGGGATCTCGGTGAGACGAATCCACTCCTCGACCTGCGCCTCGAAGTTGGCTTCGATCCAATCGAGCCCATCCCGCACCGGACCGGCCTCGGCGAGCCGGCTCGAGAAGCTCGAAGGGTAGGGGTCCTGGGCGTGGGCCTCCGGGGCAGGGGCCATCAGGGCCGCCAACATGAGGCTCAGCGACGGGATTCGAAGGGCGGGCATCTTGGAGCGACCTTGTTTTCGGGGCGTCCGGACGATCAGGTCCTGTGGAGGGACTGGTCCCCAACCTGTCCGGGAGAGGGGACGGGGTGCAAGGCGAACTGTACCGGGCTCGAGATCCGTGACCCGCCATTGCTGTCTCCGCCCAGGCACCACCGGTACATTGGCCGGACCCCTGGAGGCCAGCCAACTCGGACACTGCATGAGCTTCACATCTGCCCGACACGAGCGAATGATGAGAATCACCTGGGTCCTGATCGCCACCGCCGCCGCGACGGTGCCGCTCTCCACTCTCCCCGCAGCTGCGCAGGAGCCGGTTCACTGGGATGTCGTGAACCGAATCCGGCACGAGGCTTTCGAGAACTCCCGCGTCATGGACTTCGCCGGCTACCTCACCGACGTGATCGGGCCTCGCCTCACGGGCTCTCCCAACATGCGGCAGGCCCAGAGCTGGACGATGAGGCAAATGGAGGAAATGGGGCTCGCGAGAATCGAAAGAGAGCCCTGGGGGGACGAAACGGTCGGCTGGGACATCGAGCGCATCTCGGTTCACATGACGGAGCCGGACTACCAGATGATCGTCGCCTACCCGCTCGCGTTCACGCCCGGAACCGACGGCAGGATCGTCGGTCCGGCCGTCATCGCCACCATTCGCGACGCGACCGACTTCGACCGGTACCGGGGGAGCCTGGCGAACGCCATCGTTCTGGCCACACCTCCGATGCCGATCGAGCCCCGGTTCGTTCAGGACGCCTTCCGCCACAATGAGGAGTCCCTCCACGTCTTCGAGACCGAGGGGTCCGACCTGCTCCTCGAGAGACACGCGCGCGGTCAACTGCAGCAACAAGCGTTCAGGCCGGAGGGCGTGTCGGAGGCCGACGTGGAGGAGTTCTACAAGGAAGAGGGCGTCCTCGTGGTCTTGCAGGCCAGCATCGGCGGGGACGGGACGGTCTACGCGACGGGACGGCCGGGCAGTCGCGACGACCGCAGCCGTGCGGGCATCGAGAACGCCCTGCCCACTCTCGCCGTCGCCACCGAGCACTACAATCGCGTCCATCGCATTCTCGAGCGCGGCCTTCCCGTGACCCTGGAGGTCGACGTCGCAGTCGCGATCGACGACCGCGACCCGAGCGGATACAACGTCATCGGCGAGATCCCGGGCAGCGACCTGGCGGACGAGGTCGTGGCCGTCGGCGCCCACCTGGACTCCTGGCACGCCGGCACCGGAGCGACGGACAACGCCAGCGGGGTGTCGACCGTGCTGGAGGCCATGCGGATCTTGAGAGCCATCGAGGCGAAGCCACGGCGCACGATTCGCGTGATGCTGTGGAGCCACGAGGAAGGGGGGCTCAAGGGGTCGCGGGGCTATGTGCGCAACCATTTCGGCGATCCCATGGAGGGCGTCACCCGAGCCCACGACAAGTTCTCGGTCTACTTCAACATGGACAACGGCACGGGCCAGTTCAGGGGTATACACCTGCAGGGACACCCTCTCGTGGCACCGATTCTCGAGGCGTGGATGAAGCCGTTTCACGACCTCGGCGTGAAGACGCTCTCACGCTTCAGCAACACGGGCACCGACCACCTGTCGTTCAATGAGGCCGGGTTACCCGGCTTCCAGTTCGTCCAGGACCGCATCGACTACCGGGCACGCACGCATCACTTCAACACGGACACCTTCGACAAGCTCCTCCCCAGGGACCTGATGATCAACGCGGTCGTGATGGCGAGCTTCGCCTACCACGCGGCCATGCGCGATGAGCGGCTTCCCCGGAAGCCCGTGACGGAATGAGGCGAGAGCGGTCAGCCCATCCGGTTCGTCGACCATGGGTCGACGGCGACCCCGAACCGAGCAACCCCAGCTCCGGCTCGGAGCGCGATCGATGAAACGAGCTCTCAGCCGTCTCTGCCTTCGCCTTCTGATCGCAGCACCCGCGCTCGCCTGCCCATCAAGCGCCCGGGGCGGGCTCGACGCTCAGACGACGGACGAAGTCCAGCCGAACGTCATCGTCATCGTCGTGGACGACCTCCGTTTCGACGAGTTCGGCGTGGGTGGACACCCCTACCTCGAAACGCCGAACATCGACCGGTTGGCGGCCGAAGGCGCCATGTTCCTCGACGCCTTTCACGCGGTCCCGCTGTGCTCCCCCAATCGTGCGAGTCTCCTGACCGGCCAATACCCATCGCGCCACGGCATCATCGACAACGTTGCCCGAGACCGAGCCAGTCACCGATTGAACACTTTCCCGCGCGCCATGCAGGCCGCGGGCTACGAAACCGGGTTCCTGGGAAAGTGGCACATGGGAAACGACCCGTCGCCGAGGCCGGGATTCGACTACTGGGCCGCGATTCCGGGACAGGGACGAACGGTCGACCCGGACATCTTCGAGAGCGGCCGGCTGCACAGGGTCGAGGGATACATCACGGACCTCCTTACCGACCGGGCGGTGGAGTTCGTCCAACGGAGACGCGACCGCCCCTTCCTTCTGTACATCGCGCACAAAGCGGTGCACCCCGATGCCCGTCAGTTGGACGATGGCTCCGTCGACCCTGACTATCCCAGGGCCTACATACCGGCACCGCGCCATTACGGCCGCTATGAAGAAGAGGTGTATCCGCGCCGTCCGAACGCCGTCACGTCGCCAGAGGAGCTCATCGGTAAGCCGACGCTTCAGCGCTCGCTCCGGTATCGGGATTCAGCAGAGATGGCCCAGGAGTTCGGATTCATGCTGGACCTGGGCACCTCCGAGGAGACGATCCGCCGTCGAGCCGAGATGGTGTTGGCGGTGGATGAAAGCCTCGGCCGGATGATCGGGGCGCTCGAGGCGCAGGGCACGCTCGACGGGACGATGATCGTGTTCACGAGCGACAACGGCTTCTTCTTCGGTGAGCACTGGCTGAGCCAGGAGCGGCGCCTACCCTACGAAGAATCCATCCGCCTTCCGCTTCTGATACGCTATCCGCGGTTGGCGGCAGCCGGTGCTCGCATCCAGGGCCTGGCACTGTCAGTGGATCTCGCCCCCACTGTCCTCGAAGTCGGAGGTGCCGAGATCGGCCGTCACATCCAGGGAGAGTCGCTGACGCCGCTTCTGCGGGGAGACGCCACCGGGTGGCGCGAATCCGCTCTCATCGAGTTCTACACGTACGAGAATCCGAGACCGTGGCTCCTGGACATGGACTACAGAGCCGTACGCACCAATCGATACAAGCTCATCCATTGGATGCAGCATCCGGCTGAGCGCGAGCTGTACGACCTGGTGGAGGATCCGTACGAGATGCGCAATCTCGTCGACGAGCCCTCGATGCGGGTCGTTCTCGGCGAGTTGGAGCGCGAGCTGTCCGCATTGGTGCTCGAAGCCATGGGATTGGAAGCTGGACGCCGCTGACGGCCACAGCCCGAGGAATCCATCATGCGTGACTCATCGATCGGGTGCTCCAGGCACGCCGCTCTGCTCCTGACCCGACGGGACGCCCGCGGCAGACGCCCCCTATGCACCCGACCGAGGCTGGCGGCCCGACGCCCAGGCCGTCGCGGTGCGCGACGGCAGGATCGTGTTCGTGGGCGACGGCGATGAGGGGCGCCGGTACGCCGGACCGGACACCGAGGTCCTGGACGTCGCAGGTGCGACGGTCCTGCCCGGCCTGGTGGACTCCCATACGCACGTGGCCGAGCTCGGCGCGCTGCTGTCGAGGGTCAATCTGGTGGGGGTGGAGACCGAGGAGGAAGCCGTCGCCCTTGCGGTGCAGCGCGCCAACCAGGTACCCGCAGGAACGTGGATCGTAGGCGCCGGGTGGGACGAGGGAGCCTGGGCCGACCGGTACCCGGACATGGAGCTGCTTTCGGAGCAAGTTCCGGATCACCCGGTCTATCTCCGCGGCCTGCACGGCTTTGCCGGTTGGGCCAACCGGATGGCTCTCGAAGCCGCCGGAATCGATGGCAGCACTGAAGCGCCGGTGGGTGGAGAGATCCGGAAGGACGCTCGAGGTCGACCCACCGGGCTCGTCCTCAATCGCGCCATCGAGCTTCTTGATGACGCGATCCCCGCACCCACGCCCGAGCAGCTCCAGGATCAGATCGTGGCGGGCCTGGAAGAGATGGCTCGGTCGGGATTCGTCACGGTCCACGAAGCTGGTGTGTCCGCAGAGGCGATGGAAGCGTTCACCGCGTTGGAGTCCCAGGGCCGACTCCCCATCCGGGTCTATGCCATGCTGTCGGGCCGGGATACCGCGCTTCTCGGCGGCTGGGAGCAGACCGGACCCGACAGGGACGCCGACTCCATGCTGCGGACGCGGTCCGTGAAGGCCTACTACGACGGGGCCCTGGGGTCCCGCGGCGCGCGGCTACTGGAGGACTACTCCGACCGGCCGGGCCACCGGGGTGTCAGCGGTGAGGGCTACGGCTTCGATCAGCGCTGGGCGAGCCGCATGATGGCCGCCGGATTCCAGATCGGCATCCACGCCATCGGCGACGCCGGGAACCGGGAGACCCTGGACTTCATCGAGTCGGTGTACCGCGACGCGCCCACGGCCCGGGCCAACCGGAACCGCATCGAGCATGCACAGGTCCTCCATTCCGACGACTTCGCCCGCCTTGCGGGGCTCGATCTGATCGCTTCGATGGAACCGCCTCATGCCGTGGAAGACATGGCATGGGCCGAGGACCGCCTGGGCCCACAGCGCATCGCGGGCGCGTACGCCTGGCGGACCATGCGGGAGGTGGGCGTGCCCCTGATCTTCAACTCGGACCTTCCGGGCTCCGACTGGAGCGTCTTCTATGGCCTGCACGCGGCTGTCACCCGCAGGAACAAAGCCCTCGAGCCATCGGGAGGATGGGTTCCGGAGCAGTCCATGACTCCGGAAGAGGCCCTGCGGGCCTATTCGACCTGGGCGGCGTTTTCGGCCTTCGTCGAAGCCCAGACCGGGGTGATCGAGCCCGGCCGTTGGGCGGACCTGACCGTCATCACGGTCGATCCGTTCGGGCTGGGTGCCGAGAACCCCGCCGGGCTGCTCGACGGCGAAGTCGTGGCTACCGTCGTGGACGGGCGGGTCGTGTACAGGAAGCCGGGCTGAGGGTTACTCGGTGGCGGCGTCCTCTTCCTCCTCGCCGTCCTTGTCCTCTCGTCCCACCTCGCCGTCCTTGTCTTCTCGTTCCACCTCGATCGAACAGTTGGTCACCAGCGCGGCAATCGCTCCGATGCCCGCCCAGACCGGAAGCAGCACGGCGCCCATGACCCCGAGCGTGAGGGGGATCTCAATGAGCGTCTTGCCCTCTTCGTTCTTGATCGTGATGCGGCGGACGTTCCCCTCGTGAATCAGCTCCTTGACCTTGGAGACCAGTTGGTCACCGCGCACCCGGTGTTCCTCACGGCGTCCTCGGGGCCCGCTCTCGATCCTGGGGACCTCTTCCTCGTGGCTCACGGCTTCTCCTGCCTTGGGGCATACCCGACGCCGGAGGGCGTCATGGGCTGACTCCTCCCTTTACGAGTCCGCACTGGCCTCAGGTTTCCCTGGAATGGGGAATGCACACGCCGAGGTGAGAATGGGGGTTGGCACGAGCCCCCACCCCTACCGGACCGTGGCTCCCCCCACACGGTCGTCGGGCACGAACCGGTCGCGAGCGGGCATCTCCACGGCCGGTAGCGCCTCGGCATCCATGACGGCCTGCTCGGCCACGATCCCGTTCAGGTACAGGATGTAGGCGATCACCGCGTAGACCTGGTCCGGCGTCAGGATTCCCGGAGTCGACTGGGGCATGGCCTTGCGGATGTAGTCGTAGAGCGTAGTGGCGTACGGCCAGTAATTCCCGACAGCTCGGCCTCGGGGCCAACGGTCCCAGGGCTCCGTGCCCACCAGACGATCGTTGGGCCCCTCGGTGCCGGTGGGGCCATGGCAGGTCACGCAGTGCTCCCGGTAGACGCGCTCCCCAGCCTTCACCGTGCCGCTCCCGGGTGGGAGTCCCTCGCCGTCCGGCCCCACGTCGATGTCCCACAGGGCGATCCGAGACTCAGTGGCGGGTGAGCCGAAACCGAACCGGTCAGGCATGGCGGGCGGCGGGGCCTCGCTGCCGAGCCCACCAGCGGTAGACTGCCCAAGCTCCGACTCACCCTGAGGAGTGCAGGCCGCCACCAGCGCCACCGCCAGCCAGCGCCATCTGGTCATACCAGCTCGCCCAGACCGAAGGTGATCGTCCCGTCCGGCGCCACCTTCCATGCCCGGATGTGGTTCCAGTGGTATGCCGTCCGCTCCCCCCGAGCCTCGATGAGCTGCTGCAGCGTGGGCTGCACGTAGCCGGTCTCGTCCACCGCCCGGCTCAGGATCACCGTCTCCCGCCCGTCCCAATCCCAGAGATGACGGAAGCGGGTGGTGGCCTTGGGCAGGACGGGTGCCTGCAGCTCGGCCGGTGCCCAGGAGCGGCCGCTGTCGGTGCTCACGTCCACGCGGGTGATCCTGCCCCGGCCGGACCAGGCGAGCCCCTGGATCTCCCACCACCCCCGCGCCGGAAGCGCGTAGGGGTACGCAGGAAACGTGATCAGCGACTTGGCGTCCATGACAAAGCTGAACTGTCGGGCCGTGCCGTCTCCCAAGGGATCCGTGTAGCGAGACGTCTCGTCCCGCGTCATGGTGGGTCGATCGGTCACCTCGATGCGCCGGAGCCACTTGATCTGCGCGTTGCCCTCCCACCCGGGAAGCAGCAACCGTGCCGGGTAGCCCTGCTCTGGCCGGATCGCCTCTCCATTCTGCCCGTAGGCGACGAGGGCGTCGTGCATGGCCTTCTCCAGGGGGACGCTGCGGGACATGACGGACGCGTCGCTGCCTTCCGCCAGGATCCAGCTCGCGCCGTCCCGGACTCCCACCTCCCTCAGCAGGGTGGACAATGGCGCGCCCGTCCACTCGCTGGTGCTCATCAGGCCATCGATCCTCTGCGGCGTGACTTCCTCGGGCATGTTGCTCGGGTTGTAGATCCCCCCACCGTTGCCGGCGCACTCGATGAAGCAGATGCGAGACACCGAGGGAAACCTGCGAACGTCGGCCATCCGGAACACCGTGGGCCGGTCCACCATCCCGTGGATGAGCAGCTCGTGCTGCTCATCCACGATGTCGGGGACTCCCGCGTGGTGACGCTCGAAGTGGAGGTCCGCCGGGGTGATGATGCCGTAGAGGTCCTGCAGCGGCGTACGGGAGGAGCTCGAGGGGGCGTCGGTCCGGATCCACCGGCGAGGCCGCTCCCCGGGCGCCCGCTGTCCCACCTCCGACACGAAGCGGCCGAGGACCTTGGTCGGATCCGCGACCTCGGCCACTTCCTGGGCCCCGAGGTCCACGGCGTCGGCTCGCGTCTTGAGGAGTCCCGCGGCGATCACGCCGGATGACGTGGCCAGCCAGGCGCGACGAGAGAGGCGGGATCGATCTGGCGATGTCATCCAGGCGCTCCTCGTGGAGTGGCGTCGGTCCCGATCAGCGCCGACCGCCGTCGAGCTGCTCGATCAGGATCTGGCGGAACTGGATGGGGTGGCTCTCGCTCTGAATCGCGATGTAGCCCCCGGTCAGCGGACGGCCGTCCTGCTTGACCGCCGGGTCAAAGCCGGCCACCTCGCCCCCGCCGATCACCGGCCGAGAGTAGGCCAGCACCGTGTCACCGTCCAGGATGTGTGCGATCAGGGAGTCTCCCAGCACCAGCAGGTCCAGCGTCACCCACTGCCCGCCGTGGAACGTGGGCGCCCGGGCCCCGATGCAATGTTCCTCCACCTGCTCGCCATCGATGTCCACATGGGTGCCCGGGGTGCAGAGGTTGGCGGTGGGACGTGCCTCGACCCCGTCTCCCCCCAGGAACTGGGCCTCGAGGGAGATGGGGAAGTCCTGGGCCCGTAGCATCGACCCGGGGCTCTGCGCGTGGAACATCACGCCGCTGTTCCTGAGGGCCCACCCCGGGGCGCCGGGCACCTGGCTCCCCCGGAAGCGATACTCCACTCGCAGGCGGTAGTGGGAGAACGGCACTTCGTAGAACAGGTGCCCGAAGCGGTCCTCGAAGCTCTCGTAGCCCTCGTAGCCGACGGTGAGCAGGCCATCCTCCACGCGGAACGTGTCCCACGGATCCTCGCCGAGCTCGTTCCCGGCGATCTTCACGGTCCAGCCCGTCAGGTCCTGGCCGTTGAAGAGCGGGGTCCACCCGTCGGCGGGTGGCCGGGCACAGGCGGCTCCGGCCAAGAGGACCACGAATGCGGTCGGGATCGCCGATCTGAGCATTCTGATACGGAATCCGTGGAACGGGTTCGCAGCCGTGCGCGTCGGGGCTCAGGCCGGTGCATCGAGGCTGAGCGAGACGGGGAGAGCGGCGCCGCTGCCCACCTCCCGATCGAGGCGTCAGCCGCAAGCTACGGTGACGTCCATGCCCCCGCATCCAGCCCCGGCCGCAGGGCTTGAACGGTCGCTACTCGGCACGACGGGGCAGCGCTCCCGGGATGGGCGGTCGACGGGCCCCGGGCTCGGACCGCTGAGCGAAGGTCTCGACGTCGTCGTCCGGAGGGCCCTACTTTCGTAGTGGCCTGCACCGAACCGGGGCGGGCCACTCGTGTCGGTAGGCTAGACGAGTCCGCTCGGCAGATTGGAGAGGCCGTCCATGGAGATCATTCGTCTCGACAGCGCGATTCGCGTTCGGGGCTCCGATAAGAAGGCCGGAAGCGAACGACAACTCGCTCTGGCACTGGCCACCTCCATGGTGCCGCGCCTCCGGCGCTGGGCCGAGGCGAAGAGCCGGCTCGATGCCGAGATCTGGGGGCTCGAATCCAAGCTCGAAGAGTGGAGGTCTCCGCTGGTGGCGGGCACCAGAGGCTCCCCCGAGGCCGCTAGGATCGAGGAGGAGCGGGCGACCCTCGAGGAGCAGCTCCTACGCGTCCGCAGTGAGCTGCGGAACATCGAGCGTCGTCCCTGGCGGCATTTGAGGGCCCTCTGGCTACTCGTCTGGGGCGACGCCTGGCGTGCCGAGCGCGAGGCGGCAAGGCGACGACTCGATCAGCATGAAAGCAGGCTGGACGAGCTCTCCTCCCGGCTCAGCGAGGAGGTCGAGGGGCTTTCCGAGGTCCTGGAGTCGCTGCGCCAGCGTCGCCGTGACCTGGAGCCGATTCCTCGAGTTGTAGAGGGCGTGCGTGGGCTCGACTACGTCTTCGTGCCCCGGCGGGTCCGTCGGAACAAGGGCGAGCGGGGCAGACAGCGCAACGCGGGCGGCTGGATTCTGGCCGACCCGTTCGGCGATCCGATGGCTGTCGACGCGCCCAAGGTGGCCCTGAGCGCCCAGGAGCT
>JBDHHQ010000077.1:0-20379 GCA_039589315.1 Gemmatimonadota bacterium
TCCTCGGGCCAGAGCTTTGCCTTCGGCTTCCTTCCCGCGTCTCCTCGCGAAGCTACGGTTGCCGTTCAGCTAGGGGTTCCCAGCCACCAGGGCCCCCAGGGGACTCTCACCCCCTACTCACTTCCCGCTCGGCTTTCGCCTCACGGTTTATCGCCCGCCTCCCGGCGGGCCGCGCCATGCCTGGCGCACAACGGGGAAGCCCCCCGACCGGAGCCGGGGGGCTGGGTGTATCGTCCGCGGCGGTTCCGAGGACTGTCTGTCAGGTCGGTACTGATCGCGAGCTTGCAGCGCGACCCGATCGAGGGCTATGGGGAGGGGGCTCGGCGATTGACCTGAGCCCCCAACCCCTGCTTACGGGGTCGGTGCGACTCCGCTCTCTACCCAGTTTACGAGATCCAGGAATGCCGCGATCTGCTCCTGCGGAGCGAACGCGCAATGACCATATCGATCCACCACTCGCTGCACCAAGAGCTCCGACTTGCCGGCGGTGGCAACGATCTGCGCGTAGGCCGGTTCGTGGAATAGCGGAACGATCGGATCCATGGTCGTGTGGACGGTCAGTACGGGGATCTCGAGATCGCCCTCCGGCAGATACCAACGCTCCAGGTAGTTCCTGGCGGCTTGCGTCGCTTCGAACCGATCGACACCGGCATTGAGAGCGGTGTCGTCCAGCGAGCCCGTGTAGACGGTCTCCGAGTTGTCGACGAACGTGTCATGGGTTCGATCGAGCAGGTCGTCCGCGCCCACGATGGCCAGGAACAAAGCACCGAGGATGGAGCCGATCAGCTCATCGGCATTGGTGTAAGGGAGCTCGATCTGATCGACACCGGCCATCTCGATGGCCCTCGAGGGGTCGCTCGAGACCGCTCCGATCACCGCGGGCACCACGTGGGTGGCGAAGTCCAATCCCTCCGGGACTTCCAGGGCATGCCCCGGGATGACCCCAGGGAAGAAGTAGTCGAACAGGACTCGGACGTTGAAGATGTAATCGATCTCCATCGGTCCTCCCCCGACCAGGCTGCACATCGGAAGGGCGCCCGCGTAGAGACCGGGGTGCTTTTCCGCTGCCATCAGAGTCACGATACCTCCCAGGGAGTGACCCATCACGTACGTGTTGTTCGGCATTCCAAAGTTCGCTGCAAAGAGCTCCCCGACCTGCCGAGTCCGGATCACGCCATCCTTGACCGCATATCCGTTTTCCGAGTAGCTCGACCATGCCACGCCGAACCCCATGCCCAGCAGGGCGTCGCGTAGGGCGTTCAAGCCGCCGCCCGGTAGCGCGATCGGTGCCGCCGGATCGGTGTAGCCGTGAGCATAGAGGACCAGGTCGCCATTCCACTCGGCAGGGAGAAATAGCCCGTATAATGCTCCCGGCCCGATCTCCCCCTCGATCTGAGCGGGTCCCTCGACCTTCGCGAGGAGCGGCGCGTCGAAGGTACTCGTCGGCCCTGGCTCCAGGGGCCCTTCTTCGCCGCAGCCGCCCAGCGCCGCGGCAGCGACAAGAGCCATCGTGGTGATGCGTTGCTTCCTCATTTGGCCACCTCGTCGTCATGGTTCCACCAGGCGCGTTGACGCGCGTTCTCGTGAAGCCAGTCTGAGCGGGGAAGCTCAAGCGAGAGTCAAGCGAGGGGTGGCCGTCCTATCCAGGCGTATCTGCGAGCGGCCCGAGCGGGTTGAGACGACGCCGGAGACCGCTCTGCGCCTTGCGAAGGTGTTCGGCACCTCGGCGGCACCACACACGACGGCGCCCTCATCTGGCCGCCGTTTGCGCCTGGATCATCCTGCGGACGTCGGCGAGCAGCCCCTTGGCATCGAATACGACGCCGGCTTTGATCGTGTACTCCACACCGCCGACGCTCAGCATCTCGTCGGTTTCAGGGACGTATTTCTGGGTACCGGTTCCATACAACACCTTGAGGTTGACGAGGGGGTTTTCTCCGACCAGCACGAAGTCCGCGACCTTGCCTACCTCGATGGTTCCCAGCTCGTCTTCCATGTCGAGGGCGATGGCGGTGTGAAATGTGGCGGCCCGGATCACCTCCAGCGGGTGGAACCCGGCTTGGCGGAGCAGCTCCAACTCACGGATGTATCCGAACCCGTACAGGTGGTAGGCATTCCCGGCGTCGGACCCCGTGCCCACCCGTCCTCCACGGTTCTTGTACTCCTCCAGGAAGCGCTGCCATTTGATGAAGCCTGCCCACCAATTGGCTTCGAATTCCGAGGTCCAATTGTAGTAGCGTGATCCGTGGTTGCCGGGGTCGGGGTCCCAACTGGCACGATGGTCTGCCGAGGCATAGAGATCGTTCCATTCCGAGCGCTTTACCCGCATCAGATCACGATTGCGCTCGTATACCGACATGGTCGGGATGATGTCGAAGTCGAGAGCGAGCAGCTCCTCCATGACGCTGTTCCATTTTTCCGAGCCCGGCTCCACGGTCTCCCAGAAACGGCCGGCATCCCTGAAGCGATCCTGTTCGTTGGTGTAGTTGTGATCGGGTTCCAGGTCCGGGACCGTGTACTTCTCCTGCATCGATTCGGGGAGACCGTACCAGTGCTGCTGGTGATCCAACCCGAGCCTCGCTGCGTCGACCACGTTCATGCGTGCCACACTGTTCCGGAGCCCTGTCCCTCTGGACATGCCACCCTGGGCCAGGTGGGCCGTCGTCTGCAGGCCATGCTGGTGGGCCTCGTCGATGAGGGCCTCCATGACGGCCGGGGGGTGGGAGCTCAGCTTGAGGCCGTCCACGCCCATCTCGGCCATCGCCCGCACCCAGAGCCGCGCTTCGTCGGGGTCGGTTACGGGTCCGTCGTAGGCCATCCCCGGCCTGGCGTAGACGAGAATGCGAGGAGCGATGATCTCGTTCCTCGCGCTGCCTTCCCGTTGTTCGAGCGTCCATTCCACGCCGAGGCCACTCCCTGCCTCGAGAACGGTGGTCACGCCGTGGGCCAGCATCAGATTGTAGTAGTAGCTGGCGGGAAGGCCGGTGGTCCGCTCGCCACCGATGTGGACGTGGGCATCGGTGAAGCCGGGCATGATGTACATCCCCTCGGCCTCGAGATCGAAATCGCCGGCCTGGGGACGTGACGACGGGTCGATCCGTCCGAAGTCGTCGCCGACCAGCACCATATCCGCGATGCGGTTCCCTGCAACCACCACGTCGTAGGGACCTTCCGGGGGGGCTCCGGTTCCATCGATGATCATCACACCGCGGATCACCAGCCGGTCGAACGGCCCCTGGGACAGGTCCTGGGCCTCAGCAGAACCAGGAACCAGCGCTGCCACCACCAACCAGAGGTGAAGGGCGGTGAGCCGATCTCTTGTTGACCGCAGGGACATGGTGATCCTCCTTGGCTAGTGGGCGGGGGCTTGGTCCGCTCCGGGGTGTGCTGCCCATCTTCGACCGCGGGAAGGTTGCGGTCTGGGGTGTGCCCATACGATAGGTGCAGATCACCGATGGTGCACGGGTCTCTACTCGAGCCGACGAGTGAATCTCGTCCAACGACGGTTACTCGTGCGCCGCCGAGGCCCGAGCTGTGCAGCGTCGAGAAAACCGCCGCTTCGATGTCCCTCCCGCCCGTCAGGGTCGAATCCCGATCCCGACCGAGAGGAAGAAGTCGTTCTGTTGCTGACTCTGGGGAGCGATGCCGCGAGTGGGTAGCTTGCTCTGATCGAAGGAGCTGAGGAGGTAGCGGACCTCCACCATTCCCTCGATCTTTCCGACCCCCACGGCGCGCAGCCCCAGGCCGATATCGCCGGTTGGCCGCACCTGGTTCTCCGCACCGGTGAGATCGAAGCCGTACCATTTGAGCCCGCCGCCGAGCCGGAGCGTCGGCTCCAAATGCTCCCCGAGCCAGTCCTCGGCCGTGAGCATCACGCCCGCGGTGGCGCCCGCGAGGATCACCTGGTTGGATGGGCCGACAACGGCGGGCTGGATGTCGCTCCCCAAATGGACGGTCGGGAAGGCCACGACGCCGTTCGCATATACCGCAACCACTGGGGTGGCCAGGTACTGCGACTCGAGTGCGATGGCCGGTCCCGCTGCAAGCCGGGTATCGCCCGAGTCGGACGCCTTGATCAATGCCGACGAAGCGACGTACCCGCCGGTCGAAGCACCGAACCGCCATTGGCCTTGGCTGACGGGTGGGGACTGAGCGCTCGCGGCCGAAGCTATCGTCAACCCCCCGACCACCAGGCCGAGCACGGGGCGCGCCCTTGCCACCACGTAGATCAGTGCACGTCTCATGGTTGGGTCATCAGTTGAATTGGATCGCGGCAGTCGTCGCAGACGCGAGACCCGTGCCGCTGACCCTGAACGTCCGTGAACCCGCCGACCCCGTCACGTTGATGAGCGTGAAGCTCACCGCGCCGCTGGCATCCGTGACTCGGGTCAGCGTGCCGTTGAGGGTGCCACCCCCCGAGGCGATGGCGATCGTCAGTTGCACGCCCTGCAACGCCACCGCGTCGTCGTCCGAGTCCTGTAACTGAGCCGTGATGGTGAAGTTCGTCCCGAGATCGATGGGCCCGGCCGGCGCGCTCGTGATCTCGATTTGTGTAGCCGACTGCGCGGTGAATGTGACGGGATTGCCCGTGATGCCCGATCCCGCAACCGTAGCCCTGAGCGTATTGGGGGCACCGCTGCCGAGGGTCCAGCTGCCCACCGCCGCCTGTCCCTGTGCGTCGGTGGACTGAGTCAGCCCGGTAGCCGTCCCACCCCCCTGTAGCACCGCGAACGTCACGGTCGCGCCGATCACCCGGTTTCCGCTGCCGTCCGTCACCCGAACGGTCGGTGGGTTGTCCACCGCTGTGCCCTGTACTGCGGTCTCAGCCGCGCCGGCAATCGCGATGACCCGGGCGGCGGCGCCCGCGGTGCCCGTCGCGTCGAAGGTCACGCTCGGCAGCCCTTCGGCGGTGGCTGTCACCGTGTTTGGCCCGACCGTCGCGCCGAGCGTCCAGGAAGTGACGGCCGCAATGCCGTTCGCGTTGGTCGTGTCGGGTGAGCCGACCACGGTTCCCCCGCCGTCCGTCACCGTGAACGCTACGCGCACCCCCGGCACCGGGATGCCTTGGGCGTCACGAACGATCACGCTGGGCGGGTCGCTGACCCTGGTGTCGACCGGAGCCGATTGCGTGGTTTGAGACACGGCCACCATGGACACGGGCAGCCCAGCGACGCCCGTGGCGGTGAACCTCACCGGACCCAGCCCGGGCGATGAGGCTGTCAGCCTATTCGTTCCGGGCAGAGGCCCCAGGAACCATCCGCCGACCGTGGCCGTGCCGGAAGCATCGGTAACCTGACGCGAGCCGACCACGCTGCCTCCCCCGGCCGTGGCCGAGAAGGTGACGATTGCCCCGGGCACCCCGTCACCCGCGGCGTCGCGCACGACCACGGTCGGCGCGATCGGCACCAAGCGGCCTACCGGAGCCTGCTGGTTGTCCCCGGCCGTCGCCACCATCTCCGCTCCGGTCGGTGCCGTCGCGGTCGCGGTGAAGACGATCGGGTTGTTGACCACGCCACTCTCTTCGACGCGCGCCGCCAACGACTGCGCGCCCACGGTGGGCCCGAGGATCCAACTCCCCACGGCGGCGACGCCTTGAGCGTCGGTCGTGCCCACGCCGTCGACCACGCGGCCTCCGCCGGAAAGCACCGAGAAGGTGACGGGCACGCCCGGTACCAGGTTGCCGAAGGCATCGGCGACGCGGACACTGGGAGCGATCGACACGGCGCTGCCGGCCGGCGCTGTCTGGCGGTCCCCGGCCACGAGGCTGACGGTCGCAGCCCGGGCGGCGGTCACGGTGGCGGTGACCATGGCCGAGACGCCACTTTCGGCCGTCGCCGTGAGCACGTTCGACCCGGCCGTGGTCCCGAGCGTCCACCGGGTAAGCGCGACACCGTTCCCATCGGTCACGGCGCTCGCCGGATCCACCGAGCCGCCCTGCGTCGCGGTGAAGGTGACCGTTGCCCCGGACAGAGGCTGCTCGTCGGTGCCGAAGACGCGGACCTCGATCGGATCAGCCAGGAGCCCTCCGGCAGGACCTTGAACGCTCCCGTCGGCGACAGCTTCCACACGGGCGGCCGGCAACGGCACGCTGACCGTGGTCTCACCGCAACCCGCCAGGCCTGCCAAGCCCACCGTAATCCCCACGGCCACCAGGCGGCTTCGGGCACCCCTCTGAATGCACGTGTCAGCCATCGTGACTGCCCCCGTCGTGGAAGCGGACCCCCGGATTGCTCGACTGCTCCGGAGAGCGTTTGCCCGGCTACTCATTGGATGCATTAGCTACGCTTCGCAAGCTTTTCCATTTCAGTGGAGTGCGACCGCGCGGAGTGCGATCGGCGGTGCGGTCCGACCGCACTTCGTCGCGGCGGAAGGAGAACGACTCGAGCGTGCGATCCGTGACGGTAGTCGAACCGTCTTTCAGAGAGAGCACGGGCTGCAGGTGGCTGCAGGCGGTGCCACCGGCCCAAAGGCCGGACCTCGAGCGGCGCTTTCATCGCCGGGATCAGTCCGCGCGTAGCGGCCGAGCCGGCGCCGGATCCTGCCTGCGGAGGGGGGTTCGGTCTCCGAACCCGGCGGGCTCAGGTCGGCTGTCCCCCGATCTCGAGGCCGAGCTCCTCGAGCTGCGTCATCACACCCTCTTCGAACGAGGTGACGGCGCCGTGAACGGCGTGACGGAAATCCACGTGAAGCTGGTCGTATCGGGACCGAACACCGGAGAGGACCTCGCGCACGTAGGCGCCTGCGTCGTCCACCGACGCCCGGTGGGTCCGCGCAAGGTCGACGATGCGGGCCTTGAATTCCTCGAGCTCCGTCTCCAGGTAGCGTCTGAAGTCGTCCGCGGCGATCGTCTGGCGGGTGATCTTCTCGAAGTGAAAGCCCATGATGGCCAGTCGGATGGCTTCGGGGATCATGGCCGGACGCTCTCTCAGAACCCGTAGCAGGAAGCGCAGGTAGGCCGGCCCCTGTCGGGAGAGCACCTGGCGTCGCAGGGATCGGGCGGCCGCCAGGAGCTCGGCCCATCTGATGCGCCTGCGGCGTCGGTTCACGCGCCGCCACCGCCTGAGGAGCGTCAGGCACCGCTCGAAGTAGTTCTTCAGCGAAGGATCGTACAGGGCACCCACCACGCGCTTGTACTCTGCCATCAGCCGTTCGCGCGGTAGCAACGGTACGAAGTTCAGGGTCCCGTCGGTATTGTCGCCCGTGGACTCCCCGAGCAGCCGCCCCTCCCGCGCCAAACGCTCGTAGAGGTCGGTGGACTTGAGGGCTGTCAGCAGCCCCGCCATCGCGAGGGGGATCCCGGCCTCCTGAACGAAGCGGATATGTGAGTCGAACTCCGTGTCCCCGTCCAGGCCGATGATGAACCCGCCGCTTACCTCCAGTCCGTGCGATTGGACCGTGCGGACCGAATCGAGCAGGTAGTTGGCCGATCTTCCCGACCTGTCGATGTTCTGCTTCTTGTTCGTGGCGAGAAGGGTATCCGGGTTGGGGCTCTCGATTCCCATGAACACCATGTCGAATCCGGCCGCGCTCATCGACTCGAGCAGCTCCGGCACCTGAGCGAGGTTCATGCTCGCCTCGGTGAACAGCGAAAACGGATACCCTCGCTGCCCCTGCCATTCCCGCAGACGGGGAAGGAGTCGAAGCGCGTCACGCTTGTTGCCGATGAAGTTGTCGTCCACGAGGAACAGCGAGCCTCTCCAGCCCAGGTGGTAGAGCAGCTCGAACTCGCCCAGCATCTGCTCCGTGTCCTTCGTCCGCGGGACCCGTCCGTAGAGCTTGGTGATGTCGCAGAACTCGCAGTCGAACGGGCAGCCCCGCGAGAACTGAAGCGCCATCGAGTTGTAACGGCGGAGTCGGAGGAGGTCGTAGCGGGGAAGCGGAGCCTTCGAGATGGCCGGCTTGGCGAGCTCGGGATAGACGTCACGAGCCGTGCCGCAGGCGATGTCGGTCAGGAAGCCGTCAAACGTGTTCTCCACCTCGCCCAACAGGAAGTGATCCACCCCGCCACCCGATTCCTGGCGGATCTCGTCGTGGAACGTGGTAGGGTGCGGGCCGCCGGCGACGATCGGTACGCCCGCCCGGTTGCAGCGGCGGATCACCTCGTAGAGCGAATCTCTCTGGACGATCATGGTCGACGTGAAGACCATGTCCGCCCAGGCGAGGTGCACGTCGGTCAGAGGCTCGACGTTGAGGTCGACGACCTTCAGCTGGTAATCCCGTGAGAACATGCCCGCGACCGTCAGCAGCCCCAGGGGCGGCATCGCAGACTTCTTGCCGAGCAGTTCGATCGCGTATTTGAAGCCCCAGTACGAGGGGGGAAACTCGGGGTACACGAGGAGTGCGTTGCGCATGCTCCGAACGGCTCCTTTCGCTACGAGGGGTCGTACGTGGAGCCGTCGGTGGGCCGTCCGGGCGATCTGAGCCCCGGGGGGAAGGGCAGGTCAGCGCCGGGACCCATCATACGAGCCTGGAGTCCGACTCGAAAGCGTCGCTCGATCCTTCGGGATCGCCTGGGTTACGGCTCCGCCGCGGTCGCCGTGAACACCGCCACGGCCGATGCTACGACGGACGTGACCTCCACGCCCCGCGCCCCGGCCTCCGGTCCGCTCGGTAGGCGCGGCCGGGGTTCGCGGCCACGCTTCGCATCAGCCTGGGTTGTACCAGATCGGGCTGGTGTACGCCCGCTCCTGCGTGATCATGGGCACCTCGTCGTCCATCGTGATGCCGTACCGGGCCGCCTCGTATGCCGTCCAGCGGGGTGTGGGAATCTCCAGAACGCGGGCGTAGTAGACCGCCGCCTGGGACGGGTCGAAGTCGGGGTCCTCCCAGGAGGCGATCAGCTCGGATGCACCGATCGTGTTGGTCCAGGTGGCCGATGCGACGTCCACGGTGTTTCCGACCGGAGGCAGCGTACCCTCCGAGTCGGGTCGACGGTCGCCCGACCACACGATGTCGTAGACACGCTCGTGCCGCTCCCCGTTCCCGTCGAGCCAGCCCTTGACGATCTGGACACGATCGAGGTTACCGCTGTACGGGTCCTTGAGAGCGGCGACGAGAAACGTCGGGGCTCCCGCACCGCTTGGCCGGGCCGGCATATCGGCACCCATGGGGACGCCCTTTCGGTACCCGATGTCGGCGGGCAGCCGGCGTCCAGCATCCGCTTCGTCGAAGTCCCAGCCGCCGAAGAAGCGCACCATCATGCGTGGGCCGGTCGTCGCGTAGGTCTCCTTGCGCATCATGGCGTCGAAGATGGCGTCGCGCGTGTTCTCCCGCGCCCAGACCCCTGCGAGACCTGAAGCGGCCACGCTCCAGCCCGCGTACTCCTTGTCCCCGACCCTCGCCATTGGGTGCTCCCAGCGCTCGGGACCTGGTTCCGACCCGGAGTGCTTGCCGAAGAAGTTCTCCTCGGCTGCCGTCGCCAACCCGGTGTGGGAATCGGTGGCACCGATCATCCCGAACTTGTACGGATTGGTGCCGAGCGCCCTCTCCATCTGGAGGCCTATGCCCAGCGCAGAGCGTGCATACTCGTATTGGAGCATGTCGTCTTCTTTGAGCTCGGTCAGGTCGAGGTTGCCTTGATCCCAGGTCTCGTAGTCCGCGAATTCGTCGTCCGTGGAGAGGAAGGGGTGGGTCTCGCCATCACCCTTGATCTGCGTCGCCTCGTAGAGCGGCTCCCAGCGGGCACGGGTCTCGGCGTACTCCGTGTCGATGCGCTGTCCGGTGAACGACTCGATCACCGGGAACATGATCCCGTTCGAGAGGTTGCCATTATGTGCGATCGCGAGGGCGCTGCCGCCCGTCCTCTCCTCGTAGCTCTCCAGCCAATTCCACAGGTCGCGGGGGTTGTCGCTTCCCATGGCGTCCAGCGTCGTGTAGGGGAGCACCTGGCCTGCCTGGTCCTCTCCGTCGCGAAGGATGACCACGCGGTGCAGGTTCATTCCACCGGTCGTGGAGGTCCACTCGTAGCCGTGAAGGGCCGTATACGTGCCCGGCTCGTTGTACTCTTCGGCTGCCTCGATCGCCTCCTCCCACGCGGAGCGGAAGGCGGGCGTGCCCGGGACGATCAGCAGCGGTTCGGGGAACGAGTTCGTCGTGAGCGACTGGATGATCTCGACCGCCGCGGCCATACCTTGCTGGCCACCCTCCTGTACCATGTCGTACCACCGTCTTCCCGTCGGATCGGCCAACATCTCCGGCTCGCCGGCGTACAACCGTGGGAAGAAGCCCATGTTGTCCGAGTGGTCCGCAACCACCAGGAAGTCGAGCGGGCGCGACAGCTTCACGCGAAGCCCGGTTGACGAGGTCAACTCCTCACCCCGGGCGAAACGGTGTGCGTCTGCGGGCGTGAGTCGAGCGCCGAATGCGCCCGCGTCCATGGACATCCCTGTGTGCAGGTGAGTGTCACCCCAGAAGACCTGCGTCGGGAAGTTGCGGCCCGCGTACGGGGAGTAGTTGTCCTGTCCCGGGAAGGCGCGTGAGAGGGCCTCGGGTGGGGGAATCGGGTCTTGGGCGGACACTTCGGCTGGGCCGGGGACCAGTGCCAGAATCATGGTCGCAGCGAAAGCAGGAGTCAGGCGCATCGGCCGGGACCTCCGTTGAGAATGAGCGCATCTGATCCAGGGGCTCCCAGGCCACCGGATCCGTACCACGAGATTGTTGGATGTGCGTCTTCGGCGGGAGGCGGAGAATGCGGCCACGACCGGGTTCGCGCAAGCGCATTCCGGACCATTCTTCCGAGAGGCGGGCCCCTGCTCCCGGCCCGCGCTCGAGGGATCCCAGTGAACCGTAGCGATCGCCAGCAGAGTGCGGTGGGGATTACCGGAAGCGACGGCCCCAAGGCGCCCAACGGGCCCACGCCTCCGGCCAAGTGCTCAAGGGCCGGGACGGTGGGCCCTATGAGGCGCCGCGTGGCGCCCCTACCTCCGCGCGCCCCTACTCCGAGCCCCCCGGAAACGCCGGCGCCGGGGCCGCGCGCTGCCCGCAGAGCCTTCACCCCCGGCCCTCCCAGCCACGTTCGCGGCCGTTCGATCCCCACCGGTGGTGTTCATGCCGGCCGTGTTGGCGATGCGCTCTCGCGGGCGCCTCTCCGGACGCACGTCCGAGGTGGCGGTGTAGGAGAAGCCCTCCAGGTGGACCCGAGGCAGCTCCGCTCCCAAGGCCCGCTCGATACGCTTGAGGTCGGCCTCGTCCTCTGGCGCTACCAGGGTGAACGCGTCCCCGGTCGCGTCGGCGCGGGCCGTGCGTCCGACCCGGTGGATGTAGTCGTCGGGGACGGCTGGAACGTTGAAGTTGACCACGTGCCCCAGAGCCTCCACGTCGATGCCCCGGGCGGCGATGTCGGTGGCCACCAGCACCCGATACTGCCCGGCCTTGAAACCCGCCAGGGCCTTGGTGCGCTGGGCCTGTGATCGATTCCCGTGGATACGCTCGGCGGAGATGCCATTGCGGTTCAGCAGCTTGGCCAGGCGGTTCGCCCGGTGCTTCGTGCGGGTGAACACGAGCGCATCGTCCATCTCGCCCCTCTTCAACAACTCCACAAGCAGTGCCCCCCTCCGACCGGCGGACACGGGGTACACGGCCTGGGCCACACCTTTGGCCGGCGCGGCGCGGCGCTGAAGGGCGATCTTGGCCGGCTCCCGCAGGATCTCCCTTGTCAGGGCTTCGATGGGAGCGGGCATCGTGGCACTGAAGAAGAACGTCTGCCGCGGCCTGGGCACGTGCCTCAGCACGCGCCGTATGTCGGGCAGAAAGCCCATGTCCAGCATCCGGTCAGCCTCATCCAGCACCAGGTATTCGAGCCCCGCGAGGGCGGCCTGGCCGCGGCCGAAGTGATCCAGAAGCCGCCCCGGAGTGGCGACGATGAAATCGACGCCCTTGCGAAAGGCTTTCTCCTGGGGGCCCATGCCCACGCCACCGTAGACGGCCGCACCCCTGATCCCGGTATGTCGGGCCAGGCCCTCGAGGTCTTCCAGAATCTGGAGCGCCAGCTCCCGGGTCGGTGCCAGCACCAGCGCACGAGTCGTGCCGCGGGGCCGATCCATCAATTGGTGCAGAATGGGTAGGAGGAAGGCTGCGGTCTTGCCACTGCCGGTGGCCGCGCAGGCCAAGAGATCACGGCCCTCGAGCGCTTCCGGAATCGCCAGCGACTGGATGGGCGTCGGGCGCTCGAAGCCCAGATCCTGGATGCCTCGGCGGAGGGATGGGTGCAGATTGAGTGCAGAAAAATTCAAGGAGTTCTTATCCGTTGAGTGGTGCTCAGCGCGCCCGCCGGAGTATCCGGCTGGACAAGCTGGCACAGAGTCTTGAGCGAGTCGTAGCCCCCGGAACCGAGGGCTCAAGGTGAGATCCCGCAGGTCAAAGGTAGTGGAAGTGAGGGATTGGCGGCAGGGGGAGGGCGTCAGCGGGTGCCCACCAGGAACCCGTTACCCATTCCCGTCGACTCAATACCTGGCTTCGTGTTCGATCGCTGGGCGTATGCTGGACTCGATAGACGCCGGCGGGACGAGGGGTCTCCTTGTACCTCCGAGCTAGCTCTCTGCGATCCACCTGCGCCTCCTCTGTCAGAGTATCGACCGACCCTGAACCGGACGTATCGGTGCGTCCGCGGGACCCATCTGCTGGGCCGCACAGATCAGTCACGTGGTGGCCCTTTCCAGGGCGTGCCATCTGAACACCCTGATCGAGATTGAAGCGAGCGATCAAGGCTTTCTCTGCGTCGACCGCTGCCGCCTCCGTTCCCGGCGGAGTATCCCTCCCTCGCTGCCCGATCGTTGCGCTTCCCGGATTGGCTCTGTTCAGGGCGTTCACGAATCACGTGGTTTGGTGCGGAGACGAAGCGCGGATGAACGGGCAGGAGGTGGACACGTGCGTGAACACACGAGTGGGACCCGACGACGGAGACTGGAGCACCCCCGCGGGCGCGGAAGCGGTTGGAAGGGCGGATCGTTGGTGGTCTCGCTGGTGGCGCTGGCCGCTCCTCTTCACGCCCAGGAGGAGCCGACGCTGAGACCGGACGATCCCAGCCTGGACGGTCGCGATCTCTCCCCGTTCGTGGCGGTGTTCGAGGTGAGTGACAGCAGTGCCGAGGGTGTCGAGTCCCGGGGCTATTGGAAATCCCATCTTCAGGAGGCCACGGTGGCCGGCGAGGCCGCGTTCCGGCACACCTGGTCGCTGTACTTCCCCACGGCGACCATCTACGACCAGGGCCACTTCACGGCCCGTGGCTTTCGTCCGCTGCTGGCGCAGGTGATGTCGCCCAGGGGACACGATCTTCTGGAATTCGCATCGCCGGACACGGTGTTCCAGACGTACGTGCCCCTGGGCGGCGCGCCTCCCGAGACATCACGACTGGTATTGGACGGACCACGGTTCGCCGGTGCAGGACCTTTTGCGGTGGCGACGCTCCCCCTGGAGACGGGGAAGCGCTATCGCTTCCGGTCGGTGGCCACCGACCCGCCCACGCCCGGGACGCCCCTGGTCTGGCAGGCGCATGTCGTGGCGCAGGAACAGGTGGTCACGCCGGCCGGAACGACTTACCAGGCCTGGCGGGTGGAGCACAGCTTCGCAGCCGACGGCGGCGAGGGAGACGTGCCAGCCGTGCCTGGAGTCGTGTGGATCGTTCCCCGGGTGCCGTATGTTGTGCGCAGGCAGTACGGAGACCGGATCTGGGCGCTGACCCGCTTCGAGACGACCGAGCGACTGCCTTGATCTCTTTCGACGGATGCGCGCTTGAGACGATTTCGCACAGCGGCCTTCCTACTCGCACTGTGGTCCATCCCCGCCCTGCTGAGCACCGGTCAAGTCCTCGTTCGGGGTGTGTCGGGTCCGTCGCCGGCCGAGGCACTCGCGTCCCAACTCGCGAGCTGGTGGATCTGGGCCGCTGTCACACCTCTGGTCGTCTTCGTTTCGCGCAAGAGGCCGGTCACCGGGTCGGGATGGCGGGTGTCCCTTGGCGTGCACTGCGCGGTCGGCATCGCGGTGGTGGTCGGCGTGGTCGCGTTGCAGACGGTTCTAGCGATGGGCACCGAGAGCATCGCATTCTCCGTCGATCGCTACCTGTCGGGGGTAACGGGCAACTTGGCGTTCTTCCTCACGGCGAATCTGATCACATACGGAGCCCTGGCCGGCGCCGTGCAGGTCTGGATGCTGTTCGAACGGCTCCGGGACCAACAGGTCAACGCGGCCCGTCTCGAGACCGAGCTGGCTCAGGCCCAACTCGAGTCCCTTCGAGGCACGTTACAGCCCCATTTCCTTTTCAACGCGCTCCACACCGTGGGGGGGTTGGTGCGTGCCGGCGACAAGGACGGGGCTGTGCAGACCATCACCGCGCTGAGCGGACTCCTCCGCTTCAGCCTCGAGGGTGTGACGCGGAACGAGATTCCTCTCCATCGGGAGCTGGAGGCGCTGGAGCGTTACCTCGAAATCGAGGAGGTCAGATTCGAGGACCGCATGACCGTGGAGCGGGAGATCGCACCGGACGTCCTGGACGCCCTGGTTCCGGCGCTCATCCTCCAACCCTTGGTCGAGAATGCGGTCCGTCACGGCATCGGCCAGAACCCCGAGGCCGGGGCGTTGGTCGTTCGAGCCTATCGAGACGGCCAGTCATTGCGGTTGGAAGTGGAAGACGACGGCCCGGGCCCTGGACCTTCGCCGGTCGGGGGCTGGAGTGGCGGCGTCGGCCTGACCCTTACCCGAGATCGTCTGGCCAGCCTCTACGATGATCAACATGATTTCGCGCTGGAGTCCCCGAACGGGTGCGGCGCCCGGGTGGTCGTGAGCATTCCGTTCCTGGAGGAAGGGGACCGCGCGTGACGCTCAGGGTCGCCATCGTCGATGACGAGCCACTTGCCCGAAAGACGATCCGGACAGTGATCGAGGCAGATCCTCGGGTCCAGGTGGTAGTGGAATCAGGCGGTGGGCCGGGCTCGGCGGAACGGCTGGTCGCCGCCGCGCCGGACGTGCTGTTCCTCGACATTCGAATGCCGGGTCTGGACGGCTTCGAGCTGCTGGAGGCCATAGGCGCTGCATCTCTGCCGTACATCGTGTTCGTGACGGCCTACGACGACCGGGCCGTTCGAGCGTTCGAAACCGGCGCGGTGGATTACGTGCTCAAACCGTACGACGACCGGCGCCTGGAAACCGCTCTCGAGCGGGCGATTCAGCGGGTCCGCGCGGGGGACCTGAACGAAGCACGGCGCCGGCTGGTGCGGATCGCCGAGTTGGCCGGATCGGGCGCCGGCTCCGTGGGCGGGGCGTTTCGGTCGCCGCAGGGTGAGAGATTGGAACGAATCCCCGTCCGGGACGCCGGCGGGCGCGTCGAAATGGTAGCCGTGGAAGCGGTGGACTGGATCGAGGCCCAGGACTACTACGCGTGCCTCCACGTGGGCCGCGCGAGCCATCTGATCAGGACCTCCCTCACCAAACTGGAGGCCCGCCTGGATCCGGCTCTCTTCGTACGCGTGCACCGCTCCGCAATTGTCCGTACCGCGTGTATCCAGGCACTGGAGCCGTCGGGCAGGCACGACCTGGTCGCGGTCCTGGACAACGGCACGCGGGTCCCGACGAGCCGGTCCAGGCGCCCAGCGATCCGTCGTGCCCTCGGCCTCGACCGTCGCTGAGCGCTACTGGTCGCACAGGGCCACGAACAGCCCCTCGACCGGAGCCGGAGGGCTGGCTGGCTCGCATGCGGCGGTTCAGAGAATCTCCTTTCGGGTCGCTCCTGGCCGCCGAGGCAGGACCCTGGTCCCGTAGTTGACACACGGTTGCGGTTGACGTTAGGTTGCGGCTCCGGGTTCACGGAGCGTGTCATGACCGTACGAGCACCCCATCGCGTAGCCGAGCAGCTGATCGCCGAGGCACCGAGCTCGGCGTGGCTACGTGCGCTCACAGACGATCTCGACCGACGGCTTCGTGCGGATCCGCTGGAGCGGTTTCTGGAGCTCTGGGGCCTCTCCGCGACGGATGCCGCTCGGGCGTTCGGCGTGTCGCGCCAGGCGCTGTCGAAGTGGCGTCGGGACGGGGTGCCGGCGGGTCGCACGCCTGCGCTCATGGACCTCGCCTCGGCGACCGACCTGCTGGACCGCCGAGTGAAGCGCGAGCGCATCCCGGCCGTGGTCCGGCGACCGGCGGCCGCTCTCGGCGGACGCTCTCTCCTGGACCTGGCGTTCGAGGGCCGCCATGGTGAGCTGCGTGAGGCGGTGGCCGCCATGTTCGATCTGCGTCGGATCCAGCCCTGAGACCCCGCCGGGTCCGGCTTCCGGATGGCCGGGTGTGGCTGCGGGTGGCCGATCTCGATTGGAGGGATCCCCTCGATCCTTCGTACGCGCGCGTCCGCGGGGGTAGATGGAACCCACCGGACTCTCATGCGACGCTCTATCTGAACGGCGATGTGGTGACCGCCCGGTCTCAGATCGAACGGATGCTCGTCGGCTCACCCGTGCGTATGGACGATCTGGACGACGAGGCCTTCGTGCTCGTGGCCGCGACGCTGCCCAGGGCCCAGACCTGTGCGGACGCGACCACGGCCCCCGGTCTCAGGGCGCTCGATCTGCCCGCGTCCTACCCGCTCGACGAGTCGGGCGAGGAGGTTCCCAGCGCCCGGTGTCAGCAGATCGGCGGGCGGGCGCACGAGGACGGGCTTCGAGGTGTGTGGTGCCGGTCCGCCGCGACGGTGGACGGTCGCGGTCGAGAGCTCGCCTGGTTTCCCGCGACGGGCCGTTCCCGGGCGCGACCGGTTTGGAGCGTCCCACTGCGACTCGGCGGATGGCGCGACGCGACCCACTGGGCCGACCTGAACCTCCCCGATCAGGCCCAGCCGGTGAGGGAGGAGCCCCTATAGCTGGGCGCTCCCTCCTGTACGAGCTTCACAGGGCACACCAGCTCCCGAAGAGCCTGCCGGGCGCGGGAGAAGCCGAGCGCTTCATCAGATCGGTCGCTCATGGTGCTATTTCCGGAGCTCAGCGACGAGCGGCTGGCATCCGTCGACGAGCCCCTATCCGGGCTTCTACGCCATTGCCGTGTACCGGGTCGCACACCTGGTCCTGGAGTTGGGCCTACCCTACCTGCCGCGCATCCTGACCTGATACGCGCACTTCAGACGGGCATCGACATCCACCCGAGCGCGCGCATCGGTCGCCGATTCTGCATCGATCACGGGGCCAGGGTCGTGATCGGCGAGACCACGGTGATCGGTGACGACGTGAAGCTCTATCAGGGCGTGACGCTCGGCGCTCCGAGCGTGAGCAGATCGATGGCCAGGAAGAGGCGGCACCCGACCATCGAGGACGGCGTGGTGATCAACGCGGAAGCCACGGCCTTGGACCGGGCGGGGCTCGAACGCCTACTCCGGTATTACGCGCGACCGCCGTTCGCCCTCGAGCGACCCGCACTCCAGTGATGCATCCCGGCGATTAGCAGGGGGCCTTCGCATATCCAGCGTCGACAGGGTAGCGCTCGCGAGGAGAACGCGCCTCAGTCGAGCTCCAGCCAGCGCCGTGCCTCATCCATGTCGCGAAAGATCCGCACCTCGTCCGAGGGCTCCCGGAACACCCCGAACTGACGTACCAGGCCGTAATGTACGTCCTGGGCAACGACAAACGCCCGCCGTACCCCCTTGAGAGGCGAGGCTTGCGCGAGTGTTCGCACGTCCCCGGTAGCCACGTCCACGTGGGTGAGCCCCCGGAGGTCCAACAACTGCGACAGATTCGGCTCGAAGGCCGAATCCGCCGCCATCGCGTCCTGGAGCCGCCGCATCTCCTCTGTCTTCAGCTGCCCTTCGAGGATCACGACGATCGTCCGTGAGCGCGCGTCGATTTCGTACGAGATAGGCATCGAGCCAGAATACAGAAGGTCGGTGAGAAGCGCGAGACTTGGCAGGATTCACAGGCGGCGGCGCCCCGACGGTAGCCGCGAACCCATGCCCCGCTCTCACGCGTGAGTAGCCGACCTCGTCTCTGCGCTAGCTCCGCGGCTGCCTCAGCTTTTCGCAGGTACTCCTCAGCACCTGTAGCGGCAGTCCCGTCTCTTACGTTCCTGAAACCCGAGCCAGCCCTTCGCGGGCTCGCTCCAGCTGCGGAAGTCCTTCGTCGGCCTCCGCCCACGACTCGATGAACCGCTCGTATGCGGTCCGCGCTTCGTCGGTGCGCCCCAGCTCTTCGTACATCTCGGCTCTGGGCAGGAGGCTCCAGGCCTCGGTGTAGTCGATTCCGGCCCAGCCCAGGGACTCCCCGTACCGGAGCGCTTCTTCCACCTTGCCCTGGGCGCGTAGGACCTCCATCTGTCGCCACCGGATCAACTCGCTGGGCAGCGCGGGCCAGTCGACGACGGCGTACAATGGTCGGGCTTCGTCGAGTCGGGCGAACGCCTCATCGAGTCGGCCGGCCGCCAGGTGGCCGTATCCCTCCAGCGCGGCTGCGGCACCGCGGCGCAGCCGAGCGCCGACCGACCCCGGTCGCTCCGCCTCGACGCTGTCCGCAGCCTGCCGGAGCTCGGCGATGGCGGATCGGTGACCCGCCGGGTCCCCGTCCTGAAGCGCCACGAAGCCCTCGGCGTATACGCACGAAACCGCGGCCAAGCCGCCGTCGCATCCGGGCGCCCGGAGGGCCTCGGCGACCCTGGGATCGGCCGCCGGACCGATGGCCTCGAAGTCCACGAGGACCAAACGGCGCGTCGACTCCTCGATGTCTGCGGCGAGGAGCTCGTCCACGGCCTCGGACATTCGACCCATAGCGGCCAACGCCGCGTAGATCATGTACGTCGCCTGCCTCTTGTCTGTCGAGCTAGTGGCCCGCCGGAGGGACTCACGCCCGATCAACAGCCGAGGGCGCAGCGCGACCGGAGCGTACGCGATCGTGTTGGCAGAGTAGTCGGAGATGGACTCGGCATCCCAGGAGCCGAGCGAAGCCTCGGCTTGGGACCGGACGGCCGGCTCGCCGAGGGTCAGGTCGAACACCTGCCGCATTCCCTGGAGCCGGGGGGTGTCTCCTCCCGCGACCCGGCTGTACGCTTCGATCAGCTCCCGGGCCCGGGTCGTATCGGCCCGCGCGATCGCGATCGCTACGGGGTGGATGTAGAGGGGGGCGAACGACGGATCGAGCTCGATCGCACGCGCCAGCGCCTCCTCCTGATCCCTCAGGGAGACCAGGAAGGCCCCGGAGTAGTGGTGAACCACCTCGGAATAGACCTCGGCGGCCTTCGGATCGTCGGGATACCGGCGGGTGGCTGCCTCGGCCAGCTCGAGGACGTTCGGTGCCGCGGTGTTCAACGCGTGATTGACCCGAAGGAGGATCCTGTCCCGCTCTGGCAACCGGTCGCCGAACCGCTCGGCCGCCGCGTACCCCTCCTCTCCTCGCGCGCTGCCGATCGAAACCGCCCAACCCGCAATGTCGCCGATGCGGAGATGAGCGAGCGCGAACGTCGAGTCTTCCCTCACCGCCCGCTCGTACGCTTCCATGGCGGCGTCGAAATCGGACCGGCGAGCGAGCGCCTCGCCTTCCAGGTAGGCGCGGAGCGCAGGTAGCGAGTTCGTGGTGATGCTCGCAGTGTTGGGGATGGGCGGCAGGTCTCCCCCGCCCTGCGCGAGCACCTCCCGCGTGACCTCGATCGACAGTCCGTCGACCAGGTCCATGACGTCGTCGGGCGTACCCCGAACCGACCCCGATCCCACCTCCTCGCCGCTGGTCAAGTCGTACAGGTCGGCGCTCAACTGCATGGAGCCGCCGGTGGACACCGCGCTCCCCACGAGGGCGAATCGGGCCCCGGTCCGGCGTGCGACCTCCAGGATCTTCCCCAGGTCGGGCTCCTCGCCCTCGCGCACTTCGTCGCGCCAGCGAGACATGACCGTGCGCGCGTCGATCGCACGGAGCCCGCCCGCACCGTCGAGGTTGGTCGACAGCAGATCCACGAGCCCCTCGTGCCACACCTCGAAGTCCGCTCCACTCGTGGCGAACGGCATCACGGCCAACCCCTCGCCCACGCCGTCCGCGACGGCTTCGGCAGGGAGAAAGGCTCGCCCCCGGTCGCTCAACAGGACGTAGAGCCCCGCGAGTCCGAACAAGAACCAGAACGCGACCACCCCACCCAGGATGGAGCGGCCCCAAGTCAGGTGGGGAAGCCTCCCCTGGGCCAGGCTCCGCCCGATGTCCCTCGGGGCGATCTCCCAGTCGCTCGGAACCTCACCCGCCTCCTCGCGCGCCGTCGTGACCGGATTCCCCTGCACCC
This sequence comes from Gemmatimonadota bacterium, assembly GCA_039589315.1. Classification (GTDB taxonomy): domain Bacteria; phylum Gemmatimonadota; class Gemmatimonadetes; order Longimicrobiales; family Gaopeijiaceae; genus JBDHHQ01. The sequence continues at coordinate 20,218 of JBDHHQ010000077.1, forward strand.
AGGCGGTCGCGAGGATGATCACGAGACCAATCCCCAGCAACAACATCGCCACCGGCAGGAGCCACTCGGGCAGGGCGAACGCATCCTGGAGGAGCTCGGCGACCTGCAGGATCACCCAGCTCACGCCCAGGTAGATCACGAAGGCCTGGAAGAGCCGGGCGG
>JBDHHQ010000078.1:0-19800 GCA_039589315.1 Gemmatimonadota bacterium
GATGATCCTGCGTGGATCCATGAAGTAGCTGAGCCGGTTGGCGGTCTCGCCCTTGCCGCCCTTGTCGACTCCGCCGAAGACGATCAGGACCGAGACGTCCTCGTCCCTGAGGTCCGTCTGCGCCTCCAGAAGGCGCTCGCGAAGCGCGGGAACCCGTTCCGCGTACTCCCCGTCGGTGACGGTCAGGCCCAACTCGGCGGTTTCGAACATTCGGTCAGCGTCCCAGGGTGTATGCCAGCGACGTAGTCAACGTGGTGTCCGTGGACTCTGTACCGGGTGTCGGCGTGTTGTCGTATTGAAGCAAGAGTCCCACCCGGAAGCCCAGGCCGGCGATGAGCGTGGCCGTCAGGTTGGTGTCGCTGAGCACCTGATAGTCCGCGAAGTCCTCCAGCGCCGGCGTGAAGTCCATCGCCCAATCGAACGTGAAACCGCCGAACTTCTGGACCCACTGGGCGTTGGCGTTCCCTGTGGCGACGGTAGCACTCGGCGTGTCCGACGTGAAGTCCTCGTGGCGCGCACCCAGACCCAGGGCGGCCCGGAGATCCGACTTGTCCGTGCTCACGAGCTGAAGGCCCGCACCGAGGTTGAGGTTGACCCTCAGGTCGATGTCCGCGAAGCGGTCTCGGGTGTAACGGTTCTCACCGAAGAGGAACACCTTCGTCCACGGGAAGATCTCGGCCCTGAGGTTGCCGATGTACTTCTGAGCGGTGAGGTCGGTGCCTTCACCCTCCGCGGCCCGGTTCCTCTCCTCGGTGAGGAAGAAGCCCAGCGCCAGCCTGTCCCGGCTCGTGGTGCGATCGATGTCGACGCGGGTGTTGAAGCTGCTGTTCTCGCTGTTGCCACCCTTGGTCGTGGCGCCGAGGCTGGCCGTCAGGGCCCAGAAGCGTGCGAAAGGCGTGAAGTACCCGAGCTCCACCTCCTGGAGCGCCTCGAGATCGGCCGGATCCCCGGCTGCCTCGAAGTCGCCAGGGGCGACGGTCCTGGTGGAGCCATCGGCTAGAGTCAGGGACAATCCGCCTGCCACCGGCACAACGGTGGCGGCCACCACCGAGTTGTCCGAGAGCCGAAAGCCCACGGGCTCCGGCGCTGTGAAGGATGCGATGTCCTCCGCGGCCACGCCCACCTCCTGGGCCCGGAACTGGAAGACCCACGTGCCGCCGTCGATTCTCTTCAACGTGCCGGTCACCTGATCGCCGTCCGCCAACACCAGCGTCTGCTGCGCGGCGGCCGGCGCGGCCGACGTGAGCACGGCCAGGGCCAGGATTCCGAGGACCCGTGCGACGCACGCTGCGACCCGAACCCGTGATTTTACCACACGACCTCCCTCGACTCGAGTTTGCCCGACAACTGTCCGCCCCAGATCTACTCGTCAGCCAGCGTCAGGTGCCGCCATGCGAAGGCCCACCGGTCTGCGGCCTCGTCGATGAGCTTGCCAGTCGGCTTGCCCGCACCGTGCCCCGCACGCACATCGACCCGGATCAGCACCGGCCTCGAGCAGCCCTGCGCCTCCTGTAGGCGCGCGGCGAACTTGAACGAGTGCCCCGGGACCACCCGGTCGTCGTGATCAGCGGTCGTCACCAGCGTGGCGGGATAGCAGACCTCCTCCCGCAGGTTGTGGAGAGGCGAATACGCCCGGAGGACCCCGAACTCCGCTGCGTCCTCCGACGAGCCGTAATCCGAAACCCAGGCCCATCCGATGGTGAAGTGGTGAAACCGCAGCATGTCCATGACGCCCACCGCCGGCAAGGCGACCTGAAACAGGTCAGGCCGCTGGATCATGCATGCGCCCACGAGCAGTCCTCCGTTCGATCCCCCCGAGATCGCGATCCGCCGCGGCTCGGTGTACCCCTCCTCGACCAGGAACTCGGCGGCCGCGATGAAGTCGTCGAAGACGCTCTGTTTGCGATCGAGGATGCCTGCCCGGTGCCAGTCCTCACCGAACTCTCCTCCGCCCCGCAGATTGGGTACGGCGAGGATGCCTCCCATGTCGAGCCACACGGCGTGCGGGACCGAGAAGAACGGTGTGAGCGAAATGTTGAATCCGCCGTATCCGTAGAGCATCACCGGGTTCGAGCCGTCCAGCTCCACGTCTCGCCGGCTCGTGACGAACATCGGCACGGGCGTGCCGTCCCGGGACGGGTAGACCACCTGGGTGGTGACGTAGGTCCCGGCGTCGAAGCGCAGCTCCGGCTCGGCGAACGTCTCCGTCGTTCCGGCCTGGAGATCATGACGTAGGACGGTGCTGGGACGCAGAAAGGACGCAAAGGCGAGGAACAGCTCCTGGGACTCCTGCCTGCCACTCAGCCCGGCCACGCTACAAGGTCCGGGAAGGTCCAGCTCCTCCAGCGCATGGCCATCCAGGGCGTGGATCCGCACCGACGCGCTCGCGTTCCGCAGATAGACCAGCACGAAGCCCCCGCCGAGGAGGCGGGCCGACTCGAGCACGTCCGCGTCCTCTGGGATGATCTCGGACTGGTGTTCGCCGACACCGTCCCGCACGTCGAGGCTCACGACCCGTTTGCGAGGTGCCGACCGATCGGTCACGAGGTAGAGGCGCGGCCCGACGTTGCCCACGACCACGTACGATGCGTCGCCCTCGTCCAGAAGAGGCCTGACTGGCCCGGTCACGTGGGGATCGTAGGGGTCGGTGAGATCCTGGAAGTAGACCCGGTTCTCCGGCGCCGTGCCGTGCCACACGTGCACGAACACGTAACGGCCGTCCTCGCTGACGTCGGCCCGAAAGCCCCATTCAGGTCGATCCGGCCGTTCGTACACCAGGACGTCCTGGTCCTGTGAGGTTCCCAGGCGGTGATAGCAGAGCTTCTGGTTCCGGTTCGCCTCCAGCAGGTGACCGCCGTCCGCGGTCTCTGGGTAGCGAGAGTAGTAGAAGCCGCTGCTGTCCCTGGTCCAACTCGGCGCCGAGAACTTGACCCGACGCACGACGTCCGGGAGATCGGCGCCCGTGTCCACGTCGCGGACGCGAATCTCCTGCCAGTCCGACCCGCCGGCGGCCAGGGCGTACGCCAGCCGCCGCCCATCCGCCGATACGTCGAGGCTCGCGACGGCGAGCGTGCCGTCCGTGCACAGCCCATTGGGATCCAGCAGCTTCACGGGGTCACCGTCGAGCCCCTCCCGGTACCACAGGACGGGCTGATTCTGCAGGCCGTCGTTACGGAAGTAGAAGTAGCGACCGCCGCGCTGAATGGGCACGGGGTAGTCGACCGTCCCGTACCGCTCGTGGTCCCAGAGGAGGGCGATCCTTTCCCGGATGCTCCCGCGCTCCGGGATCCGTTCGAGCTGTCGGCGGCACAGGTCGTTCTGGGCCTCGACCCAGGCCCTGGTCTCCGGCGAATCCGGGTCCTCGAGCCAGCGGTAGGGATCGGGTACGTCGACACCATGATAGCGGTCGACGACGTCACCTTTCCGGCTGGGCGGGTATTCGATCATCCCGAATCCTACGGTGACCTTCGTCGATTGTTAACCCGTCGCCTCCGGCATACCCTGAGATCCATGGAGCCCATCCTGGTCGGAAACGACGTCGTGGACCTCACCCACCCGCGATGCCACGGGAAAGCGCGGGACAGCCGTTTCGTGGGCCGGGTCTTCTCTCCGGTGGAGGCCGAGCTCATCCGTGGAGCGGACGCGCCGGACCGGACATTGTGGCTGCTCTGGGCGGCGAAGGAGGCTGGGTTCAAGGTCGTCTCCAAGGTCCTGGGCTCACCGCCCCCTTTCGCTCACGTGCTCTTCCAGGTCGAGGTGCCCAGCGCCGCCCGTCCTCGGGTCGTCGGACGCGTGTCCTACGGCGACCTCCACGTGCCCCTCGTGGCCCAGATCCGGCCTGATTGGATCCACGCTCTGGCCTGGAGCGGTGGGATGGGCGGCACCTCGCCGTCTGGTCTCCCGCCCTCGGTGGTCATGGCGGTCGATACCGTCGAAGGGGTGCTCGAGGGCCCGATGTCCGACGACCTGGACGACTTGCTGCGGGTGCAATTCACCGACCGCGAACGCGCGTCGGTCCACGGCCTGCCATCGGCAGCGGTCCGCATCGGAGCACGGCGGCACGTGGCCCGAAGCCTCGCCGTCGACGTGGGGGTCGTTGAAATCGTGTGTGAGGGAGGCTCGACCGGCCGAACGCCGCCTCGGTTGGTGGTACAGGGGAGAGCCGACGACCTGGACGTGAGTCTGTCCCACGACGGGGCCCTGGTGGCGTGGGCCGCCGCCCTGTCTAGTGTAGGGCAGGCCGGAAGCTGAGGAAGAAGCTGAGACCGTACCGCTCGTAGAAAGCACCGCCGACGTCGGTCTCGGCGCGGGTCCAGCCGAACCGCACCTGGCCGTTCAGGGTGGGCGTCAGCGCTCGGTGCAGGCCGATGTAGGCCACCGACCCGTTGTCGGCCTCCTCCCCCGGAACCAGCCTGATGAACTCGAAGTCGTGCTTGTAGTTCTTCCCGGTGAGGGAGGTGTAGAGCGTGCCGTTCAGGTCGTACGGCAGGGGGACGACCAGGCTGCCCCGAAACCGAATGGCGTCGTACTCGGGCCGGGCGGAGTTGGAGCGATTGAAAATGCCGGATACGCCGAGTCGGACGACCACCGGCACATGAAGCGTCCAGGTCGCTCCCGCTTCGATCATCCGGTCGCGGCGGAACGGGTCGGCGGGCAGGTTCGTTCCCTGGCGCTGAAAGTCGGTGAAGCGGACGGCGCTGTAGAGCCGGACCTGCCACTCCTGCCCCCAGGTGCCGCCGACCTCGAGCCTGGTGGACCGGTTGTCCAGAAGGTCGAGCTGGGGGAACAAGGCGTGGGCCCCGTAGTCGGCCCACTCCGCCATCAACTCGCTGTCGAGCTGGATGCCGCGGAACTCGGCGAATTGCAGCCACAAGGCTCCGCTGGCCGCTCCGTACCCGGGCTGGATGAACAGGGGCATGGGCGGTCGATCGACGACGCTGCGGCCCTTGTAGCCGAAAGCGGCCGTGAGCGTTCCCAGCGAACCGATGCTCTGCCGATAGACCCCGTCCAATCGGCCCACCAGCTCCCGAGGGGCATAGTCCGAGAGCTCGAAGCCCGACGCGGCGAACTGCCGGATGCCGCCGTCGAAGTCGATGCGAAAGCCCCGGACCGGGGTGTTGAGGAAGAGCAGCCGGCCCCGCGTCCCGAACTCCGCGACGGCAGCGGAGGCCCGGTCCGTCGAGTCCACGACCGGGAGGGTCACGGAAGACATGTTGCCCCGGTACCCCTCTACGGCAGCGCCGGCGGTGACCTCCAGGTCGCGCACGGTGACCTGGGCGCCACTAGGCCGCACCCCGACCGCGACCAGCGCGATCGTCAGCATGGCTACCGAGGTTGTCTTCATGACGTGGTCATCCTCAACAGGCGCTGCCGGAACCCCTCGGTCCGGCCCTCCAGATGCTGCTTGCGGGCAAACATCTGTTCCCGGAGTAGCTGCAACCCTTCAATCTGTTGCTGCAGCGACAGTTCGTCCAGGCTTACGACCGTGGAGTCACTCGGCAGCGCCGCCCCGCCCGACTCCGTGTCAGTCATGTCCGTCAGGGGATCCGGTGACGTCACAGGCACGAACGCGTCGTCGAAGCGCTCCACTCCGGTAATGAGACTCTGCAGGTCTCGCTCCTGGCGCTGCCGCTTCTCCAACGCACCGATACGCTCGTCGATTGCCGTGATCTGGACGTCGATCTGGCGGATGCGTAGCTGGAGCAGCCGGATCTTCCCCTCGATCTCATCGGGACCGTCCCGGGGATCGAAGGTGACCTCGGGTAGCGTGACCGGCTGAATCCTGCCGGGAGGCGCACCCTGGCGCTCGAGCTCCCGGTACCGATTGTCCCGGTCCTGGTACAGCGCCGCCAACTCCCTCGACTCTTCTTGGGTGTCGGCATCCAGCGCGTCCTGATACAGCTCATCGCGCGATTCCGCCAGGACGGCCATCAGGTCATCCCGTGTATCGGACATCCGTCCGGCGGTCTCCCGCTCTCGGGCTTCCTGGGTCTCCAGCTGAATCGCCTGAGTGTGGAATCGAGCCAGGGCCTGCTTGTACACGTCCTCGTCACCCCTCGCCTCGGCCGCGTTGACGTCGTCCAGCGCGCGCTGCCACCGCGCCTCGGCAGCCCGGAAGGCCCTCATTGCCGAATCCCACTCACTCCGCGCGGAGTTGTGCTCGAGCTCGGCGCTCCTGAGGCGGACCTCCACGTCGGCCTCCTGGGTCCAAAGCGCCTGCGGTGCCGCCGTCGCGAGGACGGTCAGACCCACCAGCAAACGAGTGGCCGAGAGGAAAGCCGTGAAGGCACCTGGCTTCATGTCAGGCCTCGATTCCGTACTTCTCGAGCTTGTAGTACAGGGCCGACGGCTTCAGGCCCAGAAGCCGGGCCGCCTCTGCCTTTACACCCTCCGCCCGGTCCAGTGCCTGGCGCAGCAGCTTCTCTTCCATCCCCTCCACCGCTCGGTTCAGGTCGAGGCCCCCCGTGGGAAGGGCTGCTTCCGTGACGGCAGCCCCCGCGGCCAAGCTCCCCTCAACGGGCAGGAAGGGCAGATCGGCCAGATCCAGCGTCGCGCCCTCGGCCAGCACCAATGCCCGCTCGACCACGTTCTCGAGCTCGCGGACGTTGCCGGGCCAATGGTAGGCGGAAAGCCGCTCCCGGGCCTCCAGGGTGACCTCCCGCACGGGGGAGCAGGTGCGCTGGCGCAGCTTCGCGATGAAGTGCTCCACGAGGGGCCCGATGTCGCTCTGTCTCTCCCTCAGGGGGGGAAGCGTGATCGGGACTACGTGCAGGCGGTAGTAGAGATCCTCCCGAAAGCCCGTCTCGCCCAACAGTTGATCTGCAGGAGTGTTGGTCGCAGCGATGATGCGCACGTCGACCGGAATGGTCTCCTCGCCGCCCACACGCTCCAACTCCCTCTCCTGCAGCACTCGCAGGAGCCGCACCTGTGTCGTGGGAGAAATCGTAGAGATCTCGTCCAGGAACAGCGTGCCACTGTCGGCCAGCTCGAACCGACCCCGGCGTTGGCGTTCTGCGCCCGTGAACGCACCCTTCTCGTGTCCGAACAGCTCGCTGTCGAGGAGACTCTCGGACAGCGCGCCGCAGTTCACGCGGATGAAGGGTCCGTGGGCTCGGGCGGATCCGGCGTGAATGGCCCGGGCCACCAGCTCCTTACCCGTACCCGACTCGCCGTAGATCATGACCGTGGATTCGCTCCGGGCCACGCGGCCCACCCACTTGAACACCTCCTGCATGGGAGCGGACTCACCCACGATCTCGCCGTAGCGAGCCTCACCTTCTTCTTTCAGGTAGGTGTTCTCGACCCGAAGAGCCACGTTCTCCTTCCGGAGACGCGTCCGCTCCTCCCGGTCTGAAAGGAGGCGATCGACCTTGACGGCGAACTCCTCGGACGAGAAGGGCTTGGTGATGAAGTCGGCCGCGCCGAGCTTCATGGCCTCAACCGCCTTCTCGATGGTGCCGTACGCCGTGATGACCAGGACATCCACGTCCGGCGCGCGTGCCTGGACCCGCCGCAGGACGTCGATGCCGTCCACCTGGCTCATCTTCAAGTCCGTGATAACCAGGTCGGCACCACTCTCCTCCAACAGCTCCAGCCCCCTGGCGCCCCCGTCGGCCGAGAGTGTTTTGTGACCCCTCCTCCGGAGGAGGAGCTCGAGGCCCTCTCTCATGGTGTCGTGGTCGTCGATGATCAAAACCTGTGCCATGCGGACCTGCCAACCCTCCAGGAATGAGCCGGGACCCGGCCTACCGGTGGCGAGGCGCCGGACGGGGCGCTGCTCTCCCTCACACGGACGCCGTCGCGGCCTCCGCTATCGGTAGCTCCTCCGAGCCGGTGAAATATACGCGAAACTCCGCCCCCCACCCAGTTTCGGTCTCGTCCGGCGACATGAGCTCGACGCGGCCGCCATTGGCCCGTGTCACCCTCTCGACGATGGCCAACCCCAGGCCCGCTCCCTTCTCCTTCTGGCTTACGAAGGGCTCGAAGATCCGCTCCCTGAGCTCCGACGGCACTCCGGGGCCGTCGTCCCGCACCGCAACGACCACCTCACCGTTCAGCCACGAAGCTTCAACCTGGACCCGGTCGCCCGCTTCGGCCGCGTTCCTCACCAGGTTCAAGACCACCCGTTTCACGTGCTCCGGGTCCGCCCGCGCCAGCAGCGGCCCCTCCGGAAGCTCCAGCTCCAGCGTGCCCCCTCGTCCCTCCAGCTCCATCGAAACCAATTCCGCCGCCTGCTCGACGCCCCCCTTGATGTCGTGGAGCTCGGGGCCGGGCCTGAGGGGCCGGGCGAAGGTGAGGAAATCGTCGATGATCTCGTTCAAGTCCCTGATCTCGGCTCTGACGCGGTTCAGGAGGCGCCGGCGCTCGGCCTCGTCTTCCGCCTCCTCGGCGGCCGAGGTGAACAGCTCCAGCCCCCCGAGCGGATTCCGGATCTCGTGCGCCACCTGGGCCAGCATCAGGCGTAGCTGCTCGTCTCGGCGGACGACACCGCGCCGCATCCGCTCCATGGCCCTCGCCAACCTGCCCAGCTCGTAGCCCTTCTCCTTCCCGACGGGCTGCTTCATGTGTCCCCGCTGGATTCGGAGGGCCACTCGACCCAACCGCTCCAGTGGGCGCGCCACCGTTCCAGCGAGAACGCCGGCCAGAACCACGGCTGCGAGGACCGCCAGTATGGCACCGATCAGCAGGGTCTGGCGCAAGCGCTCGAGGGGCTGCAGGAACTCCGCCTGCACGAGGACCCCGAGCATCACGTCGGCGTTTTCGATTCGCAGGAACCCGTACTTGTAGGGTCGACCATCTTCTCCCTCGAAGAGAGGGCTCGTTGCGCTGCCGACTCGCCACGCCTCGCCCAGAACATCGGTGTGGGCATCGAGCCACCGAAGCCGCGACCCCACCCGTAGGTCCTGGCCCTCCGTGGACACCAGCAACGTCCTGTCGCTCCGGAAGAGGTAGGCGGCATCGACCCAGGGCTCGAGGTAGAGGAGGCGCTGATAGGTGGGCCACCAGGGTGTATCCGCGTTGCCCTCGTCACCGGGCCGGATGGAGAGGACGTACTGGGCCTGGAGCGCGCCTCCGGCGAAGGCGCCTGCCACCGCGCGGAGCCGGGTGTCCATCTCTCGCTCGAGGGCTCCGGAGGTCACTCGCCACGCCGCCCAGCCCCCCGCCACCGCCATGACCACGGCGAAGGTCACGAAGACTGCGAGAAACTTTCTCCGAAGGGTCATGCGGTCCGGATCTCCGGCGCTATGCCCCGCACGGCACGCGCTCCACCTTGATCTCGCTGAACCGATAGCCCGGCGGCGTCAGCGGGGCGACCACGATGTGAAACGGTGTGTGAATCTGGAAAGCCGGTGAACAGAAGTCGCCGGGGACACGCTCGTGGAGCTCCACGATGGTGCCACTCCCCACCTGTAGGATGCGGTGAACCTCCACGCTGTCGCCAGCCTCCTGACGCACGCCCACCGCCGCTACCACCACCATGTCCTCGCTCCACGCCACCTCGGGGGGTGGGTCCTCCGAGCCGGTGTGGTCCTTCCAGAACTGCTCCCAGCCCGAGGGCGGCAAGGTGTCTCCTCCGGGACCTGGCTGCCCGAGGAAGACGATGGGCAGCTCCAGGGACACCTGGGAAACCTCACCCCTGTCCAGGGTCCCGAACGGTACGCTGCCCGAATAGGTGTAGGTGGCACCCGGTCCCAGCGTTTGGTCCCGGGCTCGCCGACTCGCCGTCACCAACCTCGCGGCGGCGGCGTCGGGGCCGGCAGAAGCCTCCGACAGCTTTTCGAGCACCTCGGACGTGCACCGCGTCCAGCGGGATTCCTCGTTGCGCAGGTTGTCCCGCACCGCGAAAGAGATGCGACCGTCACCGCCCTCGCAGACCGGATCCAGGCCTGGATCCAGCTCGTCTACGAAGAGCTGAAGGCCCGGGGTGTCGTTCAGCTGTATGATCAGCTCGGCGTAGCCACCGGGGTCAACGGTACCGCTTCTGAGCTGGGCGTCACCGAGAATGCCACGGTACGAGATGGACTCGAAGAGCTGCCAGGGACCCTCGGAGTTCCACGTCAGGGACTGCTGAAGCTCTCCCATGAGCCCACTCCGCCCCGCCAGCGGGGTGACCACCTGAATCCGGATTTCTCCCACCTGCCCGAAGCGGAAGTTGTCCAGCTCGGTGGTACCGCTCTCCCCGCAGCCAGTCAGGGCAAGGACAGCCGTCACCGCGAGAGGCAACAGCGTGTTACGTCTCTTGCCTGGGCCGCCCTGGCTCGCCCCCGGTGCTCGTTTCGCGAATCGCTCGATCATGGATACTCGTACGCGGACTCCCCATGTTGGGGTCCCCGCCTTGACGTCAATCGAGGCCAGTCGGCACTGTGCGAGCATGCCGAACCACCATCGCCTCAAGCTGCTCCTCGTGGAGCGCTCCGTTCGATTGGGCAGTTTTACACTCGCCAGCGGCGCGCGTTCGTCGTTCTACATCGATGCCCGTTGCACTACCATGTCGGCAGAGGGTCAGTTCCTCTGCGGCCTCGCGTGCTGGGAGGCCCTGAAGAGCCTCGGCTGGAGCGTGACGCATGCAGGTGGGCTGACCATGGGTGCCGACCCGGTGGCCTACGCCCTGGCCCACCGGAGCTGGATCGAGAGGTCCCCACTCGACGCCTTCTCAGTGAGAAAGACGCCCAAGGGTCACGGAACGGGACAGGAGATCGAGGGGGGCTTGCCCGCCGACGCCGGCGTGGTGGTGGTGGAGGACTCTCTCACGTCGGGGGCGAGTGCCCTTCAGGCAACTCGGGCCATCGAGGCCCACGGCGCCACGGTGAGGGGGATCCTCGCGCTGGTGGACCGGGAGGAAGGCGCTCGCGAGCGGATCGAGCGCGCGGGATACGAGCTGCACACCCTCTTCACGGCGGCCGAGCTACTGGAGGTAGCGAGGCGCGCGGCCGACTAGCGGCGCACGTCCTCGAGGGACTCCGGAGCATGGCCCCCTGCCGAACGGCCAAATGCAAAGGGTCTGGAGTCGAGGGTGACTCACGGATCCTTCGCCACGTAGACTCGTTACCTCAGTCCAGTAGCCGTAGGGGCATCACGAGACACAGGTAGTCCGGGGTCTCCTCGTCCTCGCCTACGATCGGCTCGAGCGTCGCCGCCCGTTCGGGCGCCTTGAACGTCAGTTTCACCTCGTCCGTGGGCATGTACCGAAGCACTTCGAGCAGATAGTTCGCATTGAACCCGATCTCCAGCTCCTCGCCGTCGAAGCTGAGCTCCAGCTCGTCCTGCCCTTCTCCCAGATCCGGCGTCAGCACGCTGAGTGAGACCCGGTCCGGCTGAAACTGCAGGCGGATCCTGTGGGTCTGATCGCTCGCCACCACGGCCATGCGGCGGACGGCGGATGCCAGCGCCTTCTTCTCCACAATGGCGAACCGGTCGTTGTCCTTCGGGATCACCTGCTCGTAGTTGGGATAGGCTCCCTCGATCAGCCGGCTGTAGACCTCCGTGTCTCCGGAGCGAAAGCCGAGGTGATTGCCGCTCTGGGCGACCTCGAGCTCGTCTGTGTCCTTGAAGAGCCGCTGGACCTGCTGAAGGGCCGCAGGCGGCACGATGAAATCGGCGCTCGGCGCGCCGGACGACGAAGCGGGCACCCCCATGCGAGCCAACCGATGTCCATTCGTCGCCACCATTCGCATACTCCCGTCACGGAGCTCCCAGAGCACGCCGTTGAGGATCGGACGGCTCTCCTCCGTGGAGGCTGCAAACGCAGTGTGGTGGATGAGTGACTGGAGGTCTGAGCCGGCTACCTGCCATCCGCCGTCGAAGGACACCTCTGGGAGGGTCGGGAACTCTTCAGCCGGCAAACCGTTCAGCTTGAAGCGACTATGCCCACAGTTGAGCTCGATCTGGTCGCCCCGGGTGGAGACGGCAACCGGTTGGTCGGGAAGCTCACGCGCGATTTCCTGGAGCTTCTTCCCGGGGGCAGTGATGTTCCCCTGCTCCGTCACGTCGGCGGGCACCTTCACCCGAACGGCGACGTCGAGGTCCGTTCCGCTCATCCAGACGCCGTCCTCGGCCGCTTCCAACAGGATATTCGAGAGGACCGGGAGGGTGGTTTTGGTCGGAATGCTGGCCGAGACGGCCGCCAGACCCTCGTGCAGGTTCTTCCGAGTGATCGTGAAGTTCATCAGGCCTCCACTCGTGCCGGTGCCGCCATGGGCGGTTTCCACAACGAATGCATCTTTATGATCTGTATAGGAGAATAAACATAGTCGTAGTAGAGCCTGTGGAATCGTGGAATGCCATGCTCTCCTGGGCCAGAATCCCCGTCTTCACAAGCCAAACCCCACGCCATGCCCCTGTGGAAGGACAGTTGATAACCTCGGAGCCTTGAACAGTACATCCGGGCGATGTGGGCAATCCATCGTATTTCCACAACCTCTCGACACGGTTTACACGCCCTTGCGCAGCTCGGCCGCGATCCCCTCGACTCGGAGCCGGAAGTCGTCATCCGTCTCGAGCTGCTTCTCGACCTTCTGGATGGAGTGGTGGACCGTCGAGTGATCCCGGCCGCCGAAGTGTCTGCCGATCTGCACCAGGGGCATCCCCAGGATCTCCTTGATCAGGTACATGGCGACCTGCCGAGGTACCGTCAAGTCCTTGGTACGGCGCTTGGACGTCAGGGCCATGGGCTCGACACCCCACGTCTCGGCCGTCGCCTCTCGTATGAGCTCGGGGGTGAGCGGTGGTCCGCCGGGCTCGCCCCGCTTCAGCACCGCGTGGATGGATGTTCTGGCGAGCTCCAGCGTGATCTCCTCGTTCTTGAGCGAGGAGTACGCCAGGAGCTTGATGACCGCGCCTTCGAGCTCCCGGACCGACGATGTGCACGACCGGGCGATGAAATCGATGACGTCCTCGTCCAGCACCAATCCATCGTCCGCAGCCTTCTTTCGAAGGATCGCGATGCGGGTCTCGTAGTCCGGTGGCTTCACGTCGGCCACCAGACCCCACTCGAAGCGTGACACGAGGCGCTCTTCGAGTCCGGGAATGTCCTTGGGCGGCCGGTCACTCGTGAGGACGATCTGCCGATGCGCGTCATGCAGTGCGTTGAACGTGTGGAAGAACTCCTCCTGGGTGCGCTCTTTTCCTTCGAGGAAGTGCACGTCATCCACGAGGAGCAGGTCCATCTGCCGGTAACGGCGCCGGAAGTCGGCCGTCTTGCCCTCCTGGATCGCCATCACGAGCTCGTTGGTGAACTGCTCGGAAGGCACGTAGGCCACTCCCGTGGCGTGGTGGTTCTCGACGATGTAGTTGCCGATGGCATGCATCAGGTGTGTCTTGCCGAGCCCGACTCCGCCGTAGAGGAACAGGGGGTTGTAGAGACGGGCCGGTTTCTCGGCCACGGCCCGGGCGCCGGCCACCGCCAGCTGATTGCCCGACCCCACGACGAACCGGTCGAAGGTGTACCGCTCGTTGAGCGGTCTGCGCCTCGGCGTCTCTCGCGGCGAGCCCACGGATCCCGGGCGTGCCTCGTGGGTCGCGGACGGCGGCGTGAGCTCCACCGTGGGGACGACCGTGGGGACGACTGTGGGACCGCCCGCCCGGGCTCGCGCGGAGATGCGCACGGGCCGCCCGACGATCTGGCGGGCTACGTCAGCCAGGGTATCGCCGTACTTGTCCTCGAGCCATTGGACGTGGAATTCACTGGGCGCCTCCAACAACAGCTCGTCCCCCGAGAGGCCGAGCACGGTCGCGCCGGCGACCCAGGTGCGGAATCCCTGCTCCGGGATCCTGCACCTGGCGGCGTCGAGGATGCGGGACCAGAGTTCGTCTGCGGTGAGCTCCATCCACGTGAGCGGCAGCGAGTGGACCAGACCCGAACGGGGAAGGCACGCGATCTGCCCGCTCCGGGGCCGGCGAACCTAAGGGTCGGACCGAGGGCAAGTCAATCGATCAAACCGTGCGGACGTGAGCACGCGAGGCGGCCGGTCGAGACGGGGCCGAGAGCGGACGGTGGGCGTTGGAAACCGTCACCCGAGGCCGCCGTCGGGGTTGACCCGTTTCCGCGCCTCCGGGTATCTTTGCCTGCTCGTTTCGCTACGATTCCTTCGTTCTTGTCAGGACAGGCGGGCAACGCAGATGAAGCCCACATACAGGCCTCGGAACCGCAAGAGAGTGAACAAGCACGGGTTCCGTACCCGGATGAGCACTCTAGGCGGACGAAAGACGCTGAACCGGAGGCGGCGCAAGGGACGGCGGCGCCTCGTGGTCACGATCGGCTCCAAGTACGGGGCGTGATCCCAGCGGCCCCCGACCCGAGTCACTCGGGAGTGGGGACGTTGGACGGCTTTCGGTTCCCGCGTTCCAGTCGGATCCGCAGGAGCCGTGACATCAGAGAGCTTCTGAGGCGGGGGAAGCGGAAGCGGACGTCTCACCTGGACGTCTTCTTCCGGGCTTCCCCCGTTTCGCGTCCGCGGTTGGGCCTGGTGGTACCCAGGCATCGACACGGGATCGTGGATCGGAACCGCCTGAAGAGGCGGCTCCGAGAGATCGGTAGAAGCGAGGTGCTGCCGCGCCTGAATCGGGAGCGTGCGAGCGTCGACGTGCTGATCCGGGCACGCCGAGAGGCGTATGATGCCCGCTTCGGTGAACTGAAGAGGCAGATCGCGCAGGTCACGGAGTCCATATGCTCAAGGCCGCCCTCCTGGGGTTGATCTCCTTCTACCGGAAGGGCATCTCACCCCTGACGCCACCGTCATGCCGGTTCACGCCGACGTGCTCGGCGTATGCCGCCGAGGCCGTCGAGCGCTTCGGGCCCCTTCGGGGCGGCTGGCTGGCCACGAGGCGCATCCTCCGCTGTCACCCGTTCGGGGGCAAGGGATACGATCCGGTGCCCGGGTCCGGCGCACCGGGCCGGTCGGCACAGGCTCGTGCGGCGGGTGAGAGACACCCCGCCGATTCGGCCTCGCAGTGGGGGCAGCCGTGAGGACCGAGCTTCGCTTTCTCTTGGCCATCGGCCTGATGATCGTGGTGCTGGTCGGCACCAATCTGCTGTTCCCGCCGATCCCACCTGAGGACACCGGCCTCCAGATCGACTCGACACTCGTCCAGCAGCCGCAGCCCGCCACGCCGGACAGCCAGGCCGAGGGTGAGGTGCCCCCTGTAGTTCCACAGGTCCCCGAGACGGATCTGGCGGGTCCGGCCGTGGAGCCTGCCGAGGGCGACACGGCCACCGCGGACGCCGAGGCGGACACACTGGCACCGTCGGTCCCAGAGCAGCTCATCGTCGTGGAGACGCCGCTCTACCGACTCACGTTCACGACGCACGGCGCCAGGCTCCTCTCGGCCGAGCTCACGGGCTTCGAGTCGTTCACGCGGCCGGGTGCCGTTCAGCTCGTTCCAGACGACGAGGTCGCCACCCTCGGCCAGCGGCTTCTCGTGGCCGGGGACACCGTCGACATGCGGCGGGCGCCGTTCGAGGCGTCTGCGGCTGCGGTCGAGGTGAGCGGGGGAGGAGCGGCGGAGACACTCCGGTTCACCTACGACCATCCGGCGTCGGATTTCGGGATGGAGGTCGCGTACACCTTCGTGCCGGATGAATACGGGATCGTGGTTTCGGGCCAGGTCCGGGGCGTGGATTCGGGAACGCTCTTCACGGATCTGGGATCTGGCGTGGCGTTCAACGAAGTGAACGTCGAGGAGGAGTCCAGGCTCACGGCCTACGTCACGAATCACATCGACCGTGGCATCCGGGCCGTCCCGCTGAGAGACGTGGAGGGGCTGCAGATCGATGACGGGCCGTTCTTCTGGGCCGTCTTCAAGACCAAGTTCTTCATGTTCGGCGCCCTGGCAGGCACTGAGCCGGACGGCTCGGAGCGCTTGGGGGGTCTCCTGGCGGCCGAGCACCCCGTGGAGCAGCGCGCGAGCCTGACGGTGACTCAACCCTTCGGGCCGGAGGGGCGCTTCGCATATCGGCTCTATGCAGGACCCCAGGACTTCAGGCGCCTATCGGCCCACGGGCAGGACCTCGAGGACGCGAACCCGTACGGGTGGAAGTTCATGCGTCCGGTGATCCAGCCGTTTACCGGGCTCATCATCACGATCCTGAACTGGATGCACGATCGGTTCAACCTGGCCTACGGCTGGGTGCTGATCCTCTTCGGCGTGGCGATGCGGGTGGTCTTCTTCCCCCTGTACCACCGCTCCATGAAGGCACAGCTCAAGAACATGGCGGTGCAGCCGCTTCTCCAGGAGATCCAGAAGACGCACAAGGACAACCCGGAGAAGATGCAGAAGGAGCTCATGAAGCTCTACAAGGAGCACGGATTCAACCCGCTGGCCGGGTGCCTTCCCATGCTTCTCCCGTGGCCCGTGTTGGTGGCTTTGTTCTTCGTCTTCCAGAACACCATCGAGCTGAGGGGCGTGCCCTTCCTCTGGCTACCGGACCTTTCCCTGGCAGATCCGTACTACATCCTGCCGATCTTCCTGGGGCTGTCCATGTTCCTGCTGCAGTGGGTGGGATTCCGGAGTATGGATCAGGTGAATCCCCAGATGAAGATGATGATGTGGTTCATGCCGATCTTCCTGGTCTTCATCTTCTTCCGGCTACCGTCGGGCCTGAACCTGTACTACGCGACGGCGAACATCGCCACGCTGCCACAGCAGTTCTGGATCGCGAACGAGCGCAAGAAGGCTCGAGTGGAAGCGCCCAAGCCGGCGGCGCCGGTAGAGCCGGTAGAGCCGGAACAGCCCAAGAACGAGGAGCGGCCGCCGCCTCGCAGGCGCAAGAAGCGGACGTCACGCAAGCGCTAGCGATTGTCCGGGGGACTTCCAGGAACGCCCGCGGCTGGCGCCCCGGGAGCCGTTCTCGCCGAGTCGAGGCCGTCGAAGCTCGAATCAGGCAATGATCGACACCATCGTCGCATGCAGCACGCCACCAGGTCCCGGTGCCATCTCCCTGGTCCGCCTTTCGGGCCCCCGGGCTCTGGAGACGGTACGGCGGCTCTGTCCGGACCGACCCATCGAGGGCGAGGCGCGTCGGGCTTACCTGACCGGGATCGTGGATCCCCGGACAGGCGAGCTGTTGGATCGGGGGCTGGTCACGACCTTTCATGCGCCGTCCAGCTACACCGGCGAGGACATGGCGGAGCTGTCCTGCCACGGCGGCTGGCTGACGCCGGTCCTGGTCATCGACGCGGCACTGGGGATGGGCTGTCGGGCCGCCGAGCCCGGCGAATTCACCCGCCGGGCCTACCTGAATGGCAAGATGGACCTGGTGCAGGCCGAGGCGGTGCTGGACCTGGTCGACGGGCGCAGTCGGGCGCTCAGGCGTGCCGCGCTGGGGCACCTCGAGCGGGGGCTGTCGCAGCGAGTCGGGGCCCTGCGACAGGAGCTGGTACACCTCGAGGCGCTCTTGGCCCATCACATCGACTTCCCCGAGGAGGACGACGCGCCCGTGCCCGCCACCGTCGTGGCCGACAGGGCCGAAGGCGTGTGTACGGCTCTCACGATGCTGCTTCAGACCGCCCCGGAGGGAGAGCTGCTGAGGGAAGGCGCGGTCACGGTACTGGCAGGCTTGGCCAACACCGGTAAGTCCAGCCTTTTCAATGTGTTGCTCGGCGAGGAACGGGCCATCGTGACCGAGGTCCCCGGTACCACCCGCGATGCCATCGAGGCGGTGGTTGCCCTCGACGGCTATCCGTTTCGGCTGATCGACACTGCGGGGATCCGCTCCACGGATGAACTGGTCGAACGCATCGGGGTGGAGGTGGCCCGACGCTACGTCCAGCGTGCGGACGTGGTACTGCTCTGTGTCGACACGCGCGTCGGGGTGGGGACGCAGGAGCGAGCCTTCGTGTCCGGGCTTTCGGGCGTGCCCGTGGTGGTCGTGCGCACCAAGACGGACTTGTCGGGGCACGATCACGGATCGGCGTCCGGTGGCGCCGCTGGGGGGCCCGGTGAGTACGCAGCCGTGGTCGGTGTGTCCAGCGAAACCGGGGAGGGAGTCGCCGAGTTGAAGCGGACGCTGGCGGGGCTGGTGTACGGCGGCCTCGCTACGGCGGCGCCGGACCTTCCGGTGCTGACGCGCCGGCGTCACCGGGACGCGTTGCGAGTGGCTCACGACGAGGTGGCCGACTTCGCACGTGCGCTCCGCGAGGGTGTGCCCGCCGAGGTCGCGGCGACACATTTGCGGCCGGCGGAGACGGCCCTGGAGGAGCTGCTGGGCGTGATCTCGGTGGACGACGTGCTCGACCGGGTCTTCGAGGACTTCTGCATTGGGAAGTGATGATGCGGCTGGAGGCGGGACGGGGCGTGTGGCACGGGGACCCCTACCAGGCGGAGAGGAGCGCGTGACGGAGGAGACTGCCGCCGTGCAGCGGCGATTCCTGGTGCGAGGCATGGTCCAGGGCGTGGGATTCCGCTGGTGGACCCGCCGGGCTGCTCGGGAGTTGGACGTGTCAGGGAACGTCCGCAACTGCCCGGACGGCTCGGTGGAGGTGCACGCACGCGCCATGCCCTCGATTCTGGACGAGTTCGCGGGACGACTCGCACAGGGGCCTCCGGCGGCCGTGGTGGACGCGGTCGAGGTATTCCCCAGCAGCGAGCCGCTGCCGGACGGCTTCGATATCGCTCGTTGGCCATGACTCGGCAACGCTACGACGTGATCGTGGTTGGCGGTGGACACGCCGGCACCGAGGCGGCCGCCGCATCGGCGCGGCTGGGGTCGCGGACGCTCCTCATCACTCCGGACCTCGGCCGGGTGGGCCAGATGAGCTGCAACCCGGCCATCGGCGGTGTGGCGAAGGGGATCGTGGCCCGGGAGGTCGACGCGATGGGCGGGGTCATGGGTCGGGCGACCGACGCCGCCCGGATCCAGTTCAGAATGTTGAATCGGTCGAAGGGCCCAGCGGTGTGGGGCCCTCGCGCTCAGTGTGACCGTGGCCTCTATCCGAGGGCGGTTCGGAGGATTCTGGACGAGGTGGACGGCCTGGATCTTTTCCAGGAGATGGTGACGGGCCTGGCGCTGGACGCCGGTCGAGTGCGGGGGGTCGTCACCCGGGGCGGTCTGGAATTCGAGGCCGACGCGGTCGTGGTAACGGCCGGCACGTTTCTTCGTGGCAGGATCCACATCGGGGGCGCGGCGGGGGTAAATGCGGGTCGCGCGGGCGAGGGGCCTTCCGTGGCGCTGGCAGAGGCGCTGGAGGCTCACGGTCTGGAGATGGCCCGCTTCAAAACCGGCACGCCTCCGCGGATCGACGGCCGGACGGTGGATCTGGAGCGACTCGAGGTGCAAGCCGGCGACGAGGAGGATTTCCGCTTCAGCTTCTACCACCGGGAGGAGATCCCGGCACAACGCCCCTGTTGGATCGGTTGGACCGGAGGTGAGCTCAAGCGGGTCATCACCGAGAATCTCCATCGGAGCGCCCTCTATGGGGGCGCGATCTCGGGGCAAGGACCCCGCTACTGTCCATCGATCGAGGACAAGGTGGTCCGCTTTCCGGACGCGGTCCGGCACCAGGTATTCCTCGAGCCGGAGGGCCTGGACACGCGGGAGCTCTACGTAAACGGACTATCCACATCACTGCCGGCCGACGTACAGCTGACGTTCCTCCGGACGATCCCTGGCCTCGAGGAGGCCCGCATCACCAAGGTCGGATACGCGATCGAGTACGATTACTTCCCACCTCACCAGCTGAGCCACACCCTCGAGGTCAAACAAGTGCCCGGCCTCTACTTCGCAGGCCAGATCAACGGCACCACCGGCTACGAGGAGGCGGCTGGCCAAGGACTCGTGGCGGGCGCCAACGCTGCGCTGTCGGT
>JBDHHQ010000079.1:0-21425 GCA_039589315.1 Gemmatimonadota bacterium
TAATGGCTCACATGCCGTTCGACCAAGCGTCCTACTCGAAGCCGAGGCGAGCTCGCAAGAAGGTCAAGAAGAAGGCGAAGAAGAAGGCGAAGAAGAAGGTCGCCAAGAAGCGTCCGGCCAAGAAGGCTGCGCCGAAGGCCAGGAAGGCCAAGCGGCTCGCGACTGCCAAGAGAGCTTCGGTCCCCACCGACGAGCGACTCAGTGGCGCAACAGGGAAGCCGTGCCTGAGGAGCCCTTGTGGGATCAGAGACCCGGAGATCGACTGGCACGTCTTCGACGCGGTGGTAGAGGAGTGCGAGGCAGGCCTCCGGGGCCAGAAAGAAAGAGCGCCCTGGCCCAGGGTCGGCCAGTACATGATTCTGGCCTATGGTGGAGGCGTTGATTCGACCGCCATGCTGGTTGGCCTGAATCAGCTATGGAAGGACACCAGGGACGAGCGCTGGATCCCCAGGGCTGTCGTCTTCGCCGACGTGGGTGGCGAATCCCAGAAGACCTACAATATGTGCAAGCGGGTCGACAGGTGGCTCAAGGAGACGGCGTTCAAGGGAGCCCCGAAGGCTATTCGCCCAGACGGACTGAAGGTCGTCTGCTACGGGACCACAGGCGCCAAGTGGGGGAGTTGCTACACCCTCGAGCAGAAGATGTTGGTCAATCACACCATGCCTGGGATCTCATTCTCCACCACCAACCATACCTGCACCATAAACTGGAAGATCAAGCCCCAGAGAGACTGGTTCAAGTTGGTTTCGGGAGCCGATCCCAGCTTGCCGCTCCCTGTGCGCGGAAAAAAAATCCTCAAAGCGATCGGCTACGACGCCACCGAAAACTACCGTAAGGAGAAGGGAAGCACTTACACCGCCAAGGACGAGGAGAAGTTCGGCTACAAGGCGTGGTTCCCGCTCCTGGACTGGGGGTGGAGCCGAGCTCGCTGCATGGCCGAGATCTACCTCGAGTTCGGTGCGGTCCCAAGGAAGAGCTCCTGCTTCTTCTGTGGCGCCATGAAGCCCAAGGAGGTGATCATGCTCGCCGAGGACGACCCGGGCCTCTTCGAGCGTGCGGTCTTCATGGAGCTGGTGGCGATCCATGGGCGGCACAGGCCACGCTCTCCCCTTCAAGGCCTCAGTCAGGGCATGCGCTGGAGCGAGGCGGCGCTTGGGGACCTCGAATCACCCGGCCTAAGCGGCTCTCCGCTCTGGCGAGCTCACCTGATCGGTGGCGTGGTGCGCGTGGGCCCCAGCGGGAAGAACACTGCCATCAAGTCGCTCCTGAGAAGCAAGGGGGTCAAGGATAGGCGGGGTCGCTACGTGGCCTACATCCCTCCTGGGGAGAAGAAGGCGATCCCACTCAACCTCAAGCGCGACCAACGGAGGGAGAAGAACATGGAGCGCGAAGCGGCTGGCCTCAAACCATTCAAGCCGATTCCTTACTATGAAATGTACGTGCCGCCGCTGAAGATCCCTGGCCTTCCGGCGGGAACGCTGATTTCTCGCTCGAGGTTCAACTACCTTGCCAGGCTCGCCAAGAAGTGGATCGCGGAGTCGCCCAAGAAGAAGGGCGGCCGGGACATGAGCGCCAGTCTTTTAGCAAGGAAGGTCCCCGCGTTCAGCGAAGTGATTGGGTTCAGGGCGCAGAGGCGAGGCGATCCCCCGTTTGTGCTCAACGTGCTTCGCGAGAAGATGGGGACTGACCTTGTCAAGGGGAGGGACGACCTCTCCTTACGTGCCAGCGAACTGATTGCTCAGGCCCGGGCCTCCAAGGCGGTCAGGAGAAACCCGCTCACGGTCAGCGCTCCAGAGTGGGTTGACGGGGTCCAGCGAAGTCCATTCGAGGCTGGTCTCTAAGTCCGCTGGCAGCCCTCGGCAAGTGAGTTAGGCTGGGTACTACATGGTCTTCTTCGTCCCCCCGCAAGCTGGAACTCCCGGTCCCGCCGGTCCCACCGGACCTACCGGATCGGCTGGGTCGGTAGACGAGCGGTTCTACCTCCGCTTCACCCATGGCGGTGGCGTCCCGACGAGCGGCAGCCAGTATCTGAGGCTGGGTGTAGGCGTTTTCAGCTCCGAAGACGGGGCCCTTCCCACCGCCGACTTCACGATCCGCGGAATCTCGATTGCCGTGGACCAGGTCGACGGAGTGCAGGACTACACCATCCGGGTCCTCAGCGACCCTTCGGGAGCTGGAGGAACAGGACCAACCGTCGAGGCCACCTTGGCCCTTCCTGCTGGCACTCTCCGAGCTCGTGACCGCACTCTGGCGGTAGCGGTGGCCGGACTTCTGGACCTCGGCGTGCGCGTCGACAGGGACGCGGGCGCCGCGGCCTCTGTCTTCAGCGACATGGTGGTCACGGTAGAGGTAAGTATCCCATGAGCAAGACGCTGGTCATTCGGTCGAACGCTGGAACAGGCTCCGACGTCCTCGTCCGCGACATGGGGTTCCCGATTCCTGCGGGCGGTGGCCAGGTCATCCTGGCAAGCCAGTCCCAGGACCTGCGCACGCTCGCGACCGACGACGTGTTCAACCCTCTCGGCTCGACGCTGATCCTCACGGACGGCACGACCGACGTCCCAGACGCCAACGTGGACGTCTTCCTCACGAACCTGGACGAGCAGATCACCGGCGGCCCGTACGGAATTGCTGGCTTTGACGAGTCTGGCAACCCGATCCCGCCAGGAATCACGGGAGAGACCGGGCCGCAGGGCACGACCGGTCCGCAGGGTGCCACGGGCCCAGCCGGTCCCTCGGGAACTGGACCTACCGGCGATACGGGCCCCCAAGGCGCGACGGGTCCGAGCGGCGAAAGCGGCGAGACAGGAACCGAGGGCGACACGGGCAACACCGGCCCGCTCGGGCCGACCGGAGCCGGCGGCGACACGGGCCCCGTCGGCCCGACGGGTGACACCGGAACAGGCGTCACCGGCGACACGGGGCCTGCGATCACGGGAGCCACCGGACCAACCGGAGACCAGGGCATCCAGGGAGTCACGGGACCGACCGGAGACCAGGGGATCCAGGGCGTCACCGGCGACACCGGACCCCAGGGCGTGCAAGGCGCCACGGGAGGCACGGGAGACACCGGCGACCAAGGCAACATTGGTCCGACCGGAGCCACGGGCGACTCGGGACCCACCGGCGTGCAAGGCGTCACGGGCGACGTTGGCGCCACGGGCCCGCAAGGAATTCAGGGCGCAACTGGACCGACTGGTGACCAAGGCGTGCAAGGCGTCACGGGCGACGTTGGCGACACGGGGCCCACTGGAGACCAGGGCATTCAAGGGGTCACGGGACCAACCGGAGACCAGGGAGTCCAAGGCGTCACGGGCGACACTGGGCCGCAAGGAATCCAGGGCGTCACCGGCCCAACCGGAGACCAGGGGATCCAGGGCGTCACCGGCGACACCGGCCCAACTGGAGACCAAGGGATCCAGGGTGTCACCGGCCCAACTGGAGATCAAGGGATCCAGGGCGTCACCGGCGAAACGGGCGACACTGGCCCGCAGGGAATTCAAGGTGTCACCGGACCGACGGGTGACCAAGGGATCCAGGGCGTCACCGGCGACACCGGCGATCAGGGCGTCACGGGACCGACCGGCGATCTCACCGGGCCCACTGGTGACCTGGGCCCCACAGGTGACCAGGGTATCACTGGACCGCAGGGTCCCTCGGGCACTGGACCCACCGGCGACACTGGACCGCAGGGGCCCTCGGGTCCGAGTGGCGAAAGCGGCGAGACGGGTATCGAGGGCGACACGGGCAACACTGGTCCGCTTGGTCCGACCGGGGTGGGTGGCGATACAGGTCCGGTCGGGCCAACGGGTGACACCGGCACGGGAGTCACGGGTGACACGGGCCCACAAGGAATCCAGGGCCCCACAGGACCGACCGGCGACCAGGGCGACACCGGCGTTACCGGCGACACGGGGCCACAAGGAATCCAGGGCGTCACCGGCGACACCGGCCCGCAAGGAATCCAGGGCGTCACTGGCGATACCGGCCCGCAAGGAATCCAGGGCGTCACCGGCGACACCGGCCCGCAGGGCGTGCAGGGCGTCACGGGCGTCACTGGTGACCTCACCGGTCCGACCGGAGACCAGGGTATTCAAGGTGTCACCGGCCCAACCGGAGACCAGGGGGTCCAAGGCGTCACCGGCGACACTGGCCCGCAAGGAATTCAAGGTGCCACCGGCGACACGGGAGACATCGGGCCAACAGGACCGACCGGCAACACAGGCGACGTTGGTCCAAGTGGAGCTTCGGGAGAGACGGGGCCGGTGGGAACGGGAGCCACCGGGCCCACCGGAGATCAGGGCGGCACGGGTCCGGACGGCCCCACGGGCGACACCGGCCCCCAGGCCAATAACTATTTCCTGACGTTCACGATCAGCAACGGCGTGCCCACCTCAGGAACGCGCTACGCGAACGTGGGCCAGAACGTCTTGAGCTCCGAGGTAGGCATTCGCCTTCCGGCAGCGTCGACCCTGGTGGGTATCACCTACTCAGCAGACGCTACGCCGGGCGCGTCTCGGACCTACGACGTCGAGGTGATCAGCGACCCCGCTGGCACGCCCTCGATCGAGGCCACGCTGGCAATCGGCAACGCAGAGTCGGCAGACTCGAGACGCGACCTCAGCGTTGCTATCGGCGCAACCACGCTCCTCGGCGTCCGCATGACACGGCAAGCCGACGCTGGTTCCTCGAGCTTCACGGACGTCGTGATCATTGTCGAGCTCAGCATTCCGTAGGGGTAGTTCGTGGCGAACACGCTGGTCATAACGACGAATGCCTCAGCCGCGGAGACCCTCGTCCGCGACATGGGGTTCCTCGTACCGGCCGCCGGCGCGGCGTCGGTCACGATCACCACGCAGTCGGAGATCGACCTGGCGTCCATTTCCGACGACCTGCGCGCGTTCGCGACCGACGACGCGTTCGGTCCCGGCTCGAGCACGCTGATCCTCAACGACGGAACGTCTGACATTGACCAGGAGGACGTCGAGGCCTTCCTCGACAACCTGTCGATCGACGCGACAGGCGGCGGATTCGGCGTTCTCCAACGAGACGCCACGGGAGTCCCTCCCGTCCCCGGCCCCACCGGGCCCAGTGGCGACACAGGACCGGACGGAGACGCAGGCCCGACCGGCCCCTCAGGCGACTCGGGAGTCGCGGGCGATACTGGACCTATCGGGCCCACTGGAGCCACGGGCGACAGCGGCGCGACCGGGGCCACCGGCCCTGCTGTCGAGGTCACGACGCCCCAGACCCAGGCGCGCCGGACGACTACGCTCGCAGGCCCAATCTCGTCCTTCACGGACGTGACGTTCGACGCCACCGACGTCGAGACAGACTCGTCCGAGATCGAGCACGACGGGACCAACACGGAGCGTATCAACGTCTCCACGACCGGCGTGTACGAAGTGGTCTATGGCTTCTACGCCGACCTCGCACTCCTCGGCGACGTCGTCCAAGCCCAGATAGCCGTGAATGGCACGGGGGTCTCGGGCTCGCATGCAGAGGCTGCTGGAATCGCCTCTGCCGCTTCGGTCGCGACGCTGAGCAGGACGGTCCTGGTGTCGCTTACCGCTGGGCAGTACGTCACCCTGCAGGTCACGCTGGTGTCGTCCAGTGCCGTGATCCAGGTGGGTGCGCTGCTTTCCGTCAAACGCTTCGTCGGGACGCGCGGGCCAACTGGTGGCGGCGGCTCGACTGGCAGCCTTGGGCCAACGGGCCCCGCGGGCGACACGGGCCCGATCGGCACGGGCGATACTGGCCCGCAGGGAATCCAGGGCCCCACCGGACCGACCGGAGACCAGGGAATCCAGGGCGTCACTGGCGACACGGGTGACACCGGCCCACAGGGAATCCAGGGCGTCACCGGGCCGACGGGCGACCAAGGCATCCAGGGTGTCACGGGCGACACCGGCGACACCGGGCCGCAAGGGATCCAGGGCCCCACGGGACCGACCGGAGACCAGGGAATCCAGGGCGTCACCGGCGACACGGGCGATACCGGGCCACAGGGCGTCACCGGTGACCAGGGTCCAACTGGACCCACGGGCGACACAGGAACCGGACCCACGGGCCCGACAGGAACCTCCGGACCCACAGGCTCTGCAGGTTCGCTCAGCACGACGAACTGGAAGGTCAACGGCAAGCCGGCCGTCGCGACCAACGTAGACGGTGCCTGGATCGCACCTCGAGACGGAACGATCACGCGCGTGACCCTCTTCCGTCGTACAGCCGGAGGCGGAGGATCCACGGTCGTGGACGTCAACAAGAACGGAACAACGATCTATACCACGCAGGCCAACCGGCCCACCGTGACGGCCGCCGGCGGCAACGACCAGATCGACGCCACGACCGACTTCGACGTGACCTCGTTCGCCCAGGACGACCAGTTCGACCTCGACATCGATACGGTCGAGACCGGGAACCCGCAGGACGTCTCCGTGATTATGGAAGTCGAGTGGAGCTAGCGTGACGCTCGTCAGGATCATGGAGACCGGGAGCTACACCGGCAACGGGACGAGTCAGTCGGTCACGATTGGCTGGCAGCCCGGCTTCGTGCTTACCTGGTCCAGCAAGTCTGGCGGAAACCCGAACCAGCGCGGTGCGGCCTTCAAGGCCACCACCATGTCTGGAAGCAACGCGATCCGGGTGCGCCAGGGGACCGCGTTCGCTACGGATTGTGTGACGCTCGACTCGACGGGGTTCAGCGTTGGTGCCGACGACTCGGTCAACCGGAACGGCGAGGTCTACCACTGGGTCGCCTTGCGAGCTGGGCCGACGTTCGACGTGGCCTCTTACACGGGCACAGATCCGACCGATCAGGTGTTCACCCTGAACCGCCAGCCGACCTTCCTGTTCCACTTTGACGAGACGGTCCCCCACGTTGGGATCAAGCATCCAGACCAAGCTGGAGATGCCTTCTGGGAATACGCGACCTCGGCAGGCGTCCAAAATGGACTGACGATTGCCGCCACAGGATTCACGGCTAGCGCCGACGCAAACATCGTTGGTGACGCGCTCAAGTACGCGGCCTTCTACGGCCTTGTCGGGGCAGGCAGGCACTGGGAGACCGGGTCGTACACAGGCGACGGAGCTGCGTCCCAGGCGATCCTCCTGGGACGCCAGCCCAAGCTCGTCATGATCCAGGCCGCGGACACCAACAACGGAATCTTCAAGACGGACACCATGTCCGGAAACAACGCTGGCCAGATCGCGTCCAGTACCGACTACATAGCGTCCTTGCTCACGCTCGACGCGACCGGGTTCACGGCGCTCACCGCGATCAACTCCACTGGCGTGAGCTATCGCTGGATTGCGGGGTTCTTCTAATGTTTGCTGACTACCCAATTAAAATGGGCCTCGCTGGACTCGTCGTGAATGGCCTGACGCTGTCCAAGACCGCGGTCATGACCCTCGAGCTCGCCACCGGCGACGTCACCCCGCAAGAGACCGGGATCACTTCCACTCTCGGCGCCGCCCAGAACCACGTTTTCGTGGCCGACGCGACCTACCCCAAGCAGGTCTACATGGCGGTGATCGACAACGGGACCACCGTGGACCTGTGGGTTGACGAGTACGTCGACAAGGGAGACGGCGCTACCATGCAGGGGGACCCGCCGGCAGGCTACAGGGTCGTTCTTCCGATCGCCTGGTTCACGCTCCCGGCCGGAACCACTGACCTCACCAACGTGGTGATCAACAGGAGGGTTTACGAGTGACCCAAGTCACCACCGGCAAAGCCGCCCCGATCGACACTCCGAAGTTGCGCAACGACGGCGTCCAGTACTCCGTCCCCAAGCCCTCGAGCTATGGCACGGAAATGTGCGACCGCGACTTCCGGATCAACACCTCGATCTACAACGGAGCCGACTCCTTCGAGGACCTCAAGGTCAACCCGTCGACCAGGCTGGAGGAGAACTGGGGCGAAATGGCCCTCAACGGCGTCTACAAGGCCGACGGATCCGCCTGCGCTGACCAGGCTGACGCGGACGCGAACTGCGTCCTCTCGGTGTGGGACTACTGCGCGCGGCTCCCTGCTGACCAGTCTCTGATCGCATACGAGGTCCGAGACGGCCTGCTCTACGTCGACCCCGGTCTGGCCGCTGACTGGAGCAACATGACCGAGACCGACAAGTTCGGGCACCGGGCCTATGCAGTGATCGCGCCAGGCATTCCTGGCGCGGCTGGCGGCTCGATCGCAGTCTTCGACAGCTACCTGGGGGTCGCTCCCAATCGCACGGTCGAGGCCCTGAGTCCTCAGGCGACCGTTCTCGATCCTGCCGGGCCTGGTGGTGACGCGGGTGTATGCCTGAGGCTGTACATCTTCCACCCAGCCGGCAGCAAGCTCTCGCACGTACTTCGACTGGTAACCTACCGAGCCCCGGGTACATTCTAGGGAGAGGCGCCCATGATCAGAAACGCCGGAACCGCTGAGTACCAATTCGTTGCCCCGAACTCGCAGGCCGCAGGCCGCGCAGTGTGTCCCTACTGCAGCGGGTGGCACCGACGCTCGGACGGGGCGCCGGCCACCGAGGCCTGCGACGCTCGCTACGTTCGCGTTCGCCGAGTGGCGATCTGCGTCAGAGGGAGGCCTACGAGCTTCGGCGCAGGCGTACGCGTCCCAAACCCGAGTGAGATCAGCGCAGCCATCGACCATGCCATTGGCGTGATCACCGGATAGGAGCTCCCATGCCAACCAAGGTCCGCTTCGGCGAGTACGACTTCGTCATCAGACAGAACAAGCGGGGCGCGATCTGCCCCTACTGCAACACCCTCCACAGCAAGGCTGACGGGCGGGCCGTCGAGGGCAACTGCCTCGGGATCTACGTCCGCAGGCGAAAGGCCGCCTTTATCGTCATGGGGCATGCGAAGGGGCGCGCTGGCGCCGTGAACGGACAGAAGGCCCTGGCCACCGGCCGGAACTTCGACCGGATCGCGTCGGCGGCCGAAAAGGACTGGTACGACAACTACGCATAGTGTCGTGCTGCCCCGGTAGGCTGGCCACATGAAGCAGGCGTTCACGGTCACGGTCGAGGGGTTCGCCGCCGGTGCCGACGTCGCCGGCGCAATCAAGAGCCAACTCGAGGTCCACAATGGGACGCCCTCCTGGAGGGTGACCGTCGAGCCGCAGGGCTCTCCCGAGGAGGACGCGCACGCTGGTCCCCTCGTCTCGATCCTGCTCCCAACCTATAACTACGGCCATCGGATCGGGCGCATGATTGCCTCGATACGCGCTCAGAGCGTCCAGGACGTCGAGCTGATCGTGGTGGACGACGGCAGCGAAGACGACACGATCGCGCGCGTGCGTCCGCTCCTGGGCCCAGGGGACCGCCTTCTGCTCCACGGCAAGAACCAGGGTGCGGCGGCTGCGATCAACACGGCGGCTGCTCATGCCACGGGTCGCTTCATGACCTGGGTTAGCTCCGACAACGAAATGACTCCCGACTGGCTGGAGAAGCTCATTGAGCTCATGACGTCAACGGTGGGAGTGGCCTACGCGAACTACGACCGATTCAACGATGAGGGTCCCCAGAAGGGTACTTGGGGCAAGCCTTACGACCCCGCCCGGCTGCTCAACGACGAGAACTGCTACATAGGGCCTGCATTCCTGATGCGTGCGGATGTTTGGCGCGAGACGGGCGAGCACCGTGGCCGGACAGCGCACGACTATGACCATTGGCTGAGAACCGAAGAGACCTGTATGCGGAGAGGGCTGACCTTCGTCTATTGCCCAGACGTGCTTTGCCACTACTACGCAGGCCGCGAGAGGTCCACTGTCACCCGCAAGAGAGAGTACGACGCCCCGAGCTGGCAGTCAGAGGCCCGGAGTCGCAGGGGTGCCTCCGCACCCGCCTCTCATCATCCCTCCTCGGTTGCCTCGTGAAGATCGCTGCCTTCGCCCAACTGCACAACGAGCTTGAGAGGGGGAACCTCCACAACTGGTTCCGGTCGGTCGAGGGCTGCGACGTGGTCTACGTCTACGACCAGGCCTCGACGGACGGGAGCAGGGGGGTCTACGAGAAGCGCGGTGCCAGCGTGATCTACTCGCCGGTCAACGACTTCAACAACGAGCGGGCCTGCCGCGGCGACCTCCTGATCAAGCTCCTCGAGGAGCACCCTGACGTCGAGTGGATCCTCTGGATGGATGGGGATACCATTCTCGACGGCCGGCTCCAGAAGAACGGCTTCGAGGGCCTGCGTGAACTCTGCGCCAAGGGGTCGGCCGACGGCGTCGGCGCCTACCTCCTGGGCCACTACAACCTCTGGCGCAGCGACACCTGGTACCGGACCGACAACCTCTACCACTGGCTCCATGGCCAGGGCGTTTGCGCGCTCTGGCGCAACAACGGCCGCCTCGCCTTCGCTCGCAATCCCGGCCTGCACCTTCCCATGGAGCCGGGTGGCCTGGATCGCAAGCTGCGCGTGGGCTACTCCTTGGTCCACCGCGGTTTCGCCACCGACGACCAGCTCGTATGGAAGCACAAGAACTACAAGGCGCGCGGCCTCTCCAAGAAGCTGCTATATCGGTTCGTGGACGAGTCCACGCTCCGTGTGGAGAAGGTCCCCCCGGAGGTCCTGCCCGAGTGGTATGAGGTCGTTGACGGAGGAGCTTCCCCGGTGGGGAAGCCGGCCCTGTCGGTGTGAGTATGGACAGCCTCGCGAAGTACCAGGCCAAAGAGAACTACATCGTGCCCATGACCCCGGCCCAGCGCGCGGGGCATCTGCACCCGGTCCTCTTCCAAGAGCACGAGGGCATGATCCGGGGCAAGGACGTCTTGGACGTTGGCTGCAACCAGGGCGACCTGACCTTCTACCTCCACAAGCTCTCCCCCAAGAGCCTCTGCGGCGCAGACGTGAACCCAGCAGCCCTCGAGGCTGCCAAGGCAGCGATTCCCAACGCTCGCTTCGAGTGCTGCCCGGTCCAGGAAATGCCCTTCGAGGACGACAGCTTCGACACCGTCGTCATGTTCGAGGTCTTCGAGCACCTCTACGAGGAGGACAAGAAGGCCTCCCTCGCCGAGCTCGCGCGCGTGCTGCGCCCGGGGGGCCTGGTCTTCCTCTCCATGCCCAAGGCCGTGCCTGGATCGAAGGACGAGAAGCTGCGGCAGAATGCCTACGACCCGCACCACGTCAGCTTCTACTTCAAGGAGGGGGACGTTCACGCCGACTTCGTCGGCTGGGAGTGCCTCAAGCTCTACTTCGAGAACCGCAGCAACCCGGGCAACAAGTCCCAGAGGCACTGCTCGTGGGTCGGGGTCTACAAGAGTCCCGAGTGAAGGTCTTCGTCACCGGGATCTACGCGGTTGGAAAGACGACACTGGCCAGGTCCATGGCCCAGGAGAGGGGGCTCCCGTATGTGTCATTTGACGCGCTGCTTGAGCAGGAGGCGGGCGCGGGGCTGAGCGGGGCTGCTGAGCGGGTGCTGGGTCGTCTTCCAGAAGCGTTCGTTTGCGATGCGATACCGTTTGACGTGGTCGAGCCTCTGTTCAGGAGGACGATCTGGGGGACTTTCGAGCGTTACTGCCTCGAAAGGGAATGTGAGGTGGTCGTCAAGGTGACTGAGAAGTCGACCTGGGAGGCCAGGGACAAGCCTGGCCGGACGTTCGGCCCCAACGACTGGGAGTCGTTCCACCTAGGTCAGTTACCCGACGTGGCGCACACTCGGTCCAGCAAGAGGTTTTTCGGAGACTCTGGTGAGATCAGCAGGGATCAGGCCCTGGCCGTCTTGGACTACAAGAACGTGATCAAGAGGCGCGCTGCTGGCGTCGTCTCTGGATACGACTGGAAGTACCAAGACGCCCCTGAGATCGGCGTGTCTGGATACTCCGAGAGTCACAAGACCTGGGCGAACCTCCAGCCAGCTCTCGTGGCAATAGGGGGCGCGCACGGGAAGTCATTCGTGGACGCGGGTGCGAACCATGGGTACTTCAGCTTCCGACTAGAGGAGCAAGGGGCGACGTGTGTTGGCCTGGACGACCACTCGGACGCCTTGGTTACGGCGAAGGCGCTCGGGTTCCTCAAGGGGTCCGGGGTTCGCCTCGTGGGGTGGAACGCCAAAACGGACGAGTTCCCCCGGTCTGACTGCACCCTGATCCTTAACTCACTGCACCATTTCGGCCCGAATTGCCTGGACCGGGTGGCCTCGCGGTGGCTCTTGCTCGAGCTGAACACCGAGGATCTCCCGCACGTCGAGGCCAGGTTCAGGATCGTCGGTCGTTACCCGTCTCACCGCAGGGCCGGGAAGGTGAGCAGGGAGATTGTTCTTGCCGAGAACGCCTAGACAAGCAGCCTTCTTCTGGACTGGCGAGGCTAGTCCCAGCGCCTCGCGCCAGGCGTTCGGTGGGATCCCGTGGCTCCGAATCCAGTCCCCGGTGACTTTCGCGGCCCAGCACCCGGACTGGAGGACCATTCTCTACACCGACTGCGATCCGGGAGAGGTTCCTGGCGTGGAGGTCCGGGAGATCAAGAAGCCGGAGGCGGTGAGCGCTGCCACATGGGAGGTCGCGCATGCCCCCGAGAGGAGCGACCTGTGGCGCTACCACTGGCTGTCCACAGAGGGCGGCGTCTACTCAGACACGGACATTATCTACTACGGGTCCATTGAGCCGCTAATCCGTGATCTGGACGACAGGGGGTGTGAAAGCGGGATCACGCAGGACTCGGGGTACAGGCCGCACGGCCGGGGATCACTCGCGCTCTCGATCGGGGTTCTTAGCTCTCATGCAGGGGGCAGGTTCTTTGGGAGGCTCTTTGAGCACCTTGCGAGGGAGGGCTCGCTGCAGAACGACAACCAGTCGTTCGGAGTGGTCACGATTCACAGCATGTGGAGCAAGTTCACGAGCGGCATTGAGGTGGGAAACATTCCGGGCCGACTGTTCTACGGGAAGTTTTCCTTCTCGGCTCGCAGGCATGAGTCTCAGAGAGCGATAGCCTCCGTCTGGAAAGGCGGGGTGCCTCTCTCTCCAGAGGCGGTTGCCCTTCACTGGTTCGGAAGCAGTGAGCATTCCGTGAGGGCGGGCGCTGAGGACATAACAAAAGACACGATCTGCATGTATTCCAAGACCCCGGTCGGACTGGCCCTGTCTGCGGGCATGAATGGTGGTTCCAGGTGCTCATGAGGAGGCGAGCGTGAAGGTCTCTGTATTCATGCCCACATACAACCAGGACGGGTTCCTGCTCAAGGCCCTCGACGGACTCCGCGCCCAGACGCTCCAGGACTTCGAGCTGGTCGTCTGCAACGACGCCAGCGCAGACGAGACGAAGGGGATCCTGGACGCCATGGGACAGGTCGGCGTGGCCACCCAGGTCCGCACGCATGAGAAGAACCGCGGGAGCGCCGAGGCGATAAACACCTGCATGCAGGGCGCGCAGGGCAAGTACTGGACCTGGGTCAGCTCCGACAACGTCATGACCCCGAACTGGCTCGAGGCTCTCGTGGCCGAGCTGGACGGCAACGCCGCCCTCGGAGCCGTGTTCTCGGCCTTTACCATGATCAGGCCAGGCGGGAGTCGGCGCGGGATCTTCAAGCGCGGTGGATACCGGCCTGGCGACCTGATCAGCTCGGAGAACTGCTTCTTTGGGCCCAGCTTCCTGATCCGCGGCGAGGTCTGGAAGGCGGTGGGCGGCCACCGGGGGCGCACGTCCCACGACTACGACCACTGGACCCGGGTCGAGGAGGAGTGCTGGCGACGCGAACTGGGGATCAGGTTCCTGCCCGTGTCACTGTGCGACTACTACACCGGGCCGTGGCAAGCGACGGTAGCCAGGAAGAGTGAATACGACGCCGGGCGCTGGAGAGCCGAAGCGATCAAAAGGAGGGCTGGTGAAGACTCCTAAGCGAGCGGTCTTCTTCTGGTCGTCCCCTACCGTGCCATGGATTCGCTGGGCGAGTCCGGTGACCTTTAAGCTCATGCATCCTGACTGGGAGGTCTTGTTCTTTACAGACGCAGAAAACCCCCCGCCCCCGTGGGGCGGGATCAAGATTCTCCCAATCGAGCGTCCGCCAGCCGTGCCGGAGAAGGCGTGGAAAAGACTCGGGCCGGCAGTCAGGAGCGACCTCTGGCGGTGGTGGCGTCTCGGAGAGCATGGAGGCCTCTACTCCGATACAGACGTGATCTTCTGCGGGAGTGTGCAGAGTCTTATCGACGGCCTTGACGACCAGGGGGCAGAGTGCGGCTTGACTCTGGATTGTGGGACGCGCATGGGTCGCGCCGGCCTGTCCATTGGCGTGGTGACCTCTCATGCAGGATGCAAGCTGTTCAAACGCGCGGCCGAATGGCTGGTGGACGGAGCCGGGTCTTACCAGTCGTGCGGCACGCGCGGGTTGATACGCATGTGGCCCCGCTTGGTCGAGGGAGTGAATGTCGGGAGGCTGCCAGGCTGGTTGTTCTATCCCTTCGAGGGAAACACCTCAAGAATAGGCCGGGTCTGGTCCAGCGCACACAAGCTCCCGGAAGGGTGCCTGGCGATTCACTGGTACGGAGGCCGCAAGGTTGTCCAAACCGGGTACGAGCACCTGCAAGAATGCCCAGTCAAGGATGCTTTGGTGAAGGCGGGCTGGCCCGCCACCGGGTGCCCGAACAGCGATGAGTCCTGTCGTTCCTGATAGATAACCTCTTGCAAGAGAGGTTCATACATGAACGACATGCTTAGCAACAAGGGCATCTTGGTCACCGGAGGAACGGGAAGCCTAGGCCAGGTCCTGATCCGTCGAATCCTCGCCGGCGAATGGGGGGAGCCGAGCTTTGTGCGCGTCCTCTCCAGGGACGAGGGCAAGCAGCACAAAATGCGCGTGGCGTTTTCCAAGCTCGCAGATAGCGAGGAGGAGGTCGGGTTGATCTTTCGCTCGATTGCCGGCACCGACGGCCTGCTCCGGTTCGTGATCGGCGACGTCAGGGACAAGGACACGCTGAGGTGTGCGCTAACCGGCGTGGACGTCGTCTTCAACGCCGCGGCGCTCAAGCAAGTCCCGTCCTGCGAGTACTACCCCTGGGAGGCGGTGCGCACGAACGTGGGCGGCGCGCAGGCTCTTGTCCAGGCCGTAATCGAGTCGTTCCCTCGCCCGCAGGTTGTGATCGGGATCAGCACCGACAAGGCCTGCAAGCCGGTCAACGTCATGGGCATGACCAAGGCGATCCAGGAGCGGGTCTTCCAGAAGGCCAACCTCGACTGTGAGGGCGTGCGCTTCCTCTGCGTGCGCTACGGGAACGTGCTGGCTTCACGCGGGAGCGTAATCCCGCTCTTCCACCACCAAATTGCCAAGGGTGGCCCTGTGACGGTGACCGACAAGCGCATGACCCGCTTCTTCCTCACCCTCGACCAGGCTGTGGACACGGTCATGTTCGCCCTCGAGAAGGGCCTCCCCGGAGACACGATCATTCCGCGCGTGCGGGGAGCTCGGATTTGGGACCTGGCCGAGCAAATGGTCGACTCGCTCGACTCGCTCGACTCGCTCCCGATCGTGGAGACCGAGATCCGCCCAGGAGAGAAGCTCCACGAAGAGCTCATCTCGACCGAGGAGGCCTCGCGCACGGTCACGGACGGCCCGGACTACTACGCGATCCGGTCCGTGCTCCCCGAGGTGCGCGACCGTGACAGCGGGGTCTTGCGGGTGCGTCCTGTGGCAACGCTTGAGAACGGAGCCTACTCATCCAAGGACGACCTCATGGGCGGACAAGAGGTCCGCGAGTTGCTCGCCAAGCACAGACTGCTCGATCCGAGCCTCGCTGAGGCCGAGGAGGTGCTCCGGTGATCGTCCTCGTTGTCGGCGGCTCGGGCATGCTCGGGACTGCCCTGGTCAGCGTCCTTGGCAAGGATCCCGGGGTAGAGCTCTACGCCACTCGCCGCACGGCCGCCCTGGTGCCGCCGTGCGGAGTGAAAGAGTGGTTCCGCTTTCGGGCTGGCTGCGGAGAATTCCCGCCGCTGCTCGAGCTCGGGCCTGAGGACTGGATCGTCAATGCCGCCGGCGCCATTCCGCAGCGCCCACTCGCGCATGCTGGCGCGCTGGGAATGGTCCAGGCCAACGCCCTGCTCCCCTACGAGCTGGCCCAAGTCTGCGACAAGACGGGGGCCCGCATGGTCAACGTCGCAACGGACTGCGTGTTCAGCGGCAGCAGCAATCACCGCGCCGCATACAACTTCTACCGCGAACGCGACGTCCACGACGCAAAGCAGTTCTACGGCCGCACCAAGAGCATGGGCGAGGTCCTGCACAACCGCCGCGCCCTCAACCTCCGTTGCTCGATCGTTGGGCCCGAGCCTGGGGGTCGTGGCAACGCGCTGCTGGACTGGTTCCTAAGCCACCCACGCACGACCCCGATCACAGGCTACGGGGACCACCTGTGGAACGGGGTTACGACCCTGGCCCTGTCCAGGGTGATCCAGGCGGTGATCAGGAACGCCGAAGATCTCGACTTCGGGGCCCTCCCCAGGGTCCACCATCTGGTCCCGAAGGGCCAGATCTCGAAAGCCTGCCTGCTCAGGCTCTTCGCCAGGCACTTCGACGTACCCAGCAAGGTCGAGGTCCGCAACGTGGGTGAGGTTGACAGAACCCTCGGGACCTCCCACCCAGAACTCAACAATCGCCTCTGGGTGCTGGCAGGATACGAGGTCCCGCCTACGATAGAAGAGATGGTCGCCGAGCTTGCCCGCTGGGTACGCTCGGGTGGCTACTTGTTCAGGAAGGAGGTGCCCAAGTGAAGGTCATGACGATCGCTGGCACCAGGCCAGAGCTCATTCGCCTGAGCCGGGTCATTCCGGCTTTGGACGAGGTCTGCGACCACACCTTCATCTGGACAGGCCAGAACTACGACCCCAAGCTGAGCGACATCTTCTTCGAGGACCTGGGCGTGCGGAGCCCAGACGAATCCATGTTCACCCCGGACATGCGCTTCGCCAGCTCCATGGACTGGGTCGGGTCTCTAATCGGGTTCGTGCCCAAGTTCTTCAAGGCGTACGCGCCAGACAAGGTTCTGATCCTGGGCGACACCAACAGCGCCATGTCGGCCTACGTTGCCAAGCGCATGGGGATCCCCGTCTACCACATGGAGGCCGGGAATCGCTGCCACGACGACCGAGTTCCCGAGGAAGTCAATCGGCGCGTGGTCGACGCATGCTCGAACATCCTCATGCCCTACACCCAGGGTGCTAGGGAGAACCTCTTGGCCGAGGGCTATCCGTGCCGGCGGATCTACGTCACCGGAAACCCGATCCAGGAGGTCCTCGACTACTACCGCAAGCAGCGCCAGGAATCGGACGTGCTTGAGCGTCTGGGCGTGGCACCGCGCAAGTTCATTCTGGCGACAGCTCACCGGGCAGAGAACGTGGACGATCCGGAGCGACTGCAGTCGATCGCTGAGGCGCTCTACCTCTGCGCCAAGCAGTTCGAGTTGCCGGTGATCGTTTCCACGCACCCGCGCACGCGCGATCGCCTAGAGGTCAAGCCTGCGATCAAGGGTTCCATCCTGACCCAGGAGGTCCGGTGGTTGGAACCCATGGGGTTCCACGACTTCACCCGCCTTGAGCAGGAAGCGGCCCTGGTGATCACCGACAGCGGGACCTGCCAAGAAGAGGCCTGCCTCTTCCACGTCCCAGCGGT
The DNA here is from genome assembly GCA_039589315.1 of Gemmatimonadota bacterium. Taxonomy (GTDB): domain Bacteria; phylum Gemmatimonadota; class Gemmatimonadetes; order Longimicrobiales; family Gaopeijiaceae; genus JBDHHQ01. Next base: position 17,594 of record JBDHHQ010000079.1, read on the forward strand.
CACAATCCGCGAGTCCACCGAGCGTCCCGAGACGGTTGCTTGCGGGTCCAACATCGTCGCTGGCGTCAGGCCCCTCGATGTCATGGAAGCCGTGGCCTCGTTCCTCAAGTCCGAGCACGTCGGCTGGCCAGTGCCTGCGGAGTACCTCGAGCCCGCTTGCTCGAAGAACGTCGTCAGGATCCTCCTGAGCAAGGAGGCCCCGTGACCAACACCTTCGAGAACAAAGACGTCCTGGTGATCGGCAAGAACTCGTTCTCCACCGCAGCCCTGGCGTTGGAGAGTGGCGCGGCCCTAGTCGAGGTCATGCCGTCCAGGCCAGGATCTCCTGACGAGGTCGACAAGCTCCTGTCCTGGGAGGGCCGCAGGTCCTGGGCGAGTTCGGGGAAGGTCCAGGTCCGTAACGTCGCGGGCACCACCCTCGAGGACGAGGACGCCTGGCACGACGTCGTGATCTCGGGGGTTGGGCAGGCCGACCTACCCGAGGTCTTGCGCCGAGCGCAGCGCGCGTCTCGGGGCCAGGTGCGACTCTTCAAGAACGCGGTCGACTGGGACCAGGACGTGGAGGTCCTGCGACCGACGCCGGCGGTTGAGCTCGACACGCGCGCTGAGCGCAAGGTCATGCTCCACGTCCACAACGTGCGGCGCTGTGGCGGGACGGGGAACTTCGTCTACGACATGGCGCGCTGCTTCGACCGGTTCGACCACGTCGCGATCTGCGTGAACGACGCCGCTGGCGACCCGCTCTGGATCCGCGACGTCCAGGGTGTCATGAGGACCATGTACGCCCCCCAGCTTACCGAGGCGCTCCTTGAGGAGCTCAACCCGAGGGTGGTGGTCTTGCACGCGACGTCCGGCGGGAAGCTCGCCGGCGAATGGCCTTACTCGTGGCTCCAGGCAGGCGGCAAGCGGTACGTAATCCGCGTCCACCACATTCCGACGCGCCCAATCTTGCCTGCCGATCTCAGCGTGTTCGTGAGCGAGCATGTCAAGTGGACGTTCTACAAGCAGTTCATTGGAAAGCAGGTCAAGCGGCATATCGTCATGCCGCCCTGCACCGACCTCAGGCCCTACGCAAAGATCCCTGCCCGCACTGCGTTTCCGAAGGTCGCCACAACGGGCGGCAAGGCCTGCGCCGAAATGCAGGAGATCATGAAGGGTGATCTCAGCGACTGGTCATGGGACTCGAAGCCTCCCGGGCGTGTCGGCCAGTTCGCTGGATACCTCGGACGGTTCCCCTTCGCGGTGATTTGGTCCGGGCACCAAGAGACGTGGTGCCGCACCGTCAGCGAGGCGCTCGCCGCAGGCTGCGTCGTGATCGGCCACCGTGCCGGCGCGATCCCCGAGCAGATCAAGCACGGCGAGAACGGCTACCTGTTCAGCGACGGCGCCGAGCTCGTCAAGCTCCTGCGCGAACTGCAGAGCACGGCCCCGCTGCGCCTCGAGGAAGTCACTCGCGCCGGCCGCGAGTGGGCACTCAAGACCGTGGGCTTCCCGTTCATGAAGGCGGCCCTCTACCCGTACCTCACCGAAGCCCTCATGGAGGCATAACATGGCAGTTCCCGACCTCGCTCAAATCGTCTACGACAACGGAGACACGAGCAACCTGATCTGCGAGTCCCAGGGCGCGCCGACCAACGGCAACAACGTGATCGGATTGCCCTACGTTGGCATTGGGATCGACCCGAGCATTATCGACCTCGACCGGCTCGACTTCCGGGTGGAGGCACAAGGCCCGTCGGTCACCGGCGCGTCCATCGTGAGCCTCGCGGGCGACAAGCTCTCGGTGACGCTCAACTTCGACCAGAGTGGAAGTGACGACGCGCTCGTCCGCTGCACTCTCAACCACACGATTATTAGCTAGGAGCCAGCCATGTCCCTCGACTTCGTACCATTCGGCGGCGTGGGCGGCCCTGGGCCTACGGGTTCTCCTGGACCAACCGGTCCAACCGGAGATGCCGCGGGCCCCACGGGCCCCACGGGTGACTCGGGCCCCACGGGCGGGTCGGGGCCGTCTGGCGGGACTGGTATCGAGGGCGACACCGGGCCGTCTGGCGCCACCGGGCCCGTTGGTCCGACTGGCGGATCAACCGGGGCAACCGGCCCGACCGGCGACACCGGAACCGGAGGCACCGGCCCGACCGGCGACACCGGACCTACCGGTGACACCGGCGACACGGGACCGACGGGCAGCGTCGGCGGCATTGGCGCGACTGGCGCGACTGGCCCCACGGGGCCGGCCGGCGACACCGGCAACGGTGGCCCCGTCGGAGCGACGGGCAGCACGGGCAGCACCGGACTCACCGGCAGCACGGGGCCGACGGGGCCGACGGGCAGCACGGGGCCGACGGGGACAAGCACGACCACGGGGCCGACGGGAGACACGGGACCAGGACCGGCCGGGCCGACTGGCCCGACCGGCAATAGCTGTCCCGCAGACACGCTCGCCAACGTGCTCGCCGCCGGCAACACGACCGGGGGCCTTCCGATTCTGGTCACGGCAGGCCAGCGGATCGACTCTGCAAGCCCGGCTGTCCTGAGCTTGGGAACCTCGACCGCCACGTCGGTCGAGATCGGCGCGGCAGCGGTTCCCGTCTCCATGCCTGGCTGGCTCAACGTGGGCAACACGACGCAAGCTGTCGCCCAGGGTGACTTCTCGGCAGGCCTGACTGGCGGCGGCAACAGCCGGCTCTTCTTCGACCAGAGCGCAAGGACGCTTCAGTTGAGGCCCGGGACGACAAACGACACGGTCGAATTCCGCCTCGGAGCGACCAGCACTGCGGGAAGCCTCCAGATCACCACGAAGACCAATGGCTCCAACGAGGTGGAGATCAGGGCGTCCGATCCGGCAGCAGGGTCTGGCACGGATCTCAGGCTCACCGCCGGCAACGGTGTTGGCGGCGCCTCGGGGGGCGGCCAGCTAAGCATAACCGGCGGCGTCGGGGCTGAGGCGAATGGTGGCCAGCTCAATTTCCGCGGTGGATCAACGAGCGTCACCGGGCCTCCGAGCGGGACCCCTACTGGCGCGGCGCTCTTCCTTGCTGGAGGTTCAACCTCGCTCGGCGGCCGCCCAAACGAAGGCGGCGCAGTCACGCTAGTCGGCGGGTCGGGCGTGGTAACCGGGTTCGACGGTGGGTCGGTAACCTTCTCGGGCGGCCCCGCAATCAGTGGGGGCGCCGGCGGCCTCTTGACCCTGCGTGGCGGCTCGGCCGTTACCGGTGCTGGCGGCAGCGTCGTCATGGACACCGGCGCGGCACCCGGCGGAACCGAGGGCACGATCTCGATCGGCACCACGAACGCCACCTCGGTCAGCATTGGGCGCTCGGGACAGAGCATTGGCTTCTATGGCGTGGCAGCCGTCGGCCAGTCTGCGGCATACACCCGCAACGCCGCCGTGGTCGAGGACCGGACGCTGCTTGCCAGTGCGAGCGCGACGAACGTCAACAACAACAACGTGCTCGCGGCGCTGATCGCCGACTTGCAAGCGGTCGGAATCTTCGGCTAGGAGCGGCAGCATGTCACTTGACTTCGTTCCGTTCGGAGGAGTGGGCGGCAAGGGCCCAGACGGCCCGACGGGTGCGACCGGGCCAACCGGCTTCGTCACAGGGCCAACGGGGCCGACCAGTCCTGACTCTGGCCCCTCTGGCCCGACGGGTGCGACCGGGGATACAGGGCCCGTCGGAGAGACCGGGTCCCAAGGACCCACGGGGCTTCCCGGAACCGGCGGCGTTCTCGGGCCGACTGGGGACGTGGGCCCGAACGGGACGGGACCAACCGGCGAGACGGGCAGGTCGGGGCCAAGCGGAGGGACTGGCCCAACCGGCTCCACCGGGCC
>JBDHHQ010000080.1:0-18932 GCA_039589315.1 Gemmatimonadota bacterium
ATCACGTCGCGATACGATAACGTATATTGACGTGTCCTCGCCTCGAGCGTGTGCCGCTCTTCGGGCGTAAGATCGATGACATACGGACTTTTTCTTGGCATCCTCGGCCTCCTGGTTGGAGACAAGATGCCTCATCCTATCTAAAGAATCCAGGATATGATACGTCATCGTATTTGTGAAGACATGTACTAGTCAGGGGCTCTGCTTGGGCTTCGAGGGAGACGAACTCGCCCTTCGATCAACCACGTTCAGACCCTGATGACGTTTCGCGCCGGGATCCTCAGTGGGCCGGCCATCCATCACCGAGGAGCTCCGGTGCGCCACCGATCACCCGCCCAGGGCGGCAATCCGCGCTCGCCACTCCTCAACCCGCGCCGTTCCGCGCTCGTCGCCGTTAGCCCACTGATCGACCATGCGCTGGTACGCTTCGATGGCTCGTGCGGTGTCGCCGACCTGCTCGTACAACGGCCCGAGGCGGAGCCGTGCGTGCAGTGGCTCACCGATCTGCGACCGCCAAGCCCACTGCCACCCCTCCCGCAGGCGCTCGTACAGTTCCAGCGCCAGCTCCGGGTCTTGGAGTCGCTCGTGAAGCCAGGCCCTCTCCAGCCGCCAGCAGGAGTCACAGCCCCAATCCCTCAACAGGGTCTGGTATGCCTCCCTGACCCCGGTGGTGTCCCCTCGGGCGGCCCGAGCGTACAGGGCTGCGCGCATCATCGCGGCCGTATCAGCGCGGGTCTTCATCTCGTCCGGCGTTGTCTCCGCCCAGTTCGTGATCACCAACTCGGCGCCCTCGGGGTCGCCCGAGAAGGCGAAGGCCGTCGCGGTCCGGAAGTGGAACTGCTCCGACGGACCCAGAGCCTGGAACGTGCCGTCCTCGAGTCCCCGGCGCAGGTGATCGCGGGCCCACGCCGGGTCTCCCGCCAGGGCCTCGTCGTAGGCAGTGAACACCCGTTCCGACCACTCGAGGGCCGGGCTGACTTCTGCGGCCAGACGTTCCGCACGAAGTGCGAGTTCCCGCCCTTCTGCGAGTCGCCCGCTCCAGTACGTCAACCGGGCCAGGTCTGCGGCCGACCCGGATCGGAGCCGGTCGGACAGGCTCGGGTCTTCGGCCCGGTCGGACAGGTGTCGCCGGGCCGCCTCCAGATCGCCCTTCAGGAAGGCGACATGGGATCGCCAGACAGGGAGGAGCGCGAGGTCTGGATAGGCAGCTTCCAGGTCCTGGAGGACCGTCTCGGCCTCCTCGGTCCGTCCTAGGCGGAGCAAGGTGACCAGCAGGTTGCCGTACGCTGTACTGGTTCGCCCGGGGCCGTCGACGGCGCGCCGCAGCAGCTCCTCGGCACGAGCAAAGTCTCCGCGGCGTTGCCGGTACCACAGGCTGAGGTTGTTGAGAGCCGAGGCATTGTCGGGGTCGATGCGCAACGCGTTCTCGTACGCCGCGATGACCTCCGCCGGGTCCTTCGTGATCGACGCGTGGTATTGGGCCTCCACCAGGTACCGTTCCAGCTCCTGGAGCCTGTCGCGGTGCTGAAAGGCTCGAGAAATGGCCTCGCGGGACCGGGTGGCTTCTCCGCTGCCCTGAAGGGCCAGCACGAGCTGGCGCCAGGCCATCGCGAAGGTCGAGTCCTGTTCGAGAGCCTGTTGGAGAAGCGCCGCGCTGCGGACCCGGTCGTCGGCTCGATCGAAGGCCTGGACCGCCTCCGTGAAGAGCTGGAGCGCTTCCAATGAGTTGGTCGTCACCTGGGCAAGGGAGGTGCCGCCCCGGATCGAGCGGAGGGATTCCCCCGACTTCTCCCGGATGTCGCTGGACAGGGTTTCGATGGCGGGGATGATCTCGTCGGGCCCATCCGCGGTTACCCGAAAGTTGGCGAGCGACCGTCCGGTTTCCGCCGCTCGCAACGTCGCGGTGAGGATGTATCCCGTTCCCGCTGCGGCGACCTCTCCGTCCAGGACCGCGGGGATCCCCTCTCGGATGGCGACTTCCCTCGCGAGCTCAGCGGTGAGCGGTGTCGCGACGGGGCGCTCCATTCGGCCCAGGACCGGCTCGACGTCGGACGTCTCGACCAAGGCGATCACCGACGCCTGAAGCAGGTCGATGCGGAGCGCTTCGGTCACCACGTTGCCCAGGTTCTCGCCGGTGGCGTCGTCGAACCTGGCCAGGACGACCCTCTCCCCGTCCTCGATGACGCCCTGGGCCACGAGGCTGCCGACCGGGCCGATGCCGGTGGCCCACATGACCCAGTACGCGGTGACGACCACGCCGAGACCGGCGAATGCCACGACGCCCCCTGCGATCGCGTTGCGCCATGTGAGGAGGCGCCGGATCCGAGAGGTGTGGGTCCGAGGGCGGTCGAGCGACCCTGTGCCGGGCGACAGGCCCGCAGATGGAACGCTCCCGGCGGTGGACGCCGACGACCCGGTCTCGGGGATCACCTCGAGCCCGGGTTCGCGTGACCGGGTCCCCTCCTGCACGAACGCGGTCGCCAGTACGATGGGAAGCCCCACCACCAGCAGCGCCAGCGCCAGCGGCGGAAACCAGTCCGGCAGTCCCAGCGCTGACGCCATGGTGTCCGCCACCTGTAGCACCGCCCAGGAGGCCACCAGGTAGATCCCCAACACTTGCCACAGGCTGCGACGGTGGATCTCGTGAATGAGCTGCTTCAGGCGGTCCAAGGCGTCGTCCCAGGTGGAGGCGGGCTGCGTGAGCAGTCGTCCGAAGATGCGGCCCAGGGTCAGCCCTGATCAAGCACGGATACGACGTGGATCGAGTACGCTGTCCCGCCGTTGGGTGCCTGGGAGGGTTCCTGGGACTGTTCAGGTTCACAGACCTTAGGGTATGAAACTCTAGATCGTACCCAAATCTCGTGAACGAACAAAACGCCAGTTCGTGTCTGACGGGCGGCTCTACGGCATCCGCTTCTTCGCGCCCGTCTGCTCCGGGAACGCCTGGAGGATCTGGGCCACCATGTCCCAATAGGGCAGGCCCGAGTCGTCCAGCCCTCGGCGCACGATCACGAGGTCGTACGACGGGATGACGATGGCATGTTGGCCGCGGGCGCCAGCCGTCGTGTACGCGTCCTGTGGAAGGTCGGTCCGTGCGTCGGGCACGAGCCACCAATGCCCTCCGTAGAAGTTCCCGAATTCGGCGGTCGACGGTGCGGCCGTCCGGCTGAAGTCGACCCACCACGCGGGCACGATCTGCTCGCCGTTCCAGAGGCCGCGATTCAGATAGAGCAGGCCGAGGCGGGCCAGGTCCCGGGCGTTGGTGTAGACCTGGCTGCTCATGACGTAGTTACCGAAGCGGTCCATCCCTGGCACCGTGTTACGCATCCCGATCCGGTCGAACAGGGCCCGCCAGGGAAACTCGCGATAGGTGCCCTCGTCCCCGAGCGCCATCTTCAGCGCCAGCACGCCCAGCAGCGTGTCGTAGTTCTCGTAATCCCAGACCGTGCCGGGCTCCCGGACCAGCCCCCGGTCTCGAGCCTGATACGCCGAGTTCCAACCGGCCCAGTACGAGAGACTCGACCCGGTGGCCTGGCCGTACTCGTTGTCCTGCGGGTAGAGACCGCTCGACATGTTGAGCACGTGCCGCAGTGTGATGGCACCCCTGGGATCGGGTGCGGGCGGGTAGTCCGCCGGCGGGAAGGGCTCCACGAGCACGGCCGGGTGGCTTCGGGCCACACGGGACTCGAGCTCCGCGAGCTCGTCCGGCGGCCAGTCGAACGGCAACGGGGCGTCCAGCTCCAGCAGCCCCTTCCCCACCGCGATCCCGATGAGCGTGCTCGCGATGCTCTTGGCCGTGGACCAGGTCCGGGTCCGAGTGGACATGTCGATGCCCGGAGCATACCGCTCGTATACGATCTGGCCCCGATGCACGACCAGGAGGCTCAGCGTCATCTCCTCCGGGTCGCCGCCGTGACCGATCCGGTCGAACGTCCAGTCACCCGCCGCCTCCAACGCGTCCGCATCGATCTCGTCGGGGAGGGGCCCTGCCTCGACCAGATCCCCGTCCGGCCACGGGATCCGGGCCGGATCGCCGACGGGAGCCTCGAGATCGAGCGACGGCAGCCCGTTCACGTCATCGAAGGTCTGGTCCGGGCCCATGACCACGCACCCGATGCCGTACCGCCACGCCGCCCTCATCGCCGGCCCATGGTCTCCCTCAGCCCGGACAGCCACCGTCCGTGAATGCGCGTCCACCGAAAGCCGGGACGGGGGCACGGGATCGGCCCGGAGCTCAGCCCCGTTGATCTGCTCCACGGCCCGTCCTGAGACGAAGACACCGTTGCACAGGGTGAGCGCCTGCCGTCCTCGCTGGGTCAGGTCGACGTTGGAGACGCTGAAGCCCTGGGCATACTCACGCTGGGCGTCCAACGAGCCAGGGCAGGCTAATGCAAGGAACATGAGCGTCCCCAGAAGCCCGCTCGTGCCCGGGCGTCTCAGCTCGACCCGTGCCACTTTGGCCTTTGTATCATGTCTAACCATTCGTCCTCTCTCCGCGGGATCGCGACGGATGACATCGATTCATGCGCACTGCCGGGTAGCGGTCTGCGAGCGTTGCGTCAGGCGGCTGGTGAGGTCCGCCATGCGGTCAAGATCCTACCCGCCGCTCGCGAGACGCAAGGAATCCCCAGCGGCCGATCAGTGCTTTGACCCGCGAGGAGTCGTTCGGAAACCGAGACCGAGGTGGGAGCCTTCACGCTCCTGACCCGTCCGCGGAAAGCCGCCTCCCCACCCCCCGTATGCATTCAAGAACCAGTCCCGAGGCGCGGACGTGGAGGAGGGGCATGCGAGACGGACCGGGCCGACACTGGGCGATCGTGGTGGCTGCAACCGTGTTGTGGGCCGGGTGTGACCCGTCCGATCCCGAGATCGCGGATCCAGACCCACCGACACCGCCGCTCGGCGACACACCGCCCGCAGTTGGCTGGGAGCTCCTCCCTGGATCACCGGCGGCTCCGCAGTCGGGGCGCCACGACGACATCGTGTTCCTCCGGCCATCGCTCGGATGGATGGTCAATATCTCCGGCAACGTCTACCGCACTGGGGATGGTGGCGAGACCTGGGACCTACTCCACACCGACGAACAGGTGTCGTTCCGATCCGTGGGCTTCGCGGACGAGGAGCTGGGCTGGGCCGGGAACCTCAACGCCTTCAGCGACCCGGCCCCGGGGGTGGCGCTGTTCGAGACCCGAGACGGCGGGGTCACCTGGTCCAACGTCACCGACCGCGTCACGGGCCCGGAGCCCGTGGGGATCTGCGGAATCTGGGTGGCGGACGAGCGGAGGGTTTACGCCGTCGGCCGCTGGAACGGCCCGGCCATCTTCGTGCGGACTCGGGACGGGGGCGTGTCGTGGCAGTCGCGTGACATGGCGCCACTCGCAACCGGCCTGGTGGACGTGCACTTCTTCGACGTGGACCGAGGCCTGGTGATCGGGGGTCGAGGGGTCGGCAATCCGACCGTGGCAATGGACACGTCACGGACCGTCATCCTGAGCACCGATGACGGAGGCGACTCCTGGGAGACCGTGTACGAGAGCGCGGTTCAGGGCACCTGGGGATGGAAGTTCTCCTTCCCGACGGGACGGGTAGGGTACGCGGCGACCCAAGGCCCGAACCAGGTCGGCCTCGTCCTCAAGACCATCGACGGCGGACGGAGCTGGACGGAGCTGATTGTGGCTCCAGACCTGGGCTTCTCGGGAATCGGCTTCGTGTCAGCCGACCTCGGGTGGCTCGGGGCCGATGGCGATCAGGTCTACGAAACGAGCGACGGTGGCGCCACCTGGTATCTGGTACGGCTCGGCCGCAACCTGAACCGCTTTCGCGTGCTCGGTCCGGGCCTCGCATACGCGTCGGGCGAGAGAGCCTACCGCTATCTGGCGCTGCGTTCGGGCCTGTCCGTCGCTGCCCGAGTAGACATGGCTGACTTGGCAGGCCCGGGTGCCTCTCTCACCGTCCCGCGTCCCCCTACAGCCCGGCGACAAGGGCTACCTGAATCGACCGTAGGAGGGCAGCGGATAGGCCCCACGGCTCGGCGACCACGTCCATCACCTGGAGCAGCACCCAGGCTCCTGCGACGTAGGCCACGGCCCACTGGACGAGCTTGCGATCTTTCAAGCGGTCGAAGAACGACGCCATGCGAGGCCTCTCTGGCCGCAAGAACCGTAAGCTTCAAGCCGCGGCATACGGAGGGGAGGGTGCTCGGGCCCGATCAGGAAATTACGCCGTCTCGCTCTGGGGCGACGGGACCCATCCGCGTGCCGACTGCAGCAGGATGCCGAACCCCTAGAGCCACCCGCAATGAAGACGGGCCCGCGAAGGGACTGACACCCTCAGTTGGGCACCGCGGTCTCCCGGGCTTCGACGCCTCGACGCTGGTCCGCCAGGTCGGCATGGATCCGTCCTAGGAGCTCCTGGAAGCGCGGGTCCGGTCGCATCGAGTCCCACATGGGGTCGTGGTCGACGAAGCGCGCGCGTCGGAACCCGGCGTCGTAGGCGCGCTCGGCCCACGCCACGGCCTCGTCGGCTTCTCCGCGGATGGCGTGGATGGTGGCGATCTCCCAGTGATGGAAGTTCCACTCGTCACCGGACTCCACGCTGGAAAGCCGCTCAGCGAGATGGTCGTCGAGCTGACGCTCGGCTTCGCCGAGCTCGCCGAGCTGCTGAAGCGCATAGCCCAGGATCGTCTGACCGGAGTGCCACCACACCAGGCCCTGGGCCGGAGACAGTCGGGCGCTCTCACGGGCTCGGGACACCGCCAGGGCATTGCGACCGGCGAACACATCGGCCAATGCGGCGGCTCTGAGCGCATGGAATTCTCCCGGATGCATGGCCAGGATGTGGTCGACCCACCGCTCCGCTTGATCGAGACGGCCCCGCATGAGGTCCAGCCAGATGTAGTGGACGAAGACCCACACGTTCGTGTCGTCGAGCCTCTGGGCGGCCTGGAGCCATGGTTCCGCATCCTCGAACCGGCCGAGAAGAGCGTGCATGCGTGCAACGACCAGGTGGGAGTTGGAGCTGCTCGGGTTGAGTCGCGCTCCCTTTGTATACCAGCGAAGGGCCTCGTCGTATCTGCCCAGCACCTCCATCCCGGCCCCGGTGTTGCTGATCGGAACGCTGTAGTTGGGGTCCAGCTCGATCGCACGCAGATTCAGCTCGGTGGAGCGTTGCCATCGCCCGCGGGCACTCTCGGCACTGGCCAACGCCCTATAGGCACGGGCCGACTCGGGGTCGGCTTCGATCGCGCGGCTGGCTGCAGCCCGCGCCGAATCGGTCCAGGCGAGGTCGTACCCGAGAAGCAGGACCCGTCTGGAGTAGCCAGCGGCGAGGCCGGCCCAGGCGTCCGCGAAGCCCGGATCGAGCGCGGTCGCAGCCTTGAACAGGCGGATGGCTTCCGTATTGTCCGCGTCGGTGGAGCGTCGGTAGGCCGCGCGGCCCCGAAGCACGAGGTCGTAGGCTCTGAGGCTTTCCGTTGGTACGTGCGCGATTCGAGATGCCTCGTCGGGTGACAGCGTGGCCTGGAGCGCGCGGACGATCTCCCTGGCGATCTCGGTCTGGATGGCGAACACGTCCGTGGTCGTGAGCGTACGGTCGTATTGGTCGGCCCAGAGGTGCTGGTCCGTGACGGCATCGACGAGCTGCACGGTGATCCGCACGTTGTCGCCCAACCGTCGGACGCTTCCTTCCAGGACGGACCCAACGCCCAACTCGCCTCCGATCTCCCGGAGGGTCTTGTCCGACTCCCGGTAGGTCAGGACCGAGGTGCGCGAGATGACGGTCAGATCCGCGATCCTGGACAGCTGCGTGAGCACGTCCTCGTGGATGCCGTCGGCGAAATAGGCGTTCTCCTCGGACGTGCTCAGGTTGTCGAAGGGAAGCACCGCGATCGCCCGGGCGAAACCGTCCTCGACTCCGACCTCGCTCGCCACGGGGGTCGTGACCCTGCCACCCGAGAGAATCCACAGCGCTGCGACCACGCCCCAGAGCGCGAACGCCGCTACGCCTCCGACAGTTGCATTCCGCCAGGTGAAGAGCCGGTGAGCACGCGTCTGCCGAGCTGTGGCGTCCGCTCGCCCGGCCGTGTCTGCTCGGGGCGGATCCTCCACCGTCGGCGAGGACCGGATGCCTTCCTGCACGAAGGCCGTCGCCATGACGATCGGGAAGCCGACGATGAGGAGGACGACCGCGAGCTGAGGAAACCACAGGGGCATCCCCAGGCTCTCGGTCAGCGTTTGCACCACCTGGATCGCGACCCAGCTCCCTACCACGTAGATCCCGAGAACCTGCCAGAGGCTTCGGCGATGGATCTCGTGGATGAACTGCTTCAGGCGAGCCAAGACATCGTCCCTGACGAGGTAGGCAGCTCCGCGATGGAGCTACCCGAAGATGTCCTCGGGAGTCAGCTCGGATCAAGCTCGATGGTGAGGGGCATCCGCACGCCCTGTCCATCTACTCAGACCTGGGCTGTGTCTGGGATTGTTCGCGATCAGATGCCGTGCGTATGAAACCCGAGTTCATGCCCAGACTTCTGCAGGTAACCGGACTCGAATCGGAAAGGTGCGATGCCTCTCGCACGGGCACCGCTTGGAGCGAGAGGCACCGATGGTGGGGTGAGTCGGGCCGAGGCTCGTGGTCGGCTCGGGTCGGCCATCAGTTCGGCACCAGCCGCTCGAGCTCCTCGAAGAAGCTCTGGACGAGCACGAACCGACTGGTCACTTCCTCGTCCGCCCCGGGTCTCGTGGCGAGCCGCGACATCACGAATCGCTGATCGTCCCCCGTCACATCGTATAGGAGCGCAACGGCATTGGCGTCGATCTCCGGTGGAAGCGTGAACAGGGGCTCGCGCGTAACCACTCTGAACGCCGGGCTCGTCTCGAACGTCGCCGTGATCATGCTGGGGCTGCTCGGGTCCCCGTAAAACAGCTCCCGCCCGCTGTGCGCCCAATACGGCATCACGCCTCCCTCGACCGAGACCTGTACCTTGCCGGCGTCGACGTCGGGGAAGGGACGCACGAACACTTCGGGTCGACCCGTTTCGGTCGACACGTAGGCGATCCACCTGGAGTCCCGTGATACCGCGGGTGCAGACTCGTCGTAGTCATCTTCGGCCAGGACGGGGCGCGCTACGCTGTCCACGCCGGGTCTCGCGATCAGAATGTCGCGTCCCCCTTCCACGCCGCTGGCTCCGGAGGTCCTCAGCACCAACCATTCGCCGTCGGGGGTCCAGAAGCCCTGGGCGAGGCTCGTCGGGTGATCGAACAGCAGCTCCGCGTCGCCCGTGCCGTCCGCCCTCCTGGTCCATACATCGAGATTCCCTTCACGACTGGAGAGGAAGGTCACGGTCTCACCGTCCGGGGCCCACCGCGGTTTCCGGTCATCGCCCTCGTAGAACGTGAGTCGCGACAGGGGGCCGTCGTCCAGCTCCTTGACCCAGATGTCGAAGCCGTCCTCGGTCAGCGTCCGTAGCACGAGCCGCCCACCGTCCGGCGAAAGGCCCCAACCCGCGTTCCCGGCTCCATAGTTGAAGCGCCAATCGGGATCGACGGGAGTGATGGCGCCCCCGCGCGTCACCCACACCAGTTCCCTGTCGTTTCCCGACGTAAACGCCGTAGTGGTGGCGTAGACGAGGTCCCCCCGATCGGAGAGCGCGTACTGAATCACGCCCTCCATGATCGGCACGGCGGGGCCTGTGATCTCCATCGCCCCGGGATCGAAGGGTGCGGCCATCAGGGTGCCGCCGCCAGTCACGGCGGTGAGAAACACCAGGTGCCCGGTGGCCGCATAGCGGGGCCACGCCCCCGGCGTGAGGGGCGTCATCTCTCCGGTGGCGAGGTTCAACCCTCTGATCTCCGCCTCCCCACCGGTCAACCCAACGCGCATGAGCGCGCCTTCTCCGCCCGGAAGGAGGTCGCTGATCCAATGGGTTGCCTCGCCCTCGGCGAGCTCGGTCACAGGCTCCGGGGGCCCCCCTGTCGCTGGCACCCGCAGAACGCCGGTTGGTGCCCTGAAGTACACGTATCCGTCCGGCCCCCAGCGCGGATAGATGCCTCCGGTGGCCACGGTGCGGACCGGGCCACCGTCCAGGTCGAGCACCTTCACGTCGTCGCCCTGCACGAACGCGAGCTGCCGACCGTCGGCGGAGATGGCGGGCTGAGCCCCACCCTCGGTGCCCCGGATCGGCGAGGCGTCCAGGTCGTCCCACCGGCGCAGCCACAGTCGGATGATGTTGGACTCGGTCGGCCCGCGGTACACCAGTGCGGAGCCATCGGGAGACAAGTTGAAGGCCGCGACTCCGAACCCGGCCGGTGCCTGCCCATCCCGGAAGGGGGACTCGAAGCGAGCGATGGGACTCGGCGGTTCCGGGCTGAGGAACGACCAAAGCGCGAATCCCGCAGCGAGAAGGAACAGCGACGCGAATGTGAACGTGAGAGCCTTCCACGGGCCGGGAGTCGCGCTTGCCGCCGCCCCAGCCGCTTCTCCATACCTGAATCCCGGATCCGCCAGCGCGCTCGCGAAGTCGCGGGCGGACCGGAAGCGGTCGGCAGGCACCTTCTCCAGGGCCTTTCGGATCGCAAAGTCCACGTTTGCGGGAACCGAGGTCCGCTGCTTGGTCGCCGAGGTGAGCTCGCCGGCGATGATCTTGCCCAGCACGGCCTGTGCCGTGCCGCCGGTATACGGCGGCTCGCCGGTCAGGATCTCGTACAGAACGCAGGCGAGTGCGTAGATGTCCGCGGCGGGTCCCACGTGGGCGTCCCCCGTCGCCTGCTCGGGGCTCATGTAGTGGGGGGTCCCCAGGCTCAGCCCGGTCTCGGTCAGGCGACCCCCTCCGGCCGCGCCGATCGCCAGCGCGATCCCGAAGTCCGCGATCAGAGGTTCGCCACCGCTCAAGAGGATGTTCGCGGGCTTGATGTCCCTGTGGATCACGCCCTTGTCGTGGGCGGCCTGCAACGCGTTCGCCACCGCCGTCGTGATCCGGACGGCCTCGTCCACCGGAAGCTGCCTCTCGCGCTCCAGCCGTTCCCGGAGCGACTCGCCTTCCACGAAGGGCATCACATAGAACAGGAAGCCGTCGGCCTCGCCGGAATCGAACAGCGGCAGGATGTGCGGATGCTGCAGGTTGGCCGTCGTCTCGATCTCGGCGAGGAAGCGCTCGGCCCCAACCACGGCCGCGAGCTCGGGCTTCAGGACCTTGAGGGCGACGTTGCGGTTGTGCCTGAGGTCCCTGGCCAGGTAGACCGTGGCCATCCCGCCCTCACCGAGCTCGCGCTCGATCGCGTAGCGACCATCGAGGGCTGTGTTCAGGCGGGCCGCGGGATCGGACACGGGCATCTCCTCGACGGTGGAACCCGACGATCGGCCATCAACGCAAGATCCTACCTGCTCCAGCCGAGACGCAAGAAGACGCTCGCCGAACAATGTAGTGTTGACTCAGAACTGTCCCACTTCGTTCCCGATCCGCTTCATGGTCCGTCCTGACGTGCTGGGGTACGAATCCGCTC
Organism: Gemmatimonadota bacterium; assembly: GCA_039589315.1. GTDB lineage: Bacteria > Gemmatimonadota > Gemmatimonadetes > Longimicrobiales > Gaopeijiaceae > JBDHHQ01. The sequence goes on from JBDHHQ010000080.1 coordinate 11,499, forward strand.
TAACTCACAAGTGATGCTCACAATGTAGGGTAGCGTTGCACGGGAGTTGGCATCAGCGGTTCCTCCCCGCCGCGCGGCGCTAGCGGGTCGCGGCGGAAACTTCCACCACGCACCCGGCCTGGAGCGTTCGACCGTCCAGCCATTGAGTCAGCGCACGGCCCAGTCGTGCGCGATCGTCTTCGTCTCGCACGACGTTGTCATAGAGCGGCAGCCAGCCGGCGGCCTGGAATCCGGAATATCCGTTGACGGTCGGACTGCCGACCGCCAGCTGGGCCCACATGGCGTCGAGGTGGTACTTCCAGGGATTGTACGGCAAGGGGCCGGGCGTCGATGGCACGGTCATGACGTAAAAGGCCGGGCACTCTTCCGGGACCTCGGACGCGATACGTGACACCGCGTCACGAGCCCTCAGCTTGTCGAACGAGGGCTGATATCGGACCTGCTCGATGATCCCCACGGACAGGACCAGGGCCGCGACGGTGAAACGGCCCCGGCGCTCCAGGCCGCCGACGGCGAGGGCGAAGCCAGCCGACAACGGCAACAGCATGATCAGAGCGGAACGCGCGGGGGCTCTGATCGCCGCTCCCCCGGGCACCAGCTCGTAGACCCAGGTCCAGAGGGTGAAGCCACCGGGCCACACGGTGGACAGCACGGCGAGCGTCGCGCCGACCGCCACCATCAGGCGTACCAGCGGACGATGCCGGGCGAGCCACAATCCGGCCAGGGCGACGACCGTCGTGACCAATCCGCTAGCCAGCTGATGCTCGACGGGCATCGGTAGGCTCGCGAAGGGCGCCCGCTCCTGGAGCAGCCCGTACATGAGGTTGGGCGTACCCATGTAGAGCCAGGAAGCCAGATGCGCCGTCCTGGGCAGCACGTCACCGGCGAAGTCATGGAATCCCACGTCTCGCGCCGCCGCGAGGTGCCGCAGGATCATGGGCGAGCTCGCCGCCAGGAACGCCACGCCTCCGGCAGTGACCGCGACCCAGCTGTCGAGCAGGAAGGCACGCACGGGCATTCGCAATCGTCGGCTCAGCCCCGCCCAGGCCATGGCCAGACCCAACGATAGAATGAGGTACCAGGCATGGTAGAAGCCGGACCACATCTGCAGTGTGAGCAGAGCGAAGAAAGCCCAAATCGCATGGGTGCGTTGCCGGCGGCGTTCCGACCGGAATGCGAGGACCACGCATAGAATGGCCAGCACCGGCAGATAGGCGGCGACGAGTTGCTGGTGAAGCAGCCTCGCCATGCGGACGTTGGCGAAGGCGAAAAGGAACGCGCCGGCAGCGGCCGGCGTGTTCTCGACCCGCAAGCCCCTTCGCATGAACAGGTAGGCCGCGGCAAAGTTCAGCGAGGAGACGGCCAGCATGAACACCTGGTAGGCGGTGTCGGGCGGCAGCCCCGCCCACCTGACGGGCCAATACAGCAGGCCCAGACCGATCAGGGTGTCGTGCAAGGCCCCGATGTTCCTGGCCGGATGATAGAAGGGAGGGTCCCACAGACTCTCGTGGCCGGGCCACCCGTGCACCCACCTGAAGCCGTGCTCCAAGAGGTAGTTCACGAGCCGCGGGTCGCCGAGATCCTGTTGAACCTGAGTGAAGCCGGACAGGAGCGTCGGGTAGAACGCGGTGAAGAGCCCGATCGCCAGGAGAAGCCCAGGAACGACGAGCTGGACCCACCGAGAAACGGGCTCGTCCCAGGTCTGCCGATCAGTGTGGCTCATGCACGGATTCCGGATGAGATGTCAGCCGGCATTACGGCTGGCCGGCATTGATCCCGCAACGTCTCACACTGGTCGCTTTCGGGGGGCTCTTCGTCGTTTTCGTCCTGGCGTGGTACCACGGCGAGAAGGGCAGGCAGCGCGTCCGGAGGAGCGAGGTCCTCATCTGACCCCAGAGGTAGTCGGCCGCATAATGAAGAGCAAGAGCATTGAGTTCTTCCTTGAACACGCGGCCCGGCCCGTTCTAGCTGTCTGTCGGGAAAAGGCTGGAAACTGCCTCAGCTATCGTCCAATATCGCGGATGCGAGCGCCGCCAATTCCGGGTGCGGGTCCTGGGCAGCCCGACGGAGGAGCGCCTGGGCCTGGTTCGAAGTACAGTGCTTCAATCCCAGGACCGCGTGATATCGAATGGGCGCCAAGGGGTCGTCGCCGCTCGCCTCCCGTCGGCCCCGCGACCAGAACGCTCGCAGACGTGCCAGGAGGCCCTCGGAGGGGCTGGCTGCACCATCATCCGGCAAGCCGGAGCGGAGAGCGAGGTCGAGCGCGTCGAGGGCCTCGTCACGTTCAATGGCCCCCAGCGCCTCGATTGCCAGCGCCACTGCGGCCATCCGATTACGCTCGAACGGGTTGTCCCCCGATGGGGCAGCCATCGGATCGAAGTCGGCGATCTTCCTCAGCGTCGGACTTGCCCTGCGCTCACGGAACGCCATCAACTGCTTGATGACCTCCTCGTCGAGCTGGGTCGGGCTGGGGTACTCGACGAGGGGGACCTCCTGCATCGCGGAGAGGATCTCCAGCAGCCCCAGACGGACTTCCTCGGTGTCCGGCGACTCCCGCAGAATCTGGCGGTTATTAGGATGACCCACGGCATGGTACACTGGACCGATCGGGACCTCGACGCGATCGGGATTATGGTGGGGATGGTTGGCGCAGTAGGTGTAGAACGGATTCTCGATTCCGAAATCGCGGATCACGCATCGGACGTCCGTAGGCAGTGGGCCACTTGGATAACCCGCTGTGCCCCCGGCGTTGCTATTGAACCAGCACGTTCCGCAACAGTCTGATCCACCGTTCGGCATTACGAGACCTCCTTTTGCGCCGACAGAGCCGCGTCCTCAGAGGCACTGTAAGCTGAGGATCATGGTTCGAGCCATCCTCCTCGCCTCGGTCCGGATCCAGCCGTTTCAGCTCCTCGAAGAAGTTCCCGACCACGACCACGTCTCCGGGATGCGCATGGTCGGTTCGCCGAAACCAGCTGGCTCCCCACCGCTTGATCCAGGCTTGACCGACGAATGACACACTCTGGGCGCACACTGACTCGCTGTCGATGGACGTGTCCGATGTCGAAGATGGAGCTCAGCACCAGCCACGGCAGCTAGTCTGAGAGACCGTAGCCGCTGACTGGTCCATCCAACGCGCTTCGACGCCCCAATGAGCCAACGATGGGGCTGGCCAAACCGAGCCCCGGCGGAGGCGACGCTCCGCCGGGGCTTCCGACGTCCTGGGAGACAGCCCGAAGCCTGGTCCGATTCCGGATCAGTTCAGGGTAGTTTGGTTGGTGCCGGTTCCACCCATCACCGGTGAATAGTGGGCCGCCCGCACCTTCCATCCGCCGTCCTCTCTGACGAAGACCTGCGTCACCCGCGTGAAGTAGTTCGAGAGTGGATCCTGACCGTCGAGGTGGAACGAGCCCTCGGAGTAGTACTGGGCCACGGCCACCTGCCCTTCGGCAAGCTCGATCACGGAGATGTACTTCGCCGTCAGGCTGAAGCTCTGGTAGGTGCCGAGGGGCGTGTCCGCCGGAATTCGGTTCATGAGCCCTCCGCTCGACCAGAACTCCAGCGACCCGTCGGCCGAATACACCCCTGGCTCGTCTTCCAGGTTCTCGGCTACGTAGGCGTTTCCGTCACGGATGAGCTGACGGATCTCCTGCGTGGTCTGGGACGCCTGGGCGGTGACCTGCGTCGGGAGCGAGAGCGCCAGGGCTGTGGCGGTGATCAGAAAGCGGGTCGGGGTCATCGTGGCCTCCGTTCAGGAGTTGGGGGGTTGAGCACGCCGGTAGGCGACGTGCGGTACGTTGGCACTTTACATCCGCAAGAGCGAGAGCAGCAGCACGGTGATCATCGTCGCGCCTCCGACCATCATGTACCCGAGGGACAGCACGACCGACTTCGCCCCGGACTTCAGCCAAGACTCGCCGTAAAAGGTGCGCAGGGCCAGGAGGAGGTAGACAGGCACCCAAAGAAGCAGGATCGGTGCGGTGTCCGAGAGCCAAGGAACCCCCACCGACTTGGGGAGCAGGACCACCGTCATGAGAAGGAACGCGAAGGAGTGCAGGTAGATCGCGAAGACCAGGTGTTGCACGTACAGGCGCCGTCGGTACAGCACCTTGAGCAGGAGCGCGAACAGGGGCAGCAACAGGAACATCGACTGCGCCATGCGCGACAGGAAGACGTCGGTGAACGCGTCCCGGTCCTCTCCCGCGCGTTGGAACGCCTGCACGAAGCGGTCCTCGATCCTCTGCTCGAGAGCGTCTCGGCCGTCGGTGTTGGGAGGCACGTCGGCGTCGGGAGGCGCAGCGGTGGCGGATGGGGCAGTCGCGGGCGCTACCGCCCCATCGGCAGCCTCGCGACCGAGCTCCACCGAGACCTCCGGAGTCCCCTCGAAGTCGCCGGACATCTCCACGCCCTCACCGAACGACATCATCAGGAACATCGCGAAGCTGGCGATAAGGTAGAGCCGGACGGGCGGCACGAACCTGGCGCGGTGGCCCGCTACATAGTCGCGCGGCACGGAGCCTGGTTCGAGGAACAGTGGCTTCAGAGTCAGGAGAAGCCGTGAATCGAGATCGAACGTCTCGCTCACGAACTCCTGGGCGAACTGGGCCACCGGCACGTTGTAGTCGGTGGTAGATTGCCCGCATACGGGGCAGAAGCCCCCGCTCAGCGGCGCCCCGCAGTTCGCGCAGTGAGATTCGCCCGACGTCTCTGACTTCGTCATTGGCCGGACGTCCCCGTCAGCCGCCGCTTCGCTGTATCAGCGCGCTCCAAGGTCTGGCACATCACTCGCTCGTCGGTCACCGGGACCGTCTAGCCGGCCTCGACGTGGCACGCTGACACGACGATCTTCTCCACCTGACCGATGACCGCCCACCCTGATTGGCTTCTGATGGTGACACCTGTAAGGGCTGCGCCATCACATTGCTGGTTCACTTCGCGCTCCCCGTGGAGTTGAGGACCAGTTTGGCCAGGCAGGCGCCCCGACTCAAGGCCCTGTGGCGTTCGTCCCGTTGGTCTCGGCCTGCTCCACGGGCTGGGCCGCCGAGCCCGCACCTTTCGCCGACTCGAGATCCTCTTAGGCTTACAGGCATGAGACGGCCAGTGCTGCGAAGCCCCACCCGGGCGCGAACGGGAATCGACTGCCGTCCGCCTTCAACCACCTCAGGCCCCAAAAGTACATGAGCCTCCTGCATCTCTACCGGGCTCCCGGGATCTCCGAGCCTGCCGCCCGGGCGCTGCTGGACCGGGTCCGGCAACGTGTCTCCCCCAGGGTCACCGGCATCGACACCGAGTACTGCTTCAATATCGCGGCCGCCGGCGCGCTGTCGGCCGAGCAACTCGGCGCTCTTACCTGGCTCCTGCGGGAGACCTTCGAGCCCGAGGGGTTCGGGATGCGGAGTTCCCTGGACGGAGCCTCGGGAGATCTGTTCGAGGTGGGACCGCGCATGAGCTTTTCCACGGCCTGGTCGACGAACGCCGTGGCCGTCTGCCGAGCCTGCGGTCTGGGCGCGGTTCAACGGATCGAGCGGTCGCGGCGGTACCTGTTGCGGGCCTCCTCACCCCTCTCCGCGAACGAGCGGGGCGAGTTCCTGGCGGCGGTCCACGACCGTATGACGGAAGAGCCCTACCCTGAGCCCCTCTCCACCTTCGCTACGGGTGTCACGCCAGAGGCCACCTACGCCATCCCGGTACTCGATGAGGGTCGTGGGGCGCTGGAGAGGGTCAATCGGGAAATGGGACTGGCCTTCGACGATTGGGACCTGGATTACTACACCCGGCTCTTCGTCGACAAGGTGGGGCGCGACCCGACGAACGTGGAGCTGTTCGACATCGCCCAATCCAACAGCGAGCACTCCAGACACTGGTTCTTCAAGGGCAGGCTCGTCATCGACGGCGAGGACATCCCGGAGAGGCACCTGATCGCCCTCGTGCAAGAGCCGCTGAGTGCGGACCCGGGCAACAGCGTCATCGCATTTCACGACAATTCCAGCGCCATTCGGGGCTATTCGACCCGGACCCTGCGGCCCAGCCGGCCCGGGGCACCGTCGGCCATGCGCCTCGACGACGTGAGCTACGACGTCCTTTTCACGGCCGAGACCCACAACTTCCCCTCCGGCGTGGCCCCCTTCCCGGGCGCGGAGACCGGCACCGGAGGGAGGATCCGGGACACCCACGCTGCCGGTCGGGGATCCCTGTGCACTGCGGGGACGGCCGCCTACTGCGTGGGTAACCTGCGCATCCCGGGTTACGAGCTTCCGTGGGAGGACGCGGGGTTTCGGTATCCGGACAACCTGGCCTCGCCCCTGGAGATCGAGATCGAGGCCAGCGACGGTGCGTCGGACTACGGCAACAAGTTCGGCGAGCCCGTGATCCAGGGATACACCAGGTCCTTCGGCATGCGGATGCCCGACGGGGAGCGGAGGGAGTGGATCAAGCCGATCATGTTCTCGGGCGGCATCGGACAGATCGACGCGGCCCACACCGAGAAGCAGGCCCCCGGAATCGATATGCTGGTCGTCAAGCTGGGGGGACCGGCCTACCGCATCGGCATGGGAGGCGGGGCAGCCTCCAGCATGGTCCAGGGCGAGAACGTGGCGGAGCTGGACTTCAACGCCGTCCAGCGCGGTGACGCCGAGATGGAGCAAAAGGTGAACCGGGTCATCCGGGCTTGCGTGGAGCTCGGCCCCGACAACCCGATCGTCTCCATACACGACCAGGGTGCAGGCGGAAACTGCAACGTCCTCAAGGAGATCGTGGAGCCGGAGGGAGCACGCATCGACATCCGGGACGTGCTGGTGGGCGACGAGACTCTCTCGGTACTGGAGATCTGGGGAGCCGAGTACCAGGAGAACGACGCGCTGCTCCTGCGCCCCGAGCATGGAGACCTCTTCCGTGACCTGTGCGCAAGGGAAAAGGTGCCGTTCGCCTACGTAGGGCGCGTGACGGGCGACGGGCGCATCGTGGTCCACGACCGCGATGACGACTCAACGCCGGTCGACCTGGCGCTGGAAGACGTCCTCGGAGACATGCCCCAGAAGCGCTTCGACCTGGACCGGGTCAAGTCGAACCTGGCGGCGCTCGAGCTCCCGGCCGATCTCACGGTGAGGGACGCCCTGGACCGGGTGCTGCGCCTGGTCTCGGTGGGCTCGAAGCGGTTCCTCACGACCAAGGTGGACCGGAGCGTGACCGGCCTGGTGGCCCGGCAGCAGTGCGCCGGTCCCCTACAGCTCACCGTGGCCGACGTAGCGGTGGTGGCACAGAGCCATTTCGGCGTCACGGGCGCGGCCACCGCCATCGGCGAGCAACCCAACAAGGGGCTGTTGAGCCCAGCCGCCATGGCCCGCCTTGCCGTGGGGGAGGCGCTGACCAACCTGGTGTGGGCCCGCGTGAGCGCCCTGAAGGACGTCCGCTGCTCGGCCAACTGGATGTGGGCCG
>JBDHHQ010000081.1:0-19081 GCA_039589315.1 Gemmatimonadota bacterium
TGTGATAGCTCGGTCGCGTACGCGGGATTCGCCCCGGCTAGGCCCAACTCGCGCGGCAGGTTGTAGCAGTACGCCTCGACAGCTTCGCTTGTGTCCAACAGCTCCACCTGTACGTGTTCTCGTATGTACTCGCGAACACTCGGTTCCGAGTAGAGCGCGCGAGCTTCCTGGTCGGCCAGCTCCATCACGATTCCATAGGCGCGACTCGAAGCGGATCGCAGCAATGTTGCTCGCTCGCCGATGTGGATGCGGTAGTCGGGTAGCACTGCGGGCCCGATAATCTCTGGGTGATAATCTCTGGGTGAAGACCCTTCTCAGTGAGTAGAGACCGATCCATAAACAGGCCGTAGAAGAAGATCTTGCTCATGGGTTCGGAGCTGTCCGCCTAGCCGGCCATTCTGCTGCACGGAGGTCCCAATCTACCAGCTGATGCGTCATTTCAGATTACGCGGTAACTACGGCACCCCGTTCGGTAGACACCGCCGGTTCGGCTCATTGCCGCCGAAGTTGCCGTAGTCTGCGCTTTCCCTGCTTCCCGCTGACAGCGCACCTGGTTGCCCCGCTCCGCTTCCACGCGCCGCCATCCCAGGCGGCCCGGGGTACGCTCGCACGGTAGGCTTCGCCTCTCTCAGTACCATGAACGGACAGGGCCAGCGCCGCGAATCCGTGGTACCGATGCGGAGGTCCGTGAGGTGTCTTCCAGCAGGCCAGGCAAAGGCCCAGCTCAGGGGGGGAGTGGGCGCGAGCCCTCGACCGAGCTTGGGCCGAAACGCAGGTGGCGCAGCACCGACTCGCGGGAAGGGCCCGGCAGCGCCGGCCACACGCGGCTATCGACCGATCGCTTCGTACGTGAGCCGCTCGACCGTATCCATAACCCCCAGGTACCCGAACGGAAGGACGTGGGTCATGAAGACGCCGACCAGATCCTCCGCAGGGTCCATCCAGAAGTAGACGTTGGTCGAGCCGGCCCACCACATCTTGCCCACGTTGCCGCCGTCCGGAAAACGCTCGGCATCGTAGAGGTAGGCGAAGCCGAACGAGAAGCCCGCACCGGGCCAGAAGCTATCCGGGTTCCCCGTCGCTTCCAGCCGGTTGCTGCGTAGAAGGGCGACGCTCTCCTCGCTGAGGATCGTGACACCGTCCAAGGTCCCTCCCAGCATGATCATCTGCAGCAGCCGTGCGAAGTCGGGTGCGCTCGACACCATCCCACCGTTGCCGATCTGATCCCAGCCGCCTCCGCCCGAGGCCGCTCGGGGAGGCGACCGGAACGGGCTCTCCTCACCCGTCTCCATCCTCTCGAGCCCGCCCTCCGTGGAGTTGTAGAAACTCGTGAGATCGCCGAGCCGGTCTTCGGGCACGCTGAATCCGGTGTCCCGGAGCCCGAGGGGCTCGAAGACGCGCTCGGCCATGAAATCGCCGAGCGATTGTCCGGTGACTCGTTCAATGAGCGCGCCCACGACGTCGTGGTGCAGACCGTAGCTGAACCGCACGCCGGGCTCACCCTCCAACGGTACGTCGGCCAGGCGCCCGGCCCACTCGGCCAGCGACCACGGATGGCTCCAGTCCATGCCCAGAGGGTGTACGGGCTCGAGGAGCCCGGCTTCAGCCAACGCCGACTGATACGGCTCCTCGTAGCCGTACCCCATGCCGCCACTGTGCCGGAGGAGGTCCTCGACGGTGAGCTGGCGGGTCGTGGGCACGGGTGCGCCGTCTCGAGCGAGGACGGTCAGCTCTCCGAACTCCGGCAGGTACCGGGACACCGGTGCGTCGAGGACCACGCGACCCTCTTCCACCAGGGTCATGAGGCCGACCGACACCCAGATCTTGGTCGCCGACGCAAGGCGGAAGATCGAGCGCCGATGCACGGGGGTGCCCGATTGGACGTCGTCGAAGCCGACCGCGGTCAGCTCGAGCAGGTCGTCACCACGCATGACCAGGTGAACTGCTCCGGGCAGCGAGCCTCGCTCGACGTGGGCCTGAAGCGAGTCGCGCACGGGCTGGAAGGGGTCCGAATCCTGTGCCACCGCGGCTGGTGGGATGGAGAGAAGCGCCAACGCCGTCAGTCCCATCCCGATCCATCTCATGCCGTCTCCCATCCTCTTCCACTACCCTCGAGATCCGGAACGATCTGTCATTGCAGCCTATTGAGCCAAGCCTACGGGGTTTTGTGCCGGCTCGCGAGCCCAGGTCCAGACGTCAGACCTCCGTTTCCTCGGTCTCCTTGCGGATCGACCGGGCAGCGTCGGTCGCGATCGTGCCGGTCATCGGTAGCCGTGATACGGGCGCCCCGTTGGCTCGTCCGGGGATCCGGGGTCCGGCCGCTCGTATCGTCCCGACTCCTGGTCGAACCATCGTTGCGTCAGAGCGGTTCTGAACGCCTCGAAGATCTCGTCCGCGTTCGCCTGGTCGCGCACGACCTCCTGGAAGACGCCCACGTACCCGATCGCCGCCAGATCGACGATGTTCACGAGGCCGTCATACGCCTCGCGCAAATCGTCCGTGACGAACCTCAGTGTGTCATCGCCGTAGTCGATCCCAGGGATGCCTTCCAGAGAACTAAGGCTCGCGGGCGGCACGGCACGGAGCCCCGCATGAATGGGTGTCGAGACCTTCATGACCTGGGCCGACGCAAGCCCCCCAATCGCTCGTCTCGCCCCGGCGCTGAGCTCGGCTCGGGCCTCCTCCAGGGGCCTCGGTGTCGCGTCATCCGCAGCCGTCGCTTCCTTCACCGTCACGAATTGGATCCAAGGCATGGTCTCGAGGTCCATGGCCAACCGGTCGTCACCCGAGGCGAACACGACGGGCACGCCGACCCGACCCCAGGACAACGCCACCAGCTCCGTCTCCGTGATGGACTGTCCGTTGATCAGTAGGTCGATGCCCAACGTGAACGTGTGGGACGCGAACCCTCCGCTCCCGGTCTTCGCGTGCATGCCGACCACGGCCACGGCATCGATGTCCTCGGACTCGGGGAGGTCGAAGTAGGTGTCGAATGGCGCGTCCCGCAGGATCTGGGTAGCGCGCGGGTCGAGGAGCTCGGATCGCACGTCCGGGTCCGGGTTCCCGCTCCCGTGACCGTCCGCCACGAGCACCTCGGTGGCTCCCCCGGCGAACAGCCCGTCGATGACGGCGTTGAGATCGGCCGCGAGCAGCTCCTGCCCGGTCGGGTAGAGGTCCGTGCCGAAGTCGAACGAGCTCGGATCGCTCTGGCCGGAGAGACCCTCCATGTCGTGAATGATCAGCACCCGAATGCGGTCATCCGGCCTCGGGGTGGGAGCCTCGAGGGTCCAGGGGGTCGAGGGCATCGTCGGCCCAGTTTCGACGCTCGCGTCGGTCGGCCCACACGCGGCAATGCTCATACACAGCGCGGTCGCGAACAGTGATCGCACGTCCATCCTCTCCCCCCTGATAGGCGTTGACTTCATACGAGTATAGGCCGGGGGCGTTGCCAGCACATCGCCTGGGTGACTGGCGCCGCGGGCGACGCCGGACCGTGGCCTACGGGGTCGGTGGGAACCTCGAGCGTCCGTCACGGCATGGGTGAGGTGGGGCGAGGGCTCTGCGGGGTGCCGCCGGTGCCCAAGACCCCCACCGCACGTCACGGGAACCCGAGCTGCACGACTGGCCACCAGGGCGGTTGCCGTGGCGCCGGGGTGAACGCTCGGGTGGATGGGATGAAAAAGGGGAAGAGAATGGGATCGCGACATCAGACTCGTGCATCATCCGGAGACCGCAGAAGGCGCCTGCACACCTCGGCACCTCTCGCCGCACTCGCGGTGATCGCCACCATGACCGGCTGTTCGGACGACGACCCGGTGCCCCCGGGGCCGGACAACAATCCGCCCGTGGCGAACATCGACGCCAACCCGCTCACCGTTCCCGCGGACGACGGCAACCAGACGGTGGTGACCCTCGATGGGTCGGCCTCGTCGGATCCGGACGGTGATGTGCTCACGTTCGCCTGGAACGTGCCGGGAGGGACGTTCGTGGGCGGTACGACGGCGTCGAGTGAGATAGCCCAGGTGACGTTCCCGGGCATCGATCCGTACACCGTCACGCTGACGGTGAGCGACGGGCGAGGAGGGACGGCCCAGGCCAACGTCACCATCGGGCTGGGGCCCCCGCCCCCTGCCAACCGTCCACCCACGGCCAGCTTCACGGCGGATCCGACTGACGTTCGGGAGGGCGACGCCAACCGTACGACGGTGACGCTGGACGGATCGGCTTCGTCGGACCCGGACGGCGACGACCTCACGTTCTCGTGGGACGTCCCCAGCGGCACGTTCGTGAACGGCACCGACGCGGTGAGCGAAGCGCCCCAGGTGACCTTCCCGGGTACGGCACCGTACGTCGTCACCCTCACGGTGGACGACGGCAACGGGGAGACCGACCAGGTCCAGGCCACTGTGGGCATCATCCCCAACACGCCGCCTCAGGCCAACATCGAGGCCGACCCCACGTCGGTGCCGCCCGGTGACAACAACCAGACGGTGGTGACGTTGGACGGATCCGGATCGTCCGACGGGGACGGCGACGCGTTGACCTACAGCTGGGACGTCCCCAGTGGCACGTTCGTGAACGGGACCGACGCTACGAGCCAGGTGGCCCGGGTCACGTTCCCCGGTTCTGCGCCCTACCTGGTGACCCTCACGGTCGACGACGGCTTCGGCGGCACGGACGACGCCCAGGTCACGATCGACCTGCAACAGCAGGCCAACCAGCCGCCCACCGCGGTGGTGTCCGCGAACCCAACGTCCGTTCCGGCGGGTGATGGCAACAACACGGTGGTGACCATCGACGCCTCCCAGTCCAGCGACCCGGACGGAGACAGCCTCACGTTCTCGTGGGTGGTCCCTAGCGGCACTTTCGTGAACGGCACCGGCCCGGCCGACCCGACGATTCAGGTCACATTCCCCGGCGCCGCGCCCTACACCGTGCGCGTCACCGTCGACGACGGCAACGGCGGCAGCGACGAGGCCAGCGTCACGATCACGCTCGGCTGATGGGCGTTCGACGCCGCCGGAGGAAGCGGGGGGCCATGCCCCACAACGATCTCGGCCTGGCCCCGACAGACGGTACGCAGCTGATACGCTAGGGTCGGATCGGGCGCGTCCGTTCCGCGTCCCGGTCCCCTCCCCCCCGGGACCGCTGCCGATGGGCCGGCGCTCCGAGGCCTCGACCATCGCAGGGCTCAGTCCTTCGACGGCTCGGTCAATCGAAGGCTCGACCCACGAGGGCTCGGCCCATCGAGGCGTACCCTCGTCGACCCAGGTCGGGCCTTCGGCGGGAAGCGCACTCAGGATCAGCCCGCCCCGCCACCCCCCTTCTTGAGCACGGCGATCTGGCCCGCGTGATACAAGTTGTGCTGGACGACTCCGTCCAGCATGACCCCCACGGTGTACCTGCCGTCGGGGGACCGACGCTCGAGCAGGGCCGGCTCGGCCTGCTCGAGCATCTGGTCCGTTCGCACCACCGCGGCCTGGAGCTCGGCCACTGCGTTCGCCCAATCCGCCTCCGACGCGGCGGCCGGTGGGAAGTTCTCCTCGTCCGCCACCGGCGACCAATCCCCCTCGGCCCTGCGCCGGGCCACGTCGATCCATGTGGTGATGTGTGGAACGAGCTCAGCGATGGTGTGCGCGGTTGCGATGGGGCGGGTGGTAGCGGCCGCCAGGTCGACGCCCTCCAGCAACTCCAGCAACGCCGGCCCGTGCCACGCATCGCCCCGGAGAGAGCGCTTGAGCTGGTCCCGGATACGGTCGAGATCGGTCATTCGGTCCCCCGGTTCAGGCTTCCATGTTTCTGCACGTAGGACGTCCCGCCGGCTGGGCCCGTGAAAAGCGGCCCTCGGTCGTGGACCCATGGGATGCCACGGTCGCTGCACGCCGGCGGAGCTCGACCCTCGCTGGACTGCTGGCGCAGTCGGATCCCCAGCCGCACACTGGGCAGACACCGGACGGCATGTCCACCCCCGCTCGGCCCGGTTCCACCCCGTCGTGAGGCCAGGCGGACCCCCGTCGTCCTACATCAGGTCGCTGGTTCGACGGTCCGGATCATGGCCGTCGCGATTCGTAAGGAGACGACTGATGAAGCTCTGGTCATTGGAGGGGCTCTTCCTGAGTGTGGTCGCGACCGGGTCCCTCCTCGGTGCGGGCGGGATCCCCCAAGAGGACTCCACGCTTCGGGAGCAGGCCCGGCGCCTTCACCGGGAGGTCCTGGTACTCGACACCCACGCCGATCTGACGCCGTTCCTGAAGAAGGACACCGAGCCGCCGCTCATCACCGAGCCGGATCTCTCCGGCCCGGCGTACGATCCTGCGGCCGATCCTCTGCATGCGCCGGTGCTCAGCAACTGGATGCGGTCGTTTCCTCCCGGCCCCTGGCGGTTCACCGAGCGGCACTCCGATGGGTACATGGACCTGCCGAGGATTCGCGACGGCGGCCTGGACGCCGAGTTCTTCGCGATCTTCATGGAGCGGGAGGTGCGTCCGGGCATGGCCGTCAAGCGCTCGCTCGGGCAGATCGAGGCCATCAGGGCCGCGGCTGACAAGTACCCCGACCACATGGCTCTGGCGACGACGGCGGAGGAAGTGCGGCAAATCGTCGAGTCGGGCCGCCTCGCTGCCCTGATGGGCGTCGAGGGCGGGCACATGATCGAGGACGACCTGCGAGTGCTGAGGATGTACCACGCACTCGGCGTCCGATACATGACCCTCACCCACTGCTTCAACACGCACTGGGCGGACTCCTCCGGCTGCGGCGGGCACGTCGAGGCGGAGCACGGCGGCCTCAGCCCATTCGGCGAAGAAGTCGTACGGGAGATGAACCGGTTGGGAATGATCGTGGATGTCTCCCACGTGGCCGACGAGACCTTCTTCGACGTCATGGAGAACACCCGGGCCCCGGTGATCGCGTCTCACTCGTCCGTCGATGGTGTCAAGGATCACGCCCGGAACATGTCGGACGAGATGCTCGAAGCCCTGGCGAGCAACGGCGGCGTCATCCAGATCAACGCGGTGATCAAGTACATCGACCCGGTGGAGCGGGAGAGCACGCCGCTGAGCGTGTTCATCGACCACATCGAGCACGCCGTTCGGGTTGCGGGACCCGACCATGTGGGGATCGGCCTGGACTACGGCTACACGGCCCCCGCCCCGGTGGGGCTCGAAGACGTGTCCAAGCTCGAAACCGTGACCTACGAGCTGCTCAAGCGCGGCTTCGACAAGAAGGTGGTCCGCAAGATCTGGGGCGAGAACACGCTGCGTGTCATGACCGAGGTGGAACGGATCGCATCGACCTCGGAGAGGCCGGTGTCATGATCGTCTCGGCCGTCCTCCTTCCCTTCGCGCCTCATCGGTGAGAGACTTCTGGATCGTTCGAACCAAGCCCAATCTGAACACCGATCATCATGACCCGCGAACAGATTCTCGCATCCCTCGGCATCGAAGACCTGAACCGCGGCGGATTCGCCGGTGACTGGATCGGATCCGGCCGGGAGCTCGAGGTGCTGTGCCCAATCGACGGTTCCAGGATCGCCGGCGTGCAGCAGGTGACCGAGGACGAGTACGACGACATCGTGGACCGGGCCCACGCCGCGTTCCTGGAGTGGCGCAAGGTCCCGGCCCCTCGCCGTGGCGAGGTTGTGCGGCAGCTGGGGAACAGGCTCAGGGAGAAGAAGGAAGCCCTGGGCGCCCTGGTCACCCTGGAGATGGGCAAGATCGCCGCCGAAGGTCAGGGCGAGGTCCAGGAGATGGTCGACATCTGCGACTTCGCCGTCGGCCTGTCGCGGCAGCTCTATGGCTTGACCATGACCTCGGAGCGGGCGGACCACCGCATGATGGAGCAATGGCATCCGCTGGGAGTCGTGGGCGTGATCAGCGCGTTCAACTTTCCCGTGGCCGTGTGGAGCTGGAACGCCGCTATAGCGGCCGTTTGCGGCGATTCCACCCTGTGGAAGCCGGCCTCCGGCACGCCGCTGACCGCCATCGCCGTCTCGAAGATCGCCGAGGCGGTGTGTCGCGAAAACGAGGTCGATCCGGCCATCTTCTCGCTGGTCGTCGGCAGGGGCTCGACCGTCGGGGATCGTCTGCTGCACGACAAGCGCATCCCGCTGGTGTCGGCCACGGGCAGCTGTCAGGTCGGTCGGCGCGTGGCCGAGGTGGTAGGCAAGCGACTGGCCCGAACCATCCTGGAGCTCGGGGGCAACAACGCCGTCATCGTGACCCCCCATGCCAACATGGATCTGGTGCTCCCCGCGATCCTGTTCGGAGCCGTGGGCACGGCGGGCCAACGCTGCACGAGCACCCGGCGGATCATCGTCCACTCGTCCGTGCGCGACGAGCTGGTGAATCGCCTGGTCCGGGCCTACGGGGACATCCGGATCGGCGACCCCCTCGACCCCGACACCCTCATGGGTCCACTTGTGAACCAGCAGGCCGTCGACGACCTCATGGCCGCCCGCCAGAAGGTGCAGGAGGAGGGGGGCGAGATCCTCTTCGGCGGGGAGCACCTGGAGGGCGAGCGGTATCCGGGCGGGCTCTACGTCACGCCGTGCATCGCCGCCGCCGAGAACGACTACCAGATCGTGCAGGACGAGACATTCGCCCCGATCCTGTACATCTTGGAGTACGGCAGCCCCGACGCCTCACCGGCGGCCTCGGTGGCCGAGCTCGAAGAGGCCATGGCCATCCACAACGGCGTCCCCCAGGGGCTCTCCTCGTCGATCTTCACGGATCACATGCGCGAGGCCGAGTTCTTCCTGTCCCACCGTGGGAGCGACTGCGGCATCGCCAACGTGAACATCGGGACCAGCGGGGCCGAGATCGGTGGCGCCTTCGGAGGCGAAAAGGAGACCGGAGGCGGACGCGAGTCTGGTTCCGACGCCTGGAAGGCGTACATGCGGCGTCAGACCAACACGGTGAACTGGAGCACCGAGCTCCCGTTGGCCCAGGGCATCAAGTTCGGCGACTGACGAGGCAGGGCGCCGTACGACTGACGCGACAGGCGCTGTCCGATTGACGCGAGAGGGGGCGTCCGACCGAGGAAGTCAGGGCGCCGGACCGGTCCTTCTTCTCAGGGCGATCTGACGGGCACGCGAACCTCGGTGTGCTCCCAACTGATCACCAGGTCGGCGCCACCAGGGACCTCCACCAGCTCGATCGTGAACGGGTCCACCTCTTCCTCGACCCGGGTCACCAGCGCAGTCACCGTCGCCACGTCCATATCCGCATCGTACACGTCAGGGGTGAACTCGCCGTCCGCCGACAGCATGCCCGTGCCGTCGAGCCCGAGCTGGGGGCTGAACCGGATCTCCCACGAATCGGCACCAGGGACCGTGAACACCGAATAGGTCCCTGCGTCGAGCCGCTCACCGCCGACCATGATCGGTCCGGTGGCGGTGATCTCCGTGGCCTCGTTGGCGCCCGTGCGCCAGAGCTCTCCCAGGGGCACGAGGTATTCGCCTTCCGAGGCGTCACCGAAGATGTCCCGGTCCCGCATGTAGGGCCGGCTGTACGTCACCTTCACGTAGGTGTCACCCAGGTGGATCTTGGCCATGCCCATGGGGCTCAGCCGCCGGGAGGGGTGGAGGTCCTGGCCCCATGCCGCTTCCGGCACCACACCGGCGCCCACCACCGCTGCGGCCAGCAGAAGGGCGGCGCGGAACGAGAACGGGGATCCTTGTACGTGTCGCTTGGCTGGGGTCACGAGGGTCGTCCTCTTGCTGGATGTCGAGTACGCGGCCGGCGACGGCCGCCAGAACGCTTCTGGCAGTCGCGCGCACCGGACGGCCAGCAGACATAATGGCCCGCAATCGTGAAAAGGAAAATGCGGAGGCCTCGTGGCCCCCGCATCTCCCTCGTCCGTGGCCGCAGGGGCCGCGCCCCGCGCGGGCCTCCGTCCTACTCCGTCTGCGGGCGTAGCGGCGGCGCGCCGAATGGCGGCTGACCCACCCGCTGACGCCGCACGCCGGCGGGCTCGGGCTCGGCCACCCAGGGATCCGGGATCTCGTGCGCCGGCAAGTCCTCCACCGTGACCTCCTCGGGAGCGGGCTCGCCCCGCTCTTCCCCGCCGGCCACGAAGTGCCGCTTGAAGAAGTCGCTCATGTCGTCGACCAGCGAGTACATCACCGGCACGAGGATCAGCGTCAGGAACGTGGCGAAGATGATGCCCGCGATGACAGCGATGGCCATGGGGCCCCACCACGCCGCCTGCTCGCCGCCCCAGAACAAGGCCGGGTCCATACGCCGGTAGAGACCATAGAAGTCGAAGTTCAGCCCGATGGCCAGAGGCACGAGCCCCAACGCCGTGGTGATGGCGGTGAGCACCACGGGACGGAAACGGGTCTTCCCGCCCTGGACCAGCGCCTCGTGCCGATTCATCCCATCCCGTTCTCTCAGGATGTCGATGTAGTCGATCAGCACGATGGCGTTGTTCACCACGATTCCCGCCAAGCTGATCACGCCCACGCCGGTCATGATGATGCCGAAAGGCATCTGGAAGAGGGTGAGGCCGAGCAGCACGCCAGCGGTGGACATGACCACCGAGGTCAAGATGATCACCGGCTTGACCACGGAGTTGAACTGGCTGATCAGGATGAACGCGATCAGCGCCAGCGCCGCGAGGAACGCTGTGGTCAGGAAGGCCTGAGCCTCCTGCTGGTCCTGGTTCTGCCCCGTCATGCGGAGCGTGTAGCCAGGCGGCATCGTCTCCCCGAACTCGGCGAGCGTGGCGGTCACTTCAGCCATGACCACGTTGATGTTGTTCCCAGCGGCCACCTTCGAGCTGAGGGTGGCCATCCGGTCCATGTCCTTCCGGCGAATCGAGCCGTATCCCTCGTTCACCTCCCAGCTGGCCACCGAGTTCAGGGGGATCTGTTGACCCTCGTTCATGACGGTCAGGTCGGCGAGCTGCGCCAGGTCCTCACGGAACTCGGGAGCGAGGCGGACGATGATGTCGTACTCGTCGTTGCCCGTGCGGAACTTGGCGGCCTCGACGCCATTGATGGCGCCCCGTACCGCCCGCCCGACGTCGCTCGTGGTCAGCCCCCACAACGCGGCTTTCTCCCGATCCACGATGACGGCGAGCTCAGGACGAGCGGCGTCCAGATCAGACTCGAGGCCCACCAGCTTCGCGAAGACGGGCGCGTTCCTGAGGATGGCCAACGCCTGATCCGACAGCACCTTCAGCACGTCCGGATCCTCACCGACGATCTCGATGTTGACCGGCGGACCGGAAGACGGACCCTCGTCGAGCTTGTCGACGTTGATCTCCGCGCCGGCGATATCCCTGCCGATGGTCGCCTGCATCTCGGCCAGGGTCTCGAACGCGTCGTATTGCCGCTCCTCGTAGTCGATGAACTGGACGAGCACACGACTCTCGTTGGGGCCCCCGGGGCCACCGCCCATGGGGTTCCCGCCACCGCCGGAGCTTCCGGTGGTGGCCACGAACGACTCGGCTTCCACGAGCCCTTCGACGCCCGCCATTTCGGCCTCGATCCGGTTCGCGATCTGGTCGGTGTACCCGGCCCTACTTCCCACCGGGGTCTCGATGGACGCCCAGATCTGCTTCGGCGGGATGTCTTCGGGGAAGTACTCGATCCCTTTGCTGAACGCCCCGAATATGAAGAAGCTGCTCACGAGCACGGCCACGGATCCCAACACGATCATCAGGCGGTGCCTGAGGGCGAACCTGAGCTGCCCTTCGTAAGTGGCGATGATCGCCGGGAGGCCCCTCTCCCTGAACCAGCACTCGATCCGCTCGAGGAGGAAGTGGTGCAGCACGTACACGATCAGCCCGGTAGCCACGAAGAGACCCGCCGTGAGCGGATTCCGGGACGCCACGTATAGCAGGAACAGCGCTCCGCCGATCCACATGGCCCACTTGGCTTCGCGAGTCAGCGGATTCCACTCCTCCTGGTCCGTGTGCAGCCAGAGGGCGCAGAACGTGGGAATGATGACCAGCGCCACGAAGAGAGAGCTGGACAACGTGACGATCAGCGTCAGAGGCAAGTAGCCCATGAACTCGCCCACGATGCCCGGCCAGAACAACAGGGGCGCGAACGCGGCCAGGGTGGTAAGCGTGGCCGCGATCACCGGCATGGCCACCTCGCCCGTTGCTTTCCGGGCCGCGAGCTTCTTGTCCCAGCCGTTCTCAACGTAGCGATAGATGTTCTCGACGATCACGATGGCGTTGTCCACCAGCATCCCCAGGGCGAGGATCAGGCTGAACAGCACCACCATGTTCATGCTGACGCCGAGGAGTCCCAGCACCAGGAAGCTCAGCAGCATCGACGTCGGAATCGACAGCGCCACGAAGATCGACGTCCGGACTCCGAGGAAGAAGAACAGAACGCCCACGATCAGGATCAGCCCCGAGACGATGTTGTTCTCGAGGTTGGAGACCATGCTCTGGATGTCCTCGGACATGTCAGACGTGATCTTCACCACGGTGGTGGGCGGCAGGAGCGGCTCCATGTCCGCGACCACGCGCCGGATGGTCTCCGACGTCTCGATGATGTTCTGCCCCGACCGCTTGACGACGTCCAGGGTGACCACCGGGTTGCCGTCCAGGCGGGCGTAGCTGGCCCGCTCCGCGAAGCCGAACTCGACCGACGCCACGTCCCGCACGTATACGGGCCGCCCGTTCTTCGTGGTGATGACCAGGTCCTCGATGATCGACGGATCCTCGAACTCCCCGTCGATGCGGACCAGGTATTTGAGGGATCCCACGTCGATGGCGCCGCCGGGGATGTTCACATTCTCGAACGCGACGCTCTCCACGACGTCGTCCAAGGCGATGTCGTAGAACTGCAGCTTCGCGAGATCGACGTCGACCTTGACCTCGCGCTCGAGTCCGCCCCGAAGGTCCACCCGCAGCACGCTGGGAATCTGCTCGAGCCGATCCTGGAGCTCCTCGGCCAGCTCCTTCAGGCGCACCAGGCCGTACTCTCCGGAGAGGTTCACCTGGAGGACGGGTACCTCATCGAAGTTGAACTCGATGATGGCCGGCTCCTCGGCGTCGCTTGGTAGCTCCGGCTTGGCCAGGTCCACCTTCTCACGGACCTTTTGCAGCGCTGCCTCCAGATCCACGTGGGTCTCGAACTCCGCAACCACGCTGGAATAGCCCTCCACCGAGGTAGACGTCAGCTCCTTGATGTCCGCGATGGTGTTGAGCTCTTCCTCGACCTTGCGCGTGACCAGGGTCTCCATGTCGGCAGGCGCCACACCTGGGTAGATCGTGCTCACCGCGATGAACGGGACCTCGATCTCCGGGAACGACTCCTTGGGGATCGCCCCGTAGGCCATGAAGCCGCCCAACGTGATGATCACGAACAGCACAAGCATGCTGGTGGAGTGCGCCACTGCGAACGAGGTGAGCTTGAACTCCTTGAACTTGTCCAGGAGCGTCACGTCCTCAGGCTGTCCCAGAGACTGCTTGCCCTCGTCTTGATTCGTCGGCTTGATCATCTATCTCGCCTTCATTCGGTCGTCCACGTCGTCGTCTTCGTCTACCGCGAGACCACTCGCACCCGGTCGCCGGCGGCCACCTGCTGCTGACCGACCACCACGAGCTCGTCTCCGGCCGTCAGGCCTTCTTCGACCACCACTGTATTCTGCTGGGCCGGCCCCCGCGTCACGACGCGGCTCTCGACCCGCTGTTCACCCCCGGCCCCGGTGACCACGAAGGCCACGAATCCGTGCTCGACCCGGACGAGCGCCTCCTCGGGCACGACGATGGCGTCGTCGATGGTGGCGCGCACGAGGCCGATGTTGGCGACCATCTCGGGCTTGATCGTGCCTTCCGGGTTGGGGATCCTGAACTCCACCGGGAACGTCCGGCTCCGGGCGTCCACAGCTGCGCCCACATAGGTCAGCTCCCCGTCGAACGTCTGTCTGAGAACGTCAAAGCTCACGCTCACCTTGGCGCCCCGCTGAACGTCGGCGGCGTACCGCTCGGGCACGCCAGCCGCGATCTTCACGGGATTCAGCACCACGACGCGCCCCACGGCCACGCCGGGCTGGACCATCGTGCCGATCTCGACGTCCCGGGTGTCCAGCACGCCCCGGATGGGCGACCGCACCACGGTGCGCTCCAGGCGCTCCTGTAGTGAGGCCAGGCTCGCCTTGGTCTGCACGGCGGCGTACTTGGCTTCGAGGTACGCCAGCTCGGAGCCCACTTGGTCAACCTCGTACAGGGTCTTCCGCCGCTGCCACACTTCATCGGCCAGGTCGGCGTTGGCCCTGGCCTGGTCGACCTGGGCCTTCAGGACCCGATCGTCGATCTTGGCAATGGCCTGATCGGCTCGAACCCAGGTGCCCTTGTCCACGTACAGCTCGCGGATGATCCCGCTCTCTTCGGCAGCGACGATCACGTCCTGATCGGCCATTACCGTGCCGGTCAAGCGGATCAGCTCGGTAAAGGCCATGGGCTCGACCGTCACCGTCTCCACGTTGATCACCCGCACGAAGCCAGTCGACGGCTCCGCTTCGGCTTCCGCTGTCCCATCGGCCTGGGCGTCTCCTCCGCACGCGGCGAGCCCCACAACCAGGAGTCCCGCCAAACCCTGCATCCACCGCTTCTCTATCGACATGGTTGAATCGCTCCTGTGCGATCTCTCTCTATGAACGCTCATATCCCTTCGTCTCCCGGAGAGCCTCAGCGCTCGTCGTTCAGGGCCTCGCCGCCCGCATCGTCATCGTGGTACTGGGGCTCGGCATCCTCGGCTTCCGCGTCGCCGTCCACGTCGGTCTGGACCGTCGGCGGGGCCTGCCAGGCCACATCCACCAGAGGCACCGTGCCCAGCGCTTCGTCCAGGCCGGCTCGGGCTACCAGGAAGTCGTAGACCGCCTGGGCGTAGTTGAACTCGCTCTGCCGGAGGGCCACCTCCGCGTCGGTGCGCTCGAGCTGGCTCCCCAGTCCTTCCCGGTACTGTGCCCCGGCGATCTCGAACCCGCGCTGGGCCTGATCGACGGCCCGCTGCTGGGCGAAAGCTCTGACGCGGGCCTCGGCGACCTGGTCCATCAGGTCCAGGATCTGCGTCTCGGCCTGGTCCTTGATGAGCCGGGTCTGCGTCTGGGCCTTCCTGAGCTGCGCCCGCTTCTGGTCCGTGGTGGCCTGTCTGCTGAAGCCCGTGAAGATGGGCACCGACAGCGTGACGCCGGCGAAAAGGGCCGTGGCTCGGGCGTTCGGATTCCCGAAGAAGTCGGGGCGGCCGTTCGCGGCAGCGCTCAGCGACCAGGTCCCGAACAGGTTCACCTTGGGCAGCCACTCCAGCTCTTCGGCCTTGAGCTCGGCGCCTCTGAGCTCCTCGGTCAGATAGAGCTGCCTCAGGTCGGAGCGGCTGGCGTCTGCCACCTGGAATGCCTCTTCCGGCGCCATCTGCCACGCGTCGGGCTGACCGGCGAAGAACAGGACCTCCAGGTTGGCGGCATCGTTCGCCTGGACGTCATCGATGTTCATGGACGCCAGCGAGCCCTCGACTTCCAGCTCGTCGAGGTTCTCCATGGCGAGCTCCACCGCCAAGCGCCGTCGAGCCGCCGCCTCGGCGTTCCGGGCCCGCCGAAGGTTGGGCTCCAGGTTCGCGAGCTCCACCTCCAGGCGCAGCACGTCGTAGTCCGACGACACGCCCGCTCGGTTCATGGCCTGCGTCTCGGCGATCGACTCCCGGACGCGGTTCACCGAGTTGTCCACGAGCCGAGCCTGTTCCTGGGCCAGGAGAACGTCGTAGAACGCCACCCGCACCCGCGTGACGACCGACTGGCTCCGGCCGCGGACCGCCTCCGACTGGAGCAGCTCGAACCGCCCGGCAGCGCCCACGCCGATGAATGCCCGGGCGTCGAAGAGCGGCTGGGTCAGGTTGAGCCCTGCGTTCCACGCGTTGTCCGCACCGAACTGGATCGCGGTGAACTGCCCCTCGGGGGCCGTCGGGTCGAAGATGTTGGCCGGCAAGAACGATACGGCAGGCTTCACATTTCGGGCGTACTGCGCCGAGCCGTCCAGCTTGGGCAGCACCTCGGACCAAGCGTCACGCACCTGTTCCTGCGCGATCTCCAGATCCAGCTCGGCATCTTCGATGTCTCGACTCTGGTGCAGTGCGATACCGACGGCGTCCACCAGGCTCAGCGTCTGCCGTTCGGCTTCCTCCTCGCACTCCTCCTCGGGTACTTCCTGCCCGGGAGCGGCGCTCGCGGAGATGGCCAGCGCGGCCAGCGCCGCGGCTGCCACGAGCAGGACGTGGATCCACCGGGTCTTCGGCTTCGCGCCGGAACGGGCCCAAGCCCTGGGGGCCATGCCAGCTTCAAGCCCTGCTGGGCCAGGTGCGCCGTGCACGCCTGATCTATCGTTCACTTTTCCTCTCACGAATCGGTCGTCTGGCGACTGTATCATGTCTTCCCCTCCGCCCTCCTACGGCGTCCTGTCTTGTTGGCTGCTGCCAGGGGTTTCGTCTTTCGTGCCCGGGGCGTTCGCCGCCGGTACCCCGCCTCTCTTCTGAACGCTCCGCCTCTCTACGTTCTGCCGGGGCGGTCCGGTTTCACGGCCCTTTACGCCGTTAACTGTGCCTTCAACCCCGCCAACGTCTCCTCGACCTCCTGGGAGCGTTCCGCCGAGCCCAGGCCCAGCATCATGCGCAGAGCGGACTGGTGGAAGAGCTCGCGAAACTCGGCCTCCGTCACCGGTATGAAACCACGGTGATAGATGGTCACCAGGCCGTGGGCGTGAGCCCACATGGTCGTGCTCACGGCCTCGGTCCCGAAATCACGGAGCAGGCCGGCGTCGATTGCCTCCCGGACACGGTCTCTCCAGTACTGACCCACCGCACAAGCATGGGTGGCCGCTTCCTCCGGAAGCTCTTCCAGGCCAAGCGCATCGGGCGACGTGAACATCACCTCGTACAGCTTGGAGTGCTCCAGAGCGAAGTTCAGGTATTCCTCGCCGGCCCGGTGGAAACGCTCCGCCGCAGTCGGGGCTCCGAGGGCCCGGTAGAGGTACTGTGCGAACAGCTTGTACGCCTCGCCCACGACGTCGATGAGAACGGCTTCCTTGCTGTCGTAGTGCCTGTACAGCGCAGGGGCGGTGACGCCCATGAGCCGGGCCAACTTTCGCATGGAGAAGCCGCCGAGTCCCTCGACGAGGTACAGGTCGCAGGCGCAGGCTACGATTTGGTCTCGTTGTATGCTCATAAGTTAACAGTGTAAACAAGCCTGAAAGATCAGTCAACGGGTACAGGCGTTAACTCGGTTTGTTCCGTTTAGTGAATTTGTTCACAAAGGATGAGAGCGGCCGACCGAAAGGTGATCGGCGCTGATCGAGACGTGCGTGGCCGGACCCGGAAGGCAATCGCGTCCACCCCAGGGTGTTGGCGTCAGCCCCAGGGTCATCGCGGCCACTGGTTGGATCCGCTGAGGGATCCAACGGAGCCGGGATGAAAGGGGCGGCGGCGCTGGGTTCGAGAACCCGTAGGTAGGAGCAGGTCTCCGGTAGGAGCAGGTGGGCCGGGGTGGCGCCGGCACTGGACTCACCGGCTCCTCCGCCCGAGAGGAACTGCCTTCAGGAAACCGGCCGTGGCGCCGCCGATTCGAACCAGTCGCCCCGCGTGACCGAGACGCGGCCGTTGTTCACGACCAGCAGTACGTCGTTGAACACGGCGATGTTCTCCAGCGGGTTGCGCTCGGTGACGATCAGGTCGCCGTCGAGGCCCACCGCGACCCTGCCCGTGTGGTCGTCCACACCGAACAACTCCGCCGCCGTCAGCGTGGCCGACTGGAGCGCCTCGAGGGGCGACATGCCGACCGAGACGAACTCTTCGAGCTCGTGGGACACGCGGACGGTGCTGTTGGGGCCGTATCCGGTGTCCGTGGACGCCACGATCTTGACGCCCATGCCATACGCGTTGGTTACCATCTCGTGAACGCGCGGCAGCATGTGGTGGCCGCGAAGGCGTAGCGCGGCGTTGTCGTAGTCCCCTCCCGGAATCGTAAGGTCCCGAACGATGGCCATGGTGGGCACCAGGTAGGTGCCCATCTCGACCATCCGGGCCAGGGTTTCGGGAGACATGTACGTGCCATGCTCGATGGTGGTCACGCCTGCTTCCACCGCCGCCCTGGCTCCCTCGTCGCCGTGGGCGTGGGACGACACCCCGACGCCCCGGGCGGCACCGGCCTCCACCAGGGCCCGGAGCTCGTCTTCCCAGTAGAGCTGCTTGCGGGGATCGGTATCGGGCAACCCCGCGCGCTCGGTCGAGGTCGTCTTGATGAAGTCGACCCCAGAGTCCAGGAGTGCCTCGGCCATGGCCCCCATGGCTTCGGGCCCCCGGATCCCCTCTTCCATGTAGCGCCCCATCTCGGGGTGATTCTTGTAGAAGTCCTCGGCGACCTGGGGACGCACGTGATAGCCGGCCGCGAGCACCTCGGGGATGTCCACGTGCCCGGCCTTCGCCAGCTCCCGGAGCCCCACGTCGGCGTAGTTGCCAGCCCCCATGCTGCGGACCGTCGTTACCCCCGACGCCAGGGCGCGCTTCGCTTGAGCCACCGACCCGATGTGGACGTGGGCGTCCATGAGACCCGGCGACACGTACATCCCACTCACGTCGACGGACTCGAGTCCGGCGGGCGCCGCTCCACCGGACTCGACCGACTCGATCCTCCCGGCCCTGATCACGATGGTGGCGTTCTCGGTGATCGTCCCGTCCTCGACGTTCACGACGTGGGCGTTGGTCAGAGCCAGGTCCTGGGCGTGGGCAGAAGCAGCAACGGCCAGAAGCGGCAGGGCCAGGGCGAGGGAGCCGAATATCCGGGTGCGCATGGGCCTTCAGTCCTTCCGGGGTGCGAGCGAGCGGCCGGATGCGAGAGGGGTAACGGGAGAGGCCACCTCACGACCGGGACCGAGATCGGGGCTAAACCTAGTCGGGGGGTGCGGAGTGCCGCCACCGGAGGCTGGCGGATCGAGGCCACGCCCCACCACCGGCCATCATACCGGGCTCGCGCGCAACCCGGTCCGCGACGGACAGATCTGCCTGCCGCACCTTGGTCAGCGGCTATCCGGCGGGGCCGCCGTGTCTGCCCCCGCGGGCGCCGGGTCCGACTCC
>JBDHHQ010000082.1:0-18689 GCA_039589315.1 Gemmatimonadota bacterium
TGGCTCGGTGAAGCGCTCAGTGACCCGTACTCCCACCTTGCGCGGCTGCTCCGGTTCCCCGACCCTCCCCGCTCACCTCCGCCCCAACGCCAACACGATGTTCGACTTCACCCTCGAGGCCACCGACCGTGCGGCCCGCGCCGGCACGTTCACGACGCCCCACGGGCCGGTGTCCACGCCGGCCTTCATGCCGGTCGGCACGCTGGGCAACGTGAAGGCGTTGGTTCCGGAGGAGGTGGAGGCGCTCGGCGCCACCATGGTGTTGGCCAACGCCTACCACCTCTACCTCCGGCCGGGTCACGAGGTGGTCCAGGAGCTGGGTGGCCTCCACGCGTTCATGCGCTGGAAGGGGCCGATCCTGACGGACTCGGGCGGCTACCAGGTCTTCTCGTTGGCCCACATCAACCGGGTCCGGGACGACGGGGTGGAGTTTCAGAGCCACATCGACGGGTCCCGCCATCTCTTCACGCCGGAACGGGTGATGGAGATCCAACGGGCGCTCGGCGCCGACGTGATCATGGCCTTCGACGAGTGTCCCCCCGGGGGATCGAGCCGGGAGAAGGTCCGGGAAGCCAACTGCCGCACTCTAGACTGGCTCGTCCGCTGCCGGGACCGCTTCGAAGCTCTCGAGGCGGAGGGAGCCTCTCCCCAGCAAGCTCTCTTTCCGGTCCTTCAGGGAGGCGTCCAGGAGGATCTTCGGCTCGAGCACCTGGCGGACACGCTGGCGGTCGGCGAGTGGAGGGGCATCGGCATCGGCGGCCTGAGCGTGGGTGAGGCGAAGGAGGACATGTGGCGCATCCTGGACGCCACAGAGCCGGAGATGCCCAAAGCGATCCCCCGCTACCTCATGGGCGTGGGATATCCGGACGATCTGCTGGAGGCTATCGCGCGGGGTTGTGACATGTTCGACTGCGTGGCACCGACCCGAAACGCTCGGCACGGGACGGTGTGGACGCTCGACGAGGGCCAGATTCACCTGAAGGGGGCCCGCTTCCGGTTGGACACGGACCCTGTGGATCCCGAGTGCGACTGCTACACGTGCGCAGCCTACGACCGAGCATACCTCCGGCACCTCATCGTGGCCGGCGAGCTGCTGGGCCGCCGGCTTCTCTCCGTCCACAACCTGAGGTTCCTGGTGCGGCTCGCCGCCCTTGCCAGGGAGCACGTACAGGCGGGATCATTCGAAGGTTGGCGCCGCGAGTGGCTGGAACGCTACCGGGGTACAACAGTGTAGCAGCTTCTTTTCACCGATTCTGGAGCTTTCGACCTTGGACGCAGCCCTCGCCGTATTCGGCGTTCCCCGGGAAGGTGCCGACGGCACGATGATCTTCCTGATCCAGATGATGGCCATCTTCGCCATCTTCTACCTCCTGCTGATCCGGCCGCAACGAAAGGAGCAGCAGCGACATCAGGAGCTCATCCGCAACGTCAAGAAGGGCGATTCCGTCGTGACCGCCGGAGGCATCATCGGCACCGTCGTGCACGCCCAGGAAGACCGTGTGACGGTCAAGACCGGTGAGAACACCCGTGTCGTGGTGGAACGGGCACGCATCGCCCGCCTCGACGCCGAACCGGTGTCCGACGAAAAGCAGTCGTAACAGAGCGGAGAGCGGGAGTATGGCGTTAAGGCGAATCCGCATCTTCGGTGACCCGGTCCTCCGGGGGAGGGCCCAGGAGGTGGAGGTCTTCGGCTCGGATCTCGAAGAGTTGGTGCAGGACATGTTCGAGACCATGTACCACGCGCAGGGCATAGGTCTCGCCGCGCCTCAGATCGGGCTGTCCGTTCGGGTGATGGTCGTCGACGTCCCCGAATCGGAGGAGGAGGAAGGCGGACGGTTCGCGCTGGTCAACCCCCGCATCGTAGAGGTGGACGCGCAGACGGATCGGGCTGCGGAGGGCTGCCTCAGCATCCCGGGCCTCGAGGAGATCGTGGAGCGGCCGGCCAGCGTCGTGGTGGAGGGCAGCGACCCGGATGGCGCCCGTGTGAGGGTTCAAGCCACCGGTCTGCTCTCGCGAGCCCTGCAGCACGAAGTCGACCATCTCGACGGCGTCCTGTTCCTGGACCGGGTGTCGGCGCTCAAGCGGCGCATGCTTCTCAAGAAGTGGAAGAAAGCGCAGACGGAGGCGGTGACACCGTGAGGATCCTGTTCTGGGGGACGCCGTACTTCGCGCTTCCGTCCCTCGGGGCCCTGGCCGGAGAAGGACACGAGATCGTCGGCGTGGTCACGCAGCCCGATCGGCCGGCGGGTCGGGGCCGAAAGCTCAGGGAGTCGCCCGTCAAGCAGATGGCCGAGGAGGAGGGCTTTCTCGTTCTCCAACCGGAGCGGCCCTGGGGAGACCCATTCCTCGAGCAGATCCGAAGCCTCGAACCGGGAATCTCCGTCGTGGTGGCGTACGGGCACATCCTGAAGCCCGAAGTGCTGGCCGTGCCGCCCCACGGCTCCATCAACTTGCACGCCTCGCTTCTTCCGGAGCTCCGCGGCGCGGCTCCCATCAACTGGGCGATCGTCCGGGGGTACGAATCGACCGGCGTGACGGTCATCCGGATGGTGAAGGAGATGGATGCCGGGCCCATCCTCTTCCAGAACGAGGAGCCGATTCTGGAAGGCGAAACCGCCTCGGACCTCTCACTTCGGCTGTCGGAAGTCGGTGCCGGGGACCTGGTCGAGACGCTGGCTCTCCTGGAGGGAGGTGTGTTGGAGGAGGTGGAGCAGGACCATGCCCGGGCGACGTACGGACCCAAGGTGACCCGGGAGCTGGCGCGCGTGGATTGGGATCGGCCCAGCCTGGAGCTGTCGAACCACATCCGCGGCATGGATGATGTGCCCGGCGCGTGGACACTCCTCGGCGGTCAGCCGGTGAAGGTGTTCCGGCCGAGCGCGGCAGCGGGCGAGGGCTCCCCGGGGACGGTGCTCGTGGCAGATCCGACGGAGGGGCTGGTCGTGGCGACGGCCGACGGAGCTCTGAAGCTCGACGAGGTCCAGCCAGCCGGGCGCCGACGCATGCTGGCCAGGGATTGGATCAGCGGGCGGGGAGTCGAGGCGGGTCAGACCTTCGATTGATCGCACGCCTTCACGTCGTCACCGACGACCGAGTCCTGGCGCTGCCCGACGTCGTTGCCCGGGCGCTGACCGTGCTCGAAGCAGGGGCAGATCATCTGGCGCTGCACGTGAGAGGTCCGCGGGCTTCGGGCGCACGGATGTACCAGGTGGCGTCGGCATTGCGGGGCTCCGCCTCCAGCCGGGGCGCCCAACTTCTCGTGAACGACCGCGTCGACTTGGCATTGTGCCTCGACTTGCCAGGGGTCAACCTGGGCGGACGGTCCATCCCGGTGGGGGCGGCTCGGCGGCTCCTGGGGCCCGACCGCTTGGTGGGTGCGTCGGTCCACGGCGTGGACGAAGCCCGGGTCTCGGCGCTCGCGTCGGCTGACTTCCTGGTGCTGGGGACCGTGTTCGCGTCTGCGTCGCACCCGGGCAGGAGGGGCGCCGGCATCGAGCTCGTCGCCGAGGTGAGCGAGGCCACGGGCGTGCCGGTGCTGGCCATCGGCGGGATCACGCCCGGCCGGGTCGAGGAGCTGATGGGTGCCGGTGCCCACGGCGTGGCCGTGCTCTCCAGCGTGTGGGACGCGGCGGATCCGGGCCAGGCCATTGGGGAATACCTGGCCGCCCTGAGGAGCTAGCCAGATGGACACACGAGACTCGACCGATCGGATTGCCGTTCAGCTCAACGGCAAGCCCCGGCATGTCGAGGCCGGGCTCACCGTGAAGGAGCTGGTCGAGTCCCTGGGGCTCAATCCGGCTCTGGTCGTCGTAGAGTTGAACCGTGAGATTCTCAGCAGGAGCCGGTACGGCGCGGTTGGGGTGCAGGACGGAGACACCATCGAGCTCGTCCACTTCGTGGGCGGAGGATGAGTCGAAGCACGATGAACGAAGACACGGGGATGACGGCTACAGCCGACAGATCCGACGTGGCGGACGACCCGCTGCAGATCGGTGACAAGACTTTTGACACGCGGCTCATCGTCGGAACGGGCAAGTACCCGGACAACGACACCATGGTCGGGGCCATCCGGGCCAGCGGCGCCGCAATGGTGACGGTGGCTGTGCGTCGGGTCGATCTGGACCGAACCAAGGAGGAGGCGATCCTCCACCATCTCGATCCGGAGGAGTTCTTCCTTCTGGCCAACACCGCCGGCTGTTACACGGCCGACGACGCGCTGCGCTACGCGCGCTTGGCGCGGGCGGCAGGCTTCAACGAGTGGATCAAGCTCGAGGTGATCGGTGATGAGCGAACGCTCCTCCCCGACACTGCGGCCACCGTGGAGGCTGCCGGTATTCTCGCGGGCGAGGGCTTCAAGGTCATGGCCTACACGAACGACGACCTCGTCACCGCGCTTCGCCTGGAGGACGCCGGGTGCGTCGCCGTCATGCCCCTGGCCAGCCCCATCGGCAGCGGCCTGGGCGTGGTGAACCCGTACTACATCCGTGAGATCAAACGCCGGCTGGAGGTTCCCGTGATCGTCGACGCCGGCGTCGGGACCGCCTCGGATGCCTGCGTGACCATGGAACAGGGCGTGGACGGCGTTCTGATGAACACCGCGATCGCGGCGGCGGACGATCCCGTGGCCATGGGCGCCGCGATGCGCCACGCCGTGATTGCCGGACGGATGGCCTACCTGGCGGGACGGATGCCGAGCCGTGAGATCGCCGTTCCCTCGTCCCCCACCACCGGGATGCTGGACTGACCGAGGGAGCGGTCCACCCCTCGCCGCGATGACACCGGGCTCCGCTGTCACGCCTGCGCGGCGCGCCACGCTTCGCGTGCTCGGCCGCGTGTCGGCAGGGGCCCTGCTGGACGGCGCCTTCGCGGATGCCACCACGAGCCTCGACGATCGGGACCGCCGGTGGGCCCGGCAATGCACGTTCGGCACACTTCGCCTGAGAGGTCGCCTCGATCACCTCCTCGACGCCTACGTGCGCCGGGGTCTGGCGTCGGTGGACGCCCCCCTCGCCGACCTGCTCCGGATGGGAGCCTTTCAGCTCCTGTACATGGAGGGCGTTCCGGCCTACGCGGCGGTTTCCCAGGCGGTGGACCAGGCGCGAGAGGTGGGCAGCCCCGGCGCAGCGCGTCTGGTCAACGGCGTGCTCCGGGCGGTGGGCCGGGGGGGAGCGGACCCGGGCCGGTTTCCCGACCGCGAGTCGGATCCCGCCGGATTCCTGTCCACCTGGCACTCCCATCCGAGGTGGCTGGTGGAACGCTGGTTGGAGCGGTGGCCGTTCCCGGTCGTCCTGGAGCTGGTGAAGGCGAACAACCAGGTGCCGTCCGTGTATTTGCGCCCGCTGGGCGTTCGGCCCGACACCGCGCTGGAGGCGCTCGGACCCGGCGCCCGGCCGAGCGTGCTCGGCAGCGGATGCGTGGAGTTGCCCTCGGGGCTGTCGCCGCCGGAGGCACTGGGCCGTGTCCGTGGTATCATCCAGGATCCGGCTGCCGCCCTGGTGACGCACTATGCCGACATCCCGAGCGGTTGGCTCGTCGCGGACTTGTGCGCTGCCCCGGGCGGCAAGGCGGTCGCACTGGCCGAGACGGCTGGATACGTTGTGGCGGCGGACAGGTCGGTGGCCCGTCTACGGCGTCTCCAGGAGACCGTGGAGCGCCTCGGAAGCCGTATGGGCGTGGTCGCCGCCAGGGCCGAGGCGCCACCGTTGAGGGAGGCCCCGGGCGTGCTCGTCGACGCGCCTTGCAGCGGTACCGGCACGGTTCGTCGGCACCCCGATTCGAAGTGGCGCCTGCGGAGCGGCGACATTGAGGCGCTGGCCGGCGTTCAACGGGCGATTCTCGATGGCGCGGCGGCACTGGTACCTTCCGGCGGACTTCTGGTGTACGCCACTTGTACGCTCGAGCCTGAAGAAAACGAGGAGCAGGTGAAGTCGTTCCTGACCAGACATCCGGAATACAGCATCGAGGCAACCGATGCGGTAGCCCCGGAGCTGCTCGATGGGGCCGGACGACTGTTCGTGGCACCCTGGGCGTCCGGCTCGGACGGAGCGTTCGCGGCGCGGCTCCGTAGAGTCTCATGAATCTGGGAAGCTCGATCCGGAGGCGACGGTTCAGTCGGAGGCCCGGCGACGGCGACGACCAACAAGGCGGGGCCTCCGGATCGGTCGGTGCGCGGGGCATGAGGTTGGCGGGTGCGGCTGTGGGCGTCTGCCTTGTCGGGCTCGGCCTGGGCTACCTGGTCAGCACGTCGGTGCTCTTTCCTGCGCCACCACCGCCCGACGATCTCGTGAACGCACCCGACCTGCGGGGCTTGACGCTCACCGAAGCCCTGCAGCGACTGGACGGCATGGGGTTGAGCATGGGGCGGTCCGATTCGATTCGGCACCCCATCGCGCCTCAGGGCGTCGTCCTGGGTCAAAGCCCCCTTCCGGGGCAACTCACGCGTCCCGACTCCGAGGTGGAAGTGACCTACTCGATGGGTCCGGAGCGCCGCCAGGTCCCCGACGTCCTGCGCTTCCGAGCCGAGAGGGCGGCGACCGTGCTCGAGGCCACGGGGTTTCAGGTCGGGTTGGACAGCGTCGACTCCAGGGAGTTTCGGGGGACCGTCGTCGCCGTGGACCCGGAACCGGGAACCGAGTTGGCGCTCCCCGGGTCGGTGGCGGTGGCCGTGAGCCGCGGGCCGCCTCTGGTGGAAATGCCGGATCTCCTGGGTCTCCCCGAGGCCGAGGCGCTGACGATTCTCGAGGAGCTGGAGCTCCGGGTCCCGGAGATCGAAACACGCTTCCGCTTCGGCCTGGACAGGGGCACGGTCATCGAGCAGGAACCCGAGGCGGAGACCATGGTGGAGCAGGGGAGTGCCGTCCGCGTGGTCGTCGCCCGAGACGCCCGCGACTCCAGGAACAATTGACCCCCGAACTCGTAGAAATCCCGGGCTCGTCACCGTCGTGAGTCACCCCAACCGGAGCCACCCGTCCTCATGGAACGTCGCCCGACCAGGCTGCCGTACGGCCTAGCCGCGTTGGCCGCACTTCTGGTGTTGCTGGCGGCATGGGCGGGGCGTGACCGGTTCGCGCCTCTGGGCCCCGGCAGCGTGGCTCCCGACTTCGCAGCCCTGAACCGTGACGGAGGGGAGATGCGCTTCGACGACCGGGACGACAAGGTCGTCCTGGTCAACA
Source organism: Gemmatimonadota bacterium (assembly GCA_039589315.1). Lineage (GTDB taxonomy): Bacteria > Gemmatimonadota > Gemmatimonadetes > Longimicrobiales > Gaopeijiaceae > JBDHHQ01. Next base: position 7,173 of record JBDHHQ010000082.1, read on the forward strand.
TCTGGGCGACCTGGTGTCCTCCGTGCTTGAAGGAAATGCCTTCGATGCAGCGCCTGTGGGAGGAGTTGGAGCACGACGACTTCGAGATCCTGGCGGTCAGCGTGGACGCCCGTTTGGGCGAGACCGACTCCGTCGGGCGGCCAGGGGGTGATGTTTGGGCATTCGCCGACTCTCTGGGGCTTACGTTCACCATCCTCCACGATCCCTCCGGGGGCATCCAACGGCTCTATCAGACCACTGGGGTCCCGGAGTCGTTCCTCATCGGACGTGACGGCACGATCTACAAGAAGGTGATCGGCGCCATGGAGTGGGACGCCGGAGAGAACCAGGAGCTCATCGAACGTCTCCTGGACGGCTGACGCCCATGGGACTGCTTCCCGGCGTCCTCTCGCGGAACTGGCAGCTCAAGCTCTCGGCGTTCGCGATCGCCGTCTTGCTCTGGGTTACGGTGCGGATCGACTCCGCGAACCGGCAGAGCATTCCAGCCAGGGTGAGTGTCGAGGTCAACGACGCCGCGTGGGCGTTGGTTGGGGAGCCGCTTCCCGGTACCGTGCAGGTCCTCTTCGGAGGTCCCGCCAGCGAGATCCTACGGGTGGCGGTCGAAGGCACGTCGGTCCGAGTGCCGATCGAGGCGGTTACATCCCCGGATACCTCCATCGGCCTCCGTAGCGAGTGGGTGGCGAACGGAGGCCTACAGGGCCTGGTGGTCCAGGACATCCGTCCCGGCAGCGTGCGTCTCCACTTCGAGCCGATGGAGACAGCAGATCGACCGGTGGGCATCCGGACCCGCGGCTCGCTCGACGAGTCCGTGGCGCTGGCTCAGCCGATGGCTGCCGTGCCGCCGACGGTACGCCTGCGGGGCCCCTCCAGCCGGGTCGCGGGCATCGACACGGTGTTCCTGGCTCCCCTGGAGCTCGGGAGCCTGCGGGAGTCGGGGGCACACACGCTCCCCGTCGACCGGGCGGGACTGGCGGATCTGGGGATCAGTCCAGATTCGGCGACGGTGCGCGTGGCCCTCGAGGAATCGGCCGAGCGATTCGTGACGCTGTCCATCGCCGCCGACGATCCGGGCGGCGGCGGTCTCGAGCTGAGCCGGGACACGGTCCAGGTACGGCTCGTGGGGGCACGGAGCCGCATCGAGGGACTGGAGCCCAGCCTCTTGCGCGCACTGGTCCGCTCTGAAGACCTGACGGATCTGGCGCCGGGAGAGGAGCGCCGGGTCCCCGTGCGCCTCGAAGGTTTCCCGGCACTGGTGATGGCCACCCCCACCGCCGATACCGTGGTGGCCCGCCGATCGATGGAGCAATGAGCGCGACCCTCATCCTGGGGCTCGAGACGAGCTGTGACGAGACGGCGGCGGCTGTTCTCCGGGGCGAGTGCGAGATCCTCGGGCACGTGATCCTGTCCCAGGACGTCCATGAGCTCTATGGCGGCGTCGTCCCGGAGCTGGCCGCCCGGGCGCACGTAAGACGCATCGATGACGTCGTGGACGGCGCTCTCGCACAGGCAGGCTGCACGCTGAGGGACGTGGACGCGATCGGCGTGACCGCCGGTCCGGGGCTGATCGGCGCGTTGCTCGTGGGCGTGGCGTGGGCGAAGGCGGTGGCGTACGCGTTGGACAAGCCGTTGGTGCCGGTGCACCACATGGAGGCACACCTCTTCGGACCCGTCCTGGAGGATCCGGAGGCTGCACCCCCCTTCGTGGGCCTGCTGGTGTCTGGGGGACACACGCTGCTCCTGTCCTGCCCCGAGTGGGGGCGCTACCGACTGCTCGGGGAGACGCGGGACGATGCGGCCGGTGAGGCCTTCGACAAGGTGGCCAAGCTCCTGGGGCTCCCCTACCCGGGCGGTCCGTCGATCCAGCGGACGGCCTTGGAGGGTGACGGTTCCCGCTTCCGCTTCCCGCGACCGATGTTGCGGGGAGACCAGCGGCCCGGAGAGTCCGGCTATTATGACTTCTCCTTCAGCGGTCTCAAGACCGCGGTGGCCCTGGAGGTGGGTCGTCTGCAGAAGGCGGGGGCGCTCGAGGAGGAGCGGGCCAACGTGGCGGCCAGCTTTCAGGAAGCCGTGGTCGACGTCCTGGTGGGCAAGGCCGCCCGTGCCGTGAGGGAGACGGGCTGCGACAGGGTCGTCCTGGGGGGAGGCGTCTCCGCCAACGCCCGGTTGAGGGAGCGGATGGTCGAAGCTCTGGCGCCGGACGGTCGGTCGTTCCATGCCTCTCCCCGGCTCTCGCTCGATAACGGCGCGACCGTGGCCCGGGCGGCGCTCTTCCGTCTGGGGCGCGAAGACGTGGGCGGCCTCGACTCGTCAGCGCGCGCCGACCTCCCGTTTCCCGGGATGGTACGGCACACGGACTCGACGCACTGACACCCACAGGGAACCGACACCGTGCATCCGATCCTTTTCCGCATCCCCGAGTGGATCCCGATCCTCGGCGGCGAGCCGGTTACCTCGTTCGGGGTGATGATGCTCCTGTCCTTCCTCACCGCGGGATTCCTGCTGCGGGCCGAGATGGAGCGTAACGGATTCGATCCGGATCGAGCCTGGGATTTCGTCTTCGCGGCGGTCATCGGTGGGATCGGAGGCGCGAAGCTCTACTACATCCTCCTCAACTGGCCCAGGCTCATGGAGGATCCGGCCGGGTTGATCTTCTCCCGGGCCGGGCTCGTGTGGTACGGCGGCTTCATCTGCGCCACCCTGCTGATCATCTGGCAGGTCCGCCGCTTCGGCTTTCCTCTGGGCAAGATGGCCGACATCCACGCTCCGCCGCTGGCCATCGCCTACGCCGTGGGAAGGGTCGGGTGCTTTCTGGTCGGTGACGACTACGGCCGACCCACGGGCGGCTGGTACGGTGTCCGCTTCCCCGAAGGCAGCCCACCGACGACCGTGGACGTTCTCGAGAACTACTTCGGCGTCGAGGTGCCACCCGAGCTGGTTGAGCAATACGGCCAGGTCGTGCCGGTCCATCCGACGCAGCTCTACGAGGTCGGCATGTCGACCCTCATCTTCCTCATCCTCTGGCGGCTTCGGGATCACTCTCACCGGCCCGGATGGCTCTGGATGCTGTGGATGGCGATGGCCGGAGCCGAGAGGTTCCTCGTGGAGTTCGTTCGCGCCAAGGACGATCGCTACTTCGGCGTGCTCACGGTCGCCCAGGTCATCAGCCTCGGACTCATCGCCCTCGGTATCCTGGGCATGCAGAGGCTATCAGGGCCCTCGACCCCTTCGTCCCCGGTCGAGGCTTCCGCCACGAGCTGAACCGTCATGATCACGATCCTCCACGGCTCGGACATTCACTTCGGCAAGCCCCACCTCCGGGTGGCGGCCGAGGCGTTTCTCGAGGCGGCCCGGGCCCTCGAGCCGGACGTGATCGTGATCTCCGGTGACTTCACCCAGCGAGCGAAGATCCGGGAGTACGAGGAGGCGCGCCGTTACCTCGACCGCTTCCCGGACGTGCCGCTGGTGGTGACGCCGGGCAACCACGACGTGCCGCTCTACCGCCTCGCGGAGCGTCTGCTGGCCCCGTACCGAAACTACCGTAGGTACATTCGGGACGAGCTGGATACGGTGACGCGGGTCGAGGGCGCGACCATCGTGTCCATGAGCTCGGCGGCGCCACGTACGGCCATCGTGAACGGTCGAATCCGGCCGTATCAGCTGGAGTTCGCCGATCGGGCGTTCAGGGCTGCACCGCCGGAGGACGCGCGCATCGTGGTTCTCCATCACCACCTCGCGCCCGCCCCCGACTACGAGGGAGATCGGCCCCTGCCCCGCAGCCGCCGGATTCTGGATGCGCTGGAGGGGATGGGGGTACAGCTGATTCTGGGGGGACATCTGCATCGGGCGTACATCGGCAACTCGCTGGACGTATATGCCGGTGAGGACCGGGACCGGGGGATCATCATCGTGCAGAGCGGCACGACCACCTCGGCGAGGGGGCGGGCACGGGAGCGAGCGAAGCAGAGCTTCAATCTGCTGCGCGTCCACCCGGAGCACGTGGAGATCGAGCACTTCATGTACTTCGACGATGTCGCCGGATTCGCGCCGTTCAGCTTCTACGCGTTTCCCCGCGGTGAGGTCGGCTATTTCCGCGGAGAGTCCGTCCTGCAGCGGGTCCGCAGATTCTCCGAGGAGCCAGCGACGTGACCATCTTCTACCGCCGCCGTCCCGCAGCGTGGCAGGAGACGGCCGCGTCCGTGATCGCGGCGGCGAGCGTCGGCGCGCTGACGTTCTACGTCACCCGCATGCTCCTGGCACGGGACGCCGTGCCAGCGGAGCCACCTCGACTGGAGGACGGCCAGGGCGGCCGCGACTCGAGGCGTGGAGCCCGGAAGCGGCTCCGCCGGTCCGGCCACCCGGAAGCCGGTACGGGATGATCCACGCGAGGCGCTCGGGGAGGTGTCCCCCGATCCTCCACCTCGTTTTCGCGCTGCTGGTGCTCTCGGCCTCGCCCCCGCCAGCGGTGGAAGGACAGGGGCGCCTGGAGGTGACGCGGCTGAGCTTCGAGGGCAACGAGACCTTCGGCTCCAAGGAGCTGGCGGCAGCCATCGACACTCGGGGAACTTCGTGTCGGTCGGTGGTGGTCGCCCCATTCTGCTGGATCGGCGCCGGCTTCGCGTCGAGTCCGGCGTACTTCAGCCGGCGGTCACTCCAGCGGGACATGACGCGCCTGGCCATCTTCTACTACCGCCGGGGATTCAGGGAGACGAAGGTCGACACGGTCCTGGCCTACCCGGACTCCGCCCAGATCGCGGTGACGTTCGTACTGGACGAGGGCCGGCCGGTCACCGTCGACTCCGTCACGTTCGTGGGGGCGGAGGAGCTCGGCGAAGACCTCCTGCAGAACCTACCCCTTCGGGCCGGTGACCCGCTCAGCGTCCTGCAGCTGGATGCGACCCGGCAGGCCGTCATCACCCGGCTGCAGAATCTGGGGTTCGCCTATGCAGACGTTCTCCAGAACTACTTCATCGACGCGGACGCCCCGTACCGCGCCTGGGTCGAATACGACATAGACCCGGGGCCGGCGGCACGGTTCGGCCCGATGTTCATCACAGGAAACGAGAAGATCAGCGACCAGGTGGTGAGGCGGATGTTGCCCTTCCAGGAAGGTGGGCCGTACAGCCGCGAGGCGATCCTGGCCGGGCAGCGCAACCTGTACAGCCTCGAGATCTTCCGGCACGCGTCCATCAACGAGCGGATGAGCTTCGTGCCGGACTCCATCATTCCCCTGCAGGTCACCGTGAATGAAGGCGACGTTCACCGCATCCGCACCGGCGCCGGGTGGAGTACGGCCGAGTGTTTCGCCGTCGAGGGACGATGGATCAGCCGTAACTTCCTCCAGGGGGCACGGCGCCTCCAGCTCAGGCTCAGGCTCGACAACCTCGGCGCGGACGGGCTCGACCAATCCATCTGCCCGCAGGCGGGCTCGGGAGTTTACGGCCAGGTCAACTGGCAGCTCTCGGCCGATTTCACCCAGCCCTGGGTGTTTTCCGCGCGAAACTCCATCGCCCTGGGCGTCTACGGGGAACGACGCAGCCTTCCCGACATCTTCGTCAGGGAGGGCGTCGGTGCGAACGTGGCGTTCATCCGGTCCGTGGCCCGGAGCACCTCGCTGGCCGTGTCCTACCGGCCCCAGCTGTCCACGGTCGAGGCCGCCGGCGTGATCTGGTGCGCCAACTATCTGGTGTGCACACCGAGGGAGATCGAGGTCCTCCAGCAGCCGAACTGGCTGTCGCCCATGGGGCTCAGCGTCACCAGGGACACGCGGAACAACGCGCTGAACCCGACCAGCGGCTCGCGACTCCTGGTGGACTACGAGTACGCCGATCAGTGGACCGGCTCGGACTTCGAGTACCAGCGCATCATCGGAGAGCTGAGCTTCGCGCGCCGCATGCCGGGGTGGGTGGGCGCTGCCCGGATCCGAGCCGGATTCATCGAGCCTCAGCCGTTCCAGCAGCTCGAGGGGAGCGAGGGCGCCTCGGAGATCACGCACCCGCAGAAGCGATTCTACGCCGGCGGTGCCAACAGCGTTCGGGGGTACGCCCAGAACCAGCTGGGACCCAAGAGCCTGACGACCGACGTACAGAACCTCCTGGCGCCCGTGGGGCAGACGGAGCAAGGTCTCCTGCCAGCGGCATGCCAGCCCGAGGAGGTCGACGACCTGACCTGTGACGCCTCTCCCCTGTCCGACAACCGCTTCACCGTGCGGCCAAGAGGTGGACGGGCCATTCTCGAAGGCAGCGTCGAGGCCCGCTTCCCCCTCTTCGGTCCCCAGGTCGAGGGCGCCGCCTACGTGGACTTCGGCCAGGTGTTCGACGAGACGCAGAGCTTCGGCCTCCAGCAGATGGAGTTCACACCGGGTCTGGGCGTCCGGTACTTCACGCCCATCGGTCCGATCCGGGTGGACCTGGCGTATCGGTTCACCGGCGGCGAGGAGTTGGGCGTGCTCACAGAGCAGATCCGCGAATTCGACCCGGAGGTGGACGATCCGGCGAACCGCCTGATCGGGGACAACGGCCAGCCCATCGACTGGGTCAAGACCGACGAGTTGGCGCCCCTGCTTCCTCAGGTGCTCTACAACGAGAGTGCGCCGCTTTCGCTCAGTCGCTTCCAGCTACACCTGTCCATCGGGCAGGCATTCTGACATGTCACGCCTGCGCGCCGCCGGGGGGATCACACTCGTGATCTTGTTGGGTGTGGGGATACTGCTGGCTTCGGCGAGCCTCGTTCTCACCCGCACACGTCTTGGGCAGGAGGTGGTGCTCCGTCAGACCCTCAGCCTCATCGCGGGCGAGTTGAACGGTCGGCTGGACGTGGGCCTCGTCCGCTCCCGCCAGCTCCTGCTGGGCGGCACGTTCGTGGACGTGGCATTCTCGGACCCCGACGGACGGCCGTTCCTTGTTGCCGATTCCATCGAGGTTTCCTACAGCGTCCCGCGCTTGCTTGCTGGCGACCTGCGGTTTTCTCGCATCATCGTGCATCAACCCCGCATCTCGGTGGAGAAGCTCCCCGGCCAGGACGCCTTCAACTTCATGCGGATCTTCGCCGGTAAGCCCGAGGCGCCCGAGGTGGACTCGGCCGCGCTCGAGACGGTGGATACGACGGCGGCCGAGCCGCAGGCCGGCTCGCAGCTCCCCATCGACTCGGTCCGTCTGGAGCCGGGTGAGCGTGTGGAGGCCTCGCCGAAGGAAGGCGGCACCAGGGTCGTCTTCCGGAACCTGGAGCTCCGGAATGGCCGCGTGGACGTGGTTTACCCCCTGGATCCCGACTCACCACCGCCCGAGCGCGGGATCGTCGAATCGATTCCCGGCGTGGACGGCCGTGTGCGGCGTCTCGTGTTCGACGAGGTAAACGGGGTCTTGGACGAGATGCGCCTCGTCGATCCGGCGTTCCCGGGCCCCCTGTTCGTAGTCGACAGCTTGAGCCTGGTGGGGACCGTGTTCGACGACCCCTTTACCGTGCAGCGCTTCTCGGGCAACGTGACGTGGCGGGAGGGTGGCATCGGCGTGGAGGCGGACCGCCTGTTCCTGCCCGGCACCGAAGCAGCCGTGACCGCGAGGGTGGAGCTCGGTGAAGGCGGTCCCCGGGTACGGGCTGACATCGACGCTTGGATTCTGAGCCTGGCCGACCTCCAATGGGCGGTGCCGGTGCTCCCGTCCGACGGTGCCGGCAGCGCACAGCTCGTCCTCTCGATGGGCCCTGGATTCACCGAGGTGGGATTCACGGGCGCGGACATCGGCATGGGCGACAGCCGTGTTCGGGGACAGGGATCCGTCCGGCTCGATACGGGCCTTTCACTCGAAGGCGTGGACCTGGAGCTGGCTCCGCTGGAGCTGGCCCGCCTGCAATCGTATCTGCCCGACACATTGCCCGTGGACGGGCTCCTCAGGGGAAGGGTGCGGCTCGCCGGACCCGCTACCGGACCGTGGGTCAGTGCCCAGGTCACCCTCGACCAGACCGCCCAGGGTCGGGCCCCCACGGTGGCCGACCTCACCGGGATCGTCCACCTGGACGGCGCACCCGGCGTGACGGATCTGAACGCCGTCCTGGAACCGGTCCAGATGGACCTGTTCACGGACCTGTTTCCCGAGCTCGGGATCCGGGGGCCAGGTGGCTTGCGCCTGGAGGCGACGGGGCGGCTGGCAGAGGGCCTCCGCTTCACCGCGGATCTCACGCATCGTCCCGTCGACCTTCCCCGGTCGCAGGTGTTGGCCTCCGGCACGGTGACGAGCCGCGCAGACTCCCTCTTCCTGGCCATCGATGCCGAGCTGGCCCCGCTCTCGTTCACCGCTTGGCGCGTCTACCGTCCCGACCTGCCTCTATCGGGCGAGGTGACCGGGACGGCGAGCGCCACGGGGCCGCTCCGCGAGCTCCGGGTGACCAGTGATCTGGAGACCGTGGCGGGGTCGCTGTCCCTGGATGCCTCGTTCGATGCCCGGGATCCCCTGGCCCGCTACCGGCTCACCGGCGAGCTGGAGGACTTCCGCGTCTCGGAGATCATCCCGGAGCTACCGGATCCGTCGACAGTAACCGGTGCTTTCGAGGCGGAGGGCCAGGGCCTGGGGAGAGATCGAGCCACCGGTGCGGCCAGCGTAACCGTGTGGGGCTCGCGGCTGGGCAAGCTCGCCGTGGACACGGCCGCTGCCGAGCTGCGCCTGGCCGGAGGCTTCCTCCACATCGACACCCTCTCCGCCCGGACGAGCGTCATGGACCTGGGAGCCGCCGGCAGCCTGGCCCTCCACGATTCGCTGGGCTCGGGCGAGGTGCGCGCCGACTTCCGGAGCGCTTCCCTCGCGGGCGTCCGCCCCTTCCTCATGGGCGACTCCCTCATCGCACGGGACACGCTCAGTGCGCTCGAACGGGAGAGCCTCGTGGTGGAGGGCATCGACCCGGACACGCTGCCCCGACTGGCCGACATCCTGGTCGGCGGCACTGCCAGGGGAGCGGTCACGCTGAGCGGCTCGGTGCAGGCGGTAGTCGCCCGCGGCGAGGCCACGGTGGAGGAGGTCCGCTACGGTGCGAGCTACTTGGGGCGGGCCCGTGCGGCATTCGCGGGAAGCGGCTTTCCAGGACCCGACCCGGCCCTCTCGGTCACGGTAGAGGCCGATTCGGTGCGGCTGTGGGGGCGCGACTTCGAGGCCGGCCGATTCGAAGGTGAGCGACGGGGTGGGCAGGGCCGCGTGGCAGTCGGGCTACAGCGCTCCGAGACCGAGGAATACAGCACGAGGGCGACGTTCGAGGGCGACACGCTCGGGACCCTGGTTCACCTGGACGAGCTCACGCTCCGGTTCTCCGACCGCCGGTGGAACCTTGGGGGGCCTGCCCGCGTCATCTGGGGTGACGGCCTGCTGGACGTTCAAGACTTCCGGCTATATCGGCCTGACGGCGACGGGATGGACCTGAGCGTCGAGGGTCGAGTCACCCGCGCGGAAGAGTCGGGCCTTGCCGTCGTCGCTCGGCAGGTCCCCCTCGTTCAGGTGGCTCAGTTGCTGCAGCTGGATCCGGAGGCCGACTTCGGGGGCCTCGTCGACCTGGAGCTCAGGGTCCGGGGCCGTCCGTCCGATCCCGTCATCTCCGGATCCGTGACCGGGACCGACGCCGGTTACGAGAGCATCCGGCTGGATCGCTTCGACGGATCTCTGGAGTATGCCGATCGGCGGATCGACACGCGCTGGACCGCGTCGCGAGATGGGCGGCCGGTGCTGGAGGCCGCGGGCACCGTTCCCATCGACCTGGCCCTCGACGCTGCGGGGGATCGGATTCCCGACGAGCCCATGGACCTCAGCATTGCCGTGGACGCCTTCCCAGCCGGTCTGGTCATGGGCTTGTTGGAATCCTTCGAGGATGTGCAGGGCTCGCTCACAGGAGAGTTCCACGTGGCCGGTACGCTGGCTTCGCCCTCGCCCTCGGGCAGCCTCCGACTCATCGACGGAGCCGCCGTGGTCCCGGACCTGGGTGTCCGGCACTCCGGTGTGGAGGCGGACTTCCGCCTCTCGCCGGACGGCACCGTGGAGGTCGACGGCATGCTCTCGTCCATCGGGACCATGGCGGTGACGGGGAGCGTGCGGCTGGATTCACTCTCCAATCCCCTTCTCGACCTCACGGCCGAGGGATCGGGCTTTCTGGCTGCCGACCGCGCCGACGTGCTGGCTACCGTGGGCGGGCGAATGACGGTACAGGGTCGCTACCGACGTCCCCTGGTGGAAGGCGATGTGAGCGTCGAGTCCGGGGTGCTGTTCCTGGACGAGATCCAACGCACCTCGGAGATGGTGGACCTGACCGATCCCTCGTTCTTCGACGTCGTCGACACGACCACCACGGCCTCACAGCCGTTGCTGGATGTCGGCGAGAACCCGTTCCTGCGGAACCTGCGCCTGAACGTGGATCTGTCGCTGAGCCGGGACTTCTGGCTCCGGAGCGACGAGATGAACGTGGAGATCGAGGGAGACCTCCAGGTGGTCTGGGCCCGGGCCAACCGGGATCTGGCCATGTTGGGCGAGCTCGAGGCGGTCCGCGGGACCTATTCCCGCTTCGGTCGCCAATTCCAGGTGCAGCAGGGCACCGTTCGCTTCATCGGGACCCCGGGGTTGGACCCGGACCTCAACATCCTGGCGGTGAATCGCCTGCGGGTTCGGGATGGCGAGCCCTTGAACATCCTCGCGCTGCTGGAGGGGACGCTGCTCTCGCCCCGGGTGACCCTGTCCAGTGACGCCCAACCGCCCATCGCCCAGTCGGAGCTCGTGAGCTACCTGATCTTCGGCCGGCCCACCTACGAGCTGGCGTCCTCCGAGTTCAGCTTCGTGCAGGGCGAGTTCGGCGGGCTCTTCGGGAGCGCGGCAGGGGCAGGTGCCTCGTTGGCGTTCGGGGCGCTGGGAACACAGCTCGGTTCCGCGGTCGCCCAGGAGATCGGACTGGACTACTTCGCCATCTCCCAGGCCCAGGGCGCCACGACTTTCGGGACCGGCTTCGAGAGTGCGCTTCGAGCCACCCAGGTCGAGGTCGGCTGGTACGTGGCGCAGGACATGTTCCTGGCGCTGCTCCTTCGTCCGCTTCTGGGCATCAACTCGGCCGGGATCAGTGGCGCCCGCCTGGAGTGGCGGGCCACCGACCTCTGGACGGTCGAGGGGTTCCTCGAGGACCGGTTTGCCCGGGACCTGAACAGCGGCTTCTCCATCAACGAGGCCTTTCAGGTGCCCAAGGTCTGGGGGCTGTTCCTGGCTCGGGAGTGGGGGTACTAGAACACAGGACCCGCATGACGTCGTTGGTACGCTGTCCCACCGTGGACAGGTACAGGTCCATGAGGCTGGTGGTGAGCTCCCGCAGGGTCTCGGCGGCGTCGATCGCCTGGACGGCGTGGTCGTATACGTCCCTCAGGTAGACCCGGGTGTCTTCCGTGATCAGCTCGGCCTCGCTCCGAAGGAGGCCCGAGACGAGTTCGCGCACGGGCCAGATGGACCGACGCACGACCAGCACCTCGCGCTTGAGGGCGTGAGTCGGCGAGCCGTGTCGGGAGTGGGG
>JBDHHQ010000083.1:0-18459 GCA_039589315.1 Gemmatimonadota bacterium
CCCTCTCGGCTCAGAAACTCCGCCAGCGCCCGCCTGTCGGTCCGGTCGGCAACCTCGTACGTTTTCATCGTGGTGGCTCCTTGTGGGGTTTGAACGCTCCCCGATCCTACCGGACCGGGGTCCCCCGGAACCACCACTTCTTTTTGCTCAACCTTCAACTGCGGGTGGGACAGCCTCCCTGGCGGATCGTTAGCGTACTTCGCAGATGGAAGCCGCCAGAGAATCACGGGGGAACCAGGTCGCTTCTAGGGCTATGTCCATCGCGACGCCGAGGCCAGCTGGGGTATCGAGTACGCATGTCACGTAGAGGTGGAGATATTTACCCTGACGACGGTCGCCGTCCACCCTTGTTCGGATCGAGGGACAGACGGGGCCGACCTCTAGCGCAGCGGAGCGCCTTCTGGCCATACGACCCGCCTCATCCAAACTCCGCCATGCTGTTGAGTGAGCCTTCGATGAAGATGAACATGCCAGGCGTGATCCCAATCTCACCGGCTTCTTCATAGAACTTCTCGACCATCATCTTGAAGGTCAGAGCGTGGTCGGCCCCGGCACCCGACGTGAAGTGTTCGAGCGGTGTAGCGAGCAGGTGGCCTCGGGATGGGATGCCGACCATGAGCGATCGGGTACCCAGTAACCTGCCGGCCTCGCGAATGAAGTTTGGTGAGAGGCAGTGCTCCGCCGCCAGATAATCATTGGTGCATAGCGCGAGCTTTGCGTCGGTGGGTGACGTCACCTGCCAGGAGGCTGGTCGCACCGCGATATTGTGGAGTGCTTCGGCTTCGAATTCGGCCACCGACTTGCCGATTTGCTCGGCCCGCTCCGAGCGAAGGTAGACCCGACTCGGGGCTGTCGAGCCCCCCTCGTCGATCAGGTGTACCAACGCTACCCAAGGGATGTGCGGCAGTTCGACCTTGGTGATCAACGGTCGGCACAACTGGGTCGGCTTGCGCGCCCAATCTTTCCGCATGAGCATGGGCAAGACCGGAACGGTGTTACCGTCCCCCGTGTCGAGTCCGCACTCCAGACGATAAGCGGGCATAGCCTTCGATGCCTCGTCCTTCCTCTTGTCGAACGGCCACATGTCACCCTCCTCGTCGTCCAACCCGACTCAAGTGGCTTCGAGAACCGCCGAAGCGTCGTATGCTTTCGCACTATCTCATTCAGCTGTAGTCGGCGCAATTGGGCGATCGCAAGGTTCGGGGGGCGCGGACGCCAAGTAGGCTCCGCGAATGGCTCGGGGGACCCGAGGTGAAGAGATGCTGATCACCGATCAAAGGCCCTGGCAGCAGAGCGCCATCGCCGCAGTCGGATGCGTTCGCAGCCCATCTCCATCGCTACACGGTCCGAAACACGCCGGAGGGCTACCGGGGCTTTCAACAGTCCCGAGACCACCAATCCCACGGCCTCAAGAGCCACCCCAGTCCCGTGCACTTCGAACATTTGGATGCCATCTCGCTCCCTCCTGTACCTGCGCACTCGTCACACAGGTATGCACCAGCCATGTAGGCACGGGGCGTGACGTATTCTGCGATCGAGGCAGGGCTCGCTGGCATCCCAAGTGTGTGGCGATCCGGGATCAGCTCTCCGAGTTCTGGAAACTTGCGTGCCCCCATGGCGACGACGGTGTAGATCGTTAAGAGATCGTCCTCTACTGTGGTCGAAAACAAAGCCTGTAGGTCCCTACAGAGAATCGTGCCGTCCGGTCGGATACCCCAGAGATAGTCCGCCGCGTGGTATAGAGGAAGCGCGTTGAGCTTTTTCTTGAACTCACTGCTCGGCCAGGAGCGTGACGGCATTCTGATCCGACTCTGGATGTGGATTTCCAGCTCCGGGGAAGGCTCGAGTAGGCTCATTTCGCTTTCGTCCCCCTGCCCCTCCCAGAGTCGAATGGCGGCGGGATATGCGGATGCCGTAAATTGGCCCTCGTCTTGATTTTGGCAAGGAACCGCCCGGCCCGACCACCGAAGCCCAGCTTGGGCTTCAGACCTTGAGGGCGAGCCTAGCCAACCACCCGGAGCCCACCCTCCTTGTAGATCCGCCCACGGGCGAACGGTGGATGCTGAGCGGCTTGTTCGGAAGCTGGGCCGCCTTCATCCCCGCACCATCACAGCCATGCTCAGGGTCCTGGGCGAGATGTTCGCCGAATAGGAAGAAGACGCTACCTAGCCAACAATTCTGCTGCGCCCGAGCGGGTTCACGTCCGACTATGCAGCACGATTCGTAAGCTAATTGCCGGGTTGGGAGCGGGATAGACGGCAGATCCGGCTGCCATCGCGAATCCCCGTGGGCCGTCGCGTCCAGAAGATCGAGCCCCGCCCGTCTACTCGGCGGAAAGCCCGGCGCAACTGCATCGGCCAGATCCGGTGACCGCCCCAACCTCTTCTTCGCAGCGTCCTTCTTTTCGATGCGGATCTGGCCGGTGGGCGAGAATTCGTACCGGAGGGCCGACAGTTCCGCGAGGAGTCCGTCGTTCCGGGGGAATGAGACCTCACCTCGTTCGAGCGCTTCGCGTAGCCGCGAGAACACCTCCGCTCTCTTGTTGGCGAGGAGCTTCGGTTGCGAAACCCTCCGCGCCACGTTCGCGCCCTGCACCTGATGTCGCATCTGGCGGAGCCGATCCACGACCCCGCTGCCGCTGCCGATGGAGTCGAGGCGGACCTGACGTGGCTTCCATTGGTTGATGTGGCTCGTGACCCAGGCGGCAACGGCCATGGTGTCCAAGCCCTGCCGAGTCTGGGTCTCGACCAGTTCACGGCCCCTCCAGACCGCAATGGCGCTGCGTGCGGCTCGGCCCCGAGAACCGCCACGGACGAACCCGACCGGATCGCCCCGATATCGACCGAACCGGTCCTCCATGTCGGCGGGGACTTCCAGCGTGGCCAGATCTTCTCGCATCGAGCGGACCCAGCGGTCGAGGTTTCGGGAGCCTCACCAGTGACACGCCTTCCGAAGGGGCAGGATCGCCTCGTCCAGACCAGCAAGCGCAAATCGGGCGGGCTCCAGGCCACCATCCGACTCCTTGAGGACCGCCCTCAGTTCGGTCACGCCGAGAAGCTGGTTGATCAGCGCGACATGATTGGCTGGGTAGTACGTCGTCTGACCTTTGGCGGACCAGGTCGATGTATGGGTTGGCGTCTCACCCACGGTTAGAGCGATCCTCGGCCTGGGCCCAACCCCCTCCCGCCAGTTGATGTAGACCTCCGTTCTATCGTTCATGCACACCAAAACCAGGGACACGGGTCCGTTTCCCATCCGCACTGGTGTTTGAGCGTCTAGCGTGAGCCACAAAGCACGGGGGCCGTCCGAGTTTGAGGACTCTTCAACTCTCCACCCGGCCTTTGGGAACACCGCGTCCCAATCGCGCAGGGTATCTGAGAGCGTCTCGGATTCGGCTCGGACTGATGCGTCCGTCCGAGACCTCCCCAGGTTCCCGAAGCTACGCCCACCAAGAACTCTGAAGTAGCCGATGGCGCACCGAAAGGGCGACATCGCGTCCACCGTTCGGTCGATCAGCGCCCCTCCGAGCGCCGTACCGATCACGCTGCCCGCCGCCTCGATCCCCGATGTCGGGCGTCGGACCGAATCGGACGCGGCCTGGCGCAGAATCTCCTTCTTCAGAATCCCGCAGGGCGACACAGTTCCGTACACCAGCAGCGGCAGCAGGAAGCCGATGGCCAGCACAACACCAATAACGAGCCGAAACTCGCCGGTCTCAGCCGCCTTCTGATCTGATTCCATTGTCGCGTCTGATGATGTGGGGTGCCCCCGGAATCTGTACCAGGTCCTATGAGAGTGTGAGTATTGCCTCCCCGCCCACCGGGGAGTCAAGAGCTTCCCCTGCAGCGGCTACGTAGATGGACCGCGTGTTGGCCGGGAGATCGTGCGTGTCGTGGGGTGTGATCGCGAATGCCGTGTAGGCCGGGCCGAACGATGTCATCCGTTCGGTCTCCGGTTGGTGGTGAGTGGCTTCATGGGCTCGTGGACAGGGCGAGCGTGGTCCCGTAGGCTTCTGTTTGGTGTGGTGCAACGCTTTGGCCCCAAGCGGGCGGGAGGGCCAGTCATGGGTGACCCACCGGAGCGGAGTTGGCTTCGAGATATCATTGAGGGTATCCAGGCGCTCTTCGGAGCCCGAAAGAAGGGAACCACGCCAGGCCAAGAAGATGACGCACAATCAGGCGGCCGTGATCGTGCGGGCGATGGACGTCTGGTTGAAGGCGCGGGACATCGAGGAATGGGACAGGAACTCCTTGAGGAATTCAAAGCCGAATTGCGCGTTGCGCTGGAGCTCGGCGGGGTCACGGACGCGACCGTACAGCAGATCGGTTCGGCTGTAACCGGATGGGAGATGGACCCCGAC
Source organism: Gemmatimonadota bacterium (assembly GCA_039589315.1). Lineage (GTDB taxonomy): Bacteria > Gemmatimonadota > Gemmatimonadetes > Longimicrobiales > Gaopeijiaceae > JBDHHQ01. The sequence continues at coordinate 4,361 of JBDHHQ010000083.1, forward strand.
AAGCCGCTGAAGCCTTGGTTACCAAAGGACGGCGCCAAGTACGTGGTATTCTCCTACCATGCGCTCGTGCAGGTGATGCAGGCCCACCTGACACCCGACCAAAATAAGACCATGGGCGGCGAGTACCTCTTCTTTCTCGACTGGGGCTTCTACAGGTATACCCCGGTTGGAAAGAGGCTCCAGGTGCTCGCAACTCAGTGGAAGCCGCGGTTGGGCGGTCGGCCCGTGTTTCGGCTCGCGCTCCAGGAGAATCTGTTGGAAGACGGGGTCGTGATTCTCCGTCAAGCCGAGGGTGATGACCAGGCCATGGGCAGCGAGTGAGAGCAGGGAAAACAGGGGACATGACCGGGGACTCCCCACTTCTTTGGCAGGAGGTGAACGGACAGCGTCAGTGCGCGACCCAAGAACGAGGAGAGAGGTCATGACGGACGACGCCGTGGAGCTCGCCTTCGAACGAGATATAGGAGAGCCTGATTCCCCAAGACGCGGCACACTCCCCGTCAGGCTCGGCGTCCTGGGCGACTTCGCCGGCGATGCAACGCGACCCGAGCCCGACGAGCGAAGGTTTCTCCAGGTGCCCGAGCTCGCGTCAGCCTTCGCCGCGATCCGCCCCGAACTCCACCTGACGCTCGACGACCATCGCGGTGATCGGGTTCCGCTCCGGCTGTCCTTTACGAATCTGGACGACTTCAGCGCAAGCGCCATCGAGCGAAGATTCGGAGGCGGCGCTCGGGCGGAGGCTACGCAGGAGGATACCGGTGGCCCGCTGCCGGATCAGATCAACAGTTCCGACGCTCAGTCGACGAGTGGGTTCCGACAGGCCGACCAGGTGCTGGGCGACGAACGCTTCCAGCGCCTCCGCGCGACGTGGCTCGGACTCGCGCACGTCGCTTCTCGCTGCGGCGAACGCGTCACGCTCTCGATCCTGGCGGCACGTAAGGATGAGCTCGCGCGCGATCTCGACCAGGCGCCAGACCTCGAGCACGCTGCGTTGTTCCGGCGACTCTACTCCGACGTCTACGAACGACCCGACGGCGTTCCGATCACGGCGCTGATCTGTGACTATACCTTCTCGACGCATCCCGACGATGACCGATTCCTGCGCTACCTCGCAGCCGTGGCGGTCGAGGCCCAGACACCCGTCATCGCCAGCGCTGCGCCGGCTCTATTGAGCTTGGATTGGAATGATTTCCTTCCATTGGCTCGTGGCGGGCTTGGGAGGGACTTCATGTACGGACCCCAGCACGTCTCTTGGCGCACCCTGAGGGATTCGGAGGAGATGCGCTTCGTCACCCTCGCCCTGCCTCGCTGGCGTACACGCGACGGTGAAAAGACGAGCTGGATCAACGCTGCCCATGCCCTGGGTGGACAGCTCGCTGCGGCCTACGAGCGGCACGGCTGGCCCGCGGCTCTGTGCGATCGGAGCCTGGCCACTCCCGAGATCGAGGCCGAGTGCCGCATCTGGGACGTCGCCCCGTCGAGGCTGTGGGATAGCGGCCTGTCGCCGATCGTATCGGAGAGGTCTGGGGGGGACTTCATCTTGCACGCCCCCACGGTACACAAACCGAAGGAATACTGGGACTACAACGTCACCGCCTGGGTACGGCAAATGGCGTTTACGCGCTACGTGCTGGCGTCGAGTCGCCTCCACCAACACTTGCTGTGCATGGCGCGCGATCCCTCCCTGTCTCCGGCCGAACTGGCCAGCCTGCTCACCGAGTGGCTCTCCGAGCATTCCGCCGACGCCTCGACCGCACAAGCGGACCCGCGCCACCCGCTCGTGCTGGAGGACCAGGTCGAGGTGACGAGCGACGGCTTCGTAAGCGTACGCGTGCGACCGGCCTACCAGCTACCGCTGGAAACCGCTGCCAAGATCACTCCGCCCTTCCGCGTTGGGGTAATCGCTCGCCCATCTCGAAATCGGGAGTTCGGTCCGCCGATGGCCTCCCGTGACAAGGTGCTGCTCCAGGCCGTGATCGATGATCCGGGCAATGACGAACCGCGGCGCCACTACGCTGACCGGTGCGGCGATCCGCGGAGAGCGGAGATGATTCGCTGTCAGCTCGAGGCGATGAGGATCCTGCGGTCGGGGACCCCCGGTTGGGGCACCTTGGCCACTCAGGCGGACCGTCTCATTCGCGCGGACGGCAAGCGATGGGCGGGCGGGATCACAGACATGGTCCACTCCTACACGTTTCATCGTGGTTTCGTCGAGGAGGTCACTCTCGACGCGGCGAGCTTCATCTCATACGCATCCGACCTATTGGCCCGGGCGCCGATTCGTCATCTCAATCTACAGCTCGCCGCCCCGGTCGCCCGAGAGCTGTTTGCGATGGATGCCTTGGATCAGGTCGTTTCGCTCAACCTGAGTCGAAACAGCTTCCACGATGAGCACGTCATCGAACTGTCCAACTCTGACCATTTGGCCGCGCTCGCCTGGCTCTCACTGTCATTCAACAAGATCGGACGCGAAGGCGTCGAAGCGCTGGCCAGGTCCGAAAAGTTGCCACGGTTGGCTTACGTGAACCTCAACGGTAACCCATCGGGAAACATCCAGGAGTCGATCGCAGTTGACGGCGTGAATGGACAGGTCCTTTCTACTGAGCCGGCAAAACTGGCAGTCGACCTCGAACGACAGTTCGGTGCCCGTGCCTGGTTCCGGCCGCTGGAGTACGGGCGACGAGACACCACACCGCTCCGAGGGGAGTTCTGAGTCTCACGCGGGTGGGGGACGGCACCCAGGTGGAGGGCAGTACCAGCCCCACCCCCGTGACATCGGCAGGAATGCGGACGGCACGAATGCGCCAGACAGTGACATGGCCTACGAGGATTGGAACGCTGCCCAACGGCCCCCGCCGTCCGGCGAACACCCGAGCGGTGGTGTATGAGGACGGAAGCGTTCGGTATTACGATCGGTCAGGTCCGCTCGGCCGTCCGAGGGGCGGGAACAGTCCAATGAACACAATCGGGGAAATGGATGCCGACACACTTGGTGCGGGGGATAGATACGCGGATGGACCGTAGACCTGCCGGCAGGATAGGTGCGCACTCTTCACGGAGTCGATGAATGTGGTTTCTACCTGGATTCTCGATTTGTCCCGCATGCAACCGACCCGTCGATGACACAGACGACCTGGTCACTCTGACCGTTCACGAGGTAACGGGGGTGAGTGTCGAGCAGGGCTTCTACCATCGACAACATTTCGACGAGCTGCCAGAGAAGGACGCACTCGCCACTCGGTGGGCCGCCTTCGTTCGCGACCGAGTCCTCTCCCGACGAGACTCGACGCGGATCCTGGCGGACTCGGCACGTTACCTCGTGGTGTACAATGGCGCCGACGACAACCTCGTCGTTTACTTCCTGGCCGACGCCGCCGAAATCCGATTCCGCGACTTCAAAGCTTGGTCAGCCTTCCACTCCTGCCTCAGTGAGATTGTCAGCTCGAACTGGCCCGAGGGAGGGAAGCGCGACTGTGACGGTGGGTATAAGTGGGTAATCGAGTCGCCCAAGGCGGCGCGCCTGTCGTGGCTGGAGGATAAGCCGAAGTGCCTGCTACTGCGGGAAACGGACTACGGAATGATCGAAGGTAAGTTCGCAGACGATAACGGCGCTGTCGATTTTGGGGCCGCGATCGAACAGTTAGGCATCGAGCCCGTCTCGAGGCCGGTCATCAACACGACGCCAAGCGCCTGACGGTCAATCAGCGGGTTGGAGGTTCGAGTCCTCCCGCCCCAGTACCGCTGCGCCTCGACATCAGTCTTGATCCGGTCGTCAGGCCTAGCGCATCACCGTCTGCGCGAGCCAGATGTCGCTCTGCCGATTGTCGAGCGGGAAGTAGAAGCGTTCCCCGTCGCCGATGAGATCCAGCCGGGTCGAAGGCCTCCGCGGGTCATCGAATACGACGAGCAGGGTCGCGTCTCCACCGGATACCGGAACCCGGACAATCACCGACCGCCCAACGTCGTCTGTCCCCTTCGAGTAGATGAACCGTTCATCGGGGCTCCAGTGGCTCTCACCGACCGCGAGCGCCCCGCTGGTCGCGCGGAAGGAGTGCTCGAGCTTCGTCTCGTCGCCGGAATCGAAGTCCCAGATGCCCACGCCGTCAGTACTGGCGTACGCGATCCTACGTCCGTCGGAGGTCCAGTCGGCCCGTGATCCTCGGCCGAGACGCGTCGGTTCGCTCCATGCGCCATCGTCTCCTCGCTCGATGAGGTGCAGGCCGCCGCCCCGCACGCTCTGGTCGAGGTAGACGATCCGACGGCCGTCAGGACCCCAACGCGGGTAGCTCTCGGACGCCACCTCTGTCGATGTCAGCTGGACGTCGCTGCCGTCCATCATCGATCGGACGAAGAGTTCTCGACTCCCGTCGACGAAGGCGTGGTAAGCCAGTTCGGTACCGTCCGACGACAGGTCCGGCGCGAACTCGTGCCGTGGGTCGGACGTGATTTGCTCCGGTGTGCCACCGCCGATCGGAATGCGCCAAATGTCGGCCGAGCCCGCGACATCGGAATCGAAGTACAGCCACTCGCCATCGGGCGAGGGGCGGATGGACTCGACGATCTGATTCCCGAAGGTGAGCTGCTCGGCGTTCTCGATCCCGACCGGTCCCGATTCCGGCACTGGCATCGTCCAGATGTTGGCGTCTGCCGTGTAGACGGCGTACACCATCCTGCTCCCGTCTCGTGACATCGAGATGGTATGCGCGTCGAGTCCGGTGGTGAGGCGCACGGGCTCCCCAACGGGACGATGGTCACCCGTCACCGGCTGAGCGAAGACATCCGGTGAGCCCTGTCGGTTGGACAGGAAGAAGAGCGTTCGACCGTCCGCCGACCACACCGGGCTGTGATTCAACGAGCCGTCGCTGATCAGGTCCGTCACGGAGCCGTCGCCGGTCGCGACCAGGACGATGTGGCTGGGGGCAAGATTGCCGAACACGGCTCCTGGCTGCGCATAGCCAGGGTTGTCCCGCACGCACGCGAGACGCTCGCCGTCTGGATGCCAGTCGCAGGTGTTGACCGCAATGCCACTGAAGACCTCTTGCTCGGGACCACCCGCCAAGGGCACGAGATACCCGGTCGATACCCGCAGTCCCCGAACCAGAAAGATCTGCTCGCCGTCGGGAGACCACTCCGCCTCGGCAACCTCTCCAGCGTCCGAAGCGGCCGCTACGAGCCGCGCGACTCCCCCCAACGCCGACACGGTCATCGCGTTCCCACTCGAGATGAACAGCACCTGCTCTCCGTCCGGCGACCAGGTCGGGCTGTGCTCGACCGCGATGGAGTCGTCCGTCAGAGGGATCGTCCGGCCTCCGCCCACCGGTCGCAGGTAGAGCCGCATGTTCGTCGACGTGCCGGACGCATAGACCACGAAGCGGCCGTCCGGTGACAGCGCGGGGTTGATCTCGAGACCGTCGTCGGTCGTGAGGCGCTGCGCCTCGACGATGGTGAGTGGGGGCACCTCTGTACCGCGCTGGGTCATCATGACACCGCCTGCCACCAGCAGAGCAACGACGCCCAGGCCGGCCAGCACCTGTCGGTACGAGACGCCAGCCTTCACGGGAGGGGTCGACACGGGGGTCGTGCCCATGCTCGGTGTGAGCGCTTGCTCCAGGACATCCAGCAAGTCCTCGGCCCTCTGCCAACGGTCGGCGGGGCGTTTCTCGAGGCACTTCATCACCGCCGCCTCTAGCACCGGTGGGACCGTCTCGCGCTTCTCGCGGAGCGGAACCGGCTTCTGAGCTACGTGTGCGGTCAAGATCTCTGCGGGGCTGCGTCCCGAGAAAGGGGGTGAGCCCGTGAGGAGCTCGTACGCGACCAGGCCCGTTGCATAGATGTCCGCCCTGTGGTCGACGTGTGGGTCGGCGGCGGCTTGCTCGGGTGCCATGTAGGTCGGCGTGCCGACCGCCATGCCTTCCGTCGTGCGGTTGGGAAGGTCGGTCGACTCGTCTACCGCCTTGGCGACGCCGAAGTCCATGACGAGCGCGTGTCGGCCGCGAAGCATGATGTTGCCGGGCTTCACGTCGCGGTGGATTACGCCGTTCGCGTGCGCCTCGGCCAGCGCGTCGACGAGGTCCCTCAGGATGCGGACCGTCTCATGAACGGGCAGCTCGACCTCCCGATCGAGCCGCTGCCGGAGCGACTCACCCTCGACGTATGGCATCACGAAGTAGAGGAAGCCTTCGGCGTCTCCCGAGTCGTGCAGCGGGAGAATGTGAGGGTGCTGCAGGTTCGCGATGGTCTTGATCTCGGCCAGGAAGCGCTCCGCGCCGACCATGGCGGTCAGCTCGGGCTTCAGCACCTTGAGCGCGACCTTGCGCTCGTGCCTGAGGTCGTCGGCCAGGAATACCGTGGCCATCCCACCTTCGCCGAGTTCCCGCTCTACCCTGTAGCGTCCCTCGAGGGCGGCGTTCAAGCGGGCGGCGGCATCGGACATGGGATCAAGATCCACCGCGGCTCTCCTGTGGCGCAAGAATACGATGACCGCGGGTGCTCGGGCAGGCGAAGAGCCTGACAAGGAATCGCCGACTCTGGGGTCGGAGGTCACCTGCGGGTCGGACCCCGCCTCAATTCGGCACCAACCGGTTCAACTCCTCGGAGAAGTTCTGGACAACGACGAGCTCGACTACGGCCGGGTGATAGACCCTGACGAACCGACCGTCGGCGGCAACGTCGTAGTTGGTACGCAAGCCCTGGACGAACAAGTCGTCCGGCCAGGGTCGAGTCCGAGTTCACCCTCCGGGCGTAGATGTGAAGCCGGCTCGGATCAAGCAGGACGAGCGAGCCCACCCCTGATACTCCGCAGCGACGGCTATTGGATGGGCGCCGTCAACCGCGCCGCGGTCGCCTATTGCCAAGAAAGGCCCCTTGAAGTTCCTATCCGTTACCTGCAGGAATACGGGACGGAGCGGATCCGGGCGGCCGTGCTTGTAGACCACGCCATCGACCTGGGCGACCCCGACCGATTCCCGTCCCGGTTCATCAGCATGCAGGTCGAACGGGAGGAGTGGACTCCTGCGTTCGTGGACGCGATTCACCGGCGGCCGCAATCCGACGAGTACCTGGACCGCGTGGCCCGGGCCGCGCTCTCGATGCCGACCAACGCCGCGGCCATCATGATCGCCAACATCATCCTGATGGGACCCACCGACCTGGGCCCCGCGCTCGAATCGGTGGACCGTCCCGTGCTGTTTGTCGCGTCCTCTCAGGCGTGGGCCGTCGAAGCGGCGGACTATGTTCGACAGCGCTGGCCGGAGGTGCGCGTGGAGGTTCTCGAGCACACGTCCCACGCCCTCTTCGTGGACGATCCGGAGGGATTCAACCGTGTGCTCGAAACATTCGTCGCCCGGCTGCCGGCGAGCTGAACAGGCGGCTCGCGGTGGGTGCCGAGGGGAAGGAGGTGCCCCTGGTGCACCGGCCGGGCCAGATCGGAATCGGAGGAGGCTACGCCATGAATCCCGAATCGGACGCCGTGAACCGCAACAAAGTGCTCGTGCGCCGCTTCGTCGCTGCCATGAACGCACGCGACCTGGATGCGCTCGACGATCTGGTCGCCGCTGACGTGGTGCGACACTGTCCAGCGACGCCGGACGTTGTGGTCACGAACCTGGAACAGTTCAAGGAATTTCTCCGGCAGGATCTCCGCGGAGTGCCTGATTCCGTGGTCGGCATTCAGATGATGGTTGCCGACGCGGACCTGGTGGGGCTCTGGGCGACGTACCGGGGCACCCAGGACGGACCGATGGGGCCGTTCCCGGCAACTGGGGGCGCCATCGACGTGGAGTTCGCGTCGATCCTCCGCATCGCGAACGAACGCATTGCCGAGATGTGGGTGGTGTGGGACAATCTCGGCATGTTGATCGGATTGGGGCACCTGGCTCCGCCTGGTTCGGGGGCGTGACGCCAGGTGGAAATGGCCTCGAGCCGCTTCAACTGGCGCCGAATCGCCCTCGCCGGTGTGGCAACCGGGCTGCTGCTCAACGTCGGCGGTATGGTGATGGCCACGCTCATCGGGCTGCCTCAGACCTTCGCGCGGTTCGGCGTCGAACCTACGATCGGTGCCGCGCTCCTCCACACGAGCCTGCGCTTCGGACTGGGGTTCGCCCTGGTCCTGGCCTATGCTGGAATGAGAAAGGGTCTGGGCCCGGGCCCCTCGACGGCCATGAAGGTCGGCCTGCTGATCTGGTTCGTCGGGTACGTTCCCGGCTCGGCCGTGCTCCACGAGCTCGGCGTTCTGACCCGGCCTCATTTCGTCCTGGCGCTCGTCTGGGGAGCCGGGGAGGTACTGATGGCAGCGCTGGTTGGAGGATGGCTCTACCGCGAGGCCGGGTGACCGTCGCCGGGCCTCAGTCGATGCTTCGCTCGCACCGCATGCGTCCGCCGGACGGTTCGGTCAACCAGTCGAACGTTGTGCGGGTGATATCGTAGAAGACGGTTTTCCATTCCGGATCGGGTTCCGTCCTGGCCATGACGACCCGGTCTGGTGTCGAGGTCGCGGTGAAGGTCTTGATCCCGGGCGAAGCGCTGTCCACCCACGAGATCTCCCACTGACTCGTTTCGGCATTGAAGACGCGCAAGGCGCCTCCCGTAAACCGCGGCCTCCCCTCCTCGTCGAGTCCCACGTACGTATCTCGAACGGCGACGCCCCCGGGAACGTACTCCCAGGTCCAAACCGATCGGGACTCTCGAACGTCGCCCTCCGCGTCCGGGGTTCGAACCGAACACCGCCACGTTCCGTCGAGCTGCCCCCAATGCGCGACCTCCGGGGCCACCGTCGGTGGACCGCCACGGGCGGAGGTGTCGCCGATCCACCGCACCAGCTCCGTGGACACGGTTTCGCCAGGGCCCAGCGCGACTTTGCCGTGGGCGAAGCCTTCCTCCGGCACGGCACGGCATCCCAGGTAGTAGGACCCGGGGGGTACGTCCATGAATCGGAACCGTCCCTCCGCATCCGAGCGGGTGATCCGGTGATATCCGGTCGGTTGAATCGGCTCGAGCTCCTCCCGGGCGATGACGTTGCGTTCGTACCACTCGGTGGACAGGCTCGTGACCGGATTCATGAACACCGTCTCGTTTTGGCAGAATACCCGCCCTCCGTCCGGTTCGATCAGGAACGCCCGCCCCTCGATCACGCCATCTCCCGGCCCTCCGTAGGGTTCGAATTCCGAGGCCACGAACCGCGTGCGCCGGGGCTGCCTGGGCGGACGTTCGACGGAAGCGACGGGGGTCGGTGGGCGGAGATGGCCGGTCAGCCACCGATAGATGGACGACTGCACGGCCAGGAGAGGACCGGGTCGGTCCAGCGCGTTGGACGCACCGTCCAGGACCCGGAGTTCGGTCGGCACGCCCAGCCGCTGGAGGCCCGTATGTAGCGCCAACCCCTGCGCGAGCGGGATGCGGCGGTCCTCGGCACCGTGAAATACCTGCGTCGGCGCGCGCAGGCTCCCCAGCCGAGGGAGCAGCGAACGCCGATGATACAGGTCCGCATCTTCCCAGAGCTCGGCGCCGAAGAGCGCAATCAGGTACTCGGGAATGTCGGTGGTGAGCGCCAGCGTCCCGAAGTCACTGAGAGGGGCACCGACCGATACCGCCTTGATTCGCGGGTCACGCGAGGCGGCGCTGACGGCCAGGTATCCTCCGTACCCCCACCCGAGGCCCACCACGCTGTCCGGATGAGCCACACCGAGGCGCACGGCCTCGTCGATGCCCGCGAGCACGTCGTCGGTGTCGCCGTCGCCGAGCGATCCGACACTGGCGAAGCGAAACTCCGGGCCGTATCCCAGGCTGCCCCGAGGGTTGGGTCGGAGGACCGCGAACCCCTGTTGCGCCAGACTCTGCACCATCACCGTTTCGGGTCTTCCCGTGAACGTGCGTGCGGAGACCGCGGCGGGCCCCCCATGAAGCACGGCGGCGAGTGGGTACCGACGCCCATCGACGGCGTTGGGAGGAAGGGTCAGCAGACCCTCGACGCTCGTGCCGTCCACCGACCGCCAGGAGATGATCCGCGTCGGGCCCATCGAAGGGGGCGAAAGGTGGTCGTGCAGGGTCGACACGCGAGTCTCGGCGCCCGTGCGAGTGTCCAGAACGTACACCTCGGGTGGGGTATCGGTGGTCTCGAAGCTGTAGGCCAGGCGCCCGGCCTCCGCCCTCGAAAACCCGCTGCGGAATCCGTCCAGCTTCGTCACTCGCCGAGGCTGCGATCCGTCCACGGGAAGAGCGCTCACGTGCACGGAAGTCGCCGCGGGCTCGGCCACGAGGACCGCTGATCCATCGGGAAGCCATCCCACCGGCGTCGCGCCGCTTCGTTCCACCGTGGGTGCCAGCCGCCTCGGCTCACCGCCTTCGGCCGGCACGACGTAGATGTCCCCGAGTCCGACGGGCTCCGGCGCGTCACCGGTTCCGCTGAACGCCACCAGCGCGCCGTCGGGGGACCAGCGAGCGCCTCGTTCGGTTCCACCTCTGTCCGTGAGCACCAGACCCCTTCGCACGCCCCGGCCAGGCGGGAGACTGAGCAATCGCAGGTCGGAGCGGCCCAGCGCCGCGTTGGGGCTGGGGCCGGAAAGGCGGGTGACGGCGATTCGCGACCCGGACGGGGACCATTCGAAGTCGCCATTGTGGAACGCGCCCCACGAAATCTGTGCCACCTCGGGCAGGTCCCGGCGGCGGTCGGCAACGTCCAGCACGAAGAAGTGACTGTTGGGTCGGTCGAAGCTGCTGGACGTGGCGGGGGCGACCGCGGTCCGGTCGACCGTAGGTGTCGTGTCCGAAGCGACGTAGGCCAGTAGTGTGCCGTTGCGGGACCACTGGAAGCGATCCACGCCCATGGGCGCATCCGTCAGGACGCGCGGCTCGCCACCGGTGAGTTCGAGTGCCCACACCTGACGACGGCCGGACCGACCCGAAAGGAACGCCAACACCGTTCCGTCGCCCGAGAAGGCGGGTGACGTGCTCGTATGTTCCGCGGCGGTGAGCGGTCTGGAGCCGGAGCCGTCGCTCGCGGCCAGCCAGATCCGGTTGCGAAACTCCAGACCCTCGGGAGATCGCACGGCGCGCCTCACCACGAACGCCACCTGCGACCCATCTGGAGACAACGAGGTTTCCTGCACGATGCCATAGTCGAGATGAGTCTCCGGCGTCCAGCCCGGGAGAGTCTGCGCCTCGGCCCACGGCGCGGCCGGACCCAGGGCGCAGATCCCGAGGCACAGCACTGTGTTTCGACTCGACAACCGGCTCATGGTGGCGCCCCTCGTCTGCGGTGCGATCGCTGGGGTCGGCGACCCCGATCGGGTTCCCAAATGCTGATTCGGCCGGGTACCGCGCTCAATGGACGGACGCTGAAGTTGTCGTGAAGAAAATCTGAAGGGACACATCCCTCGGACCGAGAGTCACCGTTCCTGGTACTTTCCAGGGCACGGTCACCCAGGCGAACCCGGAGAGGCGACAGTGGCGAAATCCGGACGTGGCCACGTCCACCTGACGTTCGGGCCATTCGCGTTCGATCCACGAACGTTGGAATTGCGCCGGGACGACGTTCACGTCCGTCTCCCGCCCAAGCCCTCCCGGGCGCTGGACCTCCTGCTTCGGAACGCCGGGTCCCTGGTCACCCGCCAGGAGCTGCACGAGCACGTTTGGCCCGACACGGTCATCGAGTTCGACCAGGGGCTGAACACATGCATGCGTCACCTGCGAGCCTGCCTGGAGGACGACGCGGAAGCGCCGACGTTCATCGAGACCGTGCCCCGGCGTGGCTACCGGTTCATCGCTCCGGTTACGTCGACTTCGATCGGCCGGAGTCCGCGGAGTCGGAGGCCCTGGCCGGTCCTGGCGGCGGGTGTGGTGGCGCTCCTGGGGATCGCATGGCTCTCCCGCGGCGACGCCAGCGATCCCGAGCCCCTCCGTCTGGCGGTCCTTCCGCTCCAGACCATTGGCGGGTCCGCCGAGGACAGTCTCTTTGCCGAGGGCGTAACCGAAGAGCTGCTCACGACCCTGGCAGGCGCCGATCCGGACCGACTTCAGGTCCTGGCGAGGACCTCTGCGTATCGTATCGCCACCGACTTCACGCTGCTGGAGATGCGGGAGCGGCTGGACATCGACTTCGTGCTTCAGGGGAGGGTCCGCAAGGAGGTGGGTGGGTACAAGATCACGGCGCAGCTGGTCGACACCCAGACGTCGGCCGCGGCCTGGTCGGGGGAGCAGCGGTACGCGACCGACGCCGCGTCCGTTCCGGCTCAGGAGGCCCTCGCCAACGTGGTGACGGCCGGTCTGACAGGGCTGCTCGGTGGGGCGTTGGGCGTTGAGCCCCAACCCCAGCCTGCCGGCGCCGTCACCACACCCTGGCGGGTAGCCCGCCACCTGGTCGCGACCGGTGGCGCTTCGGAGCGGGAGCAGGCCCTGCAATTGCTCGGGCAGGTCCTGGACCTGGAACCCGATTTCGTCCCGGCTCACAGCGCCATGGCCCGTGCGCTCGTCGACCTGAACAGACTGGACAGCGCCCAGATCCACATTCGCGGGGCCATTGAACGGTTCGGCCCGGCGCCCGAACTCCTGCTGGAGCGCGGCCGGCTCCACCTCCGGCAGTGGCGGTTGGAGGAGGCCGGCCGAGACCTGGCCGAGGCGGTCGTCGGCGCCGCGAGAGACGGGCGCGCCCATCACACGCTCGCCTACTACCTGGCCGTGGTGGGCAGGCACGACGACGCGCTGGCAGCGATGGCGATCGCCGAGGAGTTCGATCCGGTGTCGGCAAGCGTCGTCGGCGACGCGGGGCTGTTCGCGTATTGGGCCGGGCGCCCTGAAGAGGCCCTTCGACAGTGCCGGAGCATCGAACCGTACGTCCTTCCGGAGCATCGACTGATGCTCGACCGTTGCCTGTTCCACAACTACGTAGCAGCGGGCGACCTTCGCGCGGCCGTGGTCCAGGCCCAGAAGGTACTCGAAGCCGGAGGGGCACCCGAAGCGCTCCGCCGAGAGATCCAGAACGACAGCTCGGCGGAGGCGGCTCTGGCGCGTTACTATGTGTGGGCGGCGGAGCCGGCCAACCTTCCCAGTTCACAAGGGGGGACCACGGCATACCGAGCGGCCCTGGCCGCTGCCGGCGCGAAGGACGTGGAGGCGGCCCTGACGGCGCTCGAAGTGGCACTGAGGGAGCGGGAGCCACGACTCATCGAGATCGGTGTTGAGCGCCGCCTGGATCCACTTCGCGGGCATCCACGGTTCGAAGCCGTCGCCCGGGCCGTGGGCGTGGACGCCTGACGGCTCGGTACACGGCAGTACTCATCCTGACCCCCCGATCCGTCTGCCTTGCAAGGAGAGACATCCGGCATGAAACGGGTAACCGGCCTGGGCGGCGTGTTCTTCAAGAGTCGCGATCCCAAGGCCACGGTCGAATGGTATCGTGAGCACCTGGGAATCGATGCGGCGGAGTGGGGCGGGTTCGCCTTCCAATGGACCGAAAAGGACGCACCCGACCAGACCGGGTACACGGTCTGGAGCGCTTTTCCCGAGAACACGGAACACTTCGGTTCGGGTGGCCATTCGTTCATGGTGAACTTCAGGGTCGACGACCTGGAGGGCTTGATCGACGCGCTGAAGGCCGAGGGCGTCGAGGTCGTGGGTGAGATCGAGGCACACCCCAACGGGAAGTTCGCATGGATCCGCGATGCCGAGGGCCGGAAGGTCGAGTTGTGGGAGCCGGTGCCGTCCGGGGAAGACCCATACCTCTAGTTGCCGGTGCCCCGCAGCCGGCCAGCGGAAGACGGACGCTCCGCGCCTGCGAAAGTCGGACCACGTGCCGCGCGGCCTACGCCCGGCTACAAGGTCTTCTGGTGCGGGACGGGCAGGACCGGACGGGCATCGAACGCCTCGTCCGTTACTGTGCCCGCCCGCCCTTCGCGCTCGAACGGCTGCACGCCCTCGACTCCGACCCCGCCCTCGCCTCAACCGAGAGTCGCCTGCTCTACCGCTTCCCGAAACCCGACATCCCCGGCCGTACCGAGCTGCTGCTCACGCCCCTCGAGCTCCTCGAGGCCCTCTCGAAGTTCGTCCCGCCCCCGCGTGTTCATCGCCACCGCTACCACGGTGTCCTGGCTCCGAATGCCAGGCTCAGG
>JBDHHQ010000084.1:0-18084 GCA_039589315.1 Gemmatimonadota bacterium
GGTCGTGCCCAGGGGCGCCACCGGAAGGCCTGCCCCATCGATCTGGAGCACGGCCACGTCTGTGGTGGCGTCGCTTCCCACGACCAGCGCTTCGAAGTCCCGCCCGTCCGGCAGAGTCACCAGGATGCGCTCCGCGCCCCGGACCACGTGATCGTTGGTGAGGATCGTGCCGGATGGATCGATGAGAAAGCCGGAGCCGAAGCCGGTGGTTGGCCGAGGGTTGTAGAACAGCGACTCCCACGCCGAGCGGAGAAGGGGCGCGCTTCTGGCCGTGGCGACGTGAACGACCGCCGGGGCGACACGCTCGGAGGCCTGCACGATGGCCGTGCGCTTCGACGCGACGATCTGGCTGCCCCGCGCCGTGGCGACCTGTTGCCCTGGAGGAGTGGCGGCTCTGAGGGAGGTGGCAGGTCCAGGCGTCACCCGAGCCGGTGTATCCGGATCCGCGGCGGCTGCAGCAGTCCCGTTTCCGTCGACCTGACCGCACGCCAGGCCGACAGACACGGCGCATACCGCGATCGTGAGGGAGCAGGTCCGCGCCGGGCGCCGGGAGCGAAGCCACATGGGCGCCTTCAGAGCTCCTTTCCGAGGGCTTTCCAATCCGCCAGGAACCGTTCGAGGCCGATATCCGTCAGCGGGTGCTTGACCAGCTGCCAGAGCACCTTCGGAGGGATCGTCGCACAGTGCGCCCCGATAAGCATGGACTCCACGACGTGCAGAGGGTGGCGGATCGATGCTGCCAGGATCTCGGTCTGGACGTCGTAGTTGTCGTACACCTGCTTGATCTGGGAGACCAGCGCCATGCCCTCTCCGCTGATGTCGTCGATCCGACCGACGAACGGGGAGATGTAGGTGGCGCCCGCCTTGGCGGCGAGCAGAGCCTGGCTGGCCGAGAAGCAGAGCGTCACGTTGACGTGGATGCCACCCTGGCTCAGCTTCCTGCACGCCCGGAGCCCGTCCTCCGTCAGCGGCACCTTCACGACGATGTTGTCGTGGATGGCCGCCAGGCGCCTCCCCTCCTCGATCATGGTCGGCGCGTCCAGGGCCACGACCTCGGCGCTCACGGGACCGTTCACGGTCTGGGCGATGTCGAGGAATATCTCCTGGGGGTCTCGGTCTCCCGCCGCCTTGAGCAGGAGCGACGGGTTCGTGGTCACACCGTCGATGAGTCCGGCATCCGCCGCCCGGCGGATCTCGTTCACGTCGGCCGTGTCGAGAAAGATCTTCATGTCAGATGGGGTCTCCCTGACGCGTCCCGGCGGCACGCGTCGGTTCTGGGTCTCGTGCTGACTGCGACTTCGGATGTGGGTCCCTCGCCACGGGGTCGGAAGCCGGCCCGTCGGCCGTCTCCGGGTACTCGACCCGCGTGAGGAACAGACCCTCCGGCGGCGCGGGGGGTGACGTCTCCGACTCGGCTTCGCCTTCCAGCAGCGCGCTCATGTCGGCGATCGGCCGACGTCCCCGCGCGATGTCCACCATGGTGCCGACGAGGTACCGCACCATGTGGTGCAGGTAGCGATCGGCCGTGATCGTGAAGACGTGACCGAGCGGAGCCCAGGGAGCCCAGCAGGCCGATCGCACGGTACAACGATCCCCCCGTCCGGGCTGCCCTGCTTTGGCGAAGGCACGGAACGAGTGCTCTCCGGCCAGGGGCTCGGCGGCCGCCTCCAACAACCCCGGCTCCACCGGCTTGCACAGCGCCCAACACCAGCCTCGGTGGAACGGCGACCGACTCTCCGGCTCGGTCCCCAGGTGATAGGCATAGGTTCGAGCTACGGCCTCGTACCTGGGGTGGAATCCACCGGAAGCGCGCTGGACTTCCGCCACCCAGATGTCCTCGGGGAGCACGGCGTTCAAGGCTCGGTGGAGCTCCCGAGCCGACCAGCGAGCCGGCACGTCCACGGAGGCTACCTGGCCCGTGGCATGGACACCCGTGTCGGTGCGCCCGGACCCGAGCACGGCACGGCGAGTCCCGGTGAGTCGCTCGAGGGCGGATTCGAGTGCGCCCTGGACCGTTCGTTCCTCTCTCTGGACTTGCCAACCGTGGAAGCCGGACCCGTCGTATTGAAGCGTGAGTCGAAGGCGGATTCGATCCCCGGAATTCACGCGGCAAACCTATCGAAGCGCCAGGGAGAAGTACAGTGGCCCGGAGCCCTTGGCCAAGCCGCCCCAGGGCCCGTAGGATTCAGGCGTCTCGTCGCGCACCGTGCCCCGCATGGACGACCCGCTCCGCCCCCTCGGCCAACCATGACAACTCCCGAAGACGAACCCGCTACCGGCACCGACCTCACTGCCCTCATCGCCAAGGTCGCAGCCCGCGAATCTCTCTCGGCCGCGGAGGCCGAGGTGGCGTTCGATCGCTTCATGAGCGGCACGGCCACGCCGGTTCAGATGGCTGCGCTGCTCATGGGCCTCCGCACCAAGGGACACACCTCGGCCGAGGTCGCCGGCGGCGTCCGTGCGCTGCGCCGCGCGATGGTGTCTGTAGACGCTGGGGATCCCGCAGAGATCACCGACACCTGCGGCACGGGCGGCGGTACATTGACCACGTTCAACATCTCCACGGCGGCCGCTTTCGTGGCTGCCGGCGCCGGCGCTCGCATCGCCAAGCACGGCAACCGCTCCTTCACGTCACGCAGCGGAAGCGCCGACGTGCTCGAGGCGCTGGGTGTCACGATCGAGCTGCCGCCGGCTGCCATCGAGCGCGTCGCCCGCACCGTCGGCATCGTGTTCCTGTACGCCCCCGCGCACCACCCCGCCATGCGGCACGTGGGCCCTGTCCGTCGGGAGCTGGGCATTCCCACGATCATGAATCTGCTGGGCCCCCTGGCGAACCCGGCAGGGGCCCGGCGGCAGATGGTAGGGGTGTCGGACCCGGCGCTCCTGTCCCTGGTGGCGCACGCACTGTTGGAATTGGGCCACCTCCGGGCATTGGTGGTCTACGGCGAGGCCGGTATGGACGAGCTCAGCCCACTGGGACCGTCCCGCGTGGCGGAGCTCGACGGGGGTGAGATCCGGGAGCTCACCGTCACACCCGAATCCCTGGGGCTGCAGACTCAGCCGGCCGAGGGTCTCGCGGGCGGTGAACCGGACGAGAATGCCCGTCGCATCATGAGCGTGCTGACGGGTGCCGATCAGGGTGCGGCCCGAGCCGCCACGCTTCTGAATGCCGGTGGAGCCCTTTACGTCGCGGGAAGAGCCGCTTCGCTCCAAGCGGGGGTCACGCTGGCCACGGCGTCGTTGGACTCCGGAGCCGCCCTCGAGAAGTTGGAAGCCCTCAAAGCCGGCACGGCCGGGGGGTAAGGGGATCTGGCCCCCCGGCGGCTACGCCGTCGCCGAGCGGGGACGGGCCAGCAGAGCGCTGAGGGCCCGTACCGGCGCGCACGGAGTGCGGGTGGCGGATGACAACATCACGATCCTCGCACTGCTGCGATTGAGCCTGCCGACCACAAACGTCTTCCTCATCTTCGCCTCCCTGACCCGGGGGGGTACGTGCCCCTGGCAGCCGCCGGACCGGCGGGCGCCGCGGGCGAGCTTGGTGGAAAGGGTGGAGTCCTAGTACTTGCGGATCACGCCCACGACGACCCCTTGGACGGTGAGGTCGTTCGCGTCCACGAACATTGGCTCCATGGCGGAATTGGCGGGCTGAAGCCGGACCCGGTTGTCCCGCTCCCTGTAGAGCTTCTTCACGGTAGCCGATTCGCCCCCGACCAGGGCGATGACCGTCTCGCCGTTCTCGGCCGTGTTCTTGGCGTTCACCACGATGTAGTCGCCGTCGCGGATCTGCTCGTCGATCATGGAGTTGCCTTCCACGCGGAGCACGTAGTTCTTGTGCCCGGGGCGCACCATGTCGGGGGGGACCGCGAGGGTTTCCGCGGACGCGATCGCTTCGATGGGGAGACCCGCGGCCACCGCTCCCAGAAGGGGGAGGTCGACGGCCTGGGCGCCGGTTTCGTCGGGCACGACCTCGATGGAGCGGCTCTCGTTGTAGGACTTCCGGATATAGCCCTTGCGCTCCAGATTGCTGAGATGCTCGTGCACCGTGGCCAGGGACGAGTACCCGAACGACTCGGCGATCTCTTCGAAGCTGGGCGCGTACCCTCGCTCCTCGATGAACGCCTGAATGTAGTCGAGGATCTCTTTCTGACGCTTGGTCAGGGGCATTTCATCGCTCCTCATCCGGTGAAACCGAACAGGTACCGAATGAACGATACCCGAACGTTGCCCGAAACGCAAGCGTCGCGACGCGGGGGCCCGGGCATCGATCCGTCAGGCACGGATTGCGGTACGTGCACGTGAGGCGTTCGAGGGGACGGGGAGCGCCGGCCGTGCACATCCTGGACCGGATCGTTCGGACCAAGCGGGCCGAGGTGGCCGCCCTCGGACGGGATGGAGACGCGCTGGTCGAGGAGGCTCGGATGGCCCCGCCAGCCCGGGACTTCGCCGGGGCGCTGGCACGCCCCGACTCCGTCGCGGTCATCGCCGAGGTGAAGAGAAGGTCGCCGGGTGCCGGGGCGATCCGGCTGGAGCTCGACCCCGTCCTTCAGGCACGAGGATACGAGTCCGGGGCCGCGTCGGCCGTGAGCGTCCTCACCGACGAACAGTATTTCTCCGGTAGCCTGGACGACCTGCGCGATACGCGACGCGCGGTCGAGCTTCCCGTGCTCCGCAAGGACTTCGTGCTCGACCCGCTTCAGCTGTGGCAAGCCCGGGCAGCCGGCGCCGATGCCGTCCTGCTCATCGTTCGCATTCTCGCCGACGACGAGCTGTCGAGCCTTCAGGCCCTGGCCGGGGAGCTCGGCATGGCGGCCCTCGTCGAAGTGCACGACGGGGGGGAGCTGGAGAGGGCGCTTGCTGCCGAGGCCCGGATCGTGGGCATCAACAACCGGGACCTGAGCACCTTCGAGACGAGCTTGGACGTGACACTGGGTCTCCTGGACCGGGTGCCGGACGATGTCTTGCTCGTGTCCGAGAGCGGGATCGGCGGACCGGCCGACGTCGACCGCCTCGGTGCCGCCGGGGTGGACGCGGTGCTGGTCGGAGAATGGCTGGTCCGGCAGCCCGATCCGGGGGAAGCGGCGGCCGCGCTGGCGGGGCGGTCCCGGACGGCCCGCCGTCGATGACGGACGTCAAGATCTGTGGGATCACGTGCCGTGAGGATGCGGAGGTGGCGGCTCGGGCCGGCGCCCGTTACATCGGGGCGGTCATGTATGCGGCCTCGGCCCGCAACGTGGACCCACAGCGCGCCCGGGCGTTTTCGGCGGGCCTGGCCCCGGAGCTGGTGTTGGTCGTTGCAGACGAGTCGCCGGAGACGGTGGCGGATTGGGCTCGCCGGGCCGGGGCCGCGGTGGTTCAGCTGCACGGTGACGAGTCACCCCAGACGGCGGAGGCCGTGGCCGACGCCGGCCCCTGGGCCGTGTGGAAAGGGGTGAGGGCTCGCACCCCGGAGCAGGTACGGGCGGCCGTCCGCCGCTTCGACTCGGTGGAGGCGATCCTGGTGGACGGCTGGCACCCGGAGCGGATCGGGGGTACGGGGGTGCGGGTGGGCTGGCGTGACTTGACCGACCTGAGCGCTGTCATGAGGGAAGGGCAGCGCCTCGTGGCCGCGGGCGGGTTGACCCCGGAAAACGTGGCCCAGGTCGTGAGGATCGCCCGGCCCGACGTCGTGGACGTCAGCTCGGGTGTGGAGCGGTCTCCAGGGCGCAAGGACCCTGAGCGGATCCGGGCGTTCATCCGGGCCGTCACGGGCCTGAATAGAATCACGGGGCCTGCCGATAACCATGACAGGTAGGGAGCAGCCGGAGGGGGATCCTCGATGACGTTGTTGACGACGTCGGGCATCGGCCGGTTCGGTGTCTTCGGGGGGCGGTACGTTCCCGAGACCCTGATCTCCGCGCTGGACGAGCTCGATGCAGCGTACCGGGATGCCTTGAAGGACCCCGCGTTCCACGAGGAGCTCGGCGCGCTCCTCGCCGATTATGTCGGTCGGCCATCACCGCTGTACCGTGCCCACCGACTCGAGCGTGAGGTGGGAGCGCGCCAGCTCTACCTCAAACGAGAGGATCTGAACCACACCGGTGCCCACAAGATCAACAACACCCTGGGCCAGGCGCTGCTGGCACGCCGCATGGGCAAGAGACGTGTCATCGCCGAGACCGGGGCCGGACAGCACGGTGTCGCCACGGCCACGGCCTGCGCCCTCTTCGACCTGGACTGCGTCGTCTACATGGGCGCCGAGGACGTCGAGCGCCAGGCCCTCAACGTATACCGGATGGAGCTGCTGGGAGCCGAGGTCCGGCAGGTCGAGGCGGGGACGCAGACCCTCAAGGACGCCACCAACGAAGCGCTCCGCGACTGGGTCACGAGCGTCGAGGACACCCACTACATCATCGGCTCGGTGGTCGGGCCGGCCCCCTTTCCCGAGATCGTGCGGGACTTTCAGGCCGTGATCGGGAAGGAGACCCGGGAACAGATCCTGGCTGCGACGGGACGGCTGCCGCATGTGGTCATCGCCTGCGTCGGAGGCGGCTCCAACGCTCTGGGCATCTTCCATGCCTTCGAGGGCGACGCCCGGGTCGAGTTGGTGGGTGTCGAGGCCGCAGGCGAAGGCATCAGCTCGGGCCGACACTCGGCCTCACTCACCGCCGGACGTCCGGGTGTCCTTCACGGATCCTTGAGCTATCTTCTTCAGGACGCCGACGGCCAAGTGGCCCCTGCCCACTCGATCTCGGCCGGACTCGACTACCCGGGCGTGGGGCCTGAGCACTCGTATCTCAAGGACACTGGACGCGCCCGCTACGTGTCGGTCACGGATTCGCAGGCCCTGGACGCATTCCATGCCCTCTCCCGACTCGAGGGCATCATCCCGGCCCTGGAGTCCGCCCACGCCGTGGCCCACCTGCGCGTGGAGCGGTCCGCTTACGCCGACCGGGGACCCGTCGTTATCTGTCTGAGCGGCCGCGGGGACAAGGACGTCGCTCATGTGGCCCGCTTCGAGGAGCGGGACCCGCCGGCCGAGGGACCGTGAGCGACCCCGCCGACGCCTCGGGCGTGGCCCCCGCGGGAGCCATCGACTGGGAGGACCCCTCGACCCTTCCGCTCGACGAGGTGCGCGACCTCTTCCAGACCCTGGCGAAGGCGCTCCGCGCGTATCAGCTCTACGACGAAAACAACCCCGTGTACAAGCGCTTCGTGGGGAACCTGCGGGAGTCGTTCCAGGGTCTCTGGGGCGAGGTCGGGCGGCTCCCGGTCCAGGTCGAGGAGGACCGCATCACCTGGCTCCGGGAAGAGGTCTACCGGTCCGAGAGCCGCGCCGATTCGCTGGCCTTCCTCTTCTACAAGGACGGCATTCGGGAATTCACGTTTCTCCCCGGCATCGAAGATGTCGAGCTCGAACCGCTCCTGAGCGTCCTCCAGCGGGCGCGCAACCTTCGTCCCGAGAGCGACGACCTGCTCACGATCCTCTGGGAGGCGGACCTCTCGCGCTTCCAGTACCACTACGTAGATGTTCTGGCTGAGGGGATCGATAGCCCTATCCTGGAAGGAGATACGCAGCCTAATCTCAGGT
Organism: Gemmatimonadota bacterium; assembly: GCA_039589315.1. Lineage (GTDB taxonomy): Bacteria > Gemmatimonadota > Gemmatimonadetes > Longimicrobiales > Gaopeijiaceae > JBDHHQ01. Next base: position 7,568 of record JBDHHQ010000084.1, read on the forward strand.
TGATTCTCACAGGTGAGCTGAGTCTCGACGACATCCCAGAGGCAGACGAAGCCGCGGCCCAGGTCGCCGGTGCCGAACAGGCCGCGCCCCTCCGGCCGAAGGTGAGCGCCGACGACCTGAACCCGACGCTCTACTCCCTCAACGCGCGGGAGATGGAGCAGCTCCGCAAGGAGCTGGATCGGGAGATGGCCCGGGACCTGAGGGGGGACGTGCTAGCGGCGCTCTTCGATCGGCTCGAGGAGCCGGGGAACCCGGGTCGCCAGACGCAGATCCTGGCCATTCTCAGGACGCTGCTTCCCAACTTCCTCAGTCGTGGCGAGATCACGGCCGCCGCCACCGTGCTCGAGGAAGTGGGGGCCCTGATCCGGGACGAGCGACGCTTCGACGGCGCACGGCGAGCCCAAGCCGGGGCCATGGTCGAGGAGATCAGCGGCGCCGACTCGATCGAGGAGCTGATCCGGGCACTTCAGGATGGCTCGATCCGGCCGGCTCCCCGGGAGCTCAGCGACTTCCTGCGCCACCTGGGCGCCGGCGCGCTGGAGCCCCTGATCCGGGCCGCGGAGGAGACCGAGGAAAAGGAGCTCCGCCCCGTGCTGCGGGAGGCCTGTCGCGGAATCGCGGCGCAGAACCGCGTTGCCCTTCTCGCGCTCCTGGAGTCCGACGAGCCGGCCGTCGTCGCGGGCGCGACCCGAGTCGCCGGCCGGATCCAGCTCACCGAGGCCGGGACGAAGCTGTCTGAGCTCCTCAGCCACGAGGACGAGCGGGTCCAGCTCGCGGCTATCGAGGCGGCCGTCAACCTGAAGGCGTCCACCGCCGCAGGAGCGCTGGAGGCCGCGTTGCAGCACTCCGATCGGAGCATCCGCATGGCTTCGGCGAGAGGCCTCGCACACCTCCGGTACAAGCCCGCCGAGAGGACTCTGAGGCAAGTGATCACCTCGAAGCAGGTTCGCCAGGCCGACCTGTCGGAGAAGATCGCGTTCTTCGAGGCGTTCGGTCTCCTGGCGGGCGCCGGTGGCGTCTCCGTGCTCGACCGGATGCTGAACAGCCGGGGCTTCCTCGGCCGTCGGGAGTCCCCGGACGTGCGGGCCTGTGCGGCCCTCGCCCTGGGCAAGATCCGGACGGCTGCCGCGAGAAAGGCGCTGGAAACCGCCGCCAAGGAGGACGACCCCGTCGTTCGCAGCGCCGTGAACCGGGCTCTCCGGGGAGAGGACTAGACCGTGGGCGATCCCGGATCCCCAGCGCGCGCCGACGGCGCCTTCCTCCAGGAGTACGGACGGAAGGTGCTGACCGGGTTCTACGCGGCCCTGCGGGCGCTGAAGTTCTACCCGGTCGAGAACACGACCGTGCAGCAGGCCATCGACGAGCTCCACGGCATCATCACCGAGCTGGTCGAGATCGAAGGAGGCGTCGAGCTCAAGGTGGTCGGGGACTTCTTCTTCCTGAACGAGACGCGCCTTCGGCTGGATCTCACCAACTACTCCACGTTCGGCAGCTTCAGCCGGGCCCTGGGCGAGCACGAGATCGGTGCCGTTCAGGTCCTGGAGGGGATGGGGCGGGAGGAGTGGGCGCCGTTCCTGTCGGTATTGCTCCGGAACGCCGAAGGCGATCGGCCCTTCGAGAGCTTCCTGGCCCGATTGGATGGGAGCCCGGCACACCACGTGGTCCTCGAAAAGGCCAAGGAGACCCTGCAGACGGACCTCGAGGCCGAGGAGTCGCTCGCCGCTGCCAAACGGACCTACACCCAGTCGGTGAAGGTCGCCAACGGTGTCCTCACCGACGTTCGCATGGGCCGGGCCGTGAACGTCCGCAAGGTCAAACGGGCCGTTCAAGGCATCGTGGACCAGGTGCTGTCCAACGAGCCGTCGCTGGTAGCCATGACCACCCTCCGCGACTTCGACGAGTACACGTTCACCCACTCGGTCAACGTGTGCATCTTCAGCGTGGTCATCGGACAGCGCCTGGGGCTGACGCGCCTCCAGCTCTACGAGCTCGGGTTGGGGGCCCTGTTCCACGACGTCGGGAAGATGAAGATGGACCCCGAGCTCATCACCAAAACCGGGGCCCTCGACGACGAGGAATGGGCACAGATGAGGGAGCACCCCACGGAGGGCCTGCTCCTGCTCTTCAAGCTGCACGGCTTCGCGGACGTGCCGTACCGCCAGATGCTGACGGCCTACGAGCACCACATGAAGGTGGACGCCTCCGGTTATCCGGCGAACAAGCGGGCGCGCCTGCCCAGCCTGTTTTCCAGGATCGTGGCCGTGGCGGACTCCTTCGACGCCGCCACGTCCGTCCGCAGCTATCAGTACGAGCCGTGGCCGCCCGACGAGGTCCTCAAGGAGATGCGAGACAACCCGAGCCGCGGAATGGACCCGCTCCTGGTCAAGGCCCTGATCAACGCCACGGGCGTCTATCCAGTGGGCACGCTGGTCATCCTCGACACGCTGGAGTTGGCGGTCGTGGTGCAGTCGAACCCGAACCTGGACATGCTGCATCAGCCCGTCGTGAAGGTCATTTCCGATGCCGTGGGGGTCCCCCTCGCTGAGCCGCGCACGCTGGACCTGTCCGAATCGGATCCCGTGACCGGTGACCCGTTGCGCGCGATCATCAAAACCACGGACGCCAACAAGTACGGGGTGCGCGTGGCGGACTACCTCGTCTGAGCACCGCCCCGGCCCGACCACCATGAGCGCCCAGGAAATCCGCCTCGCCCGGGCCTTCGCCTCGAGGACCGAAGCCGGGCGGGCAGCCCTGGTGCCGTATGTCACCGCCGGCTATCCGGACGCGACGTCGACGGCGAGACTCCTCCTGGGCCTCGCCGACGCGGGTGCCGACGTCATCGAATTGGGCATCCCCTTCAGCGATCCCGTAGCAGACGGACCGACCATACAGGCCTCGTCATTCGCGGCGCTGTCGGCCGGGATGACCCTCGTGCGCGCGCTCTCGCTCCTCCGGGAGTTCCGCGCCCAGCGGGAAACACCCGCGGTGGTCTTCTCCTATCTGAACCCGGTTCTGCGCTACGGCCTGGAGTCGTTCCTGGCCGAGGCCGTGGACGCGGGAGCCGACGGGCTGCTCCTCACCGACCTGCCCACCGGGGCCGACCCCGCTCTCGAGGCCGAGATCGATGCGTCGGGCCTGGCGCTGATCCGGCTGATCGCGCCCACGACCCCTGGCGAACGGCTCCGGGAGATCGTGCGGGGCGCCCGCGGGTTCCTCTACTACATCTCGCGAACCGGTGTGACGGGGGCACGGAAGGACCTCCGCGACGAACTGGCCCATGAGGTGACGGCCATCCGTGAGCTGGCCTCTCTCCCCATCGCCGTGGGTTTCGGGATCTCGACGCCCGAACAGGCGGCACGCGTCGGGGCCGTGGCCGATGGGGTGGTCGTGGGGAGCGCCCTGGTCCGCGCTCTGGAGGCCGGGGGCGTCGACGGTGCCGTCGCCTTCTGCCGGTCGTTACGGGAGGGAATGGACGGTGCGGGCGAAGGGGCGTCAGCACCCTGAGGTCCCGGAGTCTCGACTCCACCCTGGTGCCATGCGGCGTTGGGCTCCTGGCTTCCCGACTCCCGGCTCGGAGAGCGGCGAGGATCCACCCGCTGGAGGCTCTGAGGCCGGAGTAGACCGTGGTACCGCCGGTGCTGCAGGGCGTGTGCCTCAGCTTGGCGTCACCGGTCCACCGGTCCCGCGGCCAACCGCGCCTCCAATTCCGGGTCCGGCGTCACGAAGAGCGTCTTCACGCGATCCAGGGTGACCGCACCCCGCGGTGCCTTGCGTGGCTTGCGGACGTACTTGCGCCGGGTCCAGTCCACCGGGACGGTCCCGGACGTTCGAGCCCTGGAGGCCAGGGCCGCCAGCACCGCGGCTTCCTCCAGGTCACGGGCCGGGGGGCTCTCCGGCGCCGACCACCGGAGGATCACGTGGGCGCCCGCCGCGTGCCGGGCGTGGAGCCACACGTCGTTGGGGGCCGAGTGGTGGAACGTCAGATCGTCGTTCCAGCGTGCGCCGCGGCCGACCCGGATCTCCAGTCCCCCGGAGCTCCTGTACGCGCGGTAGGGCAGCGCGGGTCCGGCGTCCCGGCCCTTCTCCGCGGTAGACCGTGCGGGGACAGCGGCTAGGATCTCCTCCTCCGATGCCTCGCCGCTCCGGATCCGGAGTAGGAGCTGGTCCAGCCGCTCGACGTCGGCGACGGCCTCGTCGAGCAGAGCGGGAATCCGCTCCGCCGCACGCTTGGCCCTGGACGCCTTCCGGTAGTAGGCCTGGGCGTTGTCGGTCGCGCTCAGGGCAGGGTCGAGCTCCACGGTCACGGGCTCGTTGTCGAAGTCGATGAGCACCGCCGTCGACACGCCCGCCGGGACCTCTGCGAGGCGCGCCAGCAGCAGGTCGCCGATCTGCCGTGCGGCGGTTCCGTCACGGGCCCGCTCGCGCTGCCGCTCCAGCTCGGCCACCCGCCTCCGTGCCCGCCGGGCTGCGGCCTCCACGGTGTCGAGGAGGTCGGAGGGCACGGCGGCCGCCTGCGCTCCGCGAGCCGTGTCGATCGCTTCGGCTGCCTGCCCGAACGCGTCCAGCAGCGTCTCGCAGCGGCGCCCGCCCAGCTGAGGCAACGGGCTAGGGTAGGGTTGCAGCCCAAGCGGGGTGTCGAGCAGCCAGGCGTCCCGCGGCTCGCCGTCGCGGAGTCTCCGCCACGCCTCGTATCCCCGTTCGAGATGAGCGCCCGCGTCGGCAGCGCTCCCGCCGGATGGCGGGAGCAGGGCCGGTGCGTTCAGCCGGGACGCATACGCCATGTGGTGCAGCAGGACCCGCCGCTCCTCACCGGCCGGGGCGCTGCCGAGTATCTCCTGCCACCGGGCCAGGGAGATGGGCTCCTGGGCGCCCTCACGCTCCGAAGCGGCGGGCGGCACGTACCGGGCTCCCGAACGGAGGGAGCGGCCTCCCGCCTCCCGGCTCCAGAGGGCGTGGCGAATGACGCCCGTCTCGTCTTCGAGGACGAGGGCGTTCCACTGGTTGGTCATGAGCTCCACCACGACGCTGAGTCGCGCCGGTCGTCCACGGACGCGATGGAACCGGAGGCGCAGCGCACGGTCGTCGGGGCGCGCGGAGACGGAGCGCAGGCGTGCCGGGAGCGGACGGGCGTCGGCCACCGGCTCCCACGGCTCCTGGAGGCTCACGTCGCCCCGCTCCGGGTGGAGACGGAAGACCAGCGTGGCTTCGCGAAAGTAGAGCAGCGCCGTTCGGGCGGCGTGGTCGAAGTACAGGGCGCGGAGGCGGGAACCGACGAGCCGGTCCTCCAGCTCCGCGGCCACTGCACGCACCAGAACGGAATCCCAGCGGATGGACATGTCGGCAAGCTAGCGGCGGCCGGGCTTCCGGCGCACCCGCTCCCGAAACCCCGTGCCCCCATTATATTCAGCGCCGTGTCCACGCCATCCGAACCGCCCCGCAAGAGAGCCAATGTCCGACGCTTCAGGGAGATGAAGCGTGACGGCGAGAAGATCGTGGCCCTCACCGCCTACGACGTGCTCTTCGCGCGCCTCCTGGACGAGGCCGGTGTCGACCTCATTCTGGTCGGCGATTCCCTCGGGCAGGTCGTCCTCGGCTACGAGTCCACGGTTCCTGTGACCATGGACGAGATGATCCACCACGCGAAGGCAGTACGGCGGGGAGCGCCGGGGACATTCGTCGTCGTGGACCTGCCGTTCATGACGTACCAGGTGTCCCCCCGGCAGGCCCTCAGGAACGCAGGCCGGGCGTTGAAAGAAGCCGGAGTGGAGGCCGTGAAGCTGGAGGGCGGGGGGCCGGAGGCGTGCAAGAGCGTCGCTGCGCTCGTCGCCGCGGGGATCCCGGTCATGGGCCACCTGGGGCTCACGCCTCAGTCCGTGCACGCCATCGGCGGATACCGGGTCCAGGGACGCGACCCGGGTGAGGCCCAGCGGCTGCTCGACGAGGCGACGGCCCTCCAGGACGCCGGCTGCTTCGCCCTCGTCCTCGAGCTCATACCAGCCGAGCTCGCCCGGGAGGTCACCGGCTCGTTGGACATTCCTACCATCGGTATCGGCGCCGGGGCCGGTTGTGACGGCCAGGTGCTGGTCACATACGACGCCCTGGGCCTCACTCCGGGCTTCCAGCCTCGCTTTCTCAAGCGGTTCGCCGAGTTGGGCGACCAGGCTCGCACCGGCATTACAGCGTACGCGCGCGAGGTGCGCGGGGGCACGTACCCGGGGCCGGACCAATCCTTCGGCTCCGACGCATGAGGCAGGTCGCGTCCGTCTCCGACCTACCGAAAGCGGTGGCGGACATCCGGCGACAGGGCCGTACGCTGGCGCTGGTCCCCACGATGGGATTCCTTCATGCCGGGCACCTCAGCCTCGTCGACCTCGCCCGCCGTCACGCCGATGTCGCGGCGCTTTCGATCTTCGTCAATCCGACGCAGTTCGGGCCCGGCGAGGATTTCACCGACTACCCTCGAGACCTCGAGCGCGATCTGAGGCTGGCCCAGGCCCGGGGTGTCGAGCTGGCGTTCTCGCCCGACGTCCAATCCATGTATCCGGACGGTACACCCCAGGTGACGGTACAGGCGGGGGCCATGGCTGAGCGATTGTGCGGCGCCTTCCGGCCGGGTCACTTCGATGGCGTCCTGACGGTCGTGGCCAAGCTCTTCGGGCTCTTCAGGCCCGACGTCGCCGTCTTCGGTCGCAAAGACTTCCAGCAGGCCGTGCTGATCCGCCGCATGGCGTACGACCTCGACATGGGCGTGCGTGTGGAGCTGGGGCCCATCGCCCGGGAGGCCGACGGACTGGCAATGAGCTCGCGAAACAGCTATCTGGACGCCGAGCAGCGGGGGGAGGCGCCCCGGCTCTACGATGCCCTCCAGGAAGCGAAGCGCATGTTCAAGGACGGAGAGACGGACGCCCCGGCCCTACTCGGTGCCGTGCAAGCGTCCGTCTCGCGCTCCCCGCTGCTGACGCTCCAGTACGCCGAAATCGTCGATCCGGAAACCCTCGGGCCCCTCGACTCCGTAGGGTCGGGTGCGGTCCTGGCTCTCGCGGCCTTCTGCGGCGAGACCCGTCTCATCGACAACGTGGAGCTCGCTTGATGGGAAGCCTCCACCCCGTCGTCCGGGAGGCCGCCGCGGGGCAACTGCCGGCCTGGGCCGAGGTCGACGAGGCCCGGCGCGCCCACATTGATCGGGTGGCGTCCCTGCTGCGGGAGTGGGCCGTCGTCCGCGGCGAATCACCCCAAGACGTCGCCCGGTGGACGGCGGCCGGGTATCTCCACGACGCTCTGCGGGGCGCTCAGAACGAGGAGCTACGGCAACTCGTTCCCGAGGCGATGGCCGAGCTGCCGGGGAACATCCTGCACGGACCTGCGGCGGCCGAACGGCTCAGGCTGGACGGGGTGGGTGACGAGGAGCTCCTCCGGGCCGTGGAGTACCATACCCTGGGGCATGCGGGATTCGGCGATCTGGGACTGGCCCTCTACGCGGCGGACTTCCTGGAGCCGGGGCGTCGGTTCCGGAACGAGTGGCGCGCCGAGCTGAGGACCAGGATGCCCGGGGAGCTCGAGGAAGTGGTGCGGGAGATTCTGGCCGCCCGCATCCGGCATCTTCTGGACCGAGACCGGCCGGTGCGGCCGGAGACGATGGAGTTCTGGAACACGATGACGTCTGGGCAGGCATGGGCAAGCGCTTCGGAGCTCTAGCGACGTTTCTGGTCATCCTGGCAGTGGGTGCGCTCCTGGGCTCCGGTCTGGCTCAGTGGTTCTCCCCGTCGCCGAGCGCGGGATTCGTGTCGGACGCGGACTCGTTGGGGCGGGTCCGGGTGGAGGTCCGGAATGCCGGTGGACGCGGCGGCATGGCCCGAGCCGCTACGGACCGGCTGAGGGACCTGGGGTTCGACGTGGTGTACTTCGGGAACGCGGATCGGTTCGACCAGGATTCGACCGTGGTGGTCGATAGGGTGGGAGACGTAGAGAAGGCGAGAGCCGTTGCCGAAGCTCTGGGCGCGCACCGCGTCGTGAGCGAGCCCGACTCGAATCTCTACCTCGACGTCACGGTCCTTCTGGGCTCGACCTGGGAGGCGCCCGTCGCGGCGGACCCGGGGGCCGAGGACGGCCGTCCGTGGTGGGATGTGGGACATTGGTTCAATCGCCGCGAAGCCGAGGAACCGGCGAACCGAAACGAGGGCTGATGCCCAGACACAAGCGGTCGAAGAAGGCAAGCTCGGGACCCCGGACCCGCAAGGTGGCGGGGGAGAGCGATCAGCCCCGCCAGGAGTCTGCTGGAGGGGCACTGGAGTGGCTGAAGTCCCTGGGCGTAGCCCTGGTGCTCTTCCTGATCCTGCGCACCTTCTTGATCCAGACGTTCGTGATCACCTCGGGCTCCATGGAGGATTCGCTGCTGGTGGGCGACTTCCTCATGGTAAACCGGCTGGCCATGGGCAGCCGGATCCCGGGCACGGAGCTACGGATCCCCGGCTATTCGCGGCCCGGCCGGGGTGAGATCCTGGTCTTCGATCCGCCGCACGAGGACGATCTGATGCTGGTGAAGCGGCTCATCGGCATGCCGGGCGACACGCTGGAAATGCGCAACAAGGTCCTCTACCTGAACGGTGCGTCCCAGGAGGAGCCGTACGTCCGGCACGTGGAGGACGGCGGAGACGACCGGCATCCCTGGATGGAGTGGCAGAAGGACCACCTCGTGGGTGACGTCGACCAGGAGTCATACCGGCCGACCCGGGACAACTGGGGACCCATCGTGATCCCCGAGGACCGCTACTTCATGTTGGGGGACAACCGCGACCGGAGCCTCGACTCACGGTATTGGGGTCTGCTCGAGCGGTGGCGTCTGGAGGGGCGGGCCGTCTTCATCTACTTCAGCTACAACAAGGGGTCCTACCGCCCCTTCCCGTGGCTGAGAGAGGTCCGCTGGGGTCGCGTCGGCGACGTGATCCGGTGAGCAGGCGGGCCGTCCGCCCCCGGCCTGACCGTTGACACCCATGGAGCCCGGCGAGCCATCGGCTGGTCCCGCCGCCGACCCGTCGGCCGGGGTGGTCTTCTGCGGGCTCGCTCGGAACTGCGCCCACGCCCTTCCCGCTCTGCTCGAGGTCGTGTCGGCCGCAGGCCGCGCCCTCGGCGACTGGGCGTACGTCCTGCTCGAGAGCGATTCATACGACGGCACGGCGAATGTCCTCCAGGCGTTCGATGACCGGAACGGCAGGGGCATCGTGCGCAGCTACGGTCGGCTGCGCCGTCGATTCTCCGCGCGCAACGAGCGACTGGCCTACCTGAGAAACGAATACCTCCGACTCTCTGAGGAGTCAGGCTATTTCGACCGCTGTTCCCTCTGTGTGGTGCTGGACCTGGACCGGGTCAACGAGAACCTCGACCCTGCTCGCCTGGTCACGCTGCTGCAAGAGACCCCCCGCGAATGGGCTGGGTTGTTCGCCAACCAATCCGAGCGGTACTACGACGTCTGGGCCCTTCGGCACCCCGAGTGGAGTCCCGACGACTGCTGGGCCCGCGTGAAGAACCGCCCGGCGTCCATGAGCGAGAAGGACGCCGCGCGTGAGTTCGTGGAGGCCCGGATGATCCGCGTCCCTCCTGACAGCGAGCGGATCGAGGTGGAAAGCGCCTTCGGCGGGCTTGGCATCTACGACCTGGACATGCTCAGGGGATGCCGCTACCGGGGCGTCGCCGAGGACGGGTCGCCGGTGTGCGAGCACGTCCCGATGCACGCGCAGATCAGGAAGAAGGGCGGGCGGCTCTTCATCGAGCCGTCGCTCATCAACGGTAGCGGCGTGCAGGAGCACAAGGCCACGGGTGCTAGTCGCGCCGTGGCGTGGTTGGGCAGCGTGCTCCGCGGGAATCGCCCTTAGGCGACCTGGTGGTGTGGACGGTGCGGGCTGCGCGGCCCCGGTTCGGGCCGTTGCGCGCACCGCCGTGACGGTTGCGCCACCTTCCCGGGCGCTCCACTCGGATCACGGCGCCTTCACGCCGGATCCGAGCCCTCCCCGGGGCCGCGCAGCCCGCACCGTCCCCGACGGTCGGCGATCCAGGGGGACGGCTGCGCTGCGGCAGTGTCGGATCGCCGAGCCACGGAGCTCGTTGTCGGTCGCGAGACAGGCCGGACGGGTGCGTCGGGCGCTTTGGTGGCAGTGGGCGGAGTCGGTCCACGCGACCGACCGCTCGGCGCCACCACCCGCGGGCGCCAGCGAAACGCGGAGTTCGCGCCTCATCCGGGGCTCATGCGGCACTCCGCGTACGGTCCGGATCGCGAGACGACGCGATCCCACCGGGCGACGTGCCCAGGCCGGGTCGCCCCACCCCCACTACCCTTCGAGCTGCACCAGTGCGTTCGCTCGCAGCTGACCACACGCCGCATCGATATCGCGGCCGCGGGGCGTCCTGATCTCTCCGGACACGCCCCGGCGCTCGAGCACTTTCAGGAACTCGCGCATCCGGCGAGGCTCGCTGGCCACCCAATCCTGATAGGGGATCGGGTTGAAGGGGATCAGGTTCACGAA
>JBDHHQ010000085.1:0-17853 GCA_039589315.1 Gemmatimonadota bacterium
AGTCGGATGACAAGCGTAGATCCCTGCAGGTCGCGCACGACTCCCAGGACGCGGAGGCCTGCACGCTCACGCTGCCCCTGGAGGGCCTGCACTGCGCGGGTTGCGTTGCGCGCGTCGAGGGTGCCCTGACAGGCGCTGAAGGCGTCGAATCGGCTAGCGTGAGCCTGGCGGACAACGAGGCACGGGTCCGCTTCGATCCCGGCCGCGTCGGTGCCGATGCCCTGGCCCATGCCGTTGCCGACGCCGGATACGGGGTGTCCACCGAGTCGGTTGAGGCCCGCATCCGGGGCATGCACTGTGCCGCCTGCGTGGGCCGTGTCGAGGCGGCGCTTCGTGCCGTGCCGGGGGTGATCTCCGCCGACGTGAACCTGCCCGAGGAGTCGGCCCGCCTCCGGGTCGTTGCCGGGACGGTGGAGGCCGGGACCCTCGCGGACGCCGTCGCCGGAGCCGGGTACGCCCTCGAGCTGACCGATGAGCTGGCCGACGCGGCCGACGTGGCCGAGGTCCGTGAAGAGGAGCGTGATGCCGAGTACCAGGACCTCATGAGGCGGTTCCGGGTCGGTGCACTGCTTACGGTTCCGGTGCTCCTCATCGGTCACGCCGACTGGATCCCGGGCCTGCGGGATCTGGACGCGGGAACGCTGCGGTCGCTCTGGGCCCTCAGCGGCTTGCTCACGGTACCCATCCTCGTCTGGGTGGGGCGACGGTTCTTCACCGGTGCCTGGACCGCCCTCCGGCATCGGAACGCCACCATGGACACCCTGGTGGCGTTGGGTACGGGGTCCGCATGGCTCTACTCCACCGTGGCCGTCCTCGCCCCGACCCTCTTCCCGGCCGGGACGGCGCACCCTTTCTACGAGGCCACGGCCGTCGTCATCACGCTCGTCGTGCTGGGACAAGCGCTGGAGGCGAGGGCCAAGGGCAAGACCACGCGCGCGTTGAGGGCGCTGCTGGACCTGCGTCCCCCGACGGCTACCGTGGTGCGCCATGGCGTGGAACGCGAGATCCCGGCGGCCGAGGTCGTGCCGGGTGACCTGGTGGTCGTCCGGCCTGGCGAACGCGTCCCCGTGGACGGCGTGGTGGTGGAGGGGCGGAGCGCCGTGGACGAGTCCATGATCACGGGGGAGAGCATTCCGGTGGAGAAGGGGCCTGGCGATCCCGCGGTGGGCGGCACGGTCCTGAAGGGAGGCAGCTTCCGCTTCGAGGCCCAGAGGGTGGGCAAGGACACCGTGCTCGCGCGCATCGTCGAGCTCGTGCGGGAAGCCCAGGCGTCGAAGCCTCCGATCCAGCGGTTGGTGGATGTCGTGGCCAGCTACTTCGTGCCCGCGGTCGTGCTGATCGCCGCGGTCGCGTTCGTGTTCTGGTACGCCAACGGACCTCAGCCGTCGCTCAACTTCGCCACCGTCGTGGCCGTGGCCGTGCTGGTGATCGCCTGTCCGTGCGCCCTGGGCCTGGCCACCCCCATCTCCATCATGGTCGGTGTGGGCAAGGCGGCCGAGCACGGCGTGCTGATCCGGTCGGGCGAGGCCCTGCAGGTGGCCCGCACCATCGACACGGTGGTGCTCGACAAGACCGGCACGATCACCGTTGGCGAGCCGGCGCTGAGCGAGGTGTTGACGCTGTCGGATCTCGCCGAGGACCGGGTGCTGGCTTTGGCCGCCGCGGCCGAAGCCGGCTCGGAGCACCCTCTGGGTCAGACGATTGTGGCGGCTGCCCGGGGCCGGGGCATGGCCATCGGCGTGGCGTCGTCTTTCGAGGCCGAGGCGGGGAGGGGGGTCCGCGCCACCGTCGACGGGCACGAGGTGATCGTGGGATCGGTGCGCTACCTGGACGGGTCCGGCGTGCGCACTGACGACATGGCGGACGGCGCCGCCGGCCTCTCCGCCGGGGGGCGGACGCCCGTTGCCGTGGCGGTGGACGGTCGTGCTGCCGGCTTGCTCGGGTTGGCCGATCCCCTGAAGCCCGATTCGGCCGAGGCCGTGCGCCACCTCCAGGACGCCGGCCTCCGCGTCGTCATGCTCACGGGGGACGACGCGCGGACGGCTGCGGCCATCGCCCGCCAGATGGGCATCGAGGACGTGCGCGCCGAAGTGCTCCCGGGTCAAAAGGCCGCCGCAATCCGGGACCTTCAGGCCGAGGGCCGGCGGGTGGCGATGGTGGGAGACGGCGTCAACGACGCTCCCGCTCTAGCGGCGGCCGACGTTGGCATCGCCATCGGCGGCGGGACGGACGTGGCCATGGAAGCGGCCGACGTCACTCTGGTGGGCGGCTCCCTCCGCGGTGTGGTCACGGCTCTGGACGTCTCGCGGGCCACGGTCCGGAACATCGGGCAGAACCTAGTGGGTGCCTTCGTCTACAACGTGCTCGGCATTCCCATCGCCGCAGGTGTCCTCTACCCGGCGTTCGGCGTCCTGCTGTCTCCCATGATCGCGGGGGCTGCCATGGCGTTCAGCTCGGTCACGGTGGTAACCAACGCCAATCGTCTGCGTGGGTTCCGGCCCTCCATGAGCGGAGGGCCGGCCGGAACGGCGCGCTAACCGCCGAGCTCCCCGGGGATCGGGAGGTCCGGACGCTCCGCCGTCCAGTAGATCGTCACGATCCACCAGCGTTCGCCGTCGCGCATGGCCTGGATCGAATTGATCCCCCGTGCGAACGGCTCCGCGTCGGGGGACGTGCGGGAGTCGTAGGCGCTGAACATGTGGACCAGGGACCCCCATTCCTGGGTCGCGCGGCCGATCTCCTTCTCGTAGAAGGGGTTCTCGGCGAACCAGCCTTCGGCCTGCTCGATCCACTCGTCCAGGGTCCAGACGACGTAGCCGAACTCGCCCTCGGGGTCGGGCCCGGATGGAATCAGTCGGGCGCCCGGAATGAAGAGAGAGTGCATCCGGGCCCAGTCCCTGGGTGCTCCGGCCTCACCGGAGATGACGTCGTACAGCGCGGCCACGAGCGCGTCGAGAGACTCCACGTCCGCCGGATCGGCGGCCGGTGTCTCCTGGGCGCTGCCCGCGCCTGCCAGGGCCAGCGACATAGCCAGGGTCGTGGGCACGCCACTTCGAACCATGAGTGCCTCGCTGTGCGGGTAGTGGTGAGCGAGGGCGCAACATGCGGTCGATCGATCGCCACCGCCACCAACCACGGTTCGGGGCGGGAGCGGGTCGAAAGAGCCTCTTTGGACCCCTGGCTGGACCGGCCCCCGTTGATCGCCCCTTCCCCCTTCGGTATCATCCGGCCACGGATGGACGAATTGCCGGTGCGGTGCCGCCGGATGCCTGCTCCCGGCCCGGCCGGGTGAGCTCCGTGGCATCGCCCTCCACCCCCTCCCCGAGCCGGATGCCGCAGGTCGAAGACACGCCGCTCATGCGGCAGTGGCGTGAGGTCAAGTCCCGTCACCAGGACGCGCTGGTCTTCTTCCGCGTCGGCGATTTCTACGAGCTGTTCTACGGTGACGCCGAAGAGGGTTCCCGCCTTCTGGGCCTGACTTTGACGTCGCGGAACAACGGCGCCGCCGCCCGGGTGCCTCTGGCCGGTGTACCGGCCAAGGCGCTGGACGACTACCTGGGCCGACTCGTGGGCCACGGTCGTCGGGTGGCCATCTGCGACCAGGTCGAGGATCCGGCCGAAGCCAAAGGCATCGTCCGGCGCGAGGTGGTGGAAACGGTGACGCCCGGCACGGTACTGCACGAGACGCTCCTGACTGCCCGCAGAAACAACTTCCTGGTGTCGGTCTGCCCGGGGCAGGGTAGCTGGGGCCTCGCCGCGCTGGACCTGTCCACGGGCGAGCTGGTCTTGCAGCAGGTCCAGGACGATGAGTTGTACGACGAGCTCGGGCGCCTCGAGCCGTCCGAGCTGCTGCTGCCCCGCTCCCTGGACACGGATGCCCGCCTCGCGCCCATCGACGCGATCGTGGCGGGGCCCGTGCGGACCTACCGCGACGATTGGTTGTTCGATCGGGAGATGGCCGCGGAAGCGCTCTTGGCCCGCTATCGGGTCCAGTCCCTCGAGGGCTTCGGCCTCCAGGCGGACGACGGACTGTTGGTAGCAGCCGCGGGAGGGCTGGTCTCCTACGTCCAGGAGATCCGGCCGGGCGGGGCCGAACACCTGCGCCCACCACGCATTCGCCGTCCGGGATCGGCCATGCTCCTGGACGACATGACGCGCCGTAACCTCGAGCTGGTGGAGTCGCTCCGTCCGGGCGGGGAGGATGCCACGATGCTGGCGGTCCTGGACCGAACGGTCACGGCCATGGGTGCCCGGGCGCTGCGACGCTGGCTCCTGGAACCTCTGCTCGGGCCGGACGCCATCTGGGCTCGGCAGGATGCCGTAGCCGAGCTCCACGAATCCCGCGAGCTAAGGAGTGGGCTCCGGCACGACCTGGGACGCATGACGGACCTGGAGCGGGTGGCGGGCAGGGTCGGTACCGGCAGGGTGGCGCCGAGAGACCTGGTGGCGCTGGGCCGCTCGCTCGCGGTGCTACCGGACCTGCAGGCGGCGTTGCAGTCGGCGACGTCGGAACTGCTCGCGGAGCTCCGGGACGGTCTAGACGTGATGGGCGACGTCCTGGACCTCCTGGAACGGGCCATCGCCCCCGATGCCCCTGCGACGCTCCAGGAAGGCGGCGTGATCCGTGAGGGCTACAGCGTGGAGCTCGACGACCTGCGGGCCGCGCGGGACGGCGCCCGGGACTTCATCGCGTCGCTCCAGGCCCGAGAGCGGGAGCGGACGGGGATCGGGTCCCTCAGGGTCGGCTTCAACAAGGTCTTCGGCTATTACCTGGAGGTCACGAAGGCCAACCTCGAGCGCGTCCCCCCCGACTTCGTGCGAAAGCAGACGTTGGCCAACGCCGAGCGGTACTTCACGCCGGAGTTGAAGGAGTGGGAGGAGAAGGTATTCGGCGCCGAGGACCGGATCGCCCACCTCGAGGCCGAGCTGTTCGGCGGCGTGCGGCGGGCGCTCTCGGCCGAGGTTGCGCGCCTCCAGGAGACCGGAGCGAGGGTTGCGCGTATGGACGTGCTATCGACGCTGGCAGAGGTGGCCGAGCGGCTGGGCTACGTCCGTCCGGAGGTGCATACCGGCTTCGAGCTCGAGATCAGCGGAGGGCGCCACCCGGTCGTGGAGACCATGATGCCCCGAGAGGAGTTCATCCCCAACGATCTGACCCTCGACGAGTCGGGTCGCATCGTGATCCTCACCGGCCCCAACATGGCCGGGAAGAGCACCGTCCTGCGCCAGATCGGACTCATCCAGCTCCTGGCTCAGATGGGGGCGTTCGTGCCGGCAGACAGCGCCAGACTGCCCCTGTGCGACCGGATCTTCACCCGGGTCGGCGCATCCGACAACCTGGCTCGGGGACAGTCCACGTTCATGGTGGAGATGAACGAGACGGCCGCGATCCTGCACGGAGCGACCGACCGGAGCCTGGTGCTCCTCGACGAGATCGGACGCGGAACGTCCACGTACGACGGGGTGTCCATCGCGTGGTCGGTGACGGAGCACCTCCACGAAGAGACGGGGTGCAAGACCATCTTCGCCACCCACTACCACGAGCTCACACAGTTGGGAGACCTCCTGCCGTCCGTGAAGAACCTGAACGTCGCCGTGCGCGAGGTCGGGGAAGACGTCGTGTTCCTGCGCCGCCTCGAAGAGGGTGGCGCCGACCGGTCGTACGGCATCCAGGTGGCCCGCCTCGCCGGCATCCCCCGCGGTGTCATCGATCGTGCCTGTGAGCTGCTGGCGGAGCTGGAGGGGACCCACTCAGGAGGTGGCGAGGGGTTGGGTCGCCACGGGGCGCACCGGCCAGCGTCCGAACCTCCCCCCGACCAGCTGTCCTTGTTCTACGGGAGCCATCCGGTGGTGGACCGCTTGAGAGGTGCCGAGGTCGACCGGCTGACCCCCCTCGAGGCGCTGAACCTGCTGGCCGAGCTCCGGCGCGAGGCTGGTGGGGGGGACCGATGAGCCTTCGAAGGTGGGCACGCCTCCGACGCCGCGTCGCACGGTGGACGGTTCTCGTGCCCTTGTTCTGGGGCTGTGGCGAAGGCCAGGGCGTCGATCCGCCCGAGCCGCTCTTCGGCGAGGCCTCGGTGAGATATCCCCTCGACCTGTGGGACGACGGCGTCGAGGGCGAGACCCTCCTGCGGGTCCTGGTCAGCGCGACCGGAGGCGTCGACAGCGTCGAGGTTCTCCAACCCAGTGGCTTCGCCGAGCTCGACTCGGCCGCCGTCAAAGGGGCTCGGAACTTCCGGTTCAACCCGGCCCGCCGCGGAGACCGGCGCGTGACAGCCTGGGCACAGGTGCCCGTGCGATTCTCCAAGCGGCCCCGCTCCGACGTGCCCCCATGATGTCGAGGCTCCGACGCGCCAGCGGATCCGACGAGTCACACTCTCCGTCTCGAACCGAAAGACAGGAAGCATCGTGAAGATCGCCGTTCTCATGGGCGGAAACTCGGAGGAGCGAGACGTCTCCATGTCGTCGGGCTGCCAGGTGGCCAAGGCACTCCGCACGGCCGGCCACGACGTCGTGGCCGTGGACACGGCTCACGGCGTACTGGCGCGGGCCGAGGAGCTGGCCGTTCTGACCACGGGTGTGCGCCCGGAGCCTCCCGACCCCGACGCCCTGGACCTCGTCGACACGGGTGACACGACGGCGCTCACGCGAGATCCCCGCGTCGGCGAGGCCGACGTCCTGTTCCTGGCCCTTCATGGCGGGGCGGGCGAAGACGGCACGCTTCAGACCGTCCTGGATATTGCCGGGGTCTGCTACGCAGGAAGCGGGCGCATCGGCTGCGCGTTGGCCATGGACAAAGACCTCACCAAGCGGTTGCTCCGCGACGCCGGGATCCCCACGCCGGAGTGGTTGACCGGAAGCCGATCGCCGACAGACGTCGTCGCCGCCCTGGACCTGCCCGTGGTCGTGAAGCCCGCGTCGGGCGGATCGTCCCTTCGCTTGGCCTTGGCTCACGACCTCGACGAGCTGGCTCGCGCCACGGAGCTCATAGAAGCCGACGGCGACACGGTCCTGTACGAGCGCTACATCCCGGGGCGGGAGGTGACGGTGGGGATCCTGGGCGACCAGGCCCTGCCGGTGGGGGAGATCATCCCGGCGCACGAGCTCTTCGACTACGAATGCAAGTACCAGCCCGACCTGGCCAAGGAGATCTTCCCGGCCGATCTTCCGGAGGAGTTGGCCGAGCGGATCCAGCGGCTCGCCTTGCAGGTGCACGATTGCTTGCGGCTGCGGGACTTTTCGCGGGTGGACTTCATGCTGGACGGTTCCGGGACGGCCTGGTGCCTGGAGGCCAACGCGTTGCCCGGTCTCACGTCGAACAGCTTGCTGCCGAAAGCGGCTCGGGCGGCCGGGATCGAGTTCCCGCACCTGTGCGAGCGCATCGCGACGATGGCCGTCGACCGAGCGGCCGGCCGGACCCGGCCCGAGGGGTCACCGGCTCGATGAGCGGGCAGCGAACGTCGATAAATAGCTCGGGATCCCGAGGGGTCCAAAGGGCGTCACGGCCCACGAGCGGACGGACGGAACAAGGCGATCGGGCCGGGGGTTCCACCCCTTACGGCACGATCCCCGCGTCCCCGGTCCGCTCATGAGCCAGCGGGTCCGGCGGTCTCGCCGGCAAGTTGATTCTCGCAGTCCTCGCTGAGTATGGCCTACAACACCGGCACGCAAAGCTACGGGTTCAACTTCAGCTACCTCCTCACGCCTTGGGTGAAGCGGCTCCTGATCGCCAACACGGTGGTCTTCTTCATCTCGTGGATCGTGGGGCAGGAGTGGATCTTCCGGTGGTTCGCTTTCGGACCCGCGGACGTGCTGTTCCGTCCGTGGTCGGCGATCACCTACATGTTCCTGCACGGGGATCTCTGGCACCTGCTGATCAACATGCTGGTGCTGTTCTTTTTCGGCCCGCCCCTCGAGGCGCGGTGGGGATCGAACGAGTTCATAAGGTTCTACCTGATCTGTGGGCTCGGCGGCGTCGCACTGAGCTTCCTGTTCGCGCCCAACTTCATCATCGGCGCCTCCGCCGCCGTGTACGGGGTGATGTTGGCCTTCGCGATCACCTGGCCCGAAGCCCCCATCTACGTCTGGGGCATCTTCCCGGTGAAGGCCAAGTGGTTGGCCACGTTCCTGTTCGTGATCACCTTCCTGAGCGCCTTCGGCGGGGCCGGCGGGGGAATCGCCCACTTCGCCCATCTGGGTGGCCTCCTCACCGGGCTGGTGTACCTCAAGGTCGATTGGCGGGGCGGGCAGCGGGAGCGGCTCAAGAAGACGGGAAAGACTCGGCGTCGGCTGGCCATCGTACCCCGAGAGGAAGCGGAGCACGAAAGCGAAGGACAGCAGCCCGGCCGGTCCCGCAGACCAGACGACGACGCTCTTCTCGACCGGGTGGACCAGATCCTGGACAAGATCTCGGCCCAAGGCATGTCCTCCCTCTCCCCCGAAGAGGTCCGGCTCCTGGACGACGTCTCCAAGCGCCATCGCAGCAACTGAGGCCGCCCGCCCGCCGCTCGGCGGCTCGTGCGGCTCCAGCCTCGCGAAGACCAGCCAGGTCCGCCTTCGTCTCCGCAGCGTCTCGTCATGGGGGTGGCTCGTGCGGCACTCTAGTCTGTCGCGTCACAGGTCTGTAATTTCAGCCCCCCCGGAAAACCCGGACGCGCGACCGACCCGACGTAAGGGCTCGGGCGCCCGCCCGGGAACCGGTGAGAGGCGGCCGGGCCGACCCCCCGGGAGATCGTGAAGATCACCGGGCGGCTCACCGATGAAATGAGGGCGGGACGGCGAAGCGAGCCGCCCGCCAACGACTTGGTTTTCCCTATCAGGAGGTTTCATGGGGTCTGCGAGAGAATACTCCACTGACCGCATCCGCAACGTGGCGGTACTGGGGCATGGCGGCTCGGGAAAGAGCACGCTGGTCGATGCGTTGAGCTTCGTGGCCGGCACTTCCCGGAGACTGGGAAACGTCGAAGCCGGCCACTGTCTCACCATGACCACGGAAGAGGAGTTGTCGCACGGCATCTCCATGCAGCTCACGCCCGCGTACGCGGAGTGGATGGACCACAAGATCAACCTCATCGACACACCGGGCTACCTGGACTTCACGGGAGACGCGATCGCTGCCGCCAGGGTGGCCGACGCCGCCGTCATTGTCGTCGGAGCGACTTCCGGTGTGGAAGTCGGAACCGAGACCGTTTGGAGATACGTCGAGGCCCGGGGGATTCCTCGGGTCATCTTCGTATCCATGATGGACAAGGAGCACGCGGACTTCGAAGGCGTCTACGAGGACATCAAAAGGAGCCTGACTGACAAGGCGCTTCCGGTGGAGATCCCCGTCGGCTCAGGCGACGACTTCCGGGGCATCATCAACCTGTTCTCAGAGCGGACCCACATGTACAAACCCGGAACCACCAAGGGCGAGTACGAGGAAGCCGACATCCCTGACGGGCTCAAGGACGTCGAGGCGAGGTGGGAGACGGAACTGTTGGAGACCCTGGCCACCACGGACGAGGCCTTGCTCGAGCGCTATCTGGAGGGTGAGACCATCACCCGCGAGGAGGCCATCGAGGCCATGGCTCGAGCCGTGGCCAGGGCCGAGGTGGTGCCCGTCTTCTGCGGCTCCGCCAAGAAGACGTACGGCATGAAGGCCGTCCTGAAGAAGATCATCGAGCTGTTCCCCAGCCCGGCCGAAACGGGGGGCGACAGCGGTTCACGGCCGGGTCTGGATCAGGAGGTCACGGTCCACGCTGACGACAGCGAGCCGTTCTCGGCCCTGGTCTTCAAGACGGCCAACGAGCCCCACGTCGGCGAGCTGAGCTACTTCAAGGTCACGTCAGGCTCGGTGGGGAACGGCACGGAGGTCAGGAACGCGGATCGCGGCGGCAGCGAGAAGCTCAACCACCTGAGCATCGGTCTGGGGAGAGAACGGCTGGAGGTGCCTCGCATCCACGCCGGGGACATCGGCGTCGTGGCGAAGCTCAAGAACACGCACACCAATGATACGCTGTCCTCTCCCGAGCGCCCGCTGGTGCTCGAGAAGATCTCCTTTCCCAAGCCCGACATCGCGGTCGCCGTGAGGGGGGTGAGCCGGGGCGACGAGGACAAGCTGGGTGAAGTCCTGACCCGCCTGCACGAGGAGGATCCCACCTTCCACGGGGAGTTCAACGGTGAGCTCCACCAGACCATCGCCAGAGGCCTCGGTGAGCTGCACCTGGACGTCAATTTCGAGCGCATGAAGCGCAAGTTCGGCGTCTCCGTGGAGACCGAGGAACCGAAGATCGCTTACCGGGAGACCCTGACCAAGCCGGCGGAGGGGCAGGGCCGCTTCAAGAAACAGAGCGGTGGGCGCGGTCAGTTCGGCGACTGCTGGGTGCGACTCAAGCCGCGCACCCGGGGCGAGGGCTACGAGTTCGTCAACTCCATCAAGGGCGGGGTGATCCCCGGCAAGTACGTTCCCTCCGTAGACAAGGGTATCCGGGAGGCTGCCCAGCGGGGAGTGGTAGCGGGCTTCCCCGTCGTGGACTTCGAGGCGGAGTGCTACGACGGCTCGTACCACTCCGTGGACTCGTCCGACATCGCCTTCAAGGTGGCGGGCTCGCTCGCCTTCCAGAAGGTCGCCGCTCAGGCGAACCCGGTGCTCCTCGAGCCCATCATGGAGGTCGAGGTGACCGCTCCAGAGGACTACATGGGCGACATCATCGGTGACATCACCCAGCGGCGCGGCCGACCCCTTGGCACCGAGATGGCCGGCGGCCGTGCCGTCATCAAGGCTCGGGTTCCGGAGTCGGAGCTGTACAAGTACGCTTCCTCACTGCGCTCCATCACCCAGGGTCGCGGCCACCATTCCCGCAAGTTCGTGGGCTACGAGCCGGTGCCACACGAGCAGACCAGCAAGATCGTGGCCGAGACAAGGGCGGCGGCCGAGGCGTAGGGGTCGGATTCGTCGTCCTCGGCGACGTCAGGCCGGTGCCCCGGACACTCTGAGCACCAAACCAGGCCGAGCCCTGGGCAGGGGGCCGACTCCGATTGATCCGGAGTCGGCCCCTCCTTAGTTTGACAACGCCGAAGATAAGCCAAAACCCCTACGAGCGGCCGACCTCTCGGACGCACTGGGGCAAGCGGGAGACGGCCCGTGGCAGGTCATAGCAAGTGGTCCCAGATCAAGCGGAAGAAGGCCGTGAACGACGCCAAGCGAGGCGCCATGTTCACGAAGCTGATCCGCGAGATCACCGTTGCGGCCAAGGAGGGCGGGGGAGATCCGGACGGGAATGCTCGCCTGCGCCTGGCCATCGACACCGCCAAATCGGCCAACATGCCCAACGAAAACATCGACCGGGCCGTCAAGAAGGGCACCGGCGAGCTCGAGGGCGTCAACTACGAAGAGATCGTGTACGAGGGATACGGGCCGAGCGGGGTCGCCCTCTATATCGAGACGCTTACGGACAACCAGAAGCGAACCGTGGCAGAGGTGCGGCACATCTTGACCAAGCACGGCGGGAGCCTGGGGACCTCGGGCTCGGTGGCCTGGCAGTTCGACCGCAAGGGACAGATCATCGTGGACGGGAGCCGCTACACGGAGGACGCGGTCCTGGAGGCGGCTCTCGAAGCCGGTGCCGAAGACGTGGCGAGAGAGGGCGACGAGTTCCTCGTGACCACCGACGTGGCAGACTTCCACGAGGTGCAGCAGGGGATGAAGGCTGCCGGCGTGGAGTTCAGCCAGGCGGAGCTGGCCATGATTGCCAAGAACGAGGTCGCCGTGGAGGGCAAGGACGCCGAGCGTCTCATCAAGCTCATGGACGCACTGGATGACTCGGACGACGTCCAACGGGTGTCGTCCAACGGCGACATCGACGAGGCCGTGCTGTCGGAGGTGGTCTGACGGCCGGGGCGGCGCTCCAGCCCAGGGGGGGTGCCGGACGCCCGGCCCCCGGATCACCACCCTCGGTGATCCTGGGCATCGACCCCGGCACCGCCGTCACCGGGTACGGCGTGGTCGCGAGGACGGTGGATGGGGCCGTGTCTCTCCTGGAGTGCGGTGTGATCAAGACATCGGCCGCCGAGCCCTTGTCCGCCCGCATCCGCGAGATCTACGACGAGATCGTGGAGCTGATCGCGCGCCACCGCCCCGCCGCCGTTTCGGTCGAGGAGGTCTTCCAGGGCAAGAACCCACGCAGCGCGTTGACGCTGGGGCACGCTCGAGGGGCGATCCTCCTGGCTGCGGCGCACGGGGAGCTGGACATTGCCGAGTACTCCGCCCGGGAGATCAAGAAGGCCGTGGTGGGGACCGGAAGCGCCACGAAGGATCAGGTGGCGTTCATGGTCCAGAAGCACCTGAGGCTCGCGTCTCCTCCGGCACCGGCAGACGCGGCGGACGGGGTTGCGGCGGCCCTGTGCCACTGCATGGCGGGCCGCTTTCGCGCATGATTGGAACGAGGAAGGTAGCGTAGGCGCGTGATCAGCCGGATCAAGGGGACGCTCGTGGCTCGGGATCTGGACCGGGTCGAGGTCGAGACGCCGGGCGGGGTCGTATACGAGATCGAGGTCCCGCTCACGATCCTCGACCGTCTGCCCTGGCCACCGGCCACGGGCTTCGAGATCCGGACGCTGTACGTCGTGCGCGAGGATTCGGCGACGCTGTACGGGTTCATGGAGTCCCATGAGCGAGAGCTGTTCCGGCGGCTCCTCAGCGCCTCGGGCGTGGGGCCCAAGGTGGCCCTGGCCATGCTCTCGACCTACACGGCGCCGAGGCTCGCCCGAGCGCTGGCCGAGCGGGACGTGAATGCCCTCACTCGGGTCTCCGGTGTGGGGAAGAAGACCGCCGAGCGCATCGTTCTGGAGCTCGCCGACAAGGTACAGGACCTGGCCGTCGCCCCGGCGGGAGAAACGCCCGGCGGCGCCCCCGGTGCGCAAGAGGCGGTGGCGGCGCTCGTCACGCTGGGCTACGCGTTCGCTGATGCGGACGCTGCCGTACGTCGGGTGTTGGAGGACGGCGGTGCGCACAGCACGGAAGATCTGATCAAGCGAGCCCTGGCCGGGCGGTGAGTCGATGAGCGAGCGAACGGAGATCACGACACCGGAGGCACTCTCCGAGGACCAGCAGGCAGAGCCCTCGCTCCGGCCGCAGCGCCTGGCCGAATTCATCGGTCAGGACAAGGTGCGAGATGCCCTCCGGATCGCCATCAAGGCAGCGAATCAGCGCCGCGAGCCGCTGGACCACACCCTCTTCCACGGCCCGCCGGGCCTGGGCAAGACCACGTTGGCTTCCCTCATGGCCCGGGAGCTCGGGGTCAACATCAAGACCACGTCGGGCCCGATCCTGGAGAAGCCGGCCGACCTGGTGGGCATCCTCACGAACCAGCGAGAAGGGGACGTCCTCTTCATCGACGAGATCCACCGGCTCCGGCCCATCATCGAGGAGTTCCTCTACCCGGCCATGGAGGATTGGAAGGTGGAGATCCGCCTTTCGGACGGGCCGCGGGCGCAGACCATGACGATGGCCATCGAGAAGTTCACGCTGGTGGGGGCCACGACGCGTTTTGGCATGCTGACCGCGCCCATGCGCGCCCGCTTCGGCATCGTCCAGCGGCTCAACTTCTATCCGCCAGAGGAGTTGGCCGTGATCATCCGGCGCAGCTCCGACATCCTTGGGGTAGAGTCTACCGACGACGGGGCGGAGCTGCTGTCGCGCCGCTCGCGGGGCACGCCCCGCGTGGCGAACCGTTTGCTGAGACGCGTCAGGGACTACGCCGAGGTCGAGGCAGACGGCGTGATCACGATCGAGGTCGCCGAGGCGGCGCTCGCCATGCTGGACGTGGACGAGTACGGGCTGGACGAGATGGACGGCCGCGTGCTCAAGACCATCATCGAGAAGTTCGAGGGTGGACCGGTGGGGCTCAGCTCCCTGGCTGTGGCCATGGGCGAGGACGTCAGCACGCTCGAGGAGGTCTACGAGCCCTTCCTGATCCAGGAGGGGTTCCTCCAGCGGACGACGCGGGGCCGGGTGGCGACGCCCCGGGCCTACCGACGTTTCGGCTACACTCTGCCGTCGGGCGGCTCCGGAGGGTCAGAGCAGTCGTCCCTGTTCGGCGAATGAGCTCCCTTCTGTGGGGCCCCAACTGACCAATCCTGTGCCCATCTCCAAGCCCGACGGCACGCGGGTAGCCGACTACGACTACGAGCTGCCCGAGGGCCGGATCGCTCGCTACCCGGCGGAGCGGCGGGACGAAAGCCGGCTGCTGGTGCTGGACCCGCTGAGCGGAGCGGTTCGAGATCGAGCCTTCCGGGACCTGGTGGAACTGATTCCGCCCGGTGATCTGCTTGTCGTGAACGAGAGCCGCGTGATGCCCGCCCGGCTCCTGGGCGTCAAGCCGACCGGTGCGCCCGCCGAGATCCTCCTGCTCAGACCCGCCGGCGCGGAGGATTGGTCCCGTCCAGGCAGATCGTGGGAGGCTCTCGTTCGTCCCGGGAGCAAGCTGAAGCCGGGCCGGACGGTGGTGATCTCCGACGAGCTGTCGGTGGCGATCGTGGACGGATTGGAGGGTGGGGGCCGGATCGTTCGACTCGAGACCGATCTGGATCCGTTGGAGGCGCTGGAGCGGTTTGGGCACGTGCCGCTGCCGCCCTACCTGGGCCGACCCGACCAGCCTCTGGACCGCAAGCGATATCAGACCGTTTACGCCCGCACACCGGGCTCGGTGGCAGCGCCCACGGCGGGGTTCCACTTCACCGAAGGGCTCCTGTCCGAGCTGAACGCGCGGGGTGTGGGCAGAGCGGTCATCACGCTCCACGTGGGGCCCGGCACCTTCCGGCCCGTGGAGGCGGAAGACCCTGCCGACCACCACATGCACACCGAGGTGCTCGAGATTCCGGAGGGGACGGCCGAGGCGATCGCCGCCGTGCACGCGTCCGGTGGACGGGTGTGGGCGGTGGGCACCACGGTCGTGCGAGCTCTGGAGAGCGCAACTACGGACGACGGGGAATTACGGGCCGGAAGCGGGGTCACCGACCTCTTCATCAGGCCGCCGTTCCGCTTTCGGGTGGTGGATGCGCTCATCACCAACTTCCACCTGCCTCGGTCGACGCTGCTGATGCTGGTGGCGGCGTTCGGTGGGTACGAAGCCGTGATGGCGGCGTACGCCGAGGCGGTGCGGGGGGGGTATAGGTTCTATTCATACGGAGACGCCATGCTCCTCTATGGGCGGGCTCCGCATAGCGGCGCAGGAGGTCGTTAGGCTCCTCGGGTCTCCTGCGACGTACTTTTCAGTACGCCTCGGAGCGCCCTCGTCGCCTGCCTACCCCTGCATCCACTCTGCGAAGCCCCACACCAGGTTGGGGCGGGCTCCGACCGGGTCGCGATCCAGGCGGTTTGTCGACCCCTCGCTGCGGGAGGAGTGTTGGGCACACAGTCACAGGCGCGGCACCACAGCCTCGCCGGGCGTCGTCTTGCTTGATCCGGGTTCAGGGCGGGACGCATCTTCGGAGCAGCCCGCCTTGGAGCTCCCTCCAGCAGGAGCGACGCTGTGAACCGCCTGAAGCAGCTCATCCACGAGATCCACCGCCGCTCGTTGTGGCAGGTGTTGGGGATCTACGTGGTGGCGTCATGGGCGGTGTTGCAGGTGGCCGACACGTTTGCGTCGGCCTTGGGGCTTCCTGACTGGTTCCCGCCGCTGGCGCTGGGCTTGCTGGTCGTGGGGCTGCCGATCGTATTAGCGACGGCGTTCGTCCAGGAGGGGATGGGCTCCAGGCCGGTCGCTGGGGAGATTGAACCCGGTTCCGCAGCGGCGGATGCGGCAGACACGGCGGGCGCCGCTCCGGTCGGCGCAAGGTCCGAGGCACCGGAATCCAACTGGCTGAGGGGTCTGCTCACCTGGCGCAACGCCGTCACCGGAGGCGTGCTCGCCTTCGCGCTCTGGGGTGTCGTGGCGGCGGGGTGGCTGCTGGCCGGAGGCACGGTCCGGGCACCGACGGGAGAGGCTGCCGCCGCGGACGCACTGGTTCGAACGATTGCCGTCCTGCCCCTCGCGAATCTGAGCCCGGATCCCGACCACGCCTACTTCGCCGACGGGGTCCACGAGGAGATCCTCGGCACGCTTTCCAGGATCGCGGACCTCACCGTGCTCTCCCGCCAAGCAGTCCTTCAGTATCGGGACTCTGACAAGACCATGGCGGAAATCGGCGGCGAGCTGCGGGCTGGCTCTGTCGTCGAGGGGAGCGTGCGAAGGGACGGGAGCTCGGTGCGTGTCACGGTTCAGTTGATCGACGCCGTTTCGGATGGGCACGTTTGGTCAGAGAATTACGATAGGACGCTCACAGCCGGGAGCATCTTCGACATCCAGACCGAGATCGCCGAGAACATCGCTCTTGCCCTGCGCGCTACCCTGACGCCCGCCGAAAAAGACCGAATCGCTAGCCGGCGCACGGACGATCTGGAGGCCTACGACTATTACTCCCGTGGGCGCGCGGCGTATGCGACCTATGCGTTGGACGGCTACGAGGAGGCGATCCGGTTGTTTCGGGAGGCCATCGCCAGCGACTCAGGCTACGCTCCCGCGTGGGCAGGGCTCGCGGACGGGCTGCGACAGCGGGCGGGTAACTCATACGCGGGCACTGATTACCACGAGGACGGCGTGCTCCAGTGGGCGGACTCAGCGGACGCAGCCGCCCGGAAGGCGATTGCGCTTGCCTCGGCGGACGCTGACGGCTACAAGGCGTTGGCCGGCGCGATGCAGTATCGGCAACTCCATGCCAAAGCCCTCGAGGCCAACCTCCGAGCCCTGGAACTCGACCCCAACCACTGGGCGGCCACGTACAACCTCGGTGGGTCCCACCAGCTCCTTGGTCGACTCGACGAGGCGCTTCGTTGGTTCAAGAGGGCTCGCAGACTCGATCCGCTGGCTGCATTCCCCGGAACCCAGCTTCTCGTAGTGTACGCCCGTCTAGGGGAGGAGGAGATCGCCGACCGGCTCTATGACGAACACCGCGCACGCTTTCCAAGCGGCGGCCGAGCGCCGGGAACCGCGGCCAGGCTGGAGTTCTATCGGGGTGACGCCGACGCGGCCTACAGGGTGGCCGCACGCGAGAGCGCGGCTTTTCCCGAGAGCTCGCCCACGCTGGCGATGCATGCCCAAGCGGCCGCGGCCGTCGGCAGCTTCGAAGAGGCAGCAGCGGCGGCGGCCAAGGCACTGCGCCTCGCCCCCCTGCCAGCGGGTGCAACCGGAGGACACAACTCGGGCGGTCGCCACGCCGGTGCGTTCTTCGGCTACGCGCTGTCAAGAACTGGCCAAATCCAGGCCGGACGTGCTGAGCTGAAGAGGGTGCTGGCATACCGTCAGGCTGAACTGGACCGAGGAGTCGACGACGTCTCCCTTCCCTGGAAGATGGCCGCGATCCACTCCGCCCTTGGCAACACCGACGAGGCCCTCGAACTTGTCGAACAAGCCTACGAAGCCGGCTACCAGCCTGGCCGCGGCTACGCGACCATGGACCCCCTCCTCGACTCCATCCGAGACGACCCTCGTTTCGGGGCGGTGATGGAGAAGAGTTTGGCCGATCTGGAGGCCATGCGCCGACGGATCGAGGCCGAGGAGATCGCGGCGGGTGAGCGGTAGAGAGTCTGCCTCCCGCGTCTTCCTCCACTTCGCGAGCCTTCACCGCATCGTCGCGACGAATCAGTTCGCCGATCTCTGGCTGCCCCGGCCACGGTCGGTCCCCTGGTTTGCCTCGAGCCCTCTGCCACGGCGGCGGCGATGGCTCGGTGAAGCGCTCAGTGACCCGTACTCCCACCTTGCGCGGCTGCTCCGGTTCCCCGACCCTCCCCGCTCACCTCCGCCCCAACGCCAACACGATGTTCGACTTCACCCT
>JBDHHQ010000086.1:0-17671 GCA_039589315.1 Gemmatimonadota bacterium
CACCAGCGCCCCCGGACGTTGTTCTTCAGCTCGACGCCCAGCGGGCCGTAATCCCACACGGAGCCGGTGCCGCCGTAGATCTCCGAAGACTGGAAGACGAAGCCGCGCCGCTTGGACAGCGACGTGATCTTGTCCATGAGGTCGTGTTCAGCCATTTGTTCACGCTCTGTCGTGGCGGAGTGGACCGCGCCGCGGCCACCCGCCGTGGGCCGTTCCGCGAGCCGGTCCCGGAACGATCGGGGAGACCTGAGGGGGTCGGGGATCGGGGATCGAGCCCAAGAACCTACACGAGTGCCGGGGGGCGTACTAGTCCGGCGCGAGACCGGGTGCGTCCCATGGCAGTCGAACCCCGCAGCTTCAAGCGGGTATGACGGCGTCCAAACCCCTGGAAAGAAGGCGATGCTGACGTTCACGGACCGGGCCCGCGAAGTCGTTCGAAGCTACCTGGCACAGAGTGCCGGTGAGCCCCGAGCGCTCCGTATCACGCTCCACGACGGATCACCCCTCGCCCCGCGCTACGATCTCGCGCTCGTGGCGCCCGCCGACCGCCAGGACGACGAGATCGCCGTCGCCACCCAGGACTTCACGGTGCTCGTCAGCGAGGGGAGCCTGGCCCGCCTCGACGGAGCCACGGTCGACTTCGTGGAGCGGGATCACGAGAGCGGCTTCCAGATCCGGGACGTGCGGCCCGGCGCGCCGCCCACGGCGGAGGGCCCCTTCGCAGACAGGGTACGTCAGGTCCTGAACGAGCGCGTCAATCCCGGCATCGCGGCGCACGGAGGCGCCATCGAGCTGGTCGCCGTGGAGGGCACCGAGGTGTACATCGAGATGGGTGGCGGGTGCCAGGGCTGCGCCCTTTCCCGCATGACGCTCCGGCAGGGCGTGGAGCGCATGCTGCGGGACGCCGTCCCGGAGATCACGGAGCTGCACGACGTGACGGACCACGCCGTGGGTGCCAACCCGTACTTTCCGCGAAAGGCCTGACGTGCGCCCGCGGCGATCGTTCCGGTGGCTCGTCCTCATCGCCCTACCCGCGCTGATCGCGTGCGGCTCCGGGGCGTCGAGCCCGGACCCGGCGCTGCCGGCGCCACCCACGGTGGGCCCACCCCACGGCACGCTGGTCGCCGCCGGCGGTGGCCCCGTCCGCGGTGAGATCCTCGAGCGATTCGTCGCCCACGCCGGAGGCGCATCGGCGCGAATCGTGGTCATTCCCACCGCCCACGACGGCGACGCCTTCTCGGATGGCTGGAAGGGACTGGCCCCGTTCAGGAAGATGGGCGCGGCGGGCGTGACGGTGCTGCACACCCGAGACCGGACGGTCGCCGAGAGCGAGGCGTTCGTGGCGCCCCTCAAGGCGGCCACCGGCGTGTGGATCTCGGGCGGCCAGCAGTGGCGCCTGGTCGACGCGTACCTGGACACCCGGACCCACCGGGAGCTGGAAGCCCTCCTCGAGCGGGGAGGCGTCGTGGGAGGTACGTCCGCCGGCGCCTCCATGCTGGCCTCGTTCCTCGTGCGCGGCGCCAAGGACGACCGGGGACGGGTCATCGCCGAGGGCTACCTCAAGGGGTTCGGTTTCATGGAAGCGGTGGCCGTGGACCAGCACCTCCTCACGCGGTACCGGCAGGCTGACCTGTTCCAGGTCCTCGGGAGACGCCCCGACATCTTGGGCATCGGCCTCGACGAGGGCGCCGCCATCGTCGTTCAGGGGGACCGCGCCGAGGTGATCGGCGAGAGCCAGGTCGCCGTGTACGGAGCCAACGACCGAGGCGACCGGCCGTACTACTTCCTCTCGCGCGGCGACGTCTTCGACCTGGCCAGCCGGACGCGACTGAAGGTGCCCACGGTGGACCGCTGAAGCCTGGGCGTCAACGATCCGTGGCGTCGTTCAGCGACTCCAGGTAGTCCAGCAGGAGCGAGGCCATGGTGCGCATCCCGATCGGAATGGACGCATCGTCGGCGCGGAAGTCCGGCGTGTGATGCCCTCCAGAGATCGTCCCCGGCAGGACCGTCCCCAGTCGGTAGAAGAAGCCGGGCACCTCGTTCGCGAAATACGCGAAGTCCTCTCCACCCATCGTGGGCTCGATCTCGAGCACGTTGTCCGCCCCCATCACGTCCACCAGCGTGGGCGCCATCTGCGCCGTGAGGGCGTCGTCGTTGACGGTTGCCGGCGTGCCGCGATCGTACTCCAGCTCGTAGGTACCGCCACCCGCCTGGGTGATGCCCCCCAGGATCTCGCCCATCCGGCGCTCCACCGCGTCCCGGACGTCGGGATCGTACGTGCGGACCGTCCCCTCCATCCGAACCTCGCTGGGAATGATGTTGAAGCGCTCGCCGGCCCGGAACATGCCCACGGTGATCACGCTGGGTTGAAGAGGGTGCAAGTTGCGTGACCGGATGGTCTGGAACGCCATGACCGCCTGGGACGCCATCACGATCGGATCGACGCTGAGGTGAGGAGCGGCCCCGTGGGCCTGCTTCCCCACTACGCGGATTCGAAAGTGATCCACCGCGGCCAGCGCCGGTCCGGGCGTGTAGCCGACGCTACCCACCTCCATTTCGGAAAAGGAGTGCAGTCCGAAGATGGCCGACGGCCGTGGCCCCTCCAGAACCCCCTCGGCCACCATGAGATCTGCGCCTCCCTCCTCCCCCGGAGGAGGCCCCTCCTCCGCAGGCTGGAAGATGAACTTCACGGTTCCCGGGATCTGCTCCCGCATGGAGGCCAGCACCGACGCCACACCCAGCTGGACCGCCGTGTGGATGTCGTGCCCGCATGCATGGGACACACCGACCTCCTGCCCGAGGTACTCGGTTCGCACCTCGGACTGGAACGGGTAGCCCGTGTTCTCGGTCACGGGGAGGGCATCCATGTCGGCACGGACCGCCACGACCCCCCCAGGACGACCACCCCGCAGGATGCCCACCACTCCCGTGTGGGCGATCCCGGTGCGAACCTCGTCGAAGCCCAGAGCCCGGAGGTGATTCGCAACCATCTCGGCCGTCCTGAACTCCCGGTTGCCGAGCTCGGGATTCTCGTGGATCTCGTGCCGCACCTGGGTGATCTCGTCCGCGAAACGCTCCACCGCCGCGTCGACCGGCCCCGACTGGCCGTTCAGGGGGGCTGCGAGCGCGATCACCAGTGCCATGGCGAGTCGCTTCATGGGCTCTTCTGTCCGGTGCGAAGGGTCGTGAAAAAAAACAGCGGGCCCCGAAGGGCCCGCCGCACAGTCTACGATGCCGGAGCTGCCAGCGCGATTCAGCCGCTCGCGGCCGTTCCCATGAGGCCGTCCAACCACATCCAGAACTTGACGAGCACGCCGTCCAGCGTCTCTAGCCACGCGCCCGTGGCCACCCACCGCACCAGCGCGAGAGGCGTCCAGGAGATCAGCCCGAGAACGGAGAGGAGGATCCACCACACGAAGACGGCCCACAGAGCCTCCTTGAACAGCCGGTCGACGTGGATCTTCGGCCGCGCGGTGGTCGCTCCCGGAGGTGGCGTCGGCCCCGTCCGAGGCTTCAGCACGGCGGTGTACGCCATCTCGAACCCTCGCTTGTAGAAGTTGATCGCCTCCTTCAAGCCCTCCCCCGCAGGCTCGAGGCTCCCTCCAGTCATGTTCGCGTAGACGAGAGCGACGCTGAAGCCCACCATCTCCCGTACCAGTCGCGGCAGCCAGAAGACGAAGCCCACGACGCCCCACACCAGCATGAGCGAACCCAGGACTACCCAGGTCAGGACTTTGAACGCTTGGCCGATGGGGGTGTCGTCCTCGATGTCGGACGCCGACGGACTGTAGACCTCGGTCTCGTAACGCACGTGATTCACTCCTCAGCGACTGCCCAAGCAAGCGAGCGACCGCACACTCGGTCCCACGGGCGGAGCGCTCGCACCACTCATTATCGGTAAACATATGGCGGGTGAGCAAGGATAATCGCCTTATCCTGCCGCTTTGGCCTCCGCCGCGCGTCTCCAGACCGATGCGTTCTGCACGATCCGTGCCCCGGGACGAAGCCCTGCGAGGGCTTCTCGGGGGCTCGTCCGTACATCCCGATCAGTCGACCACAAGGAGGAGGAGTTACGCGGGATTCCGGCGCGATGCCGGGATCGCGCTCGTCGTGTTGAGAAGGCGGTCCGGGGAAGGATGATTCTCGTCGTTGGCGCCACCGGCCAGCTCGGCACCGCCGTGTGCACACGGCTGGCCTCGGAAGGCTATCAGGTCAGAGCATTGGTGCGTCCGGGCTCCAGGTATCAACACCTGGGGCGGCTCGGCGTAGAGCTCATCCTGGGCGATCTACTCGACCCGGACAGCGTCCGATCGGCCAGTCGCGACATCGATGCCGTGGTCGCCACGGCGAACGCGAGCCTGCCCCGGCAGCGGGGTTCCAGCTTCGACGCCGTGGAGGGTGACGGGTACTTCAACCTCCTGCGCGTGTGCCGGCGGCTCCAGATCGAACGGTTCGTCTTCGTGTCCGTTCCTGTCACGCCGTACGACGACCTGGTTCCTACGTTTCGTTACAAACGACTGAACGAAGAGAGGCTTCGCCAGAGTGGCCTGCCGTACACGATCGTCCGCACCGCACCTTTCATGGACGAGTGGCTGGCGTTGCTCGGGTCCGGGCTGCCGCTCCGCGGCGAAGAGGCCCACACGCTCCGGCGTGGCTACTGGTTCTCCACCCTGTACATGGCCGTGGCCAGCAGGCTCATGGACGTCTTGGGTGTGGCTCTCGTCCCCGGACACGGCTGGACGCGTCACCCCTTCGTGGCCGTGGAGGACGTGGCCCGGTATCTGGTCGAGGCGCTGTTCCAGCCCGCAGCGGCGGACACCGTCCTCAACCTGGGCGGCCCGGAGATCCTGACGTGGAACGAAGCCGTGGACGCCTGCAGCCGAGCGCTGGGGAGGACGATCCGGAAGGTCCACGTGCCCGCGGTCCTCTTTCGGCTTCACCAGGTGGCGCTCTCCCGCCTGGCTCCCGCGGCCTCCAACCTCATGGGACTCTCCTGGGTCCACGCGGAGTGGGCCACGCTCTACGAGCCGGCAGAGGCACGGCCCGTGTTGGACACCACCATGCTCACCACCGTCGAACAGTTCGTCCGAACCAAGGCCGCCCTCGCGGGCCGCTGATTACGAGGCCGTGCGAATGACCGTGCCGTTCCGGACAGCCGTCAGCAGCGGATTGCGACCCATCCAGTAGCTCAGCTCTCCGGGATGCCCCACGTCCCAGACCGCGAGGTCGGCGCGGGCGCCGACTTCGAGCGCCCCCACCTCCCCCGCCATTCCGAGCGCGCGGGCGGCGTTCCTGGTGACCCCCGCAAGGGCCTCCTCCGGCGTCATGCGGAAAAGCGTACACGCCATGTTCAGGGCCAGCAGCAGTGATGTGAGCGGCGAGCTACCCGGGTTGGCGTCGGTGGCAATCGCCATGGGCACCCCCGTGTCCCGGAAGGTCTCCACGGGCGGAGCACGCTCCTCGCGCAGGAAGTAGTAGGCGCCTGGGAGGAGCACGGCCACCGTTCCGGCGCCAGCCATGGCACGGGCACCCTCCGCGGAGGTGTACTCGAGGTGGTCCGCCGACCGGGCTCCGAAGCTCGCCGCCAGGGCTGCTCCTCCGGAATCGGTGAGCTGGTCCGCGTGGAGGCGGAGTCCGAGGCCGTGCTCACGGGCTGCCTCGAGCACGCGAGCGCATTCCCTTGGCGTGAAGGCGATGCCTTCGCAGAAAGCGTCCACCGCATCGGCCAGACTCTCGTGGACGGCCCGGGGGATCATCTCCTCGACGACCAGATCCAGGTAGGCCTCTCGGCGACCCAGGAACTCCTCCGGGAGCGCATGGGCCGCCAGGAGCGTCGTCTGCACGGTCACCGGCCGCTCGCGGCCCAGGCGTCGGGCGACCCGGAGCATCTTCATCTCCGCTTCGGTCTCGAGCCCGTAGCCGGACTTGATCTCCACCGTCGTGACCCCCTCGGCCAGGAGCCCGTCGAGGCGGTGCGATGCGGCACGGTACAGGGCCTCCTCGTCCGCAGCGCGCGTGGCGCGCACCGTGGAGAGGATCCCGCCTCCCGCTCGGGCGATCTCCTCGTACGAGGCCCCCTGCAGGCGGGCCTCGAACTCCCCGGCGCGGTCGCCTCCGAAGACCAGGTGCGTGTGACAGTCCACGAGCCCGGGCGTGATCCAGGCACCCTCGACGTCGTGGACCTCGCCGGCCGCGTCCGGTCCACCGGGCAGGCTCCCCCCGGGTCCCAGCCACGCCAGGCGGCCGTCCTTCACGGCCAGCGCCCCGTTCCGGATCGCTCCATAGGGATCACCGGTGACCGTCATCGTCGCCAGGTTCGCGTTCAGCCAGACAGCATCCCAGTGGGCCATTACGCCTCCGGTCGGGTCCGCGCGCTCGTGCGATGACGGTCGTGGCGTGGGCAATGTAGGGTGGTGGTGCAGAGGTCCGGTAGCCACCCCTGCGCCTTGCGCCAGCCGGGATCGGGCGCATACCTACTGGACCACGTCATCACGCGGCCCCCCGGACACGCCAGGTACTCCCCCATGTCCAGCATCGTGCAGCGATGGAACGAGCGTTACTTCGAGGGCGACCTCTCGCCGACCGTGCTCGAGCTCCTCGCGCCCCTCGAAGACCAACACCCCGACGTGCAGCAGTTCGTGGACTGGGAGTGCCAGGCCATGCAGGAGGTGGGCATCGGCGCGAGGGACTTCAGCTGGCTGCTGGCGTGGGAGCTGAGCCACATCCTGCCGAAGATCCATCCCCACGCGTGGGACGGCATGGTCCCACCCATCACGCTCAAGGACCGGCACCGGAAGCTGGACGACTACCTTCGCGCCAACCAGTGGTATCAGCCCGAGTCCGGGGCGAAGCTGGTGGACCTCGGATGCGGCTTCCCCCCCCATACGACCGTGGACACGGCTCAGGCGTTTCCCCAGTGCCGAATCGTGGGCGCCGATCCCTCCTTCGGTCAGTACCTCCTGGTGGATCGGCTCGGCGACTACGCGGTCTTCGAAGACGAGGACAAGGTCCGCTACTTCCAGGCGGGCATCGTGGACACCGCCCGGTGGGAGTCGCTCACGCAAGATCCGGAAGCCACCAAGTCCCGGTTCCGTTCGCTGCTGGGCAGCATCCTGGCGGACCGCCCGGAGGCCCGAGGGACCTCGCTCCTCAACGTCGAGGCCGATGGCGTGCGCCTGACCGCCAATCCGATCCTCGAGTACGCCGGCGACAACCTTCGCTTCATGCAGGTTGGACTGGATGACCTCGAATTGGACGGGCCTGCCGACCTGATCCGCTGCATGAACGTGCTGATCTACTTCGACCATGCGACCCGGCTGCGGGCGTTGCGGCGGGCCCATGAGCTTCTCAGGGAGGGGGGGCTCTTCCTGGCGGGCATGAACTGGGCGTTGAGCATCTACTGCCGCTACACGACCCATCAGAAGACCGACGGCGGGATGGTGCCACGGGAGTTCGCCTTCGGCGTGGAGAATACGAGGCCGCTGGAGCTCGTCTCCTGGTATCGACTCTACCCGGACGATCAGAACTGCCGGGCCCTCATCGAGTGCGTCCGGCTGCTGAGGCGAGATCCCGCCTTCATGGCGGAGCTCGACCCGGCCATGGACGCCCTCCAGGAACGGAACTCGTTCTGTCCGCGGGGCGAGGACGGCTATCTGACCGGCGTCGATCCGGACACGCCCTCCGAGCACCTCCAGAACGGGTTTCGTGACATGGTCGAGGAGCTCGACGCCATGGGACTCCCGGAGAGGGCAGCCGCGAGCCTCCGCCGGGCAGGCTTGAACGCCTGGCGAAACCCGGTCGGACACGTGGCCGTGGATCCGGCCGGGCTCGAGGCCTTCATCAACGCCCCGAGCTGACGGGTCGCCCCGGGCGCTCAGCCGATCATGGGGAGCTTCAGCCCTTCTCGGCGAGCGGTCTCGACGGCGAGCTCGTAGCCCGCGTCCGCATGGCGCGCCACGCCAAGGCCGGGATCGTTGGTGAGGACGCGCTCGATCCGCTGGCGCATCTCCGGTGTGCCGTCCGCCACCAGCACCTGTCCGGCGTGAAGCGAATTGCCGATCCCTACGCCCCCACCGTGGTGGAACGACACCCAGGAGGCCCCGGCGGCCGTATTCACCAGGGCGTTGAGCACCGGCCAGTCGGCCACCGCGTCCGTGCCGTCCTTCATGGCCTCGGTCTCCCGGAAGGGCGACGCCACCGATCCCGTGTCCAGGTGGTCCCGACCGATGACGATGGGCGCGCTGAGCTCGCCGGAAGCCACCAGGTCGTTCAGGGCCACCCCGAAGCGCGCTCGCTCGCCCTGGCCCAGCCAGCAGATCCGGGCCGGTAGGCCCTGGAAGCGCACGCGCTCCCGCGCGAGGCGGATCCAGCGGACCAGGTGCTCGTCGTGAGGGAACAACTCCAGGACCAGCTCGTCCGTCCGGGCCAGGTCGGCCGGATCGCCCGACAGCGCGACCCACCGGAACGGCCCCTTGCCCTCGCAGAAGAGGGGCCGCACGTACGCCGGCACGAAGCCGGGGTAGGCGAAGGCGTCCTCGAATCCCGCAGCCAGCGCCTCGCCACGGAGGTTGTTGCCGTAGTCCACCGTGTGGGCGCCCTTCCGCATCAAGGCCACCATGGCCTCGCAGTGCGCGCGGATCGAAGCGCGGGAACGCCGGAGGTATTCTTCCGGATCGCGCTGCCGTAGCTCGGCGACCTCGGCCAGGGTCATGCCGGCTGCCACGTACCCGTTGAGGGGGTCGTGGGCCGACGTCTGGTCGGTCAGCACGTCGGGCACCACGCCCCTGTCCACCAGCTCGGGCAGAACCTCGGCGCAGTTGCCCACCAGGCCGACGGACAGTGGCTGGCCCGACGCGGTGGCCTCCCGGATCCAACCGAGCGCTTCGTCCAGGTCGTACGTCATGCGGTCGCAGTACCGGTGGTCGATCCGGCGCCGGATGCGGTCGGGGTCGACCTCGACGCACAGGATCGCCCCTTCGTTCATGGTGGCAGCCAGCGGCTGGGCCCCACCCATGCCCCCCATGCCGCCCGTCAGCACCCACTTGCCCGCGAGCGTGCCGCCGAAGTGGGCCCGGCCCATGGCGCCGAAGGTCTCGTAGGTGCCCTGCAGGATGCCCTGCGTCCCGATGTAGATCCACGAGCCGGCGGTCATCTGCCCGTACATCATGAGGCCGCGGCGCTCGAGCTCGTTGAAGTGCTCCCAGGTGGCCCAACGGCCCACGAGGTTGGAGTTGGCGATGAGCACCGTCGGCGCGTGCGTCCCGGTCTGGAAAACCGCGATGGGCTTACCGGACTGAACGAGCAGCGTCTCGTCGTCGTCCAGCTCCCGCAGCGCCCGGACGATGGCGCCGAACGCATCCCAGCTCCTCGCCGCCCGGCCGGTGCCGCCATAGACCACGAGCTCGTCCGGGTTCTCGGCCACCTCCGGGTCCAGGTTGTTCATGAGCATCCGCAGGGCCGCCTCCTGCTGCCATCCCTTGCAGCTCATTTCGGTCCCCCGGGGAGCTCGAACGACCTCCGCGATCCTGGCCGTCGACATCGTCAACTCTCCGATGGTTGGGGTATGCAGGCCGCCACGGCCCCGCTGCGCACCAACTCCCGGACGCCCTCGATGTCGCCCGAAAAGGGGCGGTCTCCGTCCAGGGGCAGGACCTGCCGGCGGATCAAAGCGAACGCTTCTTCGACCCCCCGGCCCGCCCGCAGGGGTCGCAGATACTCGAGGGCCTGAGCGGCGGCCACCAGCTCCACGGCCAGGACGTACTCCAGGCATTCCACGGTGCGAAGGACCTTTCGCGCCGCCGCCATGCCCATGCTGACATGGTCCTCCTGATTCGCGCTCGTGGGCACCGAGTCGACGGACGCCGGGTGTGCCAGGATCCGCATCTCCCCGAGAAGGTCCACGGCGGTGACCTGGGCGATCATGAACCCGGACTCGATGCCCGGACTCCGGGCCAGGAAGGCCGGAAGCCCGGAGAGGTCCGGATTCAGCAGGCGCTCCAGCCGCCGTTCGCTGATGGCCGCCAGGTCCGCGGCGGCGATGCACAGGAAGTCCAGCGCCTGTGA
This sequence comes from Gemmatimonadota bacterium, assembly GCA_039589315.1. Lineage (GTDB taxonomy): Bacteria > Gemmatimonadota > Gemmatimonadetes > Longimicrobiales > Gaopeijiaceae > JBDHHQ01. The sequence goes on from JBDHHQ010000086.1 coordinate 10,063, forward strand.
GACCACCTGCGCGTGGAAGTTACCGGCGCTCACCACGGCGCGGGCGCCCGGAAACACGAGGGGATTGTCCGTGGTGCTGTTGGCCTCGACCGAGAGAACGCCCCGCACGTAGTCCAGCACACCCCTGCTCGCCCCATGGACCTGGGGCATGCAGCGGAGGGAGTAGGCGTCCTGGACCCTGGGGTCGCCATGCCGGTGCGACTCCCGGATCTCGGAATCCTCCAGCAATGCACGTAACCGCCGGGCGGTTGCCGCCTGTCCCGGATGCGGCCGCGCCCGGTGCACCTCCTCGCGGAAGGGCTCCGGCGTCCCCCGCAGCCCCTCGAGGCTCATGGCGCCGGCTACCTCGGCCGCTTCCAGGGCGCGCTCCGCGGCGAGCAGAGCCAGGATGCCCAGGCCGGTGGTGGCCTGCGTGCCATTGATGAGGGAAAGGCCTTCCTTCTCCACCAGCTCCAGCGGCGGCAGCCCGTGCTCGGCCAGCGCCACTCCGGTGTCGCGCGCTCCCTCCTCGGTGATGATCTGTCCTTCGCCCGTCAGCGCCAACGCCACGTGAGCGAGCGGGGCCAGGTCTCCGCTCGCACCCACCGATCCGGCCGTGGGGACCAATGGGTGGATGCCGAGGTTCAGGAACTGCAGGAGCCGGTCGACCACCACGGGCCGACAACCGGAAGTGCCCCGGGCCAGGGCGTTGGCCCGGAGCGTCATGAGCGCCCGGACCTGCGGCACGGTCATCGGCGTTCCCACGCCCGACGCGTGGCTTCGCACCAGGTTCTGCTGCAACTGACGCTGCTCGTCCGGGGCGATCACCACGTCGGCGAGGCGGCCGAAGCCGGTCGTCACGCCGTAGATGCGCTCGCCCGATTCCAGGAGCTCCTCGATGAAGGCGCGCGCGCGGCCGACGGACGTCCGTGCGTGCTTCGTGAGGACCACCGCGGCACCGTCGAACGCGACCCGCGCCAGGTCCTCGAGGGTCAGGGAATGACCGTCGATCTCGATCATGACGGGACGAAGCCGACGATCCTGAGCGGCCCCCCGCTGCCGCCCTCGATCTTCATGGGCAGGGCGACGACGTACCCGCCCGTCTCCGGCATCCCCCCGAGGTTCGCCACGTTCTCGAAACCCGGAATGTCCCGATCGTACAGGATGCGGTGGGTCTCGAAGAGGGTGGATTGACCATAGTCGATGGAGGGCGTGTCGATACCCAGCGCCCCGATGCTCCGGTTGTCGACGAGCCACTGGGCGGCCTCGGAAGCGAGGCCGGGGAAGTGCAGCTCAGCGACCGCTTCGGCTCCCCGCCGTTCGGTCCCCAGGTAGGCGCCGGCATCGGGCCAGCGGTCGCCCCAGCCGGTGCGGATCAGGAGGATCACGCCGTCGGCCAACGGCCCGTGGGCAGCCTCCCACCCCTGCAGGTCCTGCACGCCGACCTGGTAGTCGGGGCCCGCTCGCTCCGAGACGTCGATGACGACGGCCGGGCCGATGAGCCGGCTCAGCGGGATCTCGCTCGAGGCCTGGCGGCCCTCGGCGAAGTGGATGGGCGCATCCAGGTGCGTGCCGCCGTGCTCGGATGTCGTGAAGTTGTTGGACGCGTAGTAGTACCCGGCCTCCGTGTATCCGTCGGCGACGACGTCGAGGCGGAATCCGTCGGCCGTAGGCCAATACAGCGTCTCGTCGGAGTACGCGTAGCTCAGATCGATCCAGGTGCCGGCCCGCCCGTCGAACACGGCCGACCAATCAGGGGCTGGCGCCTCGGCCTGGCGGCAGGAGAGGGCGGCGAGCAGCAAAAGGATGGGGGCGCGGTGACGCATCGTCAGCCTCCAGCGAGCTTGGGGTGTCCCCCACGGCTATGCGTCCAGCCCCGGAACGGCAAGAGCCCGGGTCCTCCGCCTGGGTTGGACCCGACCCAACGCCATCCGCCCCCGTCGCTCGCAGCAAAGCGCGAAGAGGAAAAGGCGCGCCCCCGGCCGGAGCCGGGAGCGCCACCCCTCGTGGAGCCTCCTCGCTGTCTCGCCTGCCTCGAGGCTCTCGCTGTGTGCCTCCGAGAGTGTGGTGGCTAGAGCTGCGGAGACTGGGCGACCTGGCCTCCCAGGCCGTCGCTGTCGTAGTCGACGACCAGCACGACCCGCCGGTTCTGCCAACCGGTGTCTCCCGGCCCCGTGTAGTCGGGATGCACCAGCCGCTGGGGGTCTTCCCCGTAGCTCACGGCCCGCACCTGGTCCGGCGGAATCTGCCCGTTCGTGACCAGGTAGTCCTTCACCGCCTCGGCCCGGCGCTGACCCAGCTGCATGTTGTACGCGGGGCTGCCCGCGGTGTCCGTGAAGCCTTCCACGGTGATGAGGGCCGCCGGGTAGTAGTCGTGGACGATGTTGCTCACACGATCCAGCAGCTGCAGGTACCGGTCCTGCAGCGTGGCCTCGTCGAAGCCGAAGATGATGGGGGTCTTGAGCCGCATGGCCATGTCCATGCGCTCGACCATCACGTCGAAATCGGCGGACAGGGCCTGGAAGTCGCGTTCCATGGCGACGACGCGGCCCTCCATGCCGTCGACGCGACCCTCGAGGCCGGCCACGCGCCCGCCGAGGTTCCGGGACAGCCCCTCGTCGCCTTCTCTGACCTCCCGTCGCACTTGGGCGATGGTGGTGTCGAACTCGTCCTGCCCCACGTGCGAGCACGCCACGGCGCCGCCTGCCACCACGGCCAGCGCCAGGGTCGTGACCCGCTTCGAGCTCCTGCTCTCCCTCCGCATTCGCGCTCCTCCTGCGTCGTCGGCCCGCGCTTTCCGACACTGCTCCCCAGGGGTCTGGCAGCGCTGGGGGCCCCGGGATTTCCGGGAGTCGGGTACGCGTGTCCACATCGGACAGGTGTCGGGGAGGAAACATATGTTTACCGTGGAGGGCATGCAACCCTTTTGTGGAGGCCGCCGGCAAGGCTCCGGTTGCCGGCTCGGGACCCGGGCCGGGGGGCCGGCGCCCTACCAGGCCACGTACTTGTACATCAAGCGGATCAGGCGGTAGGCCTCGTCTACGTCCGCCGCCTCGTACTCGACGGTAAAGCCGTCCGCCCGCTCGATGCCCGGGATGGCTTCGAGGATGTCCGCACGCGTCGTAGTGGCGAAGCGAGCACGGACCCGGATCGGTGGATCCAGGCGGAAGACAGGCGCCTCCTCGACGCCCCTCACGGCCTCTCCTGCCACCTGGGCGAGCTCGGCCCGGACTCCCTCCGGGTGGCGGAGGCGTGCGACCTGTGGCGTCACTGCGACCTTCGTGACCACCGTGGCCGTGGGCAGCAACTCACGAATCTCCCGGGTGAAGGCCGAGTCGCCCCCAGCCATCAGCACCGGCACGCCGTGCTGTCCGGCGAAGGCGGCGTTCAAGCCACCTTCGCCCACTTCCACGTCGTTCAACCAGAGACCCTTCACGGCGCCGGAGCCGGTGTGGGCCAGGAAGCCGTCCGGATCACCGGCTCTGGCGTGGTAGCCGAGGAAGATCGCGCCGTCGAAGCTCCCGTCCAGCCCTTGCACCATGCCCAGCGGCTTGATGTTGCCCTGGATATAGGTCACTCGGGGATCGAGCTCCATGTGCAGGAGATTCTGCATGTCGCCGTGGGAGTCGTTGACCACGATGTCGGCAGCGCCGCCGGACAAGATCGCGTTCACGACCGCGTTGACCTCGGCAGTCATGAGGGCACGGCCCAACGAGTAGTCTTTGCCGCCGCTACTGGTCATGGCGCCCGTGCCGATGCCGCCGATCCCTTCCATGTCCACCGAGATGAAGATCCTGACCCGCCGGTCCTGCCCCTGGAGCCCGGTCAGGAACGCGAGCGAGAGCACGAGGGGACTCCACCACCGTAGCGACTTCGACACTGATACCTCCTGTTCACCGCGGAAGAGGGTGGGAACCGGGGCCGATCCGCTGGGCGGCATCCCTCCGGCGGAGTGAACTCTAGGGGGCCCTGCCCGCCCTGAAAAGTCCGACCCGGGCCGCATCCGTCACGCCTGGGCCGGCCGGGTCGTTTGTCCATCGGCCGGCGCGCCCCACCCGGGGAGCCGCCCGGTCGCCCGTGCACACGGGCCCATCCGCTCAGGAGGTGCTTGGCCATGTCGAGGCTCCCTTCCCCGTCCGGTCGTCCGTTCCTGATCGCCGCCACCGCGCTGGTCGTGGGACTGCTCACAGCCCCCCGGACAGGCGCGGCCCAGCTGATCCCCATCAAGACGGTCCCGGTGGCCGCCGGCAACCAGTTCATGATCTTCCCCTCGGACAACCCGGGACTGGGTGGCGTGTCCATCGCGATTCACGACCGGTCCCTGGACGGCTTCGTGAACCCGGCCAAGGGCGGTCGCATCACCGAGGGCTTCGTGTCCGGATCGCCGGGCTTCTATGACATCTCGGGCGACAACGGGGGAGCGCGAACGCTGCCGGTTAGCGCGGCCGGCCGGGGAAAGGTGTGGTTCGGGGGCGGGGCTGCCGCGTTCCAGGAGCTGGACGTGGGACGGCCGGACGACTTCGGCTTCGACCTGGACGGCTCGCCTCTCTCCCGGTCCAGCGCCACCAACCTCTATCTCTCGGGCTACGGTGGGCTACGGGCAACCGACAGCGGGCTGTCCCTCGGCGTTGGCGCCCACTGGGCCGACCTGGACGGACTGGACGGAGTGAAGCTGCTGTACACGCCCGGCGCAGCCATCGATCAGACGGGCCACATGCTGGACGTGCGGGTGGGCCTCTTCCAGGCGTGGCAAGACGGGGGTACCGGCGAGGTCCTCCTCGTCCACAATCGGTTCGAGATGACCCACCGGATCGCCCAGCAGTTCTGGTGGGCCGTTCCCGAGCCGGTGGATCCGGTGGATCCCCGCATCGGTCCGTTCCCGCGACCGCGGCCTCCCCCTCCCCGGGTCGAGCGCGACGAGACGAACACGTGGGGTGTGCACCTGGGCTACGAGCGCCCCGTGGGCGCTGCCGGCTGGCACCTTGGCGGTATCCTCACAGGCAACTGGAAGTCGCATCCCAAGATCCCCAACTACGACATCATGAACATCCCGCGGGACCCGGGGAACTCGTGGGCCTACAACCTCGGGCTCGGCCTGGCACACACGGGTGGGCCCACGACCTTCGGTGTGGATATCGTCTACGAACCCATCTGGAGTGACACCTGGGTAGAGGCGGAGGCCCCCGTCACGACGGCGAGAGGCCGGACGATCCCTGTGGGCGACCGCACGGTGGAGAACGACTTCCGCTTCCACAACTGGGTGCTCCGCACCGGCGTGGGGAGACAGGAAGATCGTTGGGGCGCTCAGCTCGGCCTACAGGTCCGTTCCTACGACTATGAGCTGGAGCAGATGGACCTCGTCGCGCTGACCTTCCGGCAGCAGGACGAAAGCTGGCTCGAGTGGACCCCCACGTGGGCGCTGATGGCCCGCTTCGACGACCTCCGGGTCCAATACGCCGGAAGTCTGAATTCGGGGGCCGGGCGGCCCGGAGCGGGATTCGCCGATGTCCCACGCGCTGCCGCCGAGGGCTTCGACTCGGGCACGACGTTCCTGGCCGCACCGCGCGGGCCGCTGAGCCTCCAGGAAGCGAAGGTGGTCACCCACCGGCTGACCGTGACGATCCCCCTCGGCTGAGCCTCTGGCACACCTCGCCTCCGGGTGTCCGTCTTGACACCCCGGCCCGGAGCGGGCCTAAATGGACGACAGGAGCCTGTGTCTCCGGTTCTTCTCGTCCCCTGCCCGGGTCAGCATTGGCCACCGTAGCGACATCGCACCCCTCGAACGGGTCGCGCACGCTCTACACGATGATGGGGATGTACTTCCTCATCCTCTGTGCCCTGGGCGTGCTGCGCCCGGTGCGCAACGCCCTGGCCCTCGACGCGATCGGCGGCGCGAACTTCTACCGGGTCTACATCGTGAGCGCGGCGGTCGTGGTGGTGGCGCCGCTGCTCGACCGCCTGGCCCGGCGCCTGTCCTGGCGCACCCTCGTTCCGGGCGCCGCTCTGACGTCGGCCGCCGCCCTGCTCTTCTTCCGCGGCATCTACACGGAGGGCAGCGCGGCGCTGGGCTACTCGTTCTACGGCTTCTACGACGTGGTGTCGGCCGTCCTGGTGACGCTCTTCTTCATCGCCGCGCAACTGTCCTTCGATGCTCGCGAGGCCCGCACCGCCTACCCGATGATCATCGCGGCAGGGTCGGTGGGGGCCACGGTGGGGGGGGCTGTAACCGGTTTCTTCATCGACAACCTCGGAACCCAGAATCTGCTTCTCGTCTCGGCCGCGCTGATCGTGGCTTTTGCCCTCGTGCTCCCCCTCGGCCAGCCGGCCTCCAAGGGGCGGGCCGAGCCCGCTGGACTGAGGCGCGCCGAGCGCCCGAGCCAGACGGGGGCGGCGGAGCTCCTCCGGGATCCACACATCCGGATGATCGCCGTGACCGTCTTGATCATGGTTCTGGTGAAGCAGTTGGTCGACTACCAGTTCAACGCGCTCACGAAGGAGTCCTTCCAGACGCTGGAGGCCGTGAGCGCGTTTCAGGGCAAGTTCAACGCCGCGACCCAGTGGCTGCCGTTCGTGGTCCTGATGGCCCTACGACCCGGTATGAAACGATGGGGTGTGGCCCTGGCCATGTTCATGCTCCCGGCCGTCATGCTGGGGGCCACGGTGGCGTTGGCCTCCATGTGGACGCTCTGGACCGCCGTCGGGGCGAAGGCCACCGAGATGACGTTCCGCAATTCCGCGGAACGGTCCGCCCGAGAAGTGCTGTACGTGCCGCTGACGGACGAGGTGAAGCCGCGCGCCAAGGCCTACATCGATGCCACCCTGGCGGACGGCATCGGCAAGGTCGCTTCCGTGGCGCTCATCGGCATCGCGCTGACGGTCCTGGACATGCGGCAGATCGCCTTCGTGACGCCGGTGCTGTGCGTGGTCTGGCTGGGTCTGACGCTGGCCCTCCGCCGTGAATACCTGGGCGCGCTGGGCCGATCGATCCGGGGTCGCTACGCCAGCTTCCGGGGCGTGTTCGCGTCGCTATCGGACGCCTCGAGCGGGCCGGTCCTCGAGGGCGCGCTCGCGTCGGGTGACACGCTGCAGGCCGCCTTCGCGCTGGAGATCGTCAACCAGAGCTCGCCTGGCGAGATCGGGCGGTTCGCCCCCCAGCTCCACGGGCTGGTCGGCCACGCGTCCGCCGACATTCGGGAGCGCGCCCTCCGAGTCCTGGAGAAGGCGCCCGACTCGGTGGACACCAAACGGGTCGAGGTCGGGCTGACCGACGCCGAGCCCTCGGTCCGGGAAGCGGCGGTTCGGGCTCTCTCCGCCGCCGACGTACAGGGACCGGACGCGGCCGTCCGAGACCTACTCGAATCGCCTGATCCACAGGTCCGCGGCAGAGGTGAGCTCCAGTTGGGCGACCCCTCGGTCGCCAGGTCGTACCTCGAGTCCAGATGGGAGACCGCCCGGCGTGGCTCAGTGGAAGAGCGCCTCGAGATGGCGCTGGCAGCCGGGACGATGACGGGCGACGCCTCGGCCGACGAGTACCTGACGGCCCTGATCGAGGACGAGGCACCGGAGGTGGCGGCAGCCGCCCTGAAGAGCGCGGGCCTGCTGGGGCGCCACCCGTTCTACGGGCAGATGA
>JBDHHQ010000087.1:0-16827 GCA_039589315.1 Gemmatimonadota bacterium
GGCGTCGTCAAGGGCCCGGGGGTTCAGGGTTACGATGGCGTTGAGGACCCCGTTGTACCGGGTGACCCGGTCCAGGGCCGCCTCCACCACCTTCACGGCGGACAGGGATCCGTTGCCGACGCGCTGCGCGACCTCGGTCGCGGTCAGGTCGGCCAGGTCTTCTCTGCCGATCATGCGCCAGTCACCCGGTCGAGCGTTCGCGGGTCCGTCCCGCGCCCGGCGCGCCATGGGCTCATGCCCCACTCTCCCGGCACGCCCTCTGGGGGGGTGCGGAGGGCCCCCGGCGTCGGCCGGCCCTGCGACCGACGCGGTCCTCGCCTCACTCGTCCCAGCTCCCCACGAAGGCAACCGTCCGGGCGAACGCCGCCTCGCCGCCTTTGAACTTCCACGGGAAGCAGCCGATGGTCAGTCGTCGGTTCTGGAGCTCGGGCGCCGAGATCTCGCCTCCGATGTTCTCGATGTGGATGCAGTTGTGGGGGAACAGGGCGTTGTGGGTCAGCTGGTAGTCCTCCTCGGGGAAGAGCCGGTCCACTTCCTCGGGGCCGCCGAAGACGGCCTCGGCCTTGGCGCGGACTCGGTCACAATGCCCGAACATGCCCTTCCCCAGGAAGCGGCCGATGGGGAGGTTCATGGGGTGGTCGGTGGAGATGGCGTCCACGCCCCAGATCCGGATGTTCTTCTCGAGCAGCCACGGCACCATGTCGGGATGGGGACCCGGATGCATGTGCACGTACCGCTCCTCGTCGGCGTCCTCGCCGAACTGGGCGTAGCGGTGCCAGCCCGTGTGCAGGATGAGGATGTCGCCGTCCCGCACCTCTACCTTCGACTCGATCATCTCGGGTGAGTACACGGCCAGGTCGTCCATCTCGGCGGTGAGGTCCACGATCACGCCGGTGTTGCACAGCCACTCGAGGGGGATCTCGTCGATGGTCATGCCGTTCGTCACGAAGTGGCGGGGGGCGTCGAGGTGCGTCCCCATGTGGTTCGATGTCTTGATGTACTGGGCGTTCACGCCGTGCTCGACCTTGCGCTTGATGTAGTAGGTCTCGAAAGGCGGGTAGTAGGGCCAGAAGAAGACTTCCTGATTCAGGGGCTGGGACAGGTCGTAGATCTTCATGGAGAACGCCTCGGAGTCAGGCGACGGGCCTCGGCACGGGTCCGGAAGCCGGCGCGGTGGGTTTCATGAGGAAGTAGTAGACGACGAAGGACACGAGGGCGGCACTGAACCACGCTCCGTTGAAGAGAAACGCCAGGCTGGGGTGCAGCAGGCCGACGACCGCCGCGGCGATGCCGGCGACGAGGGCGATCATCCCCTTGCGATTCACCCCGCCGTCGTACGCGTAGGGGCCGTGCGTGTCATAGAGGCCCCGGAGATCCAGCACGCCTCGCCGCACGAGCACGTAGTCGCACACGATCACACCCCCGACGGCACCCAGCAGCCCCGAGTATGTGATGAGCCACGTCTGGTACGCGTCCAGCAGCTTCCACGGGAAGATGAGGATGCCGATGAGGCCCGCGATCAGCCCGCCCATGCGGAAGCTGATGCGGCGAGGCAGCAGGTTCGAGAAGCTGTTGGCGGGAGCCACGATGTTCGCGGCGATGTTCGTGGAGAGCGTGGCGACGACGATCACGAACATGGCCAGGAAGCCCAGGATGGGCCGGCTCTCACCGGTGGTGAGCCGGGCCACCAGATCCACGGGATTCCAGATGGCCTCCCCGAACAGGATCAGCGTCGCGCTGGTCACGGCGACGCCGATGAAGGAGAACAGCGGCATGGTCGTGAGGAGCCCGATGGCCTGGCCCAGCGCCTGGTCCTTCTGGCTCTTCGCGTACCGGGTGAAGTCGGGGATGTTGAGGGACAGCGTGGCCCAATAGCCGACCATGGCGGTGACCCAGGGGACGAACAGCCCCATGACGAACGCGGACAGGGAGCGTTGCTCGGTCGACTGGATCAGGGCGTCCGACTCCTCGAGGATCCGCCCCACGCCACCGACGGCCGAGACCGCCCAGAAGAGGAGCGCCACGCCCATGACCACGAGGAACGGTGCGGCCAGCGTCTCGAGCCACCGGATGCTCTCGGTGCCCGCGTAGACGAAGTAGAGGTTGAACACCCAGAAGAGCAGGAAGCTGAGGTACTGGGAGAGGCCGTACCCCATGAACGTCCAGTCCCCTCCCAGGGTCTCCCACCCGGGCCAGAGGATTCCGATCAGGACGTTGAACGCCAGGCCCCCGATCCACGTCTGGATCCCGAACCAGCCGCAGGCTACCACGGACCGGAGGAGCGAGGGCACGTGGGCGCCGACGGTCCCGAACGACGATCGCGCATAGACCGGGAAGGGGATGCCGTAGCGCGTGCCGGCGTGGGCGTTGATGATCAGGGGGATCAAGACGATGGCGTTGCCCACGAAGATGGCCAGCAGGCTCTGCCACCAGTTCATGCCCGCCTGGATCATGCTGGCGGCGAGCATGTACGTGGGGATGCACACGCTCATGCCCACCCATAGGGCGGCGATGTTCCAGGTGCCCCAGGTGCGAGCCGCGACGGTCGTGGGCGCAAGGTCCTCGTTGACCAGGGGGCCAGGAGCGAGGGGCTCGGCGAGCTCGACCATGCGGCTGCTCGCGAGACCGATCGGCGCGCCTGCGGCGCTCATGACGTCTCCGCGGAAACGTGTTGTGGGGCGGCCCACGGGTCAGGCGAGCAGTCGTTGCTTCGTGGACCTCCCCCGTTCGGCGTGGGCCCTGGTCGCACGCGCCGGCCCTCCGCCGCCCGCTGGATCATGCCGGTCCTCCATCGGCCCGCTCGAACGCGACCGTCAGCGCTCGTCGGACGAGCACCGACGTGAGGTGGCGTCGGTAGTCGGCCGACGCGTGGATGTCGCTGGGCGGATCGATGTCAGCGGTGGCGGCCGCGTGTGCCGCCGCCCGGACGGCCTGGTGGCTGGGCGTTTGAGCGACCAGGGCGCGCGCCGCCGATTCCGCCAGAACCGGTCCGTCGCCCACGCTGAGGAGCGCCACCCGGGCGGCGTCGCACGTACCGTCCACCAGGTGGACCCACGCAGCCACGCCCACGAGGGCGTAGTCACCGTGCCGGCGGGAGACCTCCATGAACGCCGTGCCGGCACCCGGCGGCTGCGACGGGAGCTGGATGCTCACGAGCACCTCGTCGGGCGCGAGCGCGGTCGCGAACAGGCCGGTGAAGAAGTCTCGAGCGGGTACGGTGCGGGCTCCTCCGCCCCCCCGTAGGTGGAGCGCGGCGTCCAGGGCCAGCATCACCGCGGGCAGCTCGGCGGCGGGGTCGGCGTGGGCCACGCTGCCGCCCACCGTGCCACGGTTCCGGATCTGCGGGTGGGCGATGTGCGGCATGGTCTCGTGCAGCAGCGGACACATGTCGCGGACCAGGTCGCTGCGCTCGGCGGCTCTCTGCCGGGTCATGGCGCCGATGGTCAGGTGCTTGTGACCCGTCCCGCTCGGCGCCCTGCCGGCCGTGTCCGCCGTCACGTCGGACCCGCCGGCCCCACCCGCCACTCGGCCCGGCCCGCCGACGTCACCCGGTGTTCCGGCGACTCCGCCCGCCTCGATGCCCGACAGCCCGACAAGACCGTTCAGATCCACGAGCACGGCCGGCTGCGCCAGCCGGAAGTTCATGGTGGGGATCAGGCTCTGCCCGCCGGCGAGGACCTTGGCGGCGTCGCCGTGCTCGGCCAGGAGGGCGAGCACCTCGTCCAGGGTGTCGGGGGCGTGGTACTCGAACGGGGCCGGTTTCACGGGGCCGGGCTCCCGCGAGCGCGCCCGCCGCCGTGCCCAGTCGGGGCCCGCGTTGCGGAAGCGCGCGCGCCGCCACACCCAGCTGCAGCCGGACCGATCTGCCCAGCGTCTGCCAAGGCGCCGTAAGCTGGGCGGCTTGTCGAATCGCGCCCGGGCCTCACTCCGCCGTCTCCCGCATCAGCTCCCACAGCCGGCCCGGGCTCAAGGGGATCTCGTGGATCTCGAAGGCGTGACCCAACGCGTCCTCCACGGCCTGGGCGAAGGCGGCCCCTGTGGGGATCGCGCCCGCCTCGCCCACGCCCTTCACGCCCAGCGGATTCCACGGCGACGTCGTGACGCTGTGGTCCGTCTCCACCTTCGGCACGTCGGTGGCCGTGGGCAGCAGGTAGTCCATGAACGAAGCGTTCATGAGCTGGCCGTTGTCGTCATAGACGAGCTGCTCGTAGAACGCGTTGCCGATGCCGTGGGCGACCCCGCCCTGGATCTGCCCCTCGACGATCACCGGGTTGATCACGCGGCCGCAGTCGTGCACCACCACGTAGCGCTGGATGTCCACCATGGCCGTCTCGGGGTCCACCTCCACGATCATGGCGTGGATCCCGTTGGCCGTGCTCCCTCGGTCCGGCCCGAAGTACGCCGTGGACTCGAGCCCCGGCTCGGTGCCCGGGGTGACGGCCCCACGGAGGGGGTTGGCCCGCACCGCCAGGTCACCCAGGCCCAGCCCGCGGTCCGGATCGCTGGATACGAACGCCCGGCCGCCTCCCAACGCCACCGCGTCGGGCGGCACCCCCAGCTCCCGCGCCGCCAGGTCCAGCACCTTGCCGCGCACCGACTTGGCGGCCTCGAGGCAGGCGCTGCCGGCCACCACGATGCCCCGGCTGGCGAACGTGCCCGTTCCCCAGTGGAACTCCCGGGTGTCGCCCGTGGTGACGTGCACGTCCGCCACCTCGACACCCAGCTCTTCCGCCACCACCTGGGCAAACGAGGTGAAGTGGCCCTGCCCCTGGGTACCTACTCCGGTGGCCACACGCACCTTGCCGCTGGGCTCCACCGAGACCCGCGCGCCCTCGTAGGGCCCGATGCCCGTGCCCTCCACGTAGGCCACGATGCCCAGCCCCACGGAACGTCCCTCGCCACGGGCGCGAGCCTGCTCCTCGGCCCAGTCGTCGTAGCCGATCATCTCCACGGCCCGGTCCATGGACGGCTGGTAGTTGCCGCTGTCGTAGTAGAGTGGCGCGGAGTCCTGGAAGATGATCTTGTGGTCGTGGGGGAACGCCTCCGGATCGATGAAGTTACGGCGGCGGATCTCCACGCGGTCGATCCCCAGCTCCCGGGCGGCGAAGTCCAGGAGCCGCTCCATCACGAAGACACCGTGCTGCCGGCCCGCGCCCCGAACCGGCGTCACGATGGTCTTGTTGGTGAAGACCACCTTGAACTCGCTGTAGTAGGCCGGCACGTCGTAGGGGCCGAGCAGGGTGCACTGGCTGTTGATGGGCACGGTCAGCCCGTAGGGGTCGAAAGCCCCCGAGTCGTGAACGAACACGTCCTTCACGCCCAGGATCCTGCCGTCCTGGTCCAGGGCCAGCTCGGCCTCGTGGACCTGCCCCCGTTCCTGGGTCGTCCCGACGAAGCTCTCCTGCCGGTCCTCGATCCACTTGAGAGGCCGCCCCAGGCGCATGGCCACCCACGGCAGGAGCACCTCCTCGGGATAGAACATCATGATCTTGGGCCCGAACCCGCCGCCGATGAACGGGGCGATGACGCGGACCTGCGACTCGAGGAGGCCGAGCATGGCCGCGAGGCCGTTGCGGATGGGGATGGGGGCCTGCGTCGTGTCCCACAGCGTGAGCTCTTGGCTCATCTCATCCCAGCGGGCCACGATCCCCCGGTTCTCCATGGGGGCGGAGGCGCCCCGGTCGTACTCGAACCGGCGTCGGACCACCAGGTGGGCCTGCGCCCGGGCTTGATCGTAGCTGTCTTTCTCCTGGATCACGTGGGCGGCCAGGTTGGTGCCGAGCTCCTCGTGGATGATGGGCGCGTCAGGGTCCAGGGCCTTCTCGATGTCCACCACCGCGTCCAGCGGCTCCAGGTCCACCACGATGTCGGCCAGCGCGTCCTCGGCCACGTAGCGGCTCTCGGCCACGACCATGGCGATGGGCTCACCCACGTGCTTGACCTTGTCCTTGGCCAGTGGCACGTGTGTGGCGGTGTTGAACTCGAGGCGCTCGATGGTGGGCGGCGGCGCTACCAATAGCGGCCCGGGCTGCCAGTAGTCGCCCAGGTCCCAGGCGGTGTACGCGGCTACCACGCCTTCCCGCTCCAGGGCGACCGAGACGTCCACCGAGTTGATGCGGGCGTGAGCGAAGTCGCTCCGGAGGAAGGCCACGTGAAGCATGCCGTCCAGGTGGACGTCGTCCACGAACAGGGCGCGGCCCGTGAGCAGGCGTGGGTCTTCCGAACGCTTGGGGCTGGTGCGGGGAGCCCCGCCACGGACCTCAGCCATCGTCGTCTGGTCGCGGCCGGAGGATGGAGTCGTCAGTGCAACCCGAGCCCCCGGGCTCCCCTCCAGCAGACCGGGTGCCGCTCGTCGTAACGGCCGGCATACTGCGGTCGCCGACAGCGTCCTGACCCCGTTCCGCTGCCAGTAGCACCGCCCGAACGATGTTCTCGTATCCCGTGCAGCGGCAGAGGTTACCGGAAATGGCCTCCCGGACCTGCCGCTCGCTCGGATCCGAGTGCTCTTCCAGAAAGGGGATCAGCGTCATCAGGAAGCCCGGCGTACAGAAGCCGCACTGGAGCCCGTGGGCATCCTGGAACGCGGCCTGGAGAGGGTGCAGCTCGTCGCCCCGGGCCAATCCCTCGACCGTCATGATCTCGCGCCCCTGGGCCTGAACGGCGAACATCAAGCACGACCGGACCGAGGCACCGTCCAGGAGCACCGTGCACGCGCCACAGACACCATGCTCGCACCCCACGTGAGTACCGGTCAGGCGCAGCTCGTGCCGGAGGAAGTCGCTGAGGAGCAAGCGGGGCGCCACGGTGCGCTCATAGGTCGTGCCGTTGATCGAGACCCTGAGGGTCGGTTGGCGACTCACCCGCGGTTCCGTTGATAGGCGGTGGGCGGCCCCCCTCTGGACGGCTCCGGTGGCCAGCGGCCGATCCGGCGGGGGACAGGAGGCACGACGGGACAAGCTGAGAATTGGCCATGACGCACGCAAGCGACTCCCCGGATTCAGGACCCGGAGCGGGGGCCGCGATCGTCTACGACATCGACGAGCGGCCGCCCCTCCGGGAGGCCGTGCCGCTGGGCTTCCAGCACCTCGTGGCCATGCTGCTCGGCAACATCACGCCACCACTGCTCGTAGTGGGAGCGTTGGGGCTCTCGGGAGGCGACGCGGCGCTGCTGCTCCAAGCCGTCTTCCTCATGGCCGGGATCGCGACGCTGGTCCAGGCCTACCCGGTGGGACCGGTGGGTGGACGGCTTCCCATCATCATGGGAACCACCGTGGCCTTCGTCCCCGCCATGATCCTGGTGGGCCGCGAGTACGGACTGGCGGCCGTGTTCGGGGCATGCCTGGTGGGATCGGTCGTGGAGATCGCCCTGGGCTTCTCCATCGGGCGGGTGCGGCACCTGTTCCCGCCCCTCGTCACCGGTGTCGTGGTCATGCTCATCGGACTGACTCTGATCCCGGTGGGCATGGACTACGCAGCGGGCGGTATCGGTGCCGCCGACTACGGGGCCCCGGTCAACCTGGCGGTGGCGGCGGTCGTATTCCTGGTCACGCTCGTGCTGAACCGGTTCACACGGGGGTTCGTGAGCTACGCCAGCCTGCTGATCGGGGTGGTCGCCGGGTACCTCGTCGCCGCGGGCCTGGGTCGGGTGGACTTCGGGGCCCTCTCCGACGCAGGGCTCCTCGCCACCCCCCGGCCGCTGGCCTTCGGCCTGGAGCTACACGCCGGAGCGATCGTGCTGATGGGATTCGTCTACGTCGTCAGCACCATGGAGACGATTGGCGACATCTCCGGGACACTGGCAGCGGTGGGTCGGGAACCCACCGAGGCAGAGCTCCGTGGTGGCCTCGTCGCCGACGGGGTCATGAGCGGTTTGGCCGCACTGATGAGCGCGTTCCCCAACACCTCGTACTCCCAGAACGTGGGCCTCGTCCACTTCACGGGGGTGGTGAGCCGGCATGTCACCGCAGTCTCCGGTGTCATCCTCCTTTGCCTGGGCATGGTGCCCTTGGTAGGGGCCGTCTTCGCGACGATTCCGCCGCCCGTCATCGGCGGGGGCGGCCTGATCATGTTCGCCATGATCTTCGCCAGCGGAGCGGCCATCATTCACCGGGGCGTCGACCTCACCCAACGCAACATGGTGATCCTGGCGGTGTCGCTGGGGCTGGGGCTGGGGATCGAGCTCCGGCCGGAGGCACTCCAGCACCTTCCCGAGCTGGCCCGGACGCTCTTCGGGTCGGGACTGGTCACGGGCGGGATCGCTGCGCTCGTGCTCAACGCCGTTCTGCCGGAGAAGGCGGGCTGGGTGCGGGCAGGTGAGGAGTGAGGAGAGGCTTCCGTGTGAGGGAGCCTACGCGACCGCAGCCACTGCCTCGATCTCTATCTGGAAGCCGTAGTGGAGCTCGTTGGTGGGCACCACGGCCCGAGCGGGTCGGTGCTCTCCGAAGAAGGTCGTGTACACCTCGTTCACTCGTCCCCACAGATCGATGTCCGCAACGTACACGGTCACCTTGAGGATATCGCCGAGCCCTCCGCCGGCTGCCGCGACGACCGCGGCCACGTTCTCGAGGGCCTGCTGTGTCTGCTCCTCGATGGAGCCCAGCGTCCGTTCCCCGGTTCGCGGATCTACGGGTAGCTGACCCGAGACGTACAACGTTCCGTTGTGGACGACGCCCTGGGAATAGTGTCCTCCTGGTGGCGGGGCGTTCTCGGTCGAGATGTGTCGCATGACGTTCCTCATCGTGATTCGGCTGCTCGGACGCTCAGGACGGCGCGGCGGCGCGTCGGGGTCGGCGACGATCTCCCGCCGAGGGTCGGGTTCCGTCGACGCGTCCGCGTCAACGCTGGACCACTGACGATCGTCTCACAGCGACGGGAGCCAGCCCCGCCTTCTCGAGCTCTCGATTCAGCTTGGGTAATCGCTCGGTGAGCGCACGGTGGAGGGCACGCATGTGCACCGCGAGCTCCCCCGAGAGCTCTGCGAACACGGTCTCGTACGCCTGCGTCGGGGCCGCGTCGCCCCTCTCCAGATGGGAGCGGAGGCCCGTGAGCCGGTCGTTGAGCTTGATGGGAAAGGCGATTTTGTCCTTGGGGCTCTGGTTCCTGACCTGGTAGAGCTCCCGCTCAACGGCCTCGATCGCCTCGAGGAACCGGTCACTCTCCTCTCTCAGCGACGTCGCCGGCGACCCCTCGATCCGGCTCGTCACCTGGCCCCGCAGATCGCGGATCAAGAGAACGCCCTCGTTGGCTGCGGTCTCCGCGTCCCGGATCCGGATCGCGAGATCGAATTGATCCACGAGGTCCGCATCGGTGACGTCCGTCAGCCGTGGATCCTTCTTCACCTGGAACCACCGGGTCTGGACAGCGTCGTCGACCGCGACCCGCACGCCATACCGTCCAGGCGGCGCCCAAGGACCTCGGGTCGGGTCGCCACCTTCGAGGACGATGCCCGGGAAGGATGTGGCGCCTGGGTAGCGCAGATTCCAGCGCTGGCGGTGCACGCCGGCCCGGCCCACCGTCCCCTCGAACAGCGTGAGCACCGGCTCACCGTCCGCGTCCAGGATCTCGACGTAGACCCGGCTACCGGTCTTGTCCACGTAGTAATCGACCACCGCCGGGCCGGCCCTGCGGATCGCCGTGGCCGGCTCGAAGAGGTGGAACGCAGACGCTGCCAGATCGGGCTCGATCTGCCGGAGCGTCTCGATGTCGTCCAACACCCAGAACGACCGTCCGTGCGTCGCGATCACGAGGTCGCCGTCCTCGACGACCAGCCCCGTGACCGGAACGACCGGCAGATTCAGGGAGAGGCTCTCCCAGTGGCGGCCGTCGTCGAAGGAGACGTACGCGCCGTGCTCCGAGCCCGCATAGAGCAGTCCCCTTCGCTGCGGGTCTTCCCGGACGACGCGCACGAAGTCGCCCGGGGCGATTCCCTCTGTGATGGCCGTCCAGCTGGCTCCGTAGTCCGTCGTCTTCCAGATGTACGGAGCGCGGTCGTCGAGCTCGTACCGTATGGCCGCGACGTAGGCCACCGCCGGGTCGTGGGGTGACGCCTCCACGAGGGTGATACGGCTGTGCTCGGGCATCGTCGGGGGGGAGACGTCGTTCCAACTCGGCCCGCCGTCACGGCTCAGGTGCACCAGCCCGTCGTCCGAGCCCGTCCAGATGACCCCAGCGTCACGTGGCGACGGGGCAATGGTGTAGATGGTCCCGTAGATCTCGGGGCCGTCCTGGTCCTTTACGATCTCTCCGCCCGAGTCGCCCAGCGTCGTCGCGTCGGCTCGAGTCAGGTCGGGGCTGATCCGGTCCCAGGTGCGGCCGCCGTCGTTGGTCTTCCACAAGTGCTGGGACCCGACGTACAGCACCCCCGGGTCGGTGGGTGCGATGACGATGGGGTAGGTCCAGTTCCACCGCTCCGGCATTTCTCGGGCCGGCTCGCCCATGACGATGCGGGGGTAGGGTTGGACGTCGACTGCCAGGCCGGTGGTCCGGTCGTACCGAGTCAGCGTGTTCGTGGCCCCGGCGTAGAAGATGTCCGGCTCGGTGGGATGTGGGGCCACGTACCCGCTCTCCCCTCCGCCGACCGCGTACATCCACGCGCCGTCCGGATCCCGGGGGTTCCGCAGGTGACCGCCCTCGGAAGCGACACAGACGGTGGTATTGTCCTGCTGGGCACCACAGGCGTGATACGGGAAATCGGCCGTCGTCGCCAGGCGATAGATCTGAGCGGTCGGGTACTGCATTCCAGTCCACGTCTGCCCACCGTTCACGGTGACCACGCCCCCACCGTCGTTCCCGTTGATCATCCGGGCGGGGTCTCCAGGATCGATCCACAGATCGTGGTGATCCGCGTGCGTGCCCGGAATCTCGTCGAACGTGAGGCCTCCGTCCGTGGACTCGAGCAGCGTGAAGTTCAAGACGTAGACGGTCTCTCGGTCCACGGGGTCGGCCTGGATCCGCTGGAAGTAGAAGGCACGCTGCCAGAGGTCCCGGTGGTCGTTGACCAGCGTCCACGTCTCGCCCGCGTCGTCGGACCGGTAGAGACCCCCGTCGTCAGCCTCGACGTTCGCCCAGATCCGACGAGAGTCGGCGCCGGACACGGTGACCGTGATCTTGCCCAAAGCGCCCCGGGGCAAGCCCGGATTGCGGGTCAACTCCGTCCAGGTGCTGCCGCCGTCGACGGACCTGAATAGCCCCGAGCCCTCACCTCCGCTCCAGAGCTTCCACGGCCTTCGGTATACCTCCCACAGCGTGGCATAGAGGACACTCGGATCGCCCGGGTCGACAGCCAGGTCCACCGCACCGGTCCGGTCGTCCCGATACAGCACCTTCTCCCAGGTGCCGCCGCCGTCTACCGTTCGGAACACGCCCCGCTCGCTGTTTTCTCCGAACGGATGGCCCAGAGCCGCCACGTAGACCCGGTCCGGATCCGTGGGATCGATACGGATCCGAGAGATGGTCTGGGTCTCGGCCAGACCCAGGTGGGTCCAGCTGCGGCCGCCGTCTGCGGACCGGTAGACGCCGTCTCCCTGGAGGACGTTGGCCCGGAGCTGGGCCTCGCCCATGCCGACATATACGACGTCGGGGTCGGACGGGGCCACGGCAACGGCCCCCACGGAGGCGCTCTCGATCTGACCGTCCGTCACCGGGCGCCACGATGCGCCGCCGTCGGTCGTCTTCCAGAGCCCGCCGCCCGTCGCCCCGAAGTAGTACTCGTGGGGGCGTTCGGCGTGGCCGGCTACGGCAATGGAGCGTCCACCCCGGTCGGGGCCGATGGAGCGCCACTCCAGGGGCGGTAGTGGGGTCGGGTCCTGGGCGGCGGAGAGCGTTGACTGCGGAACGCCCACCAAGACGATCGACAGAAGTGCCAGCTCGGTCTTCATGCCGGGGGCACCCATCGCAGCTGCATCGGGTCCGGGGCCGACCTCACTGAGACGAATACCGGGGGACGTACCGCCGAATCGAGTACCATGGTCATCCGTGCCGCACCCGGTTCAAGAGCCGGCGCCGCCCAGGCGGAAGCTGATCCCGCCCCGAAGGAAGAAGTCCGGGATGTCGCCCAGCCCAGCTCCCGCCTCGACGAACGGCTGGATGGTGGGCAGGGGGAACTCGAGGCCGCCCAGAAGGTGGATCCCCACTTCGGTGTTGTCCGCCTCGCTCACGCTGAAGCGTCCCAAGGTCAAGCCGGCGCCCACCTTCGGAACGAGGTTGGGGTTGTCGGCCAGCGGGAACAGGTAGTACCAAGTCCCGCCGAGCTCGAAGTAGCTGGCGTCGTTGCCGGGGAAGTAGATGTCCAGGAAGGCCCCGATTTCCATGTTCGGGTGCACGCTCGGGATGGGAAAGAAGGCCCGGGCACCGATGCCGAAGTCCACGTCGTCGGCCACGTTGAGCTCGGGCCCGAGGCGGGCCTGCGCGTGGGCCTGCGGTGGAGCTGACACGAGGACTCCGGCGAGCACGACCAACCACCTTGCGCGTTTCATGGGGCTTTCTCTTTCTCCGGGTTTCGGCGCGATGCTCGGAGGGGCGGGCCCAATGTACGCGACGCCCTGCCGTCGTCCAGCCCGAATCCAGCTTGCCGATCGGCTTCCTTGTGTATGAGTCTGCAGCAAATATATTAATTGCAGATATATTGCTTGCAGAGATAGAGATCGCGCCTTCCCGGAGACTCCACACATGTCGACGCTCACTCGCCTGACTTTCGAGATCCTGCTGGCACTGGCCGACGGCGACCGCCACGGCTACGGCATCATCAAGGAGATCGAGCACCGCTCCGGTAGCACCGGCCTGCCGAGCACCGGCGCCATGTACCTGGCGCTCCAGCGCATGGAGGGCGACGGGCTCATCGCCGAGGCCTCGGAGAAGCCCGCGGGGGCCGACGGGCGCCGGCGGTACTACCGGATCACGCCACGGGGCAGGGAAGCGGCCGAGGCCGAGTCCCGGCAGCTCGCCGAGCTGGTGGCGGCCGCGAAGTCGCGGAGCCTGCTGGTCGGAGGCGGGTCGTGATCTCGCGACTGCTCGAGGCCCTTCTGACGCTGGCAGCCGATGACTTCCGGTCGCGCTACGGCGCCGAGGTCATTCAGGTGCACCAGGAGCGAGCGGCGGTGCAGCGCGGGCCGATTCAATGGCTGCTCTTCGGCGGACGGGAGCTGGTGGGGATCGTGTGGTTGGTGGTCCGGAGCCGTCTGGGCCAACGGCACCGTGGTGTGGGTGGGACGACGACCCGGGGGAGGGGTGGATCCATGGTGGACACCATCGGGCAGGACCTGCGCTTCGCGTTTCGCACGTTGACGAGGAACCCGGCCTTCGCGGCCACCGCCGTGGCGGTCCTGGCCCTGGGCATCGGGGCGAACACCGCCATCTTCAGCGCCGTCAACGCTTTCTTCTTCCGGCCGTTGCCGTTCGCCGATCCCGACCGGCTGGTCATGCTGTACGAGACCAATCCGGAGTTCGGCTGGCAGCATGCGGGCGGGGCACCCGCCAACGTGCTCGACTGGCGCGAGCAGGTGGACGCGTTCCAGGACGTGGCGATGTATACCGAGCACGTGGGCAGCTTCACCCACGTGCGCGAAGGAGAGCCCGAGCTCCTGGGCGTCACCAACGTCTCGGGCAACTTCTTCTCGGTGCTCGGCGTTCCGGCCGCCCTGGGTCGCGCCTTCGAGTGGGACGAGACGTGGGAGGGCAACGACGGAGTCATTATCCTGAGCCACGCCCTGTGGGAGACTCACTTCGGCGCGGATCCTGGCGTGGTGGGCCGGACGGTAGAGCTCTCCGGCACCACGGTGGAGATCGTTGGCGTGATGCCCGATGGGTTCAGCTTCCCCAGCGACCAGACCCAGATGTGGTCCCCATGGGGATGGGCGACGGACGCGCGCGACCAGGTGTGGTTCCGTAGGGCACATTGGGTCCGCCCCGTCGCGCGTCTGGCTCCAGGCGTGTCGCCGACCGAGGCCGACGGCCAGCTCCAGGTGGTGGTCCACCGGCTCCAGACCGAGTATCCCGAGACCAACCGGGTCATGGGGGCGGGCCTCATGCCGTTGCGGTCCTTCCTGGTCCGCGAGGTACGGATGCCGCTCATGGTGCTCCTGGGCGCGGTGAGCCTGCTCCTGCTCCTCGCCTGCGCGAACGTGGCCAACCTCATGCTCGTGCGGGCGAGTGAGCGCAGCCGCGAGGTGGCGCTTCGGCATGCGCTGGGAGCGGGCCGGCGCCGCGTCGTGCGACAGTTCCTCACCGAGAGCCTGGTCATGGCGTTTCTGGGCGGCACCCTCGGCCTCGGCTTGGGTTGGGCCGGCGTCCGGGCCATGGAGCGTCTCACCGCTCTCGGCATCGACGGCGCGACGGCCATCGCCCTGGACGCTCGCGTGGTCCTGTTCACCCTGGCCGTCGCGCTCTTCAGCGGCGTCGTCTTCGGGCTCGCGCCCGCGTTGAACAGCACCGGCTCCCGCCTGGGCGAGGCCTTGAAGGACGGAGGGCGAGGCGGGACGGCCGGCCGTCAGGGCCTCAGGACGGTCAACCTCCTGGTCGCCACGGAGGTGGCACTGGCGCTGCTGTTGGTGGTGGGCGCGGGCCTCATGGTGCGGAGCTTCTGGCTTCTGCGGGACGTCGATCCCGGCTTCCAGGTCGAGGGCACGCTGGCCGTCCAGCTCACCGTGCCCTCTACACGCTACGCCGAGCGCGACCAGGTGCTGGCGTTCTACGATCAGCTGACCGAGGCCCTCGAGGGTCGACCCGGGATCGAACGGGCCGGGACGGTCGGCCACCTGCCGCTCGCCGGGCAGAGCTGGTCCAGCCAGTTCCAGGCCGAGGGGTGGCCTCCCGACCGGGTCGGTTTCGAGATCGTCCACCGAAGGGCGGACCCCGGTTACTTCGAAGCGCTGGGGATCCCGCTGGTACGGGGCCGCATGTTCGACTCCAGCGACGGTCCGGAGGCTCCCCTCGTCGTGGTCGTCAACGAGACCTTCGCCCGCGAGCACTTCCCGGGAGAGGATCCTTTGGGTCAGAAGATCGCGTACGACCGGGCCGCAACGGCCGAGTCCACGTGGTACGAGATCGTGGGCATCGTCGGCGACCAGCACCAGAACAGCCCCGGTCAACCCGTGGTCGCCGAGGTGTTCGAGAACCGCGACCAGGACTGGGGGCGCTTCAGCTGGATCGTCATGCGTACGAGCATGGAGCCCATGAGCGTTGTGCCCGTATTCCGGTCCGTGCTCCGCGAGATGGATCCGCTGATTCCCGTCGCCAGCGTGCGGCCCCTCGAGGAGGTGTGGCGGACGTCCATGGCTCGCGAGGAGTTCATCTTGACGCTGCTGGGCGTTTTCGGTGCGGTGGCGCTCGTTCTGGCGGCGGTGGGCGTCTACGGTGTCACTGCCCAGGCGGCCCGAAAGCGTACCCAGGAGATCGGGATCCGCATGGCCCTCGGGGCCGCGGCGCCCGACGTGCTTTCGATGCTGCTCCGGCAGGCGCTCCGAGTGGTGGGGCTCGGATTGGCCGTGGGACTGGTCGCGACGCTCCTGACCACCCGGGTGCTCACGACCCTCCTCTTCGGCGTGGCACCTACCGACCCGGGCACGCTGGCCGCGGTCGTGGTGCTGCTCGGGGGCGTGGCGCTCCTGGCCTGCTACGTGCCGGCGCTACGAGCCACACGGGTGGACCCGGTCAGGTCGCTCCGGGCCGAATAGCGGACGTCAGCCGGCCAGGGCCCGTAGCGTCTCCTTCCAGTCGTCCGCCAGGACCGGGTGCCTCAGCGCCCGCTGCAAGAGCGACGGGTCTCGCTCCTGGCCCGTCCTGAGGGAGAAGACGTCAGCGATGGTCAGGCCGTTTTCGTGAGCCGAGACCAGCTCGAGTGCGTCTCCGGCCTGGAGCGCGCCCTCGGTGTGGACGGCGAAGTAGATTCCGCTGCGCCCGCTCCGCGTGAACAGCCTCTGCATGTTGGTCCGCCCGAAGCGTGCCGCCAGCTTCGAGCACGGCATGCGAGGCTCGGTGGCCATCAGCTCGACGGTGCCGATCCTGAACACGTCGCCCACCCGGACCCGGTCCTCCAGGATCCCTGTCGTGGTCAGGTTCTCACCGAACGCTCCCCAGTCCAGCTCGTCCAGCCCCAGCTCCGACATCCACCAGCCGTAGTGCTCCGAGGGATACGCATACACGGCCTTGGTGGGCCCGCCGTGGACGGTGGGGTCTGCCTGCAGGTCACCCACGACCTGGTGCTGCACGACGTCGACCGGACCTTCCACCGCGGTCTTGAAGATGCCCGTGGTGAGCGTTCTGCCCTGCCACTCGATCTCCCGCGGCGAACCGGCCACGTTCACCTGGAGGACGGCGGGGCCCTGCCTGGCGCTTGCAGTCATACCGGGGGCAACCCCGGGGGACCGGCTGGGTTCCTAGCGATGGTCGCCGACCGTTCGGTCGTAGTTGCGTTGCGGTCCGTCGACCGATCCCGTCTCAGCCGGCCCACGCCCGTCTCGGCTCGGCCACGGGCCCTGACGCCGGCCTTTGGGACCTGTCCACGCTCGCCGTAGCGCTGGCCAGGCCACCGCGCCTCATGTCCGGGTCGGGCCCCGGCACCGAGCACGGCCCCCTCAGTCCGCCCTGAGCGCTCGGCTCGGATCCACCCCCGCGGCGCGCCGGGCCGGAAGCCAGCTCGCCAGCACGGCAACGCCCACCAGGGCGATGGCCACGCCGCCGTAGGTCACCGGATCGGTGGCGCTGACGCCGTACAGCAGCGAGCCCATGAACGAGCTGAGCAGCCCTGCCGCCACGAGGCCGACGGCGACCCCCCCAGCCGCCAGCAGCAGCCCTTGGCGCACCACCATCCCCTGCACCAGCGATCCGGACGCC
>JBDHHQ010000088.1:0-16761 GCA_039589315.1 Gemmatimonadota bacterium
GTGGTCCACGTGCCCGATCGTTCCCACGTTCACGTGCGGCTTCGTCCGCTCGAATTTCGCCTTGCCCATCTTTCCCTCGTTCGGTTTCGGTGTCGCCGTTCCCGCTGCTAGAACAGGTGTCAGCCGCTGGAGGACATGATCTCTTCGGCCTTGCTCTTCGGCACTTCTTCGTAGTGGGCGAACTGCATTGTGTACACGGCCCGTCCCTGGCTCATGCTCCGCAGGGTCGTGGAGTACCCGAACATCTCGCCCAGGGGTACGCTGGCCCCGATCACCCGGGCGTCACCCCGGTCCGTCATGCCGCCGATGCGTCCGCGGCGCGACGACAGGTCGCCGATGATGTCGCCCATGTAGTCCGCGGGTGTGACCACCTCCACGTCCATGACGGGCTCGAGCAGCACCGGTCGCGCCCGCCTGATGCCCTCCTTGAGAGCCATGGAGCCCGCGATCTTGAACGCCATCTCGCTCGAGTCCACGTCGTGGTACGACCCGTCCACCAGCTCGACCTTGAGGTCGATCACCGGATAGCCGGCCAGGACTCCGTTGTCCATGGACTCCTTGATCCCGGCTTCCACGGAGCTGATGTACTCCCGGGGGATCGCTCCACCGGTGATCTTGTCCTCGAAGATGAACCCGGTGCCCGCCTCGGTGGGCTCGATGTTGATGATCACGTGACCGTACTGGCCGCGACCCCCGGTCTGGCGGACGAACCTCCCCTCGACCTTTTCCGCGCGACCCCGGATCGTCTCCCGGTAGGCCACCTGCGGTCGCCCGATGTTGGCCTCGACGCTGAACTCGCGCTTCAGCCGGTCGACGATGATCTCGAGGTGGAGCTCGCCCATCCCCGAGATGATGGTCTGACCGGTCTCCGGATCCGTGTGCACTTTGAAGGTGGGGTCCTCGTCGGCCAGCTTCACGAGCCCGTTGGTCAGCTTGTCCTGGTCCGCCTTCGTCTTCGGCTCGATGGCCACCGCGATGACGGGCTCGGGGAACTTCATGGCCTCCAGGATGATCGGGGCGTCCGCCGTGCAGATCGTGTCCCCGGTCTTCACCTGCTTCAGCCCGATGGCCGCCGCGATATCTCCGGCGTACACCTCATCCAGCTCCTCACGCTTGTTGGCGTGCATCTGCAGGATACGGCCCACGCGCTCCTTGCGGTCCTTGGTCGCGTTCAGGACATGACTGCCCGACTTGAGCGAGCCGGAGTAGACGCGGAAGAAGGTCAGCTTCCCCACGTACGGGTCCGTGGCGATCTTGAACGCCAGAGCGGAGAAGGGCGCGTTGTCATCCGCCTCCCTGGCCTCGTGGGTCTCGTCGTGCTGAGGTGGATGGCCCTGGATCGCCGGGATGTCCACCGGAGACGGCAGGTAGTCGATGACGCCGTCGAGCAGCGCCTGAACACCCTTGTTCTTGAAGGCCGTCCCGCAGAACACGGGGAAGAGCTGGCCCGCTACGGTCGCCTCACGGATGGCCTGCCGGAGCTCGTCCTCCGTCAACTCCTCACCGACCAGGTACTTCTCCAGCAGCTCGTCGTCGTGCTCGACCGCGGCCTCCACCAGGTGGTGGCGGAGGTCGGCCACCTTCTCGTGGAGAGAGTCCGGCACCTCGCCCTCGGTGAACTTGTTGCCGAGCTCGTCCTCCCAGACGATGGTCTTCATGCGCACCAGGTCCACCACACCGGTGAACATGTCCGCCTCGCCCAGGGGGAACTGGACCGGATGGGCGTTCGCGCCGAGACGCTCCCGCATCATGCCCACCACGTGCTCGAAGTCCGCCCCGACCCGGTCCATCTTGTTCACGAAGGCGATTCGAGGCACGCCGTACCGGTCGGCCTGTCGCCACACGGTCTCGGACTGAGGCTCCACGCCTCCGACGGCGCAGAACAAGGCCACCGCACCGTCCAGCACCCGGAGGCTCCGTTCCACCTCGGCAGTGAAGTCCACGTGACCCGGGGTGTCGATGATGTTGATGCGGTATTCGGTGTCGCTCCGATGCCAGAACGCGGTCGTAGCAGCCGAGGTGATGGTGATCCCCCGTTCCTGCTCCTGCTCCATCCAATCCATGGTCGCGGCACCCTCGTGGACCTCCCCCATGCGGTGCAGACGTCCCGTATAGAACAGGATGCGCTCCGTGGTCGTGGTCTTACCGGCATCGATGTGCGCCATGATGCCGATGTTCCGTAGGTGCGGAAGCGGCGTTTTCCTAGGCATCTATCTCGACCTGTCCCAGTCCGTTCTCGTTATCAAACATCGGTGCGCAAAAATGCGCAGGGGCCACGTAAGCTCTCCGAGCGCTCTCGGTGCCGCACCTGTCTCATCTGGCGGCAGCGATTCTCGCGCTTCGGTCGCGGGACCGTATGCCCGCGTGGGCGCTTGGCGTGCCCCCTGCGCGTGTTCCCCGGACCTACTCCGTCACGGCCGTGGGAACGAGCCGAAATCTGCTACCAGCGATAGTGTGCGAACGCCTTGTTCGCTTCTGCCATCCGATGCGTGTCGTCCTTCTTCTTGA
This sequence comes from Gemmatimonadota bacterium, assembly GCA_039589315.1. GTDB lineage: Bacteria > Gemmatimonadota > Gemmatimonadetes > Longimicrobiales > Gaopeijiaceae > JBDHHQ01. The sequence goes on from JBDHHQ010000088.1 coordinate 2,509, forward strand.
TGGTCGCTCCCTCGCCACGGCTCGCCGCCATCAACTCACCGGCCAAACGCTCCGCCATGGTCTTCTCGGACCGCTGCCGGGAGTACGTGATCAGCCACTTGATGGCGAGAGCCTGCCGACGCTCCGGCCGGACCTCGATGGGCACCTGATAGGTGGCACCCCCCACGCGCCGGCTCTTCACCTCCAATGCGGGCTTCACATTGCTCAGCGCCTGCTTGAACACGTTGACGCCCGGCTGTCCGGAGCGCTCCTCCATGATCTCCAGGGCCTGGTAGAAGATCCGCTCGGCCGTGGACTTCTTTCCGTCCAGCATCAGGCTGTTGATGAACTTCGACGCGGACACGGACTCGTGCCTCGGGTCCGCCGCGATGACGCGGCGCTCTGCCCTGGAACGACGGCTCATGCTGGATCCTCTACTTGGGTCTCTTGGCGCCGTACTTCGACCGGCCCTGCTTCCGATCCCCGACGCCGGACGCATCGAGCGTCCCGCGAATGATGTGGTAACGGACGCCGGGGAGGTCCTTCACCCGCCCGCCCCGAATCAGCACGATCGAGTGCTCCTGGAGGTTGTGTCCCTCCCCCGGGATGTATGCGGTGACCTCGTACCCGTTCGTCAGGCGCACCCTGGCCACCTTCCGTAGAGCCGAGTTCGGCTTCTTCGGCGTCGTGGTGTACACACGGGTGCATACCCCCCGCTTCTGGGGGTTCTTCTGAAGCGCGGGAGACTTGTTCTTCTTGACGAGCTCCCGGCGGCCCTTCCGAACGAGCTGGCTGATCGTCGGCATGAAACCCTGTTCTTGCGTCAAAAGAAGCGCGGCAGACCCCGCCGCGCCTCGTGAAGGACGCCTGACCGCCTGAAGGCCTCGGCGCCTCTCTTACAGAGCTTGCTAAGTTACCCATGCGACATACCGGTGTCAACGGGGCAGAATGGGTTCAAAAGGCCCGCGCCCGCTGGTAAGATGGCGCCTTTCACCGCGGTGCACCTCCACCTCGTGCACGATGCGACGTCGCGAGGGATTTCGAGACAGCCGGAGCGAATGGCCAGCGCTCTGTGACGCGCCGCTCGAGCGCTCGGGCAGACCGAGGGGCCCCGGCTTCTCGGGACATCCGACGCGGTGCCGGCTCCTCGGGTGGGGGCGCGGCACGGCTCGTGCCTCCCATACGGACCGGGCCCGGCGGGTCAGGTCGCCAACCGGGCCGTATGGCGTGGTTCAGAGATCCAGAAGGACGGATTGATGCAGACGAAGAGTGTATTGATCGTCGGGGCGGACCCGGACGCCCGCGGCGCTCTCGCCGAGGGCCACCGCGACGGCGGGTACGTGGCGTTCGAGGCTGCCACCGAGTTGGACGCCCTCGAGAGGGCGAGTCTCGACCAGCCATCGTTGATCGTGGTCCGGGTCGACGAGCCCGCGCTCGACGGGTGGACGACCATCAAGCGACTGGGCGAGAGTCCCAGGACCGAGCGCATTCCCGTGGTGGCCGTTTCGGCCGCACCCTCACCCGGGGAGCAAAGGACAGCCGCGCTTCTCGGCTGCTCGGGCCTCGCGTGCCTGGAGCCCGTCGCGAGGGTCGTGAAGCTGACGCTGGACGTGGCAGGCAAGCCCGTGGCGCGGCATGCCCGGGACAGGCCCCCAAGGGTCATCCGGCGCCGCTACGCCGGCCGTTAGCGCCTGCAGGCTCGCCCCGGGCCGGGACGCTGAGGTTCGCCAAAGGGGGACGCCCCGAGTGAGGCGTCCCCCTTGTTCGGTGCCGGTCCGGAGGAGCGGCCGTCAGTCGGCCGTCTCCTCGGCCAGCCCGAGAAGGAACTCGTCGGGCTCGGCGAGGGGCAGGATCTCCTCGTCGTAGTAGGACTGGTCGACCACGAACTCGACGTCGTGGTACCGGTGAATGCCGGTCCCCGCCGGGATCAGGTGGCCGATGATGATGTTCTCCTTCAGTCCCCGCAGGTCGTCACGGGCGCCGCGCACGGCCGCGTCGGTCAGAACGCGGGTGGTCTCCTGGAACGACGCCGCCGAGATGAACGATTCGGTCGTGAGGCTCGCCTTGGTGATCCCCAGCAATAGGGGCTCGGACCGGGCCGGCTTGAGGCCGTCCTGCATGGCCCGTTGGTTCGCCTCCCGGAACTCCACGCGATCCACGTTCTCGCCCTCCAGCAGGTCCGTCTCGCCCGGGTCCGTCACCCGGACTTTCTGGAGCATCTGCCGGACGATCACGCCGATGTGCTTGTCGTTGATCTTCACGCCCTGTAGGCGGTAGACCTCCTGGATCTCGTTGAGCAGGTACTCCTGCACGGCCCGTGGGCCCCTGATGCGCAAGATGTCGTGCGGGTTGATGGGACCCTCGCTCAAGCGATCGCCCGCCCGCACCTGATCGCCTTCGTGCACCCGGAGGTGCTTGCCGACCGGGACGTCGTACGTCCTGGGGTCGCCGGACTCCGGCTCGATGACGATCTCGCGCTTGCCGCGCTTGATGTCGCCGAAGGTGACCTCGCCGTCGATCTCGGTGATCACCGCCGGGTCCTTGGGCCGCCGCGCCTCGAACAGCTCGGCGACTCGGGGGAGGCCACCCGTGATGTCGCGGGTCTTGTAGACCTCACGGCTGATCTTGGCGATGGTGTCGCCCGGCCCCACCTCGTCACCGTCGGACAGGGTGAGCTGAGCGCCCACGGGGATGATGAACTCCCGGAGCTTGTTCTTCGCCTCGTTCGTCCGCGTCTTGGTTCGCCAGATCTGGATCGTCGGGTGTAGCCTCTTCTCCCGGTCCTCGATGATCGTCATCTGGCGACGGCCCGTGGACTCGTCCAGCTCCTCGCGCATCGTCTGCTCTTCGACGATGTCCACGAAGTGGATGTGGCCGGTGGAGTCCGCCACGATGGGCTCCGAGTAGGGATCCCAGCTGAACAGCAGGTCGCCCGCCTCGATGGTCTGTCCCGCGTCGACGGACAGGGAAGCGCCGTACGGCACCGACAGTCGGCTCCGAACCAGCCCTTCCGCTGTCTTGAGGATGATCTGGCCCTCACGGGAGGTGACGATGCGTTCCTCGTTGGGCGCGTCCACCGTGGTCACGCGGTCAAGCTCGACGGTGCCGTCGATCTTGGACTTCCGCTGGGTCTGGGCGGCGATGCGAGCCGCCGTCCCGCCGATGTGGAAGGTCCGCAGGGTGAGCTGCGTGCCCGGCTCGCCGATTGACTGGGCGGCCAGGATGCCCACCGCCTCGCCGATGTCCACCATGAGCATGGTGGCCAGGTTGCGGCCGTAGCACATGCGGCAGATGCCCCGCTTGGACTCGCAGGTGAGCACCGAGCGGATCTTCACCGACTGGATGCCCGCGTCCTCGATGGACTCGGACGCCTCCTCGTCGATCAGGTGGCCGGCGCTGACCAGCAGCTCGCCGTCGATGGGGTCGTACACGTCTTCCAGCGCGGCATTGCCGACGATGCGGTCGGCCAGCGGCTCGATGATGTCCTCACCCTCCTTCAGGGCGGTCATCTCGAGACCCAGGATCGTCCCGCAGTCCTCGGACGTGACGGTCACGTCCTGGGACACGTCCACCAGCCGTCGCGTGAGATACCCGGCGTCGGCCGTCTTCAGCGCCGTGTCGGCCAGACCCTTCCGCGCGCCGTGCGTGGAGATGAAGTACTCCAGCACGCTGAGGCCCTCGCGGAAGTTGGACTTGATGGGGCTCTCGATGATCTCGCCGATCCCACCGGTGAGCTTCTTCTGGGGCTTGGCCATCAGACCCCGCATCCCTGCCAGCTGACGCATCTGATCCCGGTTCCCGCGGGCACCGGACGTCATCATCATGTACACCGGGTTGAACCCGTCCTTGGACCGCTCGAGGTGCCGCACCATGGCGTCCGCCACATCGTTGTTGGCGTGCGTCCAGGTGTCGATCACCTTGTTGTAGCGTTCACCGTTGGAGATGTACCCGCTGGCGTATGCACGCTGGAAGCGGGCCACCTGCTCGTCGGCCTCGCTCAAGATCTCCTGCTTCTCGACCGGCACCTCCAGGTCGTCGATCCCCACGCTGACGCCGCCCATGGTGGCGTAGCGGAAGCCGAAGTCCTTGAGGCGATCAAGGAACTCCGTCGTGTCCTTCAGGCCGACTTCCGTGAAGGAGTCGAAGATCAGGTCACCGAGCTCCTTCTTGCCGAACGTCCGGTTCAGGAATCCGAGCCGCTCCGGGATGATGGAGTTGAAGAGGACGCGGCCCGCCGTGGACCGGACCCATTTACCCTGGTAGCCGTCCTCCTCGGAGCGGTCGTTGGGGAACCAGCACAGGCTGTGGTACCGGACGAACCCGGCGTCGAGAGCCATCTCCGCTTCGCCATAGGTGGAGAACCGGGGTGCGCCCTTGTACAGCTCGTTGAGTCGATCCTCGGACTTGGCCCGCGCGCTCTTGGGACGCTTGGTGTCGACGGCGGCCCACTCCAGGTCGCTCACCTCCAGCGGTGGCTTCGTCAGGTAGTAGCTGCCGATCACCATGTCCTGGGTCGGCGCCGCGACCGGGCGTCCGTTCGAGGGCAGGAGAATGTTGTTGCTGGCCAGCATGAGGACCCGGGCCTCGAGCTGGGCCTCGAAGCTCAAGGGCAGGTGCACCGCCATCTGGTCCCCGTCGAAGTCGGCGTTGAACGCCGCGCAGACGAGCGGGTGGATGCGGATGGCCTTCCCCTCGACCAGCACGGGCTCGAAGGCCTGGATTCCGAGGCGGTGGAGCGTGGGTGCCCGGTTCAGGAGGACCGGGTGGTCCTTGATGATGTCCTCCAGGACCTCGTAGACCTTGGGGTCGTCGCGCTCCACGATCTTCTTGGCCCGCTTGACGGTCTCGGCCTCGCCCCGCTTCTCGAGCTCGTGAATGATGAAGGGCTTGAACAGCTCCACGGCCATGGCCTTTGGCAAGCCGCACTGGTGCAGCTTGAGCTCGGGACCGACGACGATGACCGACCGCCCCGAGTAGTCCACCCGCTTGCCCAGCAGGTTCTGGCGGAAGCGGCCCTGCTTGCCCTTCAGCATGTCCGACAGGGACTTGAGGGGGCGCTTGCCCCGACCGCGGATCGCCTTGGAGCGGCGGCCGTTGTCGAAGAGGGCGTCCACCGCCTCCTGGAGCATGCGCTTCTCATTCCGGAGGATGACCTCTGGCGCCCGCATCTCGATGAGCTTCTTGAGCCGGTTGTTGCGGTTGATCACGCGGCGGTAGAGGTCGTTCAGGTCCGACGTCGCGAAGCGCCCGCCATCGAGGGGCACGAGCGGGCGAAGATCCGGCGGGATCACCGGAACCGCGTCCATGATCATCCACTCGGGACGATTCCTGGCCTCGGGCGTCGCGCCCGAGTTGCGCAACGCGTCCACCACCTTGAGCCGCTTCAGCTTCTTCTTCTTCCGGTGCTGGGACGTCTCGGTCGCGATCTCGTGACGGAGCCACTCGGCCAACCGGTCGAGGCCCTTGCCGTCGGCATTGCGCTGGTCGATGGAGCGCTCCGGCTCGTCCAGATTCTTGAGGAGCGTCCGCACGGCCTCGGCGCCGATCTCGGCCTTGAAGTCCTCGTCGCCCTCTTCCCTGGCCTTGACCCGGAGATCGTAGTACTCGTCCTCGTCGAGCAGGTCCATGAACTGGAGGTCCTGCTTCCCTGGGTTGGTCACGACGTACGCCGCGTAGTAGATGACCTTCTCGAGGTCCCGAAGGGTCATCCCCACCAGGTATCCGAGTTGGCTCGGCAGGGTCTTGAAGAACCAGATGTGGACGACCGGCACGGCCAGCTCGATGTGCCCCATGCGCTCACGCCGGACCTTCGACAGCGTGACCTCGACACCGCAGCGGTCGCACACGTGGCCGCGGAAGCGAATGCGCTTGAACTTCCCGCAGTGGCACTCCCAGTCCTTCACCGGCCCGAAGATCCGTTCGCAGAACAGCCCGTCCCGCTCCGGCTTGAACGACCGATAGTTGATGGTCTCCGGCTTTACCACCTCGCCGAACGACCAGCCGCGGATCTCCTCCGCCGACGCGATCTTCAGGTGGATGAAGTCGAAGTCCGCACTGCGCTGATCCCGTGACCTGGGAAAATCAATCATGCTGTAGGCACCCCAACGTGGCTGGTGGGTGATACCGCTGAACCATGCGATGCCGAGCCGACTGCACGCGCCCGGCGACTGTCTATGCCCTCGAGGGTTGTCCCCCCCAAGACCGCGTCAAATCGAGTGTAGGGGTAGGAAGGCGAGCACGGGGACCGAGGCGTACTGAAAAGCAGGTCGCGCGCTTCGCACGCGGTCTCGCGGTACGCCAAGGCGGAGCCGAAGCCACCGGAATGGCCGCTCGGCTCGCAGGCCACCGCGCGGAGCCTGACGCCGCCCTGTGCCGATTTGCCGGCACTTCGTGCCGTCGTACCGCGGTCCATCATGAGTGCGGTGAACCCGATCCTCCGGGCCGCGGTGCTCACGCGGGCTGTGCTCATTCTTCCTGGCCGAGTGTTACGGACAGTCCGAGCGCTTGCAGCTCCTTCACCAGGACGTTGAAGCTCTCGGGAATCCCCGGCTGCGGCAGGTTGTCTCCTTTGACGATGGCTTCGTACACCTTCGACCTCCCCGTCACGTCGTCGGACTTCACGGTGAGGATCTCCTGCAGCGTGTGCGCCGCACCGTAGGCCTCGAGCGCCCACACCTCCATCTCACCGAATCGCTGTCCGCCGAACTGGGCCTTACCGGCCAGCGGCTGCTGCGTGACCAGCGAGTACGGTCCGATGCTCCGGGCGTGGATCTTGTCATCCACCAGGTGGGAGAGCTTCAGCATGTAGATGGCTCCCACCGTGACCGGGAAGTCGAACTTCTGGCCGCTCCGGCCGTCCCTCAGCCACGCCTTGCCGCTGGGCAGGATCCGCGCCGCCTTCATGAACTCCACCGACGCGGCGTCGAGCCCTTCCTTGGGCGTCCGCTGGCTGGCCAGCGCGGCCGAAGCCGGGAAGGCATCCGCCAGCTTCACGCCACGTCGCTCCGCCAACGTCTCGGCTCCCTTTACGATGGCCCTCGCGAGGTCCCTGGCGAATGCCTTGGCGGCCGTAGTGGAGTGCTTGCCCAGGTAGGCGTCCAGAGGCGCTCCGATGCCGACCTCCTCCGGGTGGGTCCCGTTGCCGGATGCGCCGCTCTTGCTCTGAGACTCGGACGCCGGCAGCGCCTGCGCTGCGCCGATCAAGACGACGGCGCTGTCCTGGTCCATTCCCACCGGGTCGGGCCCCAGGTCGAGGGCGTCCCAGGCCCACTTCACGCCGGCCACCTTCAAGAGGACTCCGACCTCGTCCTCGGAAGCGCCCTGGAAGACCGGTGTCTTGGCCTCGAAGCCCAGGATGCGGGCAGCCCACCCCAGGTGGGTCTCCAGGATCTGCCCGACGTTCATCCGCGACGGTACGCCCAGGGGATTGAGGACGATCTCCACCGGCGTTCCGTCCGGCAGGAAGGGCATGTCCTCCTCGGGCGCGATGCGGGCGATGATGCCCTTGTTGCCGTGACGCCCGGCCATCTTGTCGCCGACCGAGATCTTGCGCTTCTCGGCGATGTAGACTTTCACCAGCTGGACGACCCCCGGGGGCAGCTCGTCTGGCTGGAAGACCTTGTCGATCTGCTCCTCCGTCCGCTCCCGGACTCGCTCGATCCGGCGTTGAGCCTCGTCGATGAGGAGTCGCAGCCGCTCGTTCACGTCCTTGTTCTGGACCTTGAGCGTGGACAGGTCGAGCTTCGAGAACTCCACGCTCTCGAGCACGGCGTTGGTGACCTTGGTCCCCTCGTCCAGCACGGGCTCCACCGTGCCCTTCTTGAGGCAAAGGGCGATGGTCTGGCGCTGCAGCAGCTCGGTCAGCTCTTCGTCCCTGGCCTCGGTGATGCGACGAATCTCCTCGCGCTCGTCGTGGCGCAGCTCGCCGATCCGGGCGCCGTGCTCCTTCTCCAGGAGCGGATCGTCGATCCGTCGGGAGAAGATCTTCACGTCGATGACGGTGCCGCTCATCCCCGGAGACATGCGCAGGGAGGAGTCCTTCACGTCCTTCGCCTTCTCGCCGAAAATGGCGGTCAGCAGCTTCTCTTCGGGAGAGAGCTCCGTCTCGCCCTTGGGCGTGATCTTGCCGACCAGGATGTCACCGCTGGCGACCCGGGCGCCGATGCGGACGATGCCGCGCTCGTCCAGGTCCACCAGGCTCTCCTCGGCCACGTTGGGGATCTCGCGGGTGATCTCCTCCATACCCCGCTTCGTGTCCCGCACGTGGAGCTCCAGCTCCTGGATGTGGATCGACGTGAAGACGTCGTCTTTGACCAGCCGCTCGCTGATCACGATGGCGTCCTCGAAGTTGTGTCCGTACCAGGGCATGAAGGCCACCAGCACGTTCCTGCCCAGCGCCAGCTCGCCGTGGTCGGTGGACGGTCCGTCCGCGAGGATGGCCCCGCCGTCGACCTTCTGGCCGGCCTTGACCAGTGGACGCTGGTTGATGGCCGTGTCCTGGTTGGTGCGCCAGAACTTCTTGAGGCGGTACCGGTCGAACTGGGAGAGCTTGGCCAGCGGCTGGTCGGCGCGCTCGGACGACACCGCACCCGTGTCCACGACGATCTCGTCGGCCGTGACATGGACCACCTCACCGCGCCGCCGGGCCGTGATCACCGCACCCGAATCCGCGGCCACCTTGGACTCGAGGCCGGTGCCCACCAGCGGCGCGTCCGTGTACAGCAACGGCACCGCCTGGCGCTGCATGTTCGAGCCCATGAGGGCCCGGTTCGCGTCATCGTGCTCGAGGAACGGGATCATGGCCGCCGCCACCGACACGAGCTGGTCAGGGGCCACGTCCATGTAGTCGATGCTCCCGGGCACCAGCAGGGGAAAGTCGCCCCGCTCGCGGCACAGAACGAACTCGTTGACGAAATCGCCCTTCTCGTCCAGCGGCGCGTTGGCCTGGGCGATGCGGACTTCCTCTTCTTCGTTGGCGCTGAGCCACTCTATCTCGTCCGTGACACGACCCTTCACCACCCTCCGGTACGGCGTCTCCACGAACCCCAGCTGGTTGATGCGGGCGTACGTGGTGAGAGACGTGATGAGCCCGATGTTGGGACCCTCGGGGGTCTCGATCGGACACATGCGGCCGTAGTGGGAATAGTGGACGTCCCGCACCTCGAAGCCCGCCCGCTCCCGGGTCAGTCCTCCCGGACCGAGCGCGCTCAGACGGCGCTTGTGCGTCAATTCCGCCAGCGGGTTCGTCTGGTCCATGAACTGGCTGAGCTGCGAGGACCCGAAGAACGCCTGGATGACCGCGGAAACCGTCCGGGCGTTCACCAGGTCGTCGATGTTGATCTTGTCCGGGTCCGTGTTGATGGACATCCGCTCCTTGACGAGACGCGCCATCCGGGAGAGCCCCACCGAGAACTGGTTGGCGATCAGCTCGCCTACGGTCCGGACCCTGCGGTTGCCCAGGTGGTCGATGTCGTCAGTGAAGCCGCGGCCGTCGCTCAGCTCGAACAGGTAGCGGAGGATCGCGACAAAGTCGTCCTTCGTCAGCACGGTCGTGGTGCGCGGCACGTCGAGACCGAGGCGCTGGTTGATCTTGTACCGGCCCACCCGGCCCAGATCGTAGCGCTTCGGGTTGAAGAACACGCGGTCCAGGGCCGCGCGGGCGGTCTCGATGTTGGGGGCCTCGCCGGGACGCAGCAGGGAGTAGATGGCCTGCAGGGCCTCCTCCTCGCTGCTGGTCGGATCCTTCTTCAGCGTGTTCTTGACGACTGGGCTCTCGCCCCTGCCGCCACTCTTCTCACTGGTGTAGACCTGGATCTTCTTGATCTCCGCCCGATCCAGGATGCCGATGGCCTCCTCATCGATCTCGGTGGCCTCCTCGATCAGGATCTCCCCCGTATCGGGATCGACCAGCGCTTCCGCGAGCACCAAGCCCAGAATGTCCCTGACGCCCTGCTTGTCGGCGCCCGCCACCTGGGCGTCCCTCGTCGTGTAGAAGATCTGGTAGATGTCGGAGTCCGTGCCGTACCCGAAGGCCCGGAGGAGCGCTGCGGCGGGGAACTTCTTCTTCTTGTCGATGTGGACGTAGCAGACGTCGTTGATGTCGATGGTGAACTCCACCCAGGACCCGCGGAACGGAATGATCCGAGCACTGTTCAGCTTCGATCCGTTGGGATGGATGTTCTCCTCGAACACGACACCGGGGGAGCGATGGAGCTGGCTGACGACCACGCGCTCCGCGCCGTTGATGATGAAGGTTCCCAGCTCGGTGAGCAGCGGGAGGTCGCCGAGGTACACCTCTTTCTCGATGATGTCACCGGGCCGCCGCTCGCCGTCCTCGAGATCTTCCCACACGATCAGACGAAGCGTGGCCTTGAGCGGCGCCGCGTAGGTCATGTCCCGCTCGATGCACTCCTCGACCGAGTACTTGGGCTCACCCAGCGTCGCGGCGACGTACTCCAGGGTGTAGTTCTCGTTCACGTCCGAGATCGGGAAGATCTCGCCGAAAACACGATCGAGTCCGAAGTCCCACTGCTCGACCGGCTCGACGTCGGTCTCGACGAGCTTCTCGAAGGACCGAAGCTGCACGTCGAGCAGGTTCGGCATCGGCATGGTCGGCTTGAGCTTGGCGAAACTGACGACTGGACGAGCGCCGTTCCGAGTCTTCAAAGGGATCCCCCTTCCCTGGTGCGCCGGCTCGAAGAGCTCGACACACGGATACACAGGCGCCTACGCGGCGCCAAAGGCCTGAGTCCGAAGCTGGCGCGCGTGGCGGCCCCACGCGCTGAGATCTGCGGGCACACGTTCCCCACGGCGCCGGAGGCGCCGAAGAGACCCACTGGGTGCCCGATGGTCTGGTGACCTGAAATCGTGTGCGTCCCTCGCACGGTAATCCCGTGCCCGGGCGCCACGTTGGCGCCCGGGTCAGGGTCCAGAAGTCTTGTCCTACTTGAGGGCGACAGTTGCCCCCACCTCCTCGAGCTTGGCCTTGATCTGCTCGGCCTCGTCCTTGGACACCGCCTCCTTGACGGTGTTCGGGGCGCCGTCGACGACTTCTTTGGCCTCCTTGAGACCCAGGCTCGTGACCTCGCGGACCACCTTGATGACCTGGATCTTCTTGTCCCCCACGCCCTCGAGGACGACATCGAACTCGGTCTGCTCCTCGGCGGCGGCTTCGCCGCCTGCTGCGCCGGGCATGGCGAGACCGGCCATCGCCATGGGCGCGGCGGCGGTGACGTTGAACTTCTCCTTGAAGGCGTCGACGAACTCGGAAAGCTCGAGAACCGTCATGTTGCCGATCGTCTCGAGGAGCTCCTCTTGGTTAGCCATCTGCTGGGTCCTCCTGGGTTGCTCCGGTCTGCGCCGGCGGTTGAGCTTCGGTGATCCTCATCTCGTCACGAATGGCTGGCATGGGCGCGAGAGAGCCTCAGCTCTCCTGGTCGCGCTCCTGGCGTAGTGCTTCCAGGAGCCCAGCCATCTCCTGGATCTTCCCTTCCAGAGCCGCCGCCAGGGCCGCCATCGGGCCCTCCAGCGCTCCGGCGAGCTGAGCGAGCAGCGTCTCCCGGGGGGGCAGCTTCGCCAGCGCAACGATCTGTGCAGCTTCGAGGAGCTTGTCCTCGAGAACGCCTACCTTGAAGACGGGCTTCTCGTCGTGCGCCTTGGCGAAGTCCGCCACGACCTTCGCGGGCTCCACCACGCCCTCGTATCCGAACACCACGCCGGTGGGTCCGTTGAGGGCGTCGCTCACCTCCGGAATGTCCAACTCCGCCAGCGCCATCCTGGCCAGACGGTTTTTCACCACGACGTACTCCGCACCCTGCTCCTTGAGCTGGGCGCGCAGCGTGGTCATGGCCTTGACGTCGAGTCCGGTGAAGTCGGTGAGGTAGAACACCGGCGCCTTCTCGATCCGGGACCGGAAGTCCTCGACGAAGGCCTCCTTTTCGGTGCGCTTCATCAGTTCCCCCGCCGGAAGTAGTTGGGGTCGACGTCCACCCCGGGCCCCATGGTGCTGGCCACGGTCAAGCTCTTCATGTAGGTCCCCTTGGCGCCCGACGGCTTTGCCCGAAGGATCGAGTCCACGAAGGCCCCGAGGTTGTCCACGAGCTGCTCGTCGCTGAACGAGACTCGTCCGATCGGGGCGTGGACGTTGCCCGTCTTGTCCACCCTGTACTCGATCTTACCGGCCTTGATCTCCCCCACGGCACGGCCGACGTCGAACGTCACGGTGCCGGCCTTGGGAGTCGGCATGAGACCGCGGGGTCCCAGGATGCGTCCCAGGGGACCCACCTTGCCCATGACGTCCGGTGTGGCCACCACCACGTCGAAGTCGAGCCACCCTTCCTTGATCTTGTCGGTATACTCGACGCCCACGTAATCGGCCCCCGCCTCCTGGGCTTCCTTCTCTTTCTCGCCCTGCGCGATCACGAGCACTCGCTTCGTCTTCCCGGTTCCGTGAGGGAGGACGACGGTGCCGCGGACGATCTGGTCGGCTTTGCGGGGGTCCACACCCAGGCGCGTGGCCGCCTCGATCGTCTCGTCGAACTTCGCGAAGGAGAGGTCCTTCACGAGCTGTACCGCATCGGGCGGATCGAACTTGACGCCGGCCGGCACGTTGGCCCGTGCGGAGGCGTACTTCTTTCCGCGTTTCGGCATGATCTCTCGAGCCGTCTCGTGATTGGCCCTCCCACCGCTGGCGGCTCTCAGCAGGGTGGTCAGCAGGCCTGTCTCTGCTCGCGGGGTCCCTACCCCTGGACCTCGATCCCCATGGAGCGAGCGGTCCCAGCGATCATCTTGACGGCCGAATCGATGTCCTGCGTGTTCAAGTCGGGCATCTTGACCTCGGCGATCTCTTTGAGCTGCGCCGTGGTCACCGTCGCCACCTTGTCCCGGTTGGGCTCACCCGAGCCCTTGGGGATCCCGGCCGCTTGGCGAAGCAGCACGGCGGCGGGCGGCGTCTTGGTGATGAACGTGAAGGAGCGATCGGCGTAGACAGTGATCTCCACCGGAATGGTCGTCCCCATCTGGGACTGGGTCCGGTGATTGAACTGCTTGCAGAACTCCATGATGTTCACGCCGTGCTGGCCGAGTGCCGGACCCACGGGAGGCGCCGGATTGGCCTGCCCACCGGTGACGTGAAGCTTGATGAACCCGATAACCTTCTTGGCCATCTATCCCCGCGCTCCCTAGTAGCCTTTGAGCTGCGTGAAATCCAACTCTACGGACGTGGGCCGTCCGAACAGCGACACCTCGACCTTGACCTTGCCCTTGTCCGCGTCGACCTCCTGAACCGTCCCGGAGAAGTCCGTGAAGGGCCCTTGCATGACCTCGACGACCTGACCGACGTGGAACGGGATCTCCTCCTGGGTCTCGGCCTCCTCCTCGGTCTCGATGCCGAGAATCTTGTTCATCTCGTCGTCTCGCAGCGCATGCGGCTCGTTGCCCGGTCCGACGAACTTGATCACGCCCTGGATGTTGTTGACGACGTGCTGCGTGCGCTCGTCCAGCACCATCTGCACCAGCACGTATCCCGGGTAGAGCCGCTTGGTGACACTCACCCGCTTTCCATTGCGGATCTCCACGACGTCCTGGGTCGGCACGAGAACGTCCCGGATCCCCTTCTCCTCCGGGGTGTCACCGGCCTCGTCCTCGATCCGTCGCTGGATGAGCTTCTGGACCTTGTTCTCGTGTCCAGAATAGGTCTGGATCGCATACCACTTCGCGTCGTCGGCCATTCGATCCAGTCCGCTAGGCTCCGAAGATCCCCATGATGAAGTCCACGATCGTCCGGACCGTGATGTCCATCACCCAGATGATCGCGCTCACCGCGACCACGAAGACGATGATCACGAGCGTGGCGTTCTTGAGCTGCTCGTAGTCGGGCCAGGTGACCTTTTGGAGCTCGTCCCACGACTCTTCGAGGAACGTTCTGGTTTCGCTGATCTTCTCGAGCATCGCCTATCCGGGAGAGGGAAGCCGCCAGGGCGGATCCCGGTCTCCTATTTGGTCTCCTTGTGCGTCGTGTGCGTGCCGCACCGACGGCAGAACTTCCGGTACTCGACGCGCTCGGGATGGAGGCGCTTGTTCTTCGTCTGCGTGTAGTTCCGTTCCTGACAGGTCTGACACGCCAGGATGACTTTGTCGCGCATGGCTCAGCCGGTTACTCGATGATTTCGGTGACGACGCCGGCGCCCACGGTGCGGCCGCCTTCGCGGATGGCGAACCGGAGCTCGGTGTCCATGGCGATGGGCGTGATCAGGTCCACCTCCATCTGCACGTTGT
>JBDHHQ010000089.1:0-17792 GCA_039589315.1 Gemmatimonadota bacterium
CGTCTTCATCGACCCGGATCCGGACCCGGCCTCCTCGTTCGCCGAACGGAAGCGACTGTTCGAGCTGGGTCGGTCGAGTTGGGACGACTACGACCGCAGTGCCTTGAGTCCCGGCGGCATGATCGTCGATCGTGGGGTGAAGCAGGTGGACCTGAGCGCCGAGGCGCGAGCGGCCCTGGGCATCGAAGGTGACACGGAGGAGATGGATGGGGAGGCGCTCGTACGCAGTGTGCTGCGGGCACCAGCGGAGCTTCTCTGGAACGGGGGAATCGGCACCTACGTCAAAGCCTCCACCGAGATCCACGCTGACGTGGGCGATCCGTCCAACGACGCGGTTCGGATCGACCTGCCCGAGCTCCGCGTGGAGGTCGTCGGCGAGGGCGGGAACCTGGGGCTCACCCAGGCAGCCCGCATCGAATACGCGCTGCGCGGCGGACGGATCAACACGGACGCGCTGGACAATTCGGGCGGTGTGGACCTGTCGGACCGGGAGGTCAACCTCAAGATCCTCCTGAATCCCGGGACCGAGGCGTCGATGAGCCAGCGCAACGCACTCCTGGTGGATCTCACCGACGCAGTGGCCGCCCTGGTTCTCAAGGACAACGAGTCCCAGAGCATGGCGATCTCCCTGGACGAGATCCGCGCCCGGGAGTCGGCCGACGACTTCAGGGGACTCATGTCCGGCCTCGAACGGGCCGGAGAGCTGGATCGGCAGGCCGAGCACCTGCCCACCCTAGAGGCCCTGGTGGAGCGGATGGAGGGCGGTAAGACCCTCTGCCGCCCCGAGCTGTGCGTGCTGCTCGCCTACGCGAAGCTGAACCTGAAGGGCCACATCCTGAGGAGTCCGCTCCCCGACGACCTCGCCGCGACCAGCTACCTGTTGGGGTACTTCCCTGCCGCGGCGGTGCGAGCGGCAGGCTCCCGCAACCTCAACAGCCACCGCCTGCGGCGGGAGATCATCGCGAGTCAGCTCACCAACGACCTCGTGGACACGATGGGAGCCGCCTTCGTTCAGCGGATCGTCAGTGACACCGGCAGCCGGCCGGAAGAGGTGGCCCGAGCCTGGCTGGTTGCCGCTCGTCTGTCGGGCCACCGGGCCATTGTCGAGCGGCTGCGGTCCCAGCGGTCGAACCTGACCACCAACGTGGCCTACCGCTGGCTCATGGGACTCGCCAGGGTGCTGGAACGGACCACTCGCTGGGTGTTGGCCAACGTGGATGCGTCGGAGTCCACGGCCGGCATCGTGGACGAGAGCCTGGACGGGCTCGCGGCACTCCGCCGTCGTTTCGGTGAGATCGTGGCGGGAGAGGACCGAGGCGACTTCTTCGAACGGGTGCAGGAGATCCAGGAGCTCGGCGCGGACGAGGAGTCCGCGAAGAGCCTCGTGACGCTCCGGTACCTGGACCACCTGCTGGACGTGCTTCGCGTGGCGAAGGACACGGACGGTGACCCGCTGGACTCGGCGCGGGCCTACTACCGCGTGTCAGAGCTGCTGCAGCTGCCCTGGCTGCGGCGGTCGATCTTCGACGTCGCCGAGGACGATCGCTGGGAGCAGCGCGCGGCTCAGGCCCTCATGGAGGACCTGAACCGTGCGCACCACCGTATGGCCGCGCGCGTCATGGTGGTGCGGCGTTCCAGTGACGACGTGGACGCCGCCGTCGAGGAGCTCCAGCAGTCGATATCCCGGGAGTGGGCTCGATACGCCGAGCTCGTCGAAGAAGTCCGATCCGAGGAGTACCTGAGTCTGGCCGGCCTATCCGTCGTGGTCCGTGAGGCGACGGTGTTGGCCGGGCGGAACGGACGCCCGGAAGCCTAGTCGGACCGTAGGGGCCGTTATCCTACGGCCTTGGCCACCGCGTCGACGTACTTGTCGACATTCGCGAGCACTTTGACGAGGTCCTTGCGAGCTTCGGCCGCCGCGATGTCGGAGGCGAAACTGAGGAACTGCGCGCGTACCTCGTCCCGGTCCACGGAGCGTTCGGCAGCCGGCGCCGAAGCCGGCGCTGCGGTCCGACGGGTGCGTCGGGGCCGACCTGGCTTCCTACCTGCCGCTGCGGCGCGCCGCGTGCGGGGCTTTCTCGGGGCGGCCTTGGCGTCAGGCTTCTTCTTGGCGCCCGCTCCCGGCTTGCGGCGCTTGATCTGCAGGACGTAACGCGCGTTGAACTGGCGCTTGGTCAGGGGGCCAACGCTCGGGTACTTCTTTTTCACCTGGTTCTGAAGCTCTTCCGTTGTGGCGGCAGGGTTCTTCTTCAGTGCCGCCTCGACCATGCCCAGGATCTTCTCTTTGTTATCGGCCACCGGGGGGATCTCCTCTCGACTGATTATCTGGAAGCAAGCGTCGCCAATAGAACGGCCAGGTGTCGGGTTGTCAATTGAGAGCGAATTTACGGCGCACATTGATAGTCGACATATTCGCGACGTATTTCGATCGTGCCTCCGCTCCACCTCACCCCCCGCACACGAGGCATAGGCCCGAGTTGGCGCCGAGCATCCGCCCAATCATCTTCCGTCGCGGAGCGGACCCCCTCCGGAGGAGTGCACAACCGCCACGCCGCCGTCTGGGTCGGCGGTGCGGACAGGATCGCAACGAAGAGCCGGCCGCACCGAAGCGGATCGGCTGGACTGGCAGGGCAACTGGCCGGGCCCTATCGTGAATCCCGGCAACCGGCGGGCTCGTAGGGATCGAGCCGCACTGGAACCGCCCTGAAAGTCGGAGAGGTGGAGACATGGATCCGGCAGTGATCGACATTCTCGCACCCATGCTGTTCGCCGTCGTTCTGACGCTCACCGTCGGCGGCGTGATACTCCTGAAGCCCATCTCGGGCAAGATCGGCGATTTGCTCGAGGCCATGGCCGAGGAGCGCAAGAACCCGTCCCTGGCCGCGGAGCTCAACCAGCTCAGGGGACAGCTCGACACCATGAGCTCGCGAATGGCGTTGCTGGAGGAGCGCCAGGATTTCCATGAGAAGCTCATGGAGTCCCCGAGCCGTCTGCCCGCCATCGAGTCCGGCTCCGGGGGGGCGACGGCTCCGCCGACCGGGTAGAGGCGGCGAGTCCGCCGGGCCGGCCGAGGTCTCTGATTCGGCCACGGCCCAGATACGGGAACTTCCACGCCCGAACCGACTACGCACTGTGCGAAGTCCGGGGCGGTCGGCAGATCCCCCGGCCAACAACCCGAGGCGACCAGTAAGAGGCCCATGTCAAAGACGATCGTGCGCGTGGGAGATGTGGCGTGCGGTGACGATCAACTCTTCCTCATCTCGGGCCCGTGCGTGATCGAGGACGAGACCGTCATGCTCCGAACGGCCGAGGAGCTGGCGCGGGTGTCCGATGCACTGGACGTGCCCGTCATCTACAAGTCCTCGTTCACCAAGGACAATCGGAGCTCGCTGTCGTATTACACGGGCCCGGGCATGGAAGACGGTCTCAGGACGCTGGCCCGGATCCGCGACGAGTTCGGCTTTCCGATACTCTCGGATATCCACCACCCAGACCAGGCGGCCCCCTCCGGTGAAGTACTGGATGTGATCCAGATACCGGCGTATCTGTGCATGCAGTCCGAGTTGATGGTCGCAGCAGCTCGGACCGGGAGAGCCGTGAACATCAAGCACGGCCAGTTCCTCGCGCCGGAAAACATGACCAAGCCGATCCAGAAGTGCCTGGATTCGGGCAATGACCAGGTCATCTTGACCGAGCGAGGCTACACCTTCGGCTACAACGATCTTATAGTTGACCCGCGGAGCTTCTATCAACTCCAACAGACCGGCTATCCGGTGGTCTTTGACATAACCCACTCGATCCGCCGCTATGGGATCCCCAGCGCGGACCCCAGCGGAGGGGCCAGGGAGTTCCTACCGACGATTGCCCGAGCCGGCGTCGCGGCGGGTGTGGATGGTGTCTTCATCGAGACACACCCCGAACCGTCGAGTGCTCTTTGTGATGCCGCGAGCCAGCTCTCCGTATTCGACCTGGAGAGCTTCCTCGTCCCCCTGCTGGAGCTCCACAGCGTCGAAGTCTTGCACCGTGGGTAGCCCTGAAACGGATTGTCCGCCGCGCGGGACTGGAGAAGCCGATCCGAACCGGAATCGACCATGGAACTATATCTGGACAGCGCCGACCTCGCGGAAATCGAAGAGGCCTTCAAGCTCGGCTTCCTGGATGGCCTCACGACCACACCCACCTTCATGCACCGGCATGGGGTGACGGACACGGACGGTCTGGTCCTGAGGTTGGCCGAGATCGTTCCCGTTCTTCAGGTGGAGGCGCTGGGCGAGACCGCGGACCAGATCCACGGCGAGGCTCACCGTCTGCTGGATCTGGGACTGGACCGGGAGCGGACCGTCTTCAAGATCCCCGTCTCACTCGAGGGCGTCCGGGCCTGCAAGATGCTCAGGGACGAGGACTTCCTGGTGAATGTGCACCTGGTGTATACCCTGCAGCAGGCGTATATGGCCATGCACGCGGGCGCGACCTATGTGTGCCCGCTGGTGGGTCGTCTTCAGGATCAGGGGCACGACGCCCTCGATCTGGTCCGCCAGATCGTGGACGCGGTGGTATACTACGGGTACGCCACCAAGGTCATGTTCTCGTCGGTGCGACATCCCGAGCACGTTCGGAACGCGCTCAACCTCGGCGTCCATACCATCACCGCCCCCTGGCGCGTCCTGGCTCGGCTGACGGAGAACAACTTCACCACGGTGGGTGCCGACCAGTTCTTCAAGCACACGCGTCTGCTCACCAAGACGGTGGCCGACGTCATGAGCAGCGTGAACCCACTGGTTGACTCGGAGACGACCCTCCAGGAAGCCATCGTGAAGATGACCGAGTACGGATTCGGATGCGTGACCGTCGTGAACGGAGACGGGAGCCTCTCGGGTGTGTTCACCGACGGGGATCTTCGTCGATTGCTCGAGAAGAACGGCCGTGAGGTCCTGAGCCGCAGGATGGCCGACCTCGTCTACAACGAGCCCATCAGCGTGGAGGCGGGCACGCTGCTCCAGCGGGCCGAGGAGCTGTTCCACGAGCACAAGGTGGACAACCTCCTCGTGCTGAGGAACGGGGCCCCGGTGGGGATGTTGGACATCCAGGATCTCTGAGCCGGGTCACCATGCCGACGTCACTCCTCACCATCGTGCGCAGCTCCGGCGCCGCAGGCTCATCGGCGGGCGCGTCCGCCGGCTTGTTTCCGGGCAGGTCGCGGTGAGCCTCCGCACAGAGGAGTGGTTCCAGCGGCTCGGCGGGGAGCTTGTCTCACCCCTCGAGGACATTCGCCGGCGCCTTGGGGGGATTCGCGCGTTCGTATTCGACTGGGACGGTGTGTTCAACGCCGGCGCCAAGGGGGAAGGTGCGCCCAGCCCGTTCTCCGAGGCCGATTCGATGGGGCAGAACCTGCTCCGCTTCGGCTGGTGGCTACGCGACGGCGGATCCATGCCTGCTACCGCCGTGCTCACGGGTCAGCACAACCCCTCGGCGGTCCAGTTCGCGCGGCGCGAGCGGTTCCACGCCGTGTACCAGGGGTTCCTCGACAAGCGGGTGGCGCTGGAGCACTTCATGGAGACTTCCGGGTTGACCCCACGAAGCGTCGCCTTCTTCTTCGACGATGCGCTGGATCTGCCGGTGGCCGAGCGTGTAGGCTTGCGGGTGCTGGTTCGGCGGGCGGCCTCGCCTCTCTTCCAGCGTCATGTCGTCGACGCGGGCGCGGCGGACTACGTCACCGGCCGCGAGGGCGGGGAGCACGCGGTCCGGGAGGCGGCAGAGCTGCTGCTGGGGCTGTCGGACCTGTATGCACGGGTCATCACGGAGCGGGCGGCGTTCGGGGACGCGTACGGAGCCTATTTTGCTGAGCGCCAGGGGCAGCCGGTACAAGTGTACCGCTCGAGCGAGGGGGACGTGGAGCCGGTCGAGGAATGAGGACGGCCGAGGCTGGCGCCTCCCCTTCTCCCCGACTCCAGATGCCCGCGACGTCCGAGGGTGGAAGCGCCAGCCGGTTGCGCCTGACCCGTTCCGTGCCGCAGTCTCCTCGTATGCTCCGTCACGACCGCACCAGAACGCCCGCACGCCGGCTCCCCGTCACGGCCGCCATCGCGTGCGGATCCGCCGCCCTGGGACTCGGGGGGGGCGTCGGCCCGGTGACGGCACAGGAATCCACTCCGCCGCGCCTGGTGGTGGTAGTGGTCGTGGACCAACTGCCTCAGCCGCTGCTGGCGGAGTACGACTCGCTCTTCACCGGCGGCTTCCGCCGGATTCTCGACCGGGGCTTTCGGTTCACCCAGGCCAGCCACGCCTACGCCCAGACCCATACGGCAGCTGGTCACGCCACGGTGGCGACCGGCGTCGTACCGGCCCGACACGGCGTGGTGGCCAACGGGTGGCGGGAGAAGGAGGAGCGGGATTGGGTCGGCGTGAACGCGGTGGGGGACAGCACCGTACGCATCGTGGGGGTCCCGTGGGCCGAGGGCCGCTCGCCGGCGAACCTGCTACGCGAGGGCTTCGCCGACTGGCTGACGGCGGCGGACGCCCGATCCCGCGTGGTGACCGTGGGCGCCAAGGACCGTTCGGCCATCGGGCTCGCCGCCCGAGTCCGCGGTCACGTGTACTGGATCAACACCTTCGAGGGCAGCTGGGTCACGTCCACGTACTACCGGGACAAGAACCCGGAGTGGCTCGACCGCTTCAACGAGGACGTGATGCCCACCTTCTTCACCGATTCGGTGTGGACGAGCGCCGTTCCTCCCGAATGGGCGCCCCTCAGTCGGCGGGACACGGTGTCGTATGAGGGGGACGGGGTGAACACCTTCTTCCCCCATCGCTATCTGGCCGAGGCCGATCTGGACGAGGAAGGCGCGCACAGGTTCTGGGTGGGCGGAACGCCGGCCTTCGACGCGGCTACGCTGGCCATGGCTGCCTTCGCCGCCGAGGAGTTGGAGCTGGGCCAGGACGACGTACCCGACTACCTGGGAGTGTCGTTGTCCCAGACGGACATCGTCGGGCACGGCTACGGACCCCATTCCCGGGAGCAGCTCGACAACCTGCTGCGGCTCGACGGGGAGCTGGGTGGCTTCCTCGATGGCTTGGACGAGCTCGTCGGCGAGGGCCAATGGGCGCTCGCCTTCACGTCGGACCACGGCGCACTGCCCATGCCGGAGCACCTGGCGGAGGAGGGCGTGAGCGCCCGACGCACCACGACGGCCGAGCTTCAGGAAATGATCGTGGCCGCCCGCACCGCCGAGCGGGCAGGCCCGCCCGAGGGCGCACCGGAACGGGTGGCCGAGGCCCTCGAGCCGTTCCCGCTGGCCGTCCAGGTCTTCACCGGCCGGGACCTGACGGAGGGTGAGCCGGCCGACTCGTTCTGGACGCTCTTCGCCCGGGCCTACTACCCCGGGCGGGCCCTGGGCTACTTCGGCGACATGGGCGTCCTGGTCCGATTCCCGGAGCGGGTCATCCCCACCACCCGCACCACCGGCACCGACCACCGGAGCGGGTACTGGTACGACCGACACGTGCCGTTGGTCTTCCTCGGGCCGGGCATCGAGCCGGGCGTATCGGACGCGCCGGTCCGAGCCGTAGACATTGCGCCCACGCTGGCCTCGCTCCTGGACCTGGGCGTGCCGGACGATCTGGACGGCCGAGTGATCCTCCCCGGGCCCGAGGGCGGCTCCGCCGGAGCGGAGGGCGACTCGTCCGAGGTCGGTGAAGGCTCCTCGGAGGCAGCGGGCAGCCTACCCGAGTCCGATGCCGCCACCCCGGAGACGGGAAACGACCCACCCCCGCCCGGGTTCCAGGGCGGAGACCCGGAGCGACGCAGCGACCCATCGGGTCCGCCGGGAGCCCAGAGAGTGTCCTCCACCCCGCCGCGATGATCGCCGACCCCGTCGCGGTCCTGGTCGTCCTGGCCGTGGTGGTGTGGCTCGCCGTCCAGCTCGAAGAGCGATACAAGCTCTTTCGGTCGCTGGGCTCTGCACTCGTGGGGATCCTGGCGGCCATGGTCCTCTCCAATGCGGGTGTCATTCCGGGCGAGTCGTCGACCTACGAGTTCCTGATGGGGCCGGGGGTCAGCGTGGGCATCGCCCTGATCCTCTTCAGCGTCGACGTCCGTACCGTCTTCTCGGCGGGGCCCAAGATGCTCATTGCCTTCGCCATCGGCGCAACGGCCACGGCGGTGGGCGCCACCGTGGGGGCCCTGGCGTGGGCACCTTCGGTAGGCGAAGAGACGTGGAAGCTCGCCGGACAGTTCACGGGCACCTACACGGGCGGCGGCATGAACTTCGCCGCCCTCGGGCAGGCCCTCGACACGAGCCCGGACCTGTTCACCGCCGCCACCGCGGCCGACGTGATCGTGACGGCCTTCTGGATGGCCGCGTGCCTGTCCGCACCCCTGCTGCTGGGCCGTGGTGGTGGGGCGGCGCCCGCGGCGAGGTGGGCCGGGGCAAAGGCGGCTGCCGGCGCCGCCCCCCCCACCGGCTCGCCCGAGGACGAGCCGCGGAGTGCGGGCGCAGCCGACAGCGCCGCGACCGACACGCTGGAGAAGGCACTGTTCGGAACGGGCCGAGCTTTGCGCCTTACCGACGTGTCCGCTCTCGTGGTCCTGGCCGTGGGCAGTGTGGCCGTGGCCGGATGGCTGGGAGGCCGCCTGCCGGGCCTGCCCGAGGTCCTGTGGCTGACCACCGTCTCCCTGGCTCTGGCCCAGGTGCCGGCCGTGAAGCGAGTGGCCGGGGCCGCCATGCTGGGCAACTACCTGGTGCTGCTGTTTCTGGCCAGCAACGGTGCCCGGTCCGTCGTGGCCAACATCTTCGAGGTTGGGCCGGCGGTCTTCTACTACGCGGCCACGACCGTCGCCATACACGGCGCCATCATCTTCGGGGTGGGCAGGCTCGTGGGCCTGGACGCGGGGACGATTACCGTGGCCTCGCAAGCCAATGTGGGCGGGGCCGCCTCCGCCATGGCCATGGCCAGCGCCCGTGGGTATGGCGAGAAGCTCCTCCCTGGCGTGGCAGTCGGGCTTCTGGGATACGCCGTGGGGAACTACACGGGCTTCGCGGTGGCGCAATTGCTCCGAGGCGTGCTCGGCGGCTAGCGGTCCGGCCCCCTCAATACAGTCGGTCCGTGTCCAGGACGTTCACGAGCGTCTCTCCCCTGAGAAAGCGGTCGAGGTTTTCGCAGAATAGGTCGATGATGCGTTCGTTCTCCCGGTCGCTCGTGCTGCCCGAATGCGGGCTCACGATGACGTTCGGCATTTCCCAGAAAGGGCTGTCCTCCGGCAGGGGCTCCTCTTCGAAGACGTCGAGGCTGGCGCCCCCCAGGTGTCCAGACTGCAGCGCGGCGACCAGGGAGGGTTCGTCGATGAGGGCGCCGCGGCCCACATTGATCACGACGGCGCCCTGGGGCAGAAGAGCGAGCTCCTCCTCGCCGATCACGTGCTCCGTCTCGGGCGTATGCGGCGCCGAAAGCACCAGGAAGTCCGCGCGGGGCAGGAGCTCCCTCAACCGCTCCGGCCCACCCAGCTCGTCGACACCGACGCGCTGGGGCTCGATCCCTTCCACGGATCGTTTCACGCCCACGACGTGCATGCCCAGCGACCGACTCACCCGGGCGACGGACTTGCCGATACCTCCCAGTCCGTAGATCAGCACCGTCCGGCCCAGCAGATCCGTGCCGGCGAAACGCTCCCACGACTTTTCCCGCTGCTGACCGAGGGCCTGAAGGAGCCCACGGGAGAAGGCGAGCATGGACATGACGGCGTACTCGGCCAGGGGTTGGGCGTGGACGCCGGCAGCACTGGTGAAGACAGCGCCCGGCCACCGCTCGGCGTACCGCTGCCGCGCGATCAGCTGACCGATGCCGGCGCTGGTGAACTGAATCCAGCGGACATGAGGGGCCAGCTCTGGAAGCTCGTCCTGGTTCGTGCGGTCGAAGTCGAAGAGGATGCTCGCCCGGGCCAGGAACTCCCGCCACACGCGCTCGTCGGCATCGCCGCGCCGGAGCCTCGAGCCCACGTGGTCGCTGGCGTACCTCGGCCTGGGGAGCAGGTCGGGCTCGTAGATCACCTCGACGTTGTAGTCTACGTGACGGATGCGCGAGACCAGGTCCGGGTGGATGTAGGAGCAGATGACCAGCGACTCCTTGAAGTCGACCGGTGTCGGCGGGTCGAGGGGGCGAAACTCGGGGAATTGCTCGTTCACAGTGCGGCCGCGTAGGCTGAGACGAAGAGTGCCGGCGTGCCACCGGTGTGCCAGAACAGCACGGTCTCGTCGGGGGTGACGGCTCGTCGGGACACCAGCGCCATGAGTCCGCCGAAGGCGCGGCCCGTGTAGACCGGGTCCAGGAGCAAGCCCTCCGTGGCACCCACGGTGCGGATCGCATGCGCCTCCACTTCGCTCATGACGCCGAAACCGTCTCCCAGGAAGGTATCGTCCACCTCCACGTCGCCCGCCGTGAACCCGCCGGGGATCCCGAGGCGGGCGGCCGTGCGGTTGGCCAGCTCCGCCACTGCCGCGCGAGCCTCCGGAGCCGACCGGCTCACGGAGACCCCGAGCACCCGTACGGGCAACCCGGTGGTCCGGGCACCGAGAAGCAAGCCCGCCTGCGTGCCTCCCGATCCGGTAGGCAGGACGATCGCGTCGACGTGCTCGCCGGTGTCTCGCAGCTGGGAAGACAGCTCCTCCAGGGCGGCGACGTAGCCCATCACCCCGATCTCGTTGCTGCCACCCGTGGGGATGAGGTACGGCTCGTGTCCCCCGTCGCGAAGCTCCTGCCCGGTCTCCTCGAGGGAGGGCGCGCCAAAGCGCAGGCTCGCGCCCAGGATGTGGTTCAGAAGCAGGTTGGCCTCGGCGGTGTCGGGCTCCTGGCCACGGAGCAGCAGCACGCAGCCGAGGCCGTGGCGGGCCGCGGCGGCCGCCGTTTGTCGGCAGTGATTCGACTGGGCGGAGCCCTGCGTGACCAGGGTATCGGCTCCCTGGCGCAGCGCGTCTGCCACGAGAAACTCCAGCTTCCGGGCCTTGTTGCCGCCGGTTGCCAGCCCGGTCTGATCGTCGCGCTTGACCAGGATCCGGGGACCGCCCAGTTGGCGGGAAAGGCGAGGCAGCTCCTCCACCGGCGTCGGGAGGTGGGCCAGCGAGACCCGCGGCGCCCCGGCGGTGGTCGGTGAGATGGAGCCCGGTGGGGCCTGTGCACCACCGCACCCCACGAGCGCCACCGCGCTCCCGGTCCCCGTCATGCGCAGGAAGCTCCTTCGGTCCAGGCTGTTCACCCGGCCTCCCGGTTCAGGTCGTACTTCATGATGGCTGCGTGGGGGCCCTGTCGGTCTCGCTCCAGGTCGAAGCAGTCGCCACGGGGACCCGGTGCGGACGTCCCGAGACGTCGAATGCGCTCAACCTGGGACGGGGAAAGCGTCAGGTCCATGGCAGAATGGGCCTCTTTGATCCGATTTGCTCGGCTCATACCCACCACCGCGGCGGCCACGCCCGGTCGGTCCAACACGTACCGGAGCGCCACCTGCGCGATGGAGCCTCCCCGGTCGTCGGCGATGGCGCGAAGCGTGCGCAAAAGCTCCTGGAACGCGTCCCAGCCTCCGTACTCGTGGATGATGAGGCGGTATTTGGTCAGGGAACGGTTCTCCACGCTTCGGGCTGGATCCTGGGCGCCCAGATACCGGTCCGAGAGGAAGCCCCCCGCCAATGTGCCGTAGCAGAGCAGGCCCACCCCGTGCGACTCACAGAGCTCCGTCATTCCGTGCTCGGCCCGGTGGTCCAGGGCCGAGTACTGGAGCTGATTGGCGACGACGGGGACACCGGCGTCCAGGATCTCCCGCAGCCGGGGGACGTCGAAGTTGCTCACACCGACGTGTCGGATCTTCCCGACCCGGCGTAGCTCGTCCAACCACAGCGCCGTCTCCACGTAGGCCGGCACGTCGTAGTCCCACCACGCGAACTGCACCAGGTCCAGACGGTCGGTGGCGAGCCGGGCGAGGGACCGGTCCACGATCCTCTCGACGTACGACCGATCGACATCGGCCAGCTCGGATCGGTCGGGCACCAGCTTGGTGTGGATCCGGATGGACCGGGCCACCTCGTCACCCAGCCTGTTGCGGCAGAGCCGTCGCAAATCGCCGAAGAGCGACTCGACGCCAGTGTAGATGTCGGCGCAGTCGAGGACCGTGAAGCCTTCGCCCACGAGATCGAGGAGGTCCTCCAGCACCTGACTCCGCGCCAGGGGCGACTGTCGGTGCCCCGCCGACAGCTGCCAGCCCCCCAAGATGATGCGGGGAACGGCGTAGTCCGGTGCCAGCCGAGTCCAGGGAAGGCTCACGTCGCGGTCACTCCTGTCCGGGGGGCTCCACGGTGGACGTGCCACCGCCGTCCCCAGGCCTGTCGGCGGGCGGAGGCGGCAGCGGTACCCGTGTGACGTCGCCGTGGCGGAACGTGGCTCGGCCGCTACGGCTGATGCGGAACACGGCGCCGCACAGGGGATCCGGACAAGCCACGTCGCTGTCCGTCGTCATCCAGTCGTGGGGGTGGGTCTCGCGTTGCTTGGCTGGAAGCAGGGGCAGGAGCGCCGCCAGCGGGTAGAGCGGAAAGGTCTGGCCGGGGGGAAAGCTGAGGTTCTCGCCCGAGAGCTCGAAATAGTCACCGACCCGGTGGTTGCAGACCATCTCGTCCTCGTTTCCCACCACCTCCACCCTGAGGTCGTAGAGAGTGAAGGCGTCCGAGGCTCTGGTCACGGGGATCTCCTTTTCGGGCACGGGGGCCGGGCGCTAGAGTGCGGAACGACGGAACCACGGTGCGAGTCCGTCCTGGGGATCTGGTGCTCAGAATCTCTCCACCGACCACGTCCAGCAACCCGGCCAGCCATGCCTTCACGACAAGACCGGCCAGAACCCCCGGCCCTCCGCTTCCATGGCGGCACCGCAGGAGCCCTGGCCCCGTTCGCGGTCTTCCTGGCGGGCGTGGCATGGCTGGGTCTCTCCGGCGCGCCGGACGAACGGGGGTTCTGGCCGATCCTGCTCGCCGGGCTGGCCGTGGGCCTGCTCGCCGCCCGGGACCGGACGGCGTACGCCGAGGCCGTGCTGGCGGGGATGAGCCGTCCCATCGTGATGCTGGTGGTGATGGCGTGGCTGTTGGCGGGTGTGCTGGGGGCGCTCGTGGGTGCCAGCGGCTTCGTGGAGGGCCTGGTGGCCCTCGCCGGCCGCACCGGGGTCGCCGGCGGGGGGTTCGTGGCCGCGGCCTTCCTGGTCTGTGCGGCGGTGTCCACGGCCACGGGCACGAGCCTGGGCACCATGATCATCTGCGCTCCGCTTCTCTTCCCCGCCGGGGGCATGGCCGGGGCAGACCCCGTGATGCTGATCGGCGCCATCATGGCGGGCGCCACGTTCGGCGACAACGTCTCGCCCATCTCGGACACCACCATCGCCTCGGCCTCCACCCAGGCGGCGGACATCGGCGGCGTGGTGCGGAGCCGCCTGAAGTACGCGCTCCCGGCTGCCGCCGTAGCGCTGGTGGTGTATGGGGCGTTCGGTGCGGGGGACACAGCCGGCACGGCTGTGCCCGAGTCCGCCACCAGGCTCCGCGGGCTCTGGATGGGGCTGGCCCCCGCCCTGGTCCTCGCTCTCCTCTTCCTGCATCGCCACCTGGTGGAGAGCCTGGTCGCCGGCTGCGTGGCGGCCGCAGCCCTCGGCCTCGTGATGGGCCTGATCGAGCTGCCACAGCTCCTGTCCATCGACCGGAATGCGTTCATCGCCCGGGGGCTGATCCTGGACGGAATGGAGCGGGGCGTGGGGATCAGCGTCTTCACCATCCTGCTCATGGGTCTCGTGGGTGGTCTCGAGGCATCCGGAGTGCTGGACCGGGTGGTGGCCAGAGCCCGGACGGTGGCCACGACGCCGGCCCGGGCGGAGTGGTCCATCTTCGGCGCGGTGACGGCCGCCGTGTTCCTGACGACCCATTCCGTGGTGGCGATCCTGACCGTGGGCCGGCTCGCCAGCGAGGCAGGAGGATCGGCCGGGCTCTCCGCCTACCGGCGAGCGAACATCCTGGACATCACCGTCTGTACGTACCCGTTCCTGCTGCCCTTCTTCGTGCCTACGATCCTGGCCGGCTCGCTGACCGCGTCGGGCGCGGACTTCGGGGTCGGTAGGGTGAGCGCCTTCGACGCTGGCTTGGCCAACGTGCACTCTTGGGCTCTTCTGGTGATCGTCCTCGCCGCCATCGTCACGGGGTACGGTCGCATGGAGGCCTAGTGTGGTGCACTAGCGTCGTGCCTCCCTACAGCAACGCCATCACCAGGCCGCTCCTGATCTTCGGCTCGAACCAGGTGGACTTGGGCGGCATCAATCGGTTCTGAAGGCAGACCCGGGTGAACTGCTCCATGGTGACCGGCGGCAGCGTCACGGCCATGGCGTAGCCGCCGCGGTCGACCTGATCTCGAAGGTAGGCGGCGTCCCGGTTGCTCCCGACGAAGCGGAGGCGATCGTCCCGGGCGTCTTCGACGTCCAGCGTCGTGCCGAACAGGTGGCGCTGGACGATGTCCGCGTCGATGTCCTGGGCAGCGTCCCCCGGGTCGTACGTGCCCGCCCTGGGCGTCAGCTCGTACCAGAGCCCCCCCGCATAGACGCCGATGTGATGGGTCTCCTCCGGTTGGTACGCGTCCACGTCGGGACGGATCTGGACGTCGAAGGCGTCTGTCAGAGCGCCGGGCAGGTCGTCCGGGAGGGTCACGCGGGCCGAAACCAACCGGTTGTACGGCCGGATTCCCATGGACGCACTCGGAAAGAAGACCGTGAGGAACTCTGCGTGGCCAAGCATGGCAGCGGCCGCGCTCCGGTGGTTTCCATCCGCTACGTACGCGTGGGGCTCGGCGGCCAGCAGCGACTGCAGCCGCTCGATGGTCCATGAGTCCTGCACGAGCCAGATCCGATGCCGATTCTCGTGACCATCCGTCACCGAGTAGTCGGGGGGCCGCTCGTCCGCCAGGGCCTCCAGAGCCGAGGCCAGGCGCCCGTCCTCGTCGTCGACGGCGTTGTTGACGGTACCGATGATGGCGCGGGTGGCCTTGATGAGATCGGCACGACCGCGCGACTTGGCCTCCCGTATCCCCTCGTTTCGGATGATGGAGCCCGTGGGCGTCGCCTTTGTCCGGATCTCCTCGAGCAGGCCCATGCCGCCCAGGCCGATCTGACGGACGCCGGGGCGGGCGGCGTCGAGGATCTCGTAGATCCAGAGAACGTCCTCGAGCTCTCGAGTCAGCGGACTCCCTGCCAGCTCGACCATGTTGCGGGCGGCTCGCTCCAGGGCGGGGCCCGATCCCTCCTCCACTGGTGCGGCGCCCGGGGGCACGTCACAGTGGGCCATGGTGATCCGCAACACGGACTCGGGATTCTGGGCGATGACCTCCTGGATCTCGCGGTCGCTCTGGAACTCGTCGTAGTTCGGCGCGCTGACGCGGGCAGCGGCTGCGGCATCCACGGGGACCAGAGCCCGATTGACGGGTCTTATCGTTATCACGGTGCTCGGTTCTTCCTGTGGAGGGTGCTGTGGCCGGTCCACCCGGCCTACGGGACCCCGCGAACATGTCCACCCGGAGCGGCCGGATCAATGCACGTGACCTTGCCGGATCCTTCGTTCTCGACGCTGCCTCCCACGCTGATCCTCTTCATCGTCGCATGGCTGACGAGCCTGGCCCTGCGGGATACCGGCATCGTGGACGTCTTCTGGGGTCTGGGTTTCGGGGTGGCGGCCGGGGCGGCAGCCGCCGGGACGTCTTTGTCCCTCCCGGCACGCGGGCCCACCGTTCCGCCTGGTCCTGGGGACAGCGCCGAGGGATGAGGGCGCCGGGCCCGCCGCTCGGGCCGAAAGGTGCGCCCGCCCCCTTTCCTCGCGCTCACGGCGGGTCCATTCTGACTCACCGCAGATTCTCGACCGGCTGTTCCGGAGGATACCATGCGCAGGCTCGCATCCGTCACCCTCGTCCTGGCTGTAATCGCTCTCCCCTCGTCGGTCCGGGCCCAGGACACGCCCGACGCGGTGGTGGCTGCGCTGGAGGCCAGGACTGCCCACATGACCGACGTGGCCATGGAGATCTGGCGCCTGGCCGAGCTGGGGTACCTGGAGGAGAAGAGCTCGGCGCTGCTCCAGTCCGAGCTGGTAGACGCGGGCTTCAGCGTGGACGCCGGCGTAGCGGAGATCCCCACCGCGTTCGTGGCCAGCTGGGGCAGTGGGGCGCCCGTGATCGGCGTGCTGGCCGAGTTCGACGCGCTACCCGGGATCAACCAGGATGCCGTGCCGACCAGGCAGCCCATCGAGGGGAAACACGCCGGACACGCCTGCGGCCACCACCTCTTCGGGACCGCCTCCACCCACGCGGCCATCGCCGCGAAGCAGTGGCTGGAGGCCACAGGCTCGTCGGGCACGATCCGCCTTTACGGCACGCCGGCCGAGGAGGGTGGGTCGGGGAAGGTCTACATGGCCCGGGCGGGGTTGTTCGATGACGTGGACGCGGTCATCTCGTGGCACGCCGGCGACCGCAACTACGCGGGGCCGAACACGAACCTGGCGGTGAAGTCGGCCAAGTTCCGCTTCCACGGCGTCTCGGCCCACGCCGCCGCGCCATGGTCAACATGCTCCGGGAGCATGTCCCGCAGGAGACGCGCATCCACTACGTCATCACCGCCGGTGGCAACGCTCCCAACGTGGTGCCCGACTTCGCCGAGGTCTACTACTACGTCCGAAATCCCGAGCCCGAGATGGTGAAGGCCATCTTCGACCGGGTGGTGACCGCGGCGGAGGGTGCCGCCCTGGGGACCGGCACCGACATGGAGCTCGAGATCATCGCGGGTGCCTACAACCGTCTGCCCAACGTGGCGCTCCAGGAGGTGATGCACAGGAGCCTCGAGCGGGTCGGTGGCGTGGAGTACGACGAGCGCGAGCGGGAGTTCGCCCGGACGATCCAATCCTCCTTCCCGGATCCGCCGCCCCTGGACCAGGCCTGGGTCATCCAGCCCTTCGAGTTTCGTCAGACATACGCCTCGGCCGATACGGGGGACATCACGTGGCTCGTGCCCTCAGCCAACCTGAGCACGGCAACCTGGGTGCCGGGCACGTCGGCGCACTCGTGGCAGGCCATCGCCTCGGGGGGGATGAGCATCGGCGCAAAGGGGATGATGGTGGCCGCCAAGACGCTGGCGCTGACCGCCATCGACCTGTTCAGCACCCCCGACGTGATCGCGGCGGCACAGAGCGAATTCGACGAACGGCGGGGCTCGGACTTCGTCTATGAGGCCCTCCTGGGCGACAGGGATCCGCCGCTGGACTACCGGGCCAGCGTCGCCCGGTAGCGCGGACGCGGACTGCGGGCCTAGGGGATCTGCGCTCCCCCGCGCCGGCCCAAACCCCACTCGACTCCCAGGATGAACCCCGTCGGGCCTGTCGCCGGGCCATTGGCGCTGTCGGCGCCGTGCCAACCGGCGGCGAAGGCCGCCGCGACGCCGAACACGCCCTTCGACCGGTACACGATTCCGATTCGGGTTTCGACTAGCCAACCGAGCTCGGACTCCTCCAGCGCGCCTCCCACGCGGGCGACGGCGAAGGGTGAGACCGGCCTTGCCGGGAAAAGCCGCACCTCGGGCCCGACGCTGAACCCCACCAGGGTTTCGTCGGCCGTGGCCACCGCCAGTGCCGCCTCCAGTCCCACGACCCCCGAGCTGCCGAAACGGCGCTGACCGGCGCCACCCAGCACCGGGCCGGGGTCCGGCGACCCGTGGACGTTCACCCAGCCGGCTTCGGCCCTGACCACCCAAGTGGGAG
>JBDHHQ010000090.1:0-27444 GCA_039589315.1 Gemmatimonadota bacterium
ATCTCACGTCGTAGGCGGCCGTCACCCCTCGCCGTCCACGGCTTTGGTGGGGTCGGGAATGTACGCGCCGCTGCAAGCGGTGGCCACGGGGCCACGGCCGGTGTGGCAACTCGCCTGGTTCGTCATATCGCTGCCGATCGTCAAGTGGGCCGAAGAGGACGAGAATCACCCTTTCGCCGCCCGTCACCCTCAGAGCTGAAGGAGCACACGCATGTCTCTGGCGAAGCATATCGAGATCACCGCGGAGTCCAACGAGAGCTTCGACGACGCCATCGCCGCCGGGATCGCCGATGCCTCGAAGACCGTTCGGATCAAGGACCAACAGGTCTTCGTGGACGACGGTCAGGTGACCACGTACCGGGTCAATATGAAGCTCACGTTCATCGTCTCGGACTCGTAAGGACGATCAGGTTCAGGAGGTAGGACCGTGTCAGGACTAGCAGAGCTCGTTCTCGGACAGCTGGCCGGCTCGAACGTCTCCCAGCTGGGCGACGCCATCGGGAGCGACGGCGACAAAACGCAGACGGCCATCGCAGCGGCGCTGCCCTTGCTGATCGGCGCCCTGTCCCGCAACGCCGCCAAGCCCGACGGCGCCGAGGCCTTGCATACGGCGTTGGGCCGGGACCACGACGGATCCGTGCTCGACGACATCACCCGGGCCTTCGGCCGGGAGTCGCAGGTCGACGGAGAGAAGATTCTCGGCCACGCGCTGGGGAGCCGGAAGCAGACCGTCGAGGCCGGCGTGGCCCGCGCCAGCGGACTCGACTCCGGACAGGCCACGAAGTTGATGGCGACGCTCGCCCCCCTCGTCATGGGCGCTCTGGGCCGCGAAGTGGACCGACTGCGGGAGGACGGATCCCGGTATCCTCCGGCCCTGCTGCAGCTCGGCGAGATCCACGAGCAGTTGGGCAACTACCGAAACGCGGCGATGTGGTACGAGCGGTTCGCCGAGCTATGGCAGGACGCGGACCCTGAGTTCCAGCCGTCGGTCGAAGCGGCTCGCACGAAGGCGGAAGAGCTCAGGGCCAGGGTGCAGTAGAGCTCAGCTCGCCTCGGCGTACTCCCGAAGATCCCTGAAGCGGATCAGCCTCCTGCGCTCCTCGTCCCATAGCGTGAGCGACACACAGCGGATGGTGTCCCGGAGGGTCAGCCGGGTCACCTCCTGCAGCTCCGGATTCTCGTCGTGGGCCTGTTGGAGCTTGTAGTTGGGAATCCGGGCGCTCAGATGATGCACGTGGTGCAGGCCGATGCTCGCGGTGAGCCACTGGAGCGGCTTCGGCAGCACGAGGTGCGAGCTGCCCTGGACGGCCGCGTCGAAGTAGTCCCAGTCCTCATGGCGGTGCCAGTAGGTGTTCTCGAACTGATGCTGCACGTAGAACAGCCAGACGCCCAGGGTCGAGGCGAAGAGCGTGATCGGCGCTTGGACCAGGAGGAAGCGCTGCCACCCCAGCCATGACCCCATCAGCACGACCACCACGGCGATCGCGACATTGGTGCGCCATACGCTGGCCCACTCCCGCGTCCACTCCCGCGGCAGGTCGAACGGGTACCGGTGCTTCAGGAGGAAGTGGATGTACGCCCCCGGGCCGAACAGAAACCAGGGGCTCCGGTAGATCCGGTACCAGATCCGCTTCCAGCGAGGCAGGGCCAGGTACTCGTCGACCGTGAGCGTGTCCACGTCGCCGAAGCCTCGCAGGTCGAGGTCCCCGGAGTGGGCGTGGTGGAGCGCGTGGGTCTTTCGCCAGTAGCCGTATGGCGTCAGCAGGATGACGCCGATACAGAACCCGACGAGGCTGGCCGCCGTCTTCGAGCGGAAGAACGAGCCGTGGCCGCAGTCGTGCTGGATCATGAAGAGCCGCATCAGGAACCCGGCCGTGGGCACAGCCAGGATCAGTGTCAGCCAGTATCCGACCGCGAGGCTCTTCAGCATCGCGAACCAGAGAACCAAGAAGCCGGCCGCCGAAACAGCCAACTGAGCGAGACTGCGTCCCGGGTCCGGGCCCCAATAGGGCCGGACGATCTCGATCCAGGGATTAGCCGATGATCCGGATGACGACACTCGACCTCCAGGCTGGGCTGCGTGACGACGCGCGTCGGAAGCGGGTGCCTCCGGACGCGGGGGCAACTCTCCCGCTCCACCTCTCACCCGAAGGTAACCCCTCGTCGAGGCGGTCGACGAGCCTGGGGTCGTGGGACCGGGCGGGCGGCACAAGGGCCCGAAAGCGGTGCGGGATTGCCGCCTCACCTCCGGGCCCTTGTTCCGGCGACGCCCAGATCCTCGCCGGGGCCGGCGTGCGTGGTGCCTACGGGCCCGGCGATCGAGGGGGACGGCCCTACCCTGCCCGTGCTATGGCGGCGGGATGCGCAGCACCTGGCCCGGATAGATCAGATCCCACCCGGTCCGAATCCGCGGGGATGGTGGCCGCAGCCGCATCCACCGCTCCACCGCGATCCTCCTCCTTCGGCGACGATACGCCTTCCTGCACGAACGCCGTGGCGAGCACGACCGGCAGACCCAGCAGGAGCACCAGGACGGCTCCGTTGAAGGTCCAATCCGGCAGGAGGCCCCGTTCGATGAAGGTGTCGATGACCTCGAGAACGGCCCATCCAGCGCCCACGAAGACGAGGAGGACCTGCCAGACGGAGCGGTGGTGCAGCTCGTGGATGAGGGCTTTGATCTGGTTCATTACGCCCGGGGAGCCGTGGGGGAGGGACGTCCAGCCTCCTGACAATGTTCTCCTCGGTGGGGTAGCAGGTCAACGAGGGCGAGCCGCCGAGGCGCGCGGGTTCGTGGGCTCAGCTAACCGCTCTCCGCGCCCGTAAGGATGCTCAGCACTTCGAGGCGCGGGCGTGTCTGAGGGGAGGACGCCGACCCGGGGACCGCACGAAGGGAACGAATGGGGGAGGACGCCGGACCGAAAGCGCGAAGCCGATACAGGATCATCGGCACCCTGCTTTTGATGGGCTCCGCATGGGCCGCGCCCGCGTGGGCACAGGACGACAAAGCTGCGGCTCAGACCGACCAGTCCGTCTCGGCGGACAGGAGCGCGGCGCCCATGCTCGTCGCCACCCATCTCGGAGGCGAAGACGCCATCGACCTGGACGGTCGCCTCGACGAGCCGATCTGGGGTCGGGCCCAGTCGGCCACCGACTTCCGGCAGAAGGAGCCCACCGAAGCCGGTCCACCGAGCGAGCGCACCGAGGTCAAGGTCGTCATCGACAGCGACGACCTCTACATCGGGGCGGTTTTGTACGACAGCGATCCGGACGGGATCCTGGCCTTCCAGAGGAGACGCGACGCCGGACTCGGCACCGACGATCGCTTCATGTTCATCCTGGACACGTTCCTGGACGGCCGCACGGGTTACTTCTT
This sequence comes from Gemmatimonadota bacterium, assembly GCA_039589315.1. Classification (GTDB taxonomy): domain Bacteria; phylum Gemmatimonadota; class Gemmatimonadetes; order Longimicrobiales; family Gaopeijiaceae; genus JBDHHQ01. The sequence continues at coordinate 3,374 of JBDHHQ010000090.1, forward strand.
CGAGACCAACCCGGCCGGTCTTCTGGGCGACGGCCTCATCGGTGGGGGCGGAGGGCGCGGTGGCGGTGGCGGCGGCGGCTCCGGCGTGAACAAGTCGTGGGACGGCATCTGGGACGTCCGCACTGCGAGCAGGCCGGACGGCTGGTCGGTGGAGATCCGGATCCCCTTCCGGACCCTCAACTTCAACCCGCGGCTGGACACTTGGGGCATCAACTTCCAGCGCACCATCCGGCGCCGCAACGAAGAGATCCAATGGAGCGGCCACCGCAGGAACCAACCGCTGACGCAGCCGATCCACGCCGGCAGGCTGACCGGCCTGGGCAGGATGAGTCAGGGGCTGGGCCTCGAGTTCAAGCCGTACATCAGCGGATCATGGAAGAACGTGCCCGAAGAGCTGGAGCCCACGACCTACCCGGGCAATATCGGCGGGGACGTCCAGTACAACATCACCCCGGGGCTGCGGGCGGCCCTGAGCATCAACACCGACTTCGCGGAGGTCGAGGTGGATCAGCGGCGGGTGAACCTGACCCGGTTTCCGCTCCGCTTCCCCGAACGTCGCGACTTCTTCCTCGAAGGTTCGTCGGTCTACAGCTTCGCGCCCAGGAGCGGCCCAAGGCCGTACTTCAGCCGACGCATCGGTCTGGAGGAGGGGGAGCAGATCCCCATCCGTTACGGCCTGCGGCTCGGCGGGCAAGCGGGCGACTACGAGATCGGCTTCATCCACATCAACACCGAAGGCCAGGCCATCATTCCTCAGGAGGACTTCACGGTGGCCCGCCTGAAACGGAACCTGTTCGAGCAGTCCAGCGTGGGAGTGATCTTCACTCGACGAGCGACGGCGGCGGATTCCCTGGGGGTGACTACGCACGACCGCTACACGGTAGGCGTGGACGCCAATCTGGCCACGTCGCGGCTGTTCGGAGACAAGAACCTCCAGTTCGAGGCCTTCTTCGTCTACAACACGGATCCGGAGCGAGGGGGTGAGAAGAAGTCCCTGGGACAGCTCTCGGCCCGAGGCTTCCGCTTCAACTACCCGAACGACGTGTGGGAGGCTCACCTCTCCTACCGGGAGTTCGGCGGTCTCTACGACCCGGCGGTGGGCTTCGTCTCACGGAACGACTTCCGCCGCGTGGAGCCCCGGATCGGCTGGAATCCCAGACCCGACGGAATTCCGTGGCTCCGCCGCTTCGAGTTCGACGTCCAGTACCGCTACCTCGAGGGTCTGGACGTGGCGCTCAAGGAGGAGGAGATCTGGGAGTTCGGGGTGCTCGGGCTGCAGTTCGAGAGCCAGGACGAGGTGAGCTTCGAGGTCGTGCGGACCTTCGAGCTGCTGAAGGAGCAGTTCGAGATCAGCGACGGCATCGTCATCGACCCTGGGCAGTACACCACGTGGGCCGTGAGCATGCGGGGTCAGACGGCGCGCCGCAGGCGGGTCTCGGTGGAGCTCGAGGGGGTGGCCGGCGCGTTCTGGAACGGCACCATCAGGGGCGCCGAGCTCGGTGCGACCTTCCGGCCCACGCCCGGCCTCAACCTCTCCACCGAGTTCGAGTTCAACGACGTTCGGCTGCCGACGGGCGACTTCAAGACGAGTCTCGCCCGGCTGGAGGGAGGTTGGGACGTGAATCCCCTGCTCTCCTTCAACGGCAGCTTGCAGTACGACGACGTGAGCGAGCTGGTGGGACTCTTCGCCAAGGTCCGGTGGATCCTCCAGCCGGGCAACGACCTCTTCTTCGTCTACACGCACAACTGGCTTCGGCGTCAGGAGGACGTCGGGCCGGGGCTCACGTCGACGGTGTCGCGGGGGGTCACCGTCAAAGCGAACTACACGTTCCGCTTCTGAGCCCGGAGGCCGAGGGCGGCGGGGCCTCCTAGTCTTCCTCGGGAGGACTCGGGGGCGGGAAGTCCAACTCTTCGGGGTTCGCCCGGCGGTCACGCCCCAGGCGCCGCCGGCCCAGCAGGCTCGGGTCCCGGTCATAACGACCCTCCGCGCTGCGCCGATCCGGTGTACGTCTCCGCTTCGGCGGGGTCCAGTCCGGCGGGACCAGGCGGGAGCTGCCGGCGAGCGGGTACGCTTCGAGGGCCGACGGCATGGGTCGGATGAGGTACCGCCTCAGCGCCACCTCCAGATCGTGGCGCCGGATGGCAGGGGAACGGTCGCCACAATCCTGGCAACGCAGCCAGACGTAGTCGCTTTCGGTGGCGTCGCGTCGCTCTCGCAGACGACCACGGCGGGTGCGCTCGTACGGCGACGGTTGCACCTCGAGCTCGCCCAAGCCGCACTGACCGTGTTTCAGCTTCAGCTCACCCTGAACCCACAGGTCCAGGGGCTCGACCTTGACGGCGTTGGTGAAGTCCAGGTTCGTCTCCACGATCACGAAGATCCGCGGATCGATCTGTAGGGACGATACGTCGCCGTCGATCTGCTCCGGCTCGGGGTCCTCCTCCGCCTCGCCTTCCTGCCCCCCTGCCTCGTCCGCGGCGGCTGCCAGCTCGGCTTCGATCTCGCCGAGCGTTTGAGCGCTGGTGGGCCGTGCCGGGCTCCCCCACCCGCCCCGTTGTTTACCGGCCAGGGCGGTAATGATGCGGTTGATGCCCGCGCTTTCGTCGTCGGCCACTGCGGGTAGCGCTGTCTGGGTCGCGGCCACCGTCCCCGTCGGGGGTACCCCTTCCTTCGGGTGGGCACTCTCTTCAGTCGGCGCCGGAGGACTCGCAGCAGCAGGCTCCCGATCCGCTGCTGGAGCGTCCCCGGGGAGAAAGGTGATTCGCTCCTGGTCCGGCGGCGACGCCGTCTCCGGGGGGACCGGCTCCCCGCCAGCCGGGCTCTCCCGCTCCCGGGCCGCGTCCGGACGCCAAACCACCGTCTCGGCGTTCTCGCTCACCCCCTCGGCTGCGGGCGATTCAACGTCGACGAGCACGGGTGGCGTGTCGGGCAGCGAGATCGCCGCGAGGGCATCGGCGAACTCATCGGCTTTGGCGAAGCGCTCCTGTGGGTCCTTCCGGGTGGCGATGACGATCGCCTCGCTCAGCTCCGGTGGCACGTCACGACGGACCTCGATCAGCGGGGCTGGGACGTGGCGCTTCTGCTTTTCCAGGAGGTCGAACAGAGAGGCGCCGGAGAACGGCGAAGTGCCGAGGAGCATCTCGTAGCCCACGAGGCCCAGACTGTACAGATCGCTTCGCCCGTCCAACTCCCGCCCGTCGATCTGCTCGGGAGACATATAGGCCGGTGTGCCGAGGGCAGCGCCGGGGAGCGTCAGTCCGGTGACCTCGTCCCAGGGGCGGGCGATGCCGAAGTCGGTGAGCTGCGCGACGCCGGTGGCGGGATCCACATGGATGTTTTCGGGCTTGACGTCGCGGTGGACGATCCGCTTCCCATGGGCGTGCGACAGGGCCCGCGCCACGTCGATGAGGATCGAGCCTGCCTGCCGGCACCGGAGGGGGCCGTCCCTGCGCAGGACCTCCCGAATCGTGGGCCCCTGGACGTACTGCATGATGAGGGCGAGGCCGTCGTCCTCCAGAGCCTTGATGTCGTAGACCTGGACGATGTTGGGGTGTTGGAGCTTGCCCACGAGGCGGGCCTCGCGGAGCAGTCGAGGGAGCGCCTGGTCGTCAGGTGCCGTGGCGGCCCGGAGGACCTTGATCGCCACCGGGCGGTCCAATTCCCGGTCCTGTGCGAGGTACACCACGGCCATCCCGCCGCGACCGAGCTCCCGCTCGATCTCGTACCGGTCCCCGAGACTCCCTACGAGACGGTTGAGATTCGACATTCTCTCGGAACCCCGCTCTCCCCTGCGCGGCAAAGTGGGAGCCGCGCCAAACGAATCCTCCGCGCCGGACGTTAGCCAACGGGAGAATCGAGCACAACGCCGCAACGTCGCCGAGAGTGCGCAGAGCGACTATCCTGTGCGCATCCCACGACCACCGGAGGTGACAGCTCATGGACCGACGTGACTTCGTGAAGACATCGGCGGCGGGTCTGGCCGCTGCCGCGGCAGCGCCGCAGGGCCTCACGGGCGAGCCGAGGCCCCACGCCCCGACCCGGCACGTGCGCAGCGCCGTGAAGCCCCTGGTCGTCTCCGACGTGAGCGGTATCCGGTATCGGAACGGTGGGCCGGAGAGCTCGGTGGAGCGGGCCTTCCGGGGCATCACAGAGGGCGAGGACGTCCTCGACGCACTGGCTGCGGGTGTGACGATTCCGGAGCTCGACCCGGAGGAGATGGGGATCGGGTACGGGGGACTGCCGAACGCCGACGGCGTCGTGCAGCTGGATGCCTGCTGCATGCACGGCCCCCACAAATGGGCTGGGGGCGTCGCGTCCCTCGAGGGAGTGCGGACGCCGTCGCTGGTGGCCAAGGCGGTGGCCGAGGTGACCGATCATCACCTGCTCGTCGGCAAGGGAGCCCAGGAGTTTGCCCGGGCGCTGGGCTTCGAGATCGAGGACGACCTCAACACCCCCACCTCCAGGGAGCGGTGGCTGGAATGGCGGCGCCGCATGGACCCGGGCCATTGGCTGGATCCGGAGGAGCGCTCGAAGGGCGGTGGCGCCACCAGCGAGGACACCGATCCCGATCACGTCCGCCGAAACCGCGGGGCAGGGGCCGCGGCGGATCCTGAGCGCATGCGCCAGTTCGTGGACGAGGCGCTGTCGGCTGGACTGTCCATGGTGGACGACGGCCTCATTCCGGCCGACTCCTTCTGGGGCACCACCAACTGCAACGGCATCAGCCCGGACGGCGATATCTGCGGCATCACCACCACCAGTGGCCTGTCGTGGAAGATCCCAGGACGCGTCGGCGACTCGCCTATCCTGGGCGCCGGCCTCTACGTGGACGACGCCGTCGGCGCCGCTGGATCGACGGGTCGGGGAGAGGCCAATCTCTACAACCTCTCTTCGTTTTTGATCGTGGAGCTCATGCGCCAGGGGATGACGCCGCTGGACGCGGGCATGACGACGCTGCGCCGGATCAAGGACAACACGGTGGAGGCACGGCTTCTCAACAGCCGGGGGCTCCCCAACTTCGACCTACGCTTCTTCATCCTGAACAAGCAGGGGGAGTACGCGGGCGTGGCCATGTACGGCTCGTCCGAGTCCCACTACGCCGTGTGCACGGAGAATGGCGCGGAGGAGCGGCCTCTCGAAGGATTGCTGGAGGGGCCGTACCGGGATTGACCCAGGAGCGACCCGGCCGGCCCGGCGCACCATGCCCATGGGGTGCGGCAGCTCGGAGCGTGCCCGCGGACGCACCAGGGCCCACCTCCCAGCGCGAACGCCCCGGGCCGTCACCGCCCGGGGCGTTCGCGCTCGAAGAAGCTGATGCAGGTGTCTCCGAGGTCGAGTCGCCGTACCGCCCTGGCCAGGGTGGCGGACTGGTGGTCCGACGCATGCTCGACGGTCAGGACGTGGCTGAACGGGACCTGGATCCACCGCTCGATCACCCGGTCCAGCTTCAGAGATCCGTAGGGCGGATCCGCGAACGCCACGTCGTAGGCACCGGCGTCCAGCCCCTCCACGAACCCGATCGCGTCCCTCTTGAAGACGCGGGCGCGGCGTCCGGCTCGAAGCGCCGCGACGTTGGCCTTCAGGGCATGAAGGCTGGCAGAGCCGTTCTCGACGAAGTCGCAGCCGTCGGCGCCTCGAGAGAGCGCCTCCAGCCCGAGGGCGCCGGATCCCGCGAACAGGTCGAGAACGCGGGCACCCTTCAACCGCCCGGAGAGGGCGTCGAGCCAGACGCCCCGAACCGCCTCGGAGGTGGGCCGGACCTTTCTGCCGGGCGACGTCAGGTCCCTTCCGGCCCACCGCCCACTGACGATCCGCAAGACCAGCTCCTGGCTGGGTGATTCGGGGCGCGTCGCGCCGCTCGCTGCACGAGTGTAGTGTCGGCACGCCGTCTGCGTACATGGGAAGGGAATGACGGACCATGAACCCCTCGGGGAACGAGACCGGACGACTGCATGATCGCGACCGATAGACGACGGACGAGGGCGGGCGGCGCGCTGCTCCTGGGCGGCGCGCTGCTCCTTCCGTCCCAGAGCGCCTGCATCACCGACCCGGTCGACGTGCCCGAGGGGTCCGAGCAGGCACTGCTCGCCGCTCGGCCAGACGAAGCGACCGAGCCCCTGGCTCCGGGGCGGCATCCCCTCTCCATCGGCTCGGGCCGGGACGGATTCCTCTACGTGCCGACAGGGTACGAGGCCGTCAATCCGGCGCCCCTGATGATCCTACTCCACGGCGCCGGCGGCAGGGCAGACAACTGGGTTGGGGCCTTTTCGATCGCCGACTCCCTGGGCGTCGTCCTCCTGGCGCCGGATTCGCGCGGGCAGACGTGGGACGTGGTCCGGGGGGTGTTCGGTGTCGACGTGACCTTCATCGACCAAGCCCTGGAGAAGACCTTTCGCCACTGCAACATCGACCCCGGGCGAGTGGCGCTGGCTGGTTTCTCCGACGGCGCGTCCTACGCGCTCTCCCTGGGTCTCTCGAACGGGGACCTGGTCACGCACGTGGTGGCCTGGTCGCCGGGCTTCATGCGGCCCGCCGAGGCGCAGGGCGACCCGTCCATCTTCGTGTCCCACGGCACCAGCGACGGCATCCTGCCCATCTCGGTGACCAGTCGGCGGATCGTGCCGGACCTGCAGGCTTCGGGGTACTCCGTCGTCTACGAGGAGTTCGACGGAGGGCACGAGTTGCCGCGGGAGATGGCGGAGCAGGCGTTCGGATGGTTCCTTGCTCCATAGTCGGCGTCTCGACCGTGGTCGGGCGATCGCCGGGCCGACAGATCGCCGCCGCAGCGTATGCTCGCGAGCGAAGCACGACATCCGGCTCTGCGTCGCGCGGGCAACACTCTGCAACCTGTGGGAGGGTTCGCGCGTCCTACTAGATGAGGCCCCTCGGTGACAGGAACCTCAGGGCCCATCACGCCGTAGTGAGTAGTATCCATCCGCATCGCTCAGCGGCCTCGCCGGGCAGGGAACAAAGGGGGGAGATCATGAGGGAGCCCACTCGAAGCGAAGACGCCACCAACCTGTCTCTCATCGCGGGGTCGGCCGTGGTCGCGGTCTTTCTGACCCTGGGGCTGGTGGCCGTCCCCTTCCTGTTCAGCCAACGGAACCGAATCCAACCGGTGGTGGAAGTGCAGCCGCTGGTAGACGTCAAGCCGCTGGTCAAGGTCACGCCGGTGGCGCCGGTCGCGCCCGTGGTCGTCGCTTCGTATGCCGGCAACGACAGGCTGTACGGCACCGTCGTTGACAGATGGGGCCGGCAGTACACCGGCTACATTCGCTGGGACCGGAACGAGGGCAGCTGGGCGGATCAGCTGGACGCCACCAAGGTCGCCGACCGGCGGCGGCGAGTCACCTCCGGGATTCGCTTCGGTCACGTGGAGAGCATCGAGGTGCTCGGCCGCGAGCGTGCCCGACTCACGCTCAAGTCGGGCGACGAGTTCGTGCTGGGGTCCAACGCCACCGATCTGGGGACCGGCCTGAGGGCTCTCGTGATCGAGACCCCGGGTCACGGCGCGGCCGAGCTCGAGTGGCGGGAGCTGGGGGCCATCGACTTCATGCCCGCGCCCGACGCGGTGGAGGCCACCGAGCAGCGGATCCACGGAACGCTGACGACTCGGGCGGGACAGTCGTTCACCGGGTACGTGGCCTGGGATCGAGACGAGATCTACACCACCGACGTGCTCGACGGCGAACACGACGGGTACGACCGCGAGATCCCCTTCGGGGAGATCTCTGCCATCGAGCGGCACAGCTCCAGCGGCGCACGGGTCGTTCTGCAGAACGGCGAGGAGATGATCCTCCGTGGCACCAACGACGTCGACGACTCCAACCGCGGGATCACGGTCTCGGACGCTGGCCTGGGGCAGGTGGACGTGACCTGGGACGAGTTCGCAGGCGTCCCCGCCGGAGAGCCCGGTGCTTTACGGACAGTTCGACGGTGGTCGGCGCATTCGGGGTACGGTGGTTACGGAGGACGGAGCGAGCCACTCGGGTGCCATCGCCTGGGACCGCGACGAGTCGTACACCTGGGAATTGTTGGACGGCGATTCCAGGGGCGTGGACTTCAGCGTCGAGTTCGGGAAGATCTCGCGGATCGCGAAGGCTCGCCGGGGATCCGTGGTCGAGCTGAACGACGGCCGCGTCCTCGAGCTTTCGGGCTCCAACGACGTCGACGATGGCAACCGGGGCATCGTCGTGGAAGGAGACGACGGGTCGGTGATGATCGACTGGGACGACTTCGTGGAGCTCCGCCTCGAGTCGTAGCGCCGCACCGCCTCACGCGTCCGCAGGGCCCCCCGGCGAGCTGTCCCCGGGGGGCCCTTCCTCGTTCCGTCCGTCCGCCTCCACTGTTCCGTAGCGTTCCATGAAACGCGATCGCGCTGGTTCGCAGTCGAGCGAATGTCACTGCGCCTCAACGAGTTGGGGCTCCTTGGCCCCTTCCGGTCAACTCCTTGCCCAGGACGGGGCACGGCTTCCTGAGGAACGAAGCCGTCGGTTCCGAGCCACACCCCGTGCCGAGGAGGAGGACATGAAGAAGAGCCTGGTCATCACCGTCGCCGTGGCGGCGCTGGCTGCCTGCAACGAAGCCGCGGACGAAATGCCGATGGGTCCAGATCAAGATGCGCTGACCGCCGAACTCGGGTTCGCTCCGGGCGGAGCGGCGCGCTACCGGGTCACCGTCTACAACCTGTCGGAGGGGCAGCCGTTCACACCCCCCCTCGCGGCCACTCATCGTCAACCCATCTCCATGTTCCAGGTGGGTAGCCCCGCCAGCTACGAGATCCAGCAGATCGCCGAGAACGGCAACCTCACACCCATGAGCGACCTTCTGGGCTCGAGCGATCACGTGTTCGACGTGGTCACGGCCGGAGGCGATCCGCCTCCCGTCCTGCCTGGACAGAGCCGCTCCTTCTACATCGACTCCGCCGCAGGGGCGAAGTGGCTGTCGTTGGCGTCCATGCTGATCTGCACCAATGACGGCCTCACCGGTCTGGACTCCCAGCGGCTGCCGAAGCAGGTCGGTGAGTCCGTGAGCGTCTACGCCGACGGCTACGACGCCGGCACCGAGATGAACACGGAGGCGTGGAGCGACCTCGTTCCGCCCTGCGCCGTGATCACGGGCTTCGGCGACCAGGGCGGCACGGGCGCGAGCAATCCCGCTCTGGCCGAGGACGGCGTGATTCGCCGGCACCCCAACGTCCAGGGCACCGGGGATCTGCAAATCGATCCTCACCGCTGGGCCGAACCCGTGGCCAAGTTCGAGATCGAGCGCGTGCAGTAGATCCTGACGGGCACGGCTCCCACCGGGGATCCCGATTCGAGACAGCGGCGGACGTGGCTCCCACGTTCGCCGTTCGTCTGTCGAGCCACGCCACCACGCATTCCCCCGGGCCAGGGCCGCGCACCATATTGAAGGGATGGACGCGAGCAGAAGAGAGCGAACCGAGCAGATCTTCCTCGATGCGTTGGACGTAGACGCCTCCGACCGAGCTGCGTTCATCACCGACCGCTGTGCCGGAGACGTTGATCTGGTGGAGGACGTGCAGGCCCTCCTCGCGGCGCACCTGGCCCAGGGCATCTTCGAGCAGCCGGCGCCGCCCGTCCACGCGGCTCTGGGGCAGGCCGCCCCTCCCGGCGAGCCGCCTCTGAAGCAGGTGGGGCCCTACCGGATCCTGGAGCTCCTGGGCGAGGGCGGTATGGGGGAGGTGTGGCTGGCAGAGCAGCGCGAGCCGGTGCGGCGGCGAGTGGCGCTCAAGGTCATCAAGCTCGGGATGGACACCAGGGAAGTCGTGGCGCGCTTCGAGTCGGAGCGGCAGGCCCTTGCCATGATGGACCATCCCGGCATCGCCAAGGTCCTGGCGGCGGGTGCGACGGATGCGGGCCGTCCCTACTTCGTGATGGAGCTCGTCCGAGGGGTTCCCGTCACCGAGTACTGTGATGCGCATCGCTTCACCACGAGTCAGCGGATCGACCTGTTCGCCCAGGTGTGCCGTGCGGTCCAGCACGCGCACCTCAAGGGCGTCATCCACCGCGACATCAAGCCGTCCAACGTCCTGGTGGCGGAACAGGACGGTCAGCCGGTCCCCAAAATCATCGACTTCGGCATCGCCAAGGCAGTGCACGGCGACCTGACCGACAGCACGCTTGTCACCCGCCTCGGCCAGCTCATCGGCACGCCCGCCTACATGAGTCCGGAGCAAGCCGAAGGCACGGGCCTCGACGTGGACACGCGGACGGATGTCTACTCTCTTGGCGTGCTCCTCTACGAGCTCCTGGTCGGAGCGCTGCCATTCGACGTGAAGGCGGTCGCCGACGCCGCCGTGCGCAGCGCCATTCGGGACACCGAGGTCCCTCGCCCCAGCACACGTCTCACCGGCCTCGGCCACGACCGGGACACGGTCGCGAGCTACCGGGGCACCAGCCCCGACGCCCTGCGTCGAGAGCTTCGTGACGACCTGGACTGGATCATCCTCAAGGCCCTGGAGAAGGACCGGGGCCGCCGCTACGAGACCCCGGGCGCCTTCGCCGACGATCTGGAACGCCGCCTGGCGAGCGAGCCCGTCCTGGCTCGTCCGCCCAGCACCACCTATCGGGCGAAGAAGTTCCTGCGGCGGCACCGGGTCGGCGTCGGGCTCCTGAGCCTGGCGTTCGTGGCCCTGGTCGCCTTCGGCGTGACCGTATCGGTCCAGTCCGCTCGGATCGCCCGGGAACGGGACAAAGCCGTCCAGGTCTCCCAGTTCCTGGAGGACCTGTTCTCCGCCTCGGACCCGTTCGCGAACACGCGCCGCGACACGCTCAACATCGGGGAGTTCGTGACGTTGGGTGCCGAGCGGGTGCACACAGAGCTGCTGGACCAGCCCGAGGTGCAGGCGCAAATGCTGACGGTGCTCGGCCGTGTGCAGCGCAACCTCGGCAAGCTCCCCGAGGCGAGGGAGCTGCTCGAGGAGGCCCAGGAGCTGTGGACGGCCATTTACGGAGCGGACAGTCGGGAGGCGCTGGGGAATCAACAGCTCCTGGCGTTCACCCTTGCCGACGCTCGGGAGTCGGAGGAGGCCATAGAGCTCTTCACCCGGACCATCGAGGGACGTCGGCGCGCCGGTCTGGACCGGGGGACAGGCATGGCCGACGCCCTGACCGGTCTGGGCAACGCGCTCCAATCCGCCGGGCGGTTCGAGGGGGCCGAGGCGGCCTACCGAGAGGGCCTCGCGGTGATCCGCGCAGCGCCGGATCGCGACGCCGCGAAGCTGGCTGCCAACCTCAACAACCTGGGCACCATCCTCGTCCGGCAGGCGCGATACGACGAGGCCGAGCCTCTCCTCAGGGAGGCAGTGGACATCGGCCGCGAAGAGTTGGACCCCGATCACCCGACCCTTTCCAGTTACCTCAACAACCTCGCGTTTCTGCTGGAGGAGCTCGGCCGTCTCGACGAAGCGGAGGCGCTCCACAGGGAAGCGTTGGCGATCGCGCGGAGTCGGTTCGGCGCGGAGCATGCCCAGATCGCCCGGTCGCTGAACAACCTGGGTGTGGTGTTGTTGGAGAAGGAGCAGTATCAGGAGGCCGAGTCTCTCCTGACCGAGGCCGTGCAGATGCGGCGATCCGTCTTCGGCGCCCGCAGCCCCAACGTCGCCGTGGCTCTCAACAACCTGGCCACCGTGCAGCGACGGACGGACCGGCCCGCCGAAGCCGAGGCCACCTTCCGGGAAGCGCTGGACATCTTCCTCGGGTCGGTGGGTCCCACGCATCCCCGGGTGGCCGGTGTCCGGCTCGGGATCGCAGGCGTACGGCACGACCGCGGCGACCACGAGGACGCCGTGGTGGAGCTGGAGCAGGCGCTGGCGATTCGTCGGGAGCGACTGGCTGCGGGTCACCCCCTCACCGCGAACGTCCTGTCCGACCTCGGGCGCTGCCTGACGGAGCTGGGACGGTACGAGGAGGCCGAGAGCGCGCTCCTCGAGTCCCTCGGCATCAGCGAGGAGCGCCGGACCGAGAGCGAGGACAACTGGCGTCGCGACGTGGGCCGGCTGACCGACCTGTACGATGCGTGGGGCAGGGAGGACGACGCGGCCCGGTACCGGCAGCTGTCCGCCGAAGCGGGCTGACGAAGCTCGGGCGGGCCCGGCGCATCAGGGTACGAGATGGCGCGGGCCTGGCCCCCGCGATCATCCGCCCGCCCTCCTCTTCGCGTCCAGCGCCCAGCGGTCCTGCGCCAATGGCACGACCATCAAGAACAGCAGGAGCACCAGCCGCGGGAGCACATGGGAGTGGAAAGCGAAGAGGGGCTCGGCCAGAAGGTGGCCGAAGGTGATGACGGCCAGCTCCAGACCCAGGGCGATCAGCGCCGACCGCCGCCACAGGCCGATCAGGAGCAGCGCGCCGGCCAGAAGCTCCAGGAACGGAATCGTCGTCCCGGCAACCCAGAGAGTCCACTCCGGTAGGAACGTCTCCGCGTAGGGCTCGACGAAGAACCGACGTGCGTGCTCGAGCGGCCCGATCCTGAAGACACGCCACACGCCGGGCATGAAGAACATCAGGCCCAGATGCACCCGGGCCAAGAAGATCGCCCACGGGAGCAGGAAAGGGCCAGCCGATCCAGTCCCTGTGGAGGTCAGCGGCGTCTCGTCCGCCCCGGGAGGGTCACCCGGGTGCCCGGCAGGTTCCTGATGACTCATCGGGTCGCTTACCGAATCAGATAGAACTCTGTCTGACGGCCGTCGATCCAATCCCACCCCTCCCGGAAGATCCCGGCGTCCTCCTCCAGAGCGAAGCGCGCTTCCTGGCCCCCCCACTCCGGGACCGCCTGCCGCACGTTCAGCTCGATGGAATGCCACGTGTCCGGGTGGAAGACGCGGTCGCCCCGGACGGGCACCCCGTCCTGGTAATCGGTCATGCCGATGGGAGGACCAGCGGCGTGGCCGTGGTATCCCACGGCGTGACAGTAGATGGTGGGGTTCAATCCCTCCTCCCTTCCCTGGGCCAGCGCGCCGGCCAACGCCTCGTTCCCCGTGCCACCCAGGACCGCGTGCTGCATGGTCAGGTCCTGGACCCGGTTCGCCGCGGCCAGACCGTCCTTGAGACCCTGCGGAACGTCGGTCTCACCGGGCCTGAGCACGTAGGCGTTGTGCTGGGTGTCGGTGGAATACCCCAGGTAGACGACCCCGAAGTCCGTGTGAAGCATGTCGCCGGGCAGGATCACGTGGCCGCGCGCGGGCGTCTCCTCGGGTAGACCCCCGTGTCGCTGGATGTTGATGGAGGGGTGGAACCAGCTGCTCAGGCCGAACTCGGCGACCCGCTGGCGCATCCACCACTCGACGTCGACATCGGTCGTCACCCCGGGGACGATCACGCTGTTCGAGAACGCCTCGGCTATCACCTGGTGGGCGATGCGCATCACGTGACGGTACTGGGCGGTTTCCTCCGGCAGCTTCACCTCGAGCCAGCCCACGGCCAGCATCTCGGCGGAGGTCAGACGGGACGCGAGTGTCGGTCCGAGTGCAGCCTCCAGGTTGTCCCGCTCCTGGGCCGTGAGGCCATCGGCGTGGTTCCAGCGCGCGGAGACGTTGATCCCGATCGTGCCGGGATCTCGTTCCTCCACCAGCTGGCGCAGCCCCACGTACTGGGAGTCGTTGTGGGTCCGGAGGACCTCGAAGAGCCCGTCGTAGTCGAAGCGCCCTACGGAGATGCGCTCCACGCCGGCGCCCGGACCCCGGTCGTGGAAGAGCAGGATCGTCCGGCGGCGGGACGAGAACGTGGTCGGCGGCGCCATGGAGCGGAACACGGGATCGTCGTTGTACTCCCGGCTCACGATGATCCACATGTCGATACCCTCGCGGCGCATCAGACCGGGCAGCAGCGCCTCGAAGCGACGTTCGATCCGTTGCCGGATCAAAGGAGCCTGCTCCCGGTGCGTCAACACGCGGTTGTCAGGGAGCGTACGCTCGGCGACGGGGAGGCCCGTGGGGGTCGACGGCGCCTGGGCGACGGCGGGCGCTGCGAACGCCATTGCAGCCAGGGCGAGGCCAACGGGCCCGGCCAGAGAAGGCAGTCGACTCATGTTCGCGTTCCCTTGGTGTGAGTGGAGCATGCGGTCCTGGCGGTCCGGACCACGGGCGTGACGGAAACGTCGGTGGCGCAGCTACGGAAGGCGTGCACTCAGCTCGGATCCATCCAGGCCGACCCGCCACCTTCGTCCCCATGTAGCTCGGCGAAGAACTCGGGGGTGGCCACGAACAGCCCGCGGGCTTCGACCAGCACATCGTCGGAGCCCACGAGGTGCAGGTGAGCTCGGGCGTAGGCCTTACGGCCCTCCACCACGTCGAGCCACGCCTCGACCTCGACGTCGGTCTCCACCGGTACCGGCCGACGGTAGTCCACGTTCAGGTTCGCGGCGAGCACCTGGTGGCCGGCCTTCCAGACCGCGGCGCCCATGGCCTCGTCGAGGACGGCCGCCACAGCGCCCCCGTGCACATGGTTCCGCGGACCCTGCTGGGCCCGGCCGAACTGGAATCGCGTGTGCACCCGACCGCCCGTGAAGTACCAATCGAGGCCCAACCCGTCCGGGTTTTCGGGCCCGCAGACGAAGCACGGGCCATGGTAGGGCAGGCGTTCTGTGTCGGAGGGGCTGGAGCTCATCTGGATGCCTGTGAGGCCCACGATCGGCCGGAAACGTCGTGAGGCCACTGATAACCTCGAGCCCGCGTCGCGTCGAGTACCTGGCGTTTGGCGACGCGCCGATCCTATTGTACGGGTACGATCGGGCGGCGGGCACCCCCCTCGCCGGGCGATCCCGGCCCGCCTCCTACTGTGGTGCAACACTAGGTCACATCTCTGCCCTCCACCCAAGAGCGAAGCCATGAGACCCTGTCCTCGACTCCGGTCCGCCTTCGTCCTCGTGCTCGCTGCGACCCTCGCCGCATGCGCCGGAGAGGGCGGTGGTGGCGAAGGGCGAGGGGAGGGGCTCCGGGGGGTCGACCTGGAGGCGAAGGTCCTTCGCGTGGGGATCCTGAACGATCTGAGCGGGCCGGCGGCGACGATCGGCAGACCCATCGGTCTCGGTTTCGAGATGCTCTACAGCCAGATCAACGCCGGGGGAAGCGGACTCCTGCCCGACGGCTGGACCGTCGAGTGGGTGTCCAGAGACCACGGCTATAACCCCCAGCAGTCGGTCCAGCTGTACAACGAGGTCCAGGACGACGTCCTCTTCCTCGGCATGAGCTTCGGGACGCCCACGACGCTGCCCCTCCACCCCATGCTCGAGCGCGACCGGATGCTCGCGATCTCCGTGTCGCTGTCGTCCAGGACCGGGCGTAACGAGTTCACGCCGGTCGTGACGCCCACCTACCGTACCGAGGCCATGAGGGCGGTGGATTGGGCGGTCGAGCAGGCGGGTCCGTCCGTGAAGATCGGCATCGCCTATCAGCAGGACGACTTCGGGGAAGACGCCCTCGAGGGGCTCGAGGTCGAGGCCGAGTTCCACGGCGTGGAGGTCGTGTCGAAGCAGGCCATCGCACCGGGTCAGGCGGATTTCACCGCCGTCGTGTCGGCCCTCCGCTCCGCGGGGGCGGAATACGTGATGCTGGGGATCCTGCCCGGTGCCACCGGACCGCTTCTGGGTACCGCCGCCCAGTTGGGCTACCAACCGGTCTGGATGGGGAACTCGCCGGCTTGGCTGGATCGTTTCTTTGAGCCCGACGTCATCCCTCCGGAGGTCTTCGCCAGCTACCACTGGGTGGGCAGCCCGCCGTACTGGGGTGAGGACATCCCGGGCATGGAGCCGTTCCTCGACGCATACGTGCGTTTCGGCAGCTCCGAGATGGACCCGGACGGATACATCATCTACGGCTACATGTACGCCTCGGCCGGCATCGAGGCCTTCCGTCGGGCGTTGGAGGCGGACGACGTGACGGCCGACGGTCTGCTGGCGGCCCTCCACGAGATCGTCGACTGGGACGTCAACGGCCTCTCGCAGCCCATCTCTTTGGCGACCGTACCGTACGACGCCGGTCGGCTGACGCGGGTCCTCCGTCCAGTGATGGAAGAGCGCACCTGGGAGGTGGTGAGCGACTTCGCCGCGCCTCAGAGCGACACCCCCGGAAGCTGAGCGCACGGGTCCCGGCGTGCTGGAGATCTCCAACCTCGAGGTCGTCTACAACGAGGTCGTCGCCGTCCTTCGGGGCATCAGCGTCCGGGTCCCCGACGGCCGGATCGTCGCCCTCCTCGGCCCGAACGGTGCCGGAAAGACGACGACCCTCCGGGCGATCTGCGGGCTGCTGGACATCCACGATGCAGAGGCGACCAAGGGTGCCGTGACCTTCGACGGTGTCGATCTGCTCGCTGCCAATCCCGCGGAGATCGTTGCCGCGGGGGTCGTCCAGGTCATGGAAGGCCGCCGGATCTTCATCGACCTGACCGTCGAGGAGAATCTTCGCGCGGGGGCCTTCACCCGACGCGACGCTGCGTATCAAGCCGAGATCGAGGCCCTCATGACCCGCTTCCCGGTCCTGGGCGAACGGCGGAGGCAGCTAGCTGGCTACCTGTCCGGTGGCGAGCAGCAGATGCTGGCCATCGGGCGAGCGCTGCTGGTGGCTCCGCGGCTGCTCATCCTGGACGAGCCCTCCCTCGGGCTGGCCCCCAAAGTGGTGGGCGAGGTCGCGCGGGTGATCCAGGAGGTCCAGGAGCGCGGCGTGTCCATCTTGTTGATCGAGCAGAACGCGGGCCTGGCCCTGGAGCTCGCCGACTACGGCTACGTGATGGAGAACGGGAAGATCGTGTTGGACGGCGATCCCAAGGAGCTGTCCGAGGATCCCGACTTCCAGGAGTTCTACCTGGGGATCGGCGCCGAGGGTCGCAGGAGCTATGCGGACGTGAAGCTGTACCGGCGCAAGAAGCGGTGGTTGTCGTGAGCGGGCCGCTCCTCCGCATCGAGGGTCTTACTCTGGCGTTTTCCGGGCTCGTGGCGCTGAACGAGGTGTCCCTCGACGTGACGAAGGGGTCGCTCTACGCGATCATCGGCCCCAACGGCGCCGGGAAGTCCTCGCTCTTCAACTGCATCTCCGGGGTCCACCGGCCTGGAGCGGGCTCCATCGGTTTTGCCGGCCGCTCCCTCGTCGGGGTCCCTCCCCACAAGATCGCGTCCATGGGCGTGGCGAGGACGTTCCAGAACCTCGCCGTCTTCGACGAGCTCACGGTGCTGTCGAACCTGATGCTGGGACGCCATCACCTCTACCGGTCGAGCTGGCTCAGCGACCTGTTCTGGCTACCCGAGACGCGGCGCCAGGAGGTGGAGCACCGGGCCAGGGCAGAGGACGTCATCGACTTCCTGCGCCTGGAGAAGTACCGCAACCAGGCCGTCGGCGGACTCCCGTATGGCGTGAAAAAGCTCGTGGAGGTGGGACGAGCGCTCTGCATGGACCCCGAGCTCCTGCTACTGGACGAGCCGGCGGCCGGACTCAACCAGGAAGAGACCGAGGCCCTCGCCCACTATCTGCTGGAGATCAAGGAGGCCTTCGGCATCACCCAGATCCTCATCGAGCACCAGCTCGGTCTGGTCCTCGACCTCGCGGACCGTGTGGCCGTCCTGGACTTCGGCGTGAAGGTCGCGGAAGGCGACCCCGAGGAGATCGCCAGTCACGAGGCCGTGCTGGAGGCCTACATCGGGGTGGGCACGCCCAGCGCGGCCGCGCCGGGTCGGATCAGCGAGGCCACGGGCGGAGCCGACAGCCACGGAGGTCCACTATGACGTCCGTGGTGATCGCGGCGGTTCCGGGGCTCCGGGTGGCCGAGCACCGCGAGCGCTTCGCGCAGACCCTCCCAGGGCGGCTCGTGCTCTGGGCTCACGACCGTCCGCACGCGGTGGCGCTGCGGGTCAAGGACTTCGGGCGGTGGGAGGAGATCACCTGGAGAGGCTACCTGGACCGGGTGCGCATGGTTGCGATGGCCCTGAGGGACCTGGGCGTGGAGCCTGGCGACCACGTGGCGATCCACAGCGAGAACCGCCCGGAGTGGATGTACGTGGATCTCGCGGTCCAGGGGATCGGCGCGCGGAGCGTGGGCGTCTACCAGACCAATCCTCCGGCTGACGTGGCGTATCTGCTGAACCACAGCCGGTCGGTCGTCCATTTCGCAGAAGACCAGGAACAGGTGGACAAGGCGGTGGCGATTGCCGACCAGACGCCGTCGGTGCGGCACCTGATCGCCTTCGACCCCCGGGGTACCTGGGCCTGTGGCGATCCGCGGCTCATGAGCTGGGAGGCCCTCCTCGCCCGCGGGCAGGAGCTGCTCGAGGAGGAGCCCGATTGGTACCTGGAGCGGGTGCTGGAGCTGGATCCCGGCGCTCCGTCGATGGTCGTCTACACCTCGGGCACCACGGGGAAGCCCAAGGGCGCCATGATCAGCAGCCGCAACGCGCTGTTCAGCGAGGGCATGGCCGAGGACCTGGGGTACGCCGAAAAGGACATCATCCTCTCCTACCTGCCACTTTGCCACGTCGCCGAGAAGATCTTCAGCCTCTTCACCGCCATGTTCTCGGGCTGCGTCGTTCACTTCGGAGAGTCCATCGAGACCGTCCGCGGCGATCTCCGGGAGGTCTCACCCACGATCTTCCTGGGCGTCCCCAGGATCTGGGAGAAGATGTACGCCTCGGTGAACCTGAGGATGAAGGACGCGTCGTGGCTGAAGCGAACCCTCTTTGCCGCCTGTGTCTCGACGGGCCGCCGGCTGGCGGCGAAGCGGGAGGAGGGATCCATGCGAGCCACCGATCGCCTCCAGTGGTGGTTGTGCGATCTGCTGGTTTTCCGGGCCCTGCAGGAGCAGCTCGGCATGCGGCGGTGCCGTATTCCGATCAGCGCGGCGGCGCCGATCGCGCCGGAGATCCTCCAGTGGCTCCACGCCATCGGCGTCCCGGTGCGGGAAGGCTATGGGCAGACGGAGTGCGCCGGCGTGAGCCATATCAACCTCCCCGGGAGCAACCGTCTCGGATCGGTGGGCACTCCGATCCCCGGCCTGGAGCAGCGGATCGCCGACGACGGCGAGGTCCTGGTCCGGGGACCCAACGTCTTCGTGGGCTACCTGCACGACCCGGAGGCCACCGCTTCCACGATCGACGCCGACGGGTGGCTGCATACGGGGGACATCGGGACCATCGACGACGATGGTTACCTCTGGATCACGGGGCGCAAGAAGGAGCTGATCATCACCTCGGGAGGGAAGAACATGTCGCCCGAGACCATCGAAAACGCCCTCAAGACCAGCCCGTACATCCACGAGGCCGTGGCCGTGGGTGACGGCCGGAAGTTCATCTCGGCTCTGGTCCAGATCGAGTATGACGTGGTCGCGGACTGGGCAAGCCGAGCGAGCATCCAATACACGTCCTTCGCTGACCTGTCGGCCAACAGCGCCGTGATCAAGCTCCTGGACGGGGAGGTCTATCACTGCAACGATCTTCTGCCCCGGGTCGCGCACGTACGGGCGTTCCGGACCTTGCCCAAGGAGCTGAACGAGGACGACGGCGAGCTCACCGCCACGCGGAAGGTGAGGCGCCGCAACGTCCATGCGGCGTACGCCCATCTCATCGACGACATCTACGGGTAGGGAGCGGTCGATGACGAACCTGGTGCAGTTGCTGGCCTCGGGGATCGCGCTCGGGACGATCTACGCCCTGATCGCTCTGGGGTTCGTCGTCATCTACCGGGCCTCGCGGGTCTTCAACTTCGCCCAGGGCGAGCTGGTCGTGGTGGGCGCGTTCGTCATGGTCACCCTCAGCCAGGCCGGCCTTCCGTGGCCCGTGGCGGTGCTCGCCACCATGGTCGTCACCGGGCTCGTGGCAGCCACCGTCGAGCGGCTGGTCCTCCGCCCGCTGGTGGGACGCAGCGTGGTGATCACCATAATCCTGACCATCTTCGTGGGCCTGATCCTCCGGGTCCTCATCATGGTCATCTTCGGGCCGGACCAGCGGGGCATGCCCACGCCCTGGGCCATGAACGCTCAGGTGACCATCGGGGGCGCTACGCTCTTCATCAACTCGCTGGCCGCCGTGGTCGCCGGGGCCGTGGCCCTGGGGGGGTTCTACTACCTGATCCGCTTCAGTCGCATCGGCATCGCCATGCGTGCCACCAGCTCGGACCAGGAGGCCGCCCTGTGCCTCGGGATCCCCGTCGGACGCATCTTCGGGTACACGTGGTTCCTGGCCGGGGCATTCGCCGCATTGGGCGGCATCTTCCTCGGGATGTTCCCCCGCACGGTGGACACCAACCTGGGGCTGGTGGCTCTGAAGGCCTTCCCGGTCGTGATCGTGGGCGGGCTCGAGTCGGCCATCGGGGTGGTCATCGCCGGGGTGATCCTCGGCGTCATCGAGGTGCTCACCCAGGGATACCTGAACCCCCTCCTCGGCAGCTTCGGTCAGAACTTCCACGAGGTCCTGCCGTACATCATCATGGTCCTCTTCCTCATGGTGCGCCCGTACGGGATCGCGGGGCAGGAGGAGGTGGAGCGCGTATGAGGGGGAGCCCCTAGGTGCCGATCCGCCGGCTGGTCACTCGCTACGAGGACGATCTGTCACTGTTTCCCACGCGGTGGCACAAGATCGGCCTGGCGTTGACGGTGCTCGTCCTCGTCGCGGTCCCGCTGACCGCGAACCGGTACTGGCTCGACGTCGTGAACCTGACGGCGGTGTATGTGGTGGGGGCAGTGGCGCTCGTCGTCCTCACGGGCTTCACCGGGCAGATCTCCCTGGGGCACGCGGCCTTCCTGGCCGTGGGGGCGTATTGCGCGGCCGTCTTCGGCAACCACCTGGGGATGCCCTTCTGGCTCGTGATCCCCGTGGCCGGCCTGGTGGCGGCCGCCGTAGGGTTGGCGGCCGGCCCGTTCGCGCTACGGCTCCGCGGCCTCTACCTGGCCATCATCACCATCGGCCTCGTGTTCGTGGTGAACCACGTCCTCCGCTCGCTTCCGAGCCTAACCGGTGGGCTGCAGGGGACTTCCGTGCCCATGCTCTGGTGGTTCGATCGTGGCGCCGCCGGAGATCTGCTGGGGGGATACCGGGCAACGACCACCCTGGGACCGGTGAGCCTGGACACGGACGTGAAGATATACCTCCTCTTCGTGCTCCTGGCGGTCCTGACGATCTGGTGTGGCACGAACCTCCGCCGCTCGAACTCGGGCCGGGCCATGATGGCCGTGCGGGACCACGATCTCGCCGCCGCCGTTCTTGGCGTGAGCCCGGCCCGGTACAAGATCATCGGCTTCGGCATCTCCTCGTTCTTCGCGGGCGTGGCGGGGGCCATGTACGGGTTCAAGGCCGCCTACATCACCATCGACCCGCCGTTCAACCTGAACATGAGCGTCGAGTTCATCGCCATCATCGTGATCGGAGGGGCGACCACGGTCACCGGTGCCACGCTGGGTGCGCTGTTCTTCGGCCTGGTCCGACCGTTGGCCGAATCGGCGGCGAACCGGATGGACGTGCTGGAGGCGTTGACCACCTCGCAGCAGTCGCTGCTCATGCTGGCGGTGCTGGTGATCGGGTTCATGCTGCTCGAGCCCAACGGTCTGCGAGGGGTCTGGCTCCGGGTCAGGCGGTACTTCGCCAGTTGGCCCTTCCGGTACTGACCGGCTTCGGCGCGGGAGGGGGGAAGCCACCCTGATCGCCGTAGGCTCTTACGCACCGGGTGCTCGGCCTGGTCAGGGAAGCGATACCTCCTCCTATCAGCCTCATATGAACTGCGCCCGGTCCAGACCGCCTTCGGCGATCTGCTGCGTCGCATGCTCGGCCGTCCGCCGGCTCTGGCCGGAGTCGGCGACGTAGGGGGCGAGGGGGCCGAGCTCGGGATTCGACGCCAGCGCTTCGTGGATCAGGTCGAGGAGGGCCGACCGTACCACGGCCGCCCTGCCCCAGATGCCCGTGATCTGGGCCAGGTCGAGCGCCACCTCTCCGTTCGCCTGAAGCGCCGTGAGCCCTTCGGCGTACGCCTGCACCATCCCGTGCTTGACCCGGTTGTGGACCATCTTGGCGAAGTGGCCGGCGCCGGCGGGGCCGAAGTGCCCCCAGCCGCCGCCGTCGTCGGGTGCCAGGGAATCGAAGACGGGCGTCATGCGTGAGACGGCGCCACCGTCGCCCCCGACCATCAACGCGTAGCCCCGCTCCGCTCCGCCGACCCCTCCGCTGGTTCCCACGTCCAGCAGGTGGATGCCCTGCCCAGCCAGCGCGCTGGCCCTGGCCGCGGAGTCCGAGAAGTGGCTGTTGCCGCCGTCGACGACCACGTCCTGGGCCTCCAGGAGACGTGACAGCTGGTCAAGGGTGCCCTTGGTGGGAGCGCCGGGCGGCACCATGAGCCAGAGTGCCCGGGGAGGGGTGAGCGCGGCCACCATCGACCCGAGGTCCGGGACCGTCGACACTCCCTCTTGGGCCAACGCTCCGGCGGCGGTCTGGTCGCGGTCGTAGGCCACGACGCGGTGGTGCCGCAGGAGCCGCCGGGCCATCCCGGTGCCCATGGCCCCGAGTCCGATCATACCGATCTCCATACAGTGGATTCCTCCGGTGGGGTCGACGCGTTCGGAGCCGGACTCGCGGCTGTTCCAGCGCAGGGATCGCCAGACTAGCGCGCCGCGGTCCCGGGGTCCAACCTTCCGGATCCGGATTCCCGCATGAGAGGCACCGACCCACCGGACCCGCGAGGTGAACCGTGCGAGCCAGAGCCAGCAGCCACACCCACAAAGCCGGATCACTCCTTCTCCTGGCCGCCCTCAGCGGCTTGGTGGCGATCGAGCCCGTTCCCGCGCAGTCGCCCGAGACGAGCGTCGATCCGGCCGCTTTCGAGGCTCTTCGCTACCGCTTGATCGGGCCCCACCGAGCCGGCAGGGTCACGGCGGTCGCGGGCGTCCGCACCCAGCCCTTCACGTTCTACATGGGCTCCACCGGGGGCGGCGTGTGGAAGACCGAGGACGCGGGGCAGCGGTGGCGCAACGTGTCGGACGGCTACTTCGCGGCCGGATCCATGGGGGCGTTGGCCGTAGCGGACGCGAACCCGAGGGTCATATACGCCGGCACCGGTTCGTCGGCCATTCGCGGCAACGTCTCGGCGGGCGACGGGATGTACAAGTCCACCGACGCCGGAGAGACGTGGCGGCACGTGGGTCTCGAAGACGCCGGTCAGATCGGCGAGATCGTCGTGCACCCGGACGATCCCGACCTGGTCTACGCGGCGGTGCTGGGCCACGCCTTCGGCCCGAACGACACCCGAGGCGTATACCGGTCCCAGGACGGCGGCGACACCTGGGAGAACGTCCTGTTCATCTCCGAGAACACCGGTGCCGTGAAGCTCTCCATGACCCCCGGGCGCCCGGCCGAGCTGTATGCGGCCATGTGGACCGCTCGCCGCGGCCCCTGGAGCCTGGTCTCCGGCAGCGACGAGTCCGGCATCTTCAAGACCGTGGACGGTGGCGACACCTGGACAGAGCTGGGCGGCGGACTGCCGGAGGGCGTGGTGGGCAAGGCCGACGTGACGGTTTCCGGTGGGAATCCGGAACGCGTCTGGGTGCTGATCGAGCACGCCGACGGGGGCGTGTACCGTTCCGACGATGCCGGGGCCTCGTGGAGGTACCTGAACGACGACCAGGGTCTGCGGGCCCGCCCCTGGTACTACACGCACATCCACGCCGATCCGGTGGACCCGAACGTGGTCTACGTATCCAGCGAGGACTTCTGGAAGTCGTCGGACGGCGGAGAGACGTTCGAGCTCGTAGAGGTGCCCCACGGCGACACCCACGACCTCTGGATCAACCCGGACGACAACAGAATGATGATCGAGGCCAACGATGGCGGCGCCAACGTGAGCCTCAACGGCGGCGAGAGTTGGTCCACCGTCATGAACCAGCCCACCGCCGAGTTCTACCGGGTCACCGTGGACAACCAGTTTCCGTACCGCGTCTACGGGGGGCAACAGGACAACTCCACGCTGTCGCTCCCCAGCCGCACCAACACGGGCGCCATCACGATCCAGCACTGGTACAGCGTCGGTGGCGGTGAGAGCGGCCACATCGCCGTCGATCCGCGGAACCCCGACATCATCTACGCGGGGAGC
>JBDHHQ010000091.1:0-24747 GCA_039589315.1 Gemmatimonadota bacterium
CTGTCCATCTTCGTTCGCATACCGACCGGTCAGATCAGCGGGACCGTGACATTCGCCGGATCCCCGCTGCCCGGCACCCAGGTCTTCCTGTCGGGTGCGTTCTCTGGCGCGACCCTCACCAACGCGGCGGGTCAATACACGTTCGGCACACTGCCCGAGGGCAACTACACGGTAGACATCGTGCCCGATTTCCCCCCATCGACGTTCGGCCCCGTCAAGAAGAGCATCTTCCTCCCGGACGGCGCCAAAGTGGTGGTGGACTTCGGAGGTGACGGTCCGCCGGATCTGGCCGTCACGAGCGGCATCAGCCTCAGCACGCCGACACCCTACTTCGTGGGCCAGTCGGTGACCATGAATCAGTGGACCGTACGAAATCAGGGCAACGGACCGTCGGGCACGTTTACCAATCGCGTGTACCTGTCGACCAACTCCATCATCTCGACCGGTGACGTGTTGGTGCGTTCGATCAGCAACTTCTCCCTGAACCCGGGAGCCGGAGTGACGTGGACGGCCGTGTCGTTCACGATTCCGACCACGCTGGCGCCCGGGTCCTACTACGTCGGTGTGATCGTCGACGCCACCAACGTCGTGCCCGAGTCCAACGAGGGGAACAACACCAGAGCCTCGGCGTCCTCGATATTCATCTTTGTCCCACCGGGCGCTCCGGAAGGAGACGGCGGACCAGCCGAAGAGGACGACGGACCAGCCGAAGAAGACGAGCCGCCAGCCGAAGGAGCCGGCGAACCAGCCGTAGGAGACGGCGCGCCAGTCGAAGGAGACGGCGCGCCAGTCGAAGGAGACGGGCCGCCGGCCGAAGGAGACGGGTCTCGGTAGGCAGAGGACCGTGCGTCGGGACGGGCCGCTCCGACGGACGTCGGTACGCGTGGCGGCCTCTGAGGATGTCGGAGACCAGGCATGCTGGTCGGCGCGGCGGCAATCGGACGTCGCTCGAGCTGCCAGCGTGAGGCGATCGACGCGCTGCCTCCGCTTGATGGGTGAACCGAGGGACTTCACCCCCAACGGAAGGCAGAGACCCATGTTCCGGCCCCTCTCACCCGAGCTCTTCGCGGACGGCCGTCCCCAAGCATGCGCCCGGAAGAGGCGCGACTTGTCGCACCTGCGGGTTGTGCAGACGGCAAGGCGGCAGGTCGCGTTGGAGCTGACCGCCATCGTGAGGGATCCCGAGCTGCGCGTCCGCCTTCCCATGGTCAGCCCGGTCTACACCGCAAGGGCCTGAGCCGCCTCGCCCGTCGTTCACGCGCAGCCGATCCCCCCGGGCGTCGAGTCCGGATGGGTTTCTTCGGACGCCAACGGTTGCCTGCACCGACTCGGACCTCGGGTCCGGGTGGGCTTCTTGTGACGCCAACGGTTGCCCTGCGCCCACTCGGACCTCGAGTCCCGGTGGGCTCCCTCTGATCGCAACGAGTCGCTCGCTCCAACGCGGACCTCGAATCGTGGGCCCTCTCCCGACTCAGCGAGTCGCCAGTGCCCTGGCAGTCTCAGCGGCGTCCGGGTGGGGCTCGTCTGGGCGCTCGTTCGCCCCTGTCGGGACGTCAACAGAGGAATCCTGCGGCCTGGTCCGGGAGGTCCCGACTGGCGATGAGGTAGATCGATCGTCTTTTCCGCTCTCCAAGTGAAGGCGATGGCCAACCAAGACCAAACGACATAGGGAGACAACGATGTTCGACGCGTTTCTGGAGCTCGAGGGAGTCGACGGCGAGTCCACCCGCAAGGGCTTCGAAGGGATGATCGAGCTGGACAGCTTCGATCTGGGAGCGCTGAACCCGAGCACGATCGGCTCCGGCGGTGGCGGCGGCGCGGGTAAGGTCACGCTCCGGCCGATCTCGATCACCAAGCGAACCGACGCGGCCAGCCCGGTGATGTTCCAGGCCTGCTGCACCGGAAAGCACTTCCCCACGGCGAGGATCACGCTGCACAAGGCCGGCGGCGACGAGGCCGTGGACTACCTGATCTTCGAGTTCGAGAAGGTCTACGTGGAGTCCATCGACTGGGCCGGATCCTCGGGCGGCAACGACCAGGCCCTGGAACGGGCGACGCTGAAGTTCGGCAAGATCACCGCGACCTACACGCCGCAGTCCGAGACGGGCGCGAAGGGATCGCCCGTGGTGGCCAGCTGGGACGTCATGGCCGTTTCGACCTGACGGGTACGGCCTCGGGCGTTCGAACTTGTGCGCCCGGAAACCGACGCTGAGGCCCA
This sequence comes from Gemmatimonadota bacterium, assembly GCA_039589315.1. Classification (GTDB taxonomy): domain Bacteria; phylum Gemmatimonadota; class Gemmatimonadetes; order Longimicrobiales; family Gaopeijiaceae; genus JBDHHQ01. The sequence continues at coordinate 2,219 of JBDHHQ010000091.1, forward strand.
ATCTAGGCCTGGGCTCCGGCGGACCGAACACGAGGATCGGTCGGCCCACCTCGCCAGGCGCCGCTGTACCGGCCTCGTAGGTACGACTGGTTGCGGGACAGGAGGTCCAGCTTGTCGAAGCCGTCACTCCCCGGAGGGAGGCTGGCGTCTTGACCCTGAGCGATCCGCGAAAACCCCACACACACATCGCGGTGCTGCTCCCAGAGGCGCCACGCCAACCCCGGATCAGGCAGAACCACTTCATCCTCGAAGTCGGCGTCAACGGGGTCCCCTGCCGCTGCGCCACCGGAATCACCCTCAGGGGAGGGTCCGGCCGGCTCTGCGGACTCCCGCCCTTCTCGAGGCGGCACCGCGGCCCGTTCGCCAAAACTCACATCCAGCCCCGTCATTCTTTCGAACGCCGCACCGGCGGCAGCCGCCGTCCGAGCATCCGGGTGTTCCATGCACTCGAGCACCGACTCCACCACCCGCGGATGTCCGTAGCTTGCAAGTACGTTGAGCCGCTCTGGCCCGAGCGCATCGTTTGCACACACTGCGTGGAATGTGTGGAGGTCCTCGTGTGAGCCCAGCACGGCCAGAAGCTCCAGGACCTCCAGCCCGGACGCTGGCCCCTGCGTCGCCAGAGTCCGGCACGTCGGAAGAACGCCCTGGTTGCCGAGCCAGGCCGCGGTCTCGAGGGCGGCCCGGCGAACGCCAGGATGATCCGACCGGACGCCATCGGCGAACGTGCCCGCGTCGACTTCGAGCGCCAGGCAAGCCACGACGTGCCACCCCGCGATCTGGCGACTTGGGTCGGGGTTGGCGATTAGAGCAGCGGCCCAGTCCGCCGCTGCCCGGTCGCCATGCCGAGCAAGAGCTTCCGCTGCGACCGCTCCCGCGGGCGTCTCTACTCCGGCCGCGGCCCGTAGCTGATCGGCGATCACCTCGATCGGGCCCAGGCAGAGCCCCCCACGAATCCCCTCGAGGACGTCCCCCTCCGCTGCCTCCAACGCGGCCACGACGGCCTGGTGGCCTCCTGGCGACCCGATCTCGAGGAGCGTCACCGTGGCCGCAAGGGCCGTTCCCTCGTCCTCAGCCAAGACCGACACCATGAGCGGTTCTGCATTCTCGCCGGCGAGCACCAGCGCGTCCGTGTGCGCTGCGATCCGGCGCTCGATTCGGCCGAGTGTCGTCAGGGTATCCTCGGGAGAACGGAGCGCAGCCTGCCGCGCCGGCCACAGCCACGTGAGCTCTTCCACATGCTCTTCCAGGATGTCCGGCATCCATTGGCCCAGCTCGATCAGCATCAACTGAGGCGTCCCTCCCGTGAACGATCGGCCTAGTTGATCTCGACCGAGCCACCCTTGATGCGCTGGCGGCGACGGGCCAGCGAAGCGATGTCGGTTGCCCGTGTGAGCACCTTGCCGTCATGGCGCAGTGTCAACCTGGCTTTGCCGCACCGGAGGGTGAGCTCTTTGTCGGCTTCGATGGTGACTCGCTCGGTCTCCGGAGCTCGATAGGGTCCAATCCGTCCGAGGACGCAACCTCTGCCGTCCGGGGCGTTTGGAAGCAGCACGAGCACCTGGTCCCCCGGCTCCAGGGAGAGTGCCGGCGCGTCGCTCGTCTGCAGGACGTCGCAGAGGATGCCGGCGGTCGCGTCGTCGGGGCGGACCCCCACGTCTCCGGACTCGAAGAGGTCCTCAACGGTGCCCCACCTCACCCGGTCGGAGGATCGGGCGATCAACGAGATGTCCGGGACCGAAGGGGAGGCGTCGTACTCACTCATTGGCTCTCTGATCCTGTTCTGTCGCGTGAGAGTTTGTGGGTCGGGACGGTGGTCGCGGCACGGTCATGATCCGGTATTCTGCATGCTACCGCCGAAGCGGAACGTCCCAGCGCTCACCCGTAGATCCCCGAGGACCGAGCGTTGGACGTCCGGGCGTTCGATGAAGCTGCGGTACAGCACGTACGCGTCGTACCTGCCCAATGACATCAGGACGGGTTTTCTCATTCTGAGCTGGAGAATCTCGCCGGGCTCGAGCTCGATCTCAGAACGCTGATCGGCAGGCGGAGTGGCACCGTCCTGGTCGACGCGCGCGACCTCGTCGCGGCCGAATCGGAGGAGTGCGCCAGGCCCTCGCAGCCCCTCGGAGCTCAGTGCATTCACGCCTAGCTGCAGACCCACCTCGGCCGCCGAGCGGGCTCCGGCCGGATTCCTCAAGACCAGGGGAGCAACACCGATGTTCTCCAGCGTCAAGTCGACCGCCAGGTCCTGGCCCGGGGTGAAGACCGGCGCGATGGGCCCGGCCACGCCCCGGATCGCTCGATAGGGGTGCTCCAACAGCTCCTGGGCCAGGCCGTGGACCGCGTCCAGCACGGGAACGAGGGGGTCAGGCACCGCGTCGACGGGGAACGCCCTTCGCTCGGCGGGCGGCGACCCGACCTGGCCCTCTCCGACGAAGACGAAGGGCGTAGTCGGCAGCGACGGCTCGGGGTCGGGAAGACTGGAAACGTCCGCCGCCGTGAGGATCGCTCGGAGCTCCTTCCCGCGTTCCTGGGGGACCTCGACCCGGTAGTGCCCCATCTCCTCGCGGCCTCCGAAGTTCACCGTCGTGAGGAGCATGCTGGGACCCGTGGGCACGACCGTCAGTGTGACGAATCCCGGTGTCACGTTCGTGGAGAAGACGATGTACCAGTCGTGGTTCGTCATTGTTCTGCAGTCAATCTTGGACTGACTGGCTCCATTAGATCGTCTAGGTCATGGGTAGGAGCTTGGTTTGGCCGATCACCGAGGACGCGTGGGAGTCGAACCAGTCCTTGAACTCCTTCATGTGCCGCTTCTTCACTTCGTCTCCTGAGTCCATGATGCTCAGCGCGTCTCCCCCGGAGATCACCGTGCTGGGGTCGGATTCACGAGACACGGGCACGGCACCGGTTTCCCACCGATCCGTCTTGGTATTGAAGCAGACGTACTCGTCATACAGCCCGATCAGGTGCCCGAACTCATGGGGACGGACGTATGGGTATGTGTCGCCCAACTGCCGGTACCACGTGTGGGAATTCCACCTCTCGAGATGCCGATTCCCGTCATTGTCCACGACCCATGGGGTGGCCTTGTTGTGGACCACAACGGGGGTTCCGTGGCCCTGTCCAAACGGAACGAACTCACACACAATGTTGATGGGGAACTTGCAGCCGCCGCAGTCCGTGCAGTCGCAGTCGTCGCCCCGCAAGCAGTCTACGCGATGAAGCATCCACTGTTCGCTCCATACCGCCTCGATCTCCCGTTTCCACGCCGCGAACTCGCTGTCGGGGATGCCTTGCTGACCGAACACAACGGCCTGTCCGGGTTGTACTTGGGTCCGCAGCCTCGTCTCCACCTTCTTCGTGATGATCAGTTCACCGTCCCGGATCTCCCGATCGTAGGTGACGTCCCAACCGAACATCCCGAAGGCCACGTCCCGGACGAACGTCGGGTCCCACCCGCCTCCTGGCAGCTGAGCCGGCAGCATGAGGATTGCCTGCCGCGTCTCCGAGGGGAATGGCTCGTTGGCCTCGACCGTCTTCACCAGCAGCTGGTTGGCGGAATCGCGGGGCCCACCCAATCCCCGCGCCCGTGCCCATAGCTTCACCTCGGGCACGTACAAACCCCGCCGCACGCACCAGTTCGGGTAGGCCGCCGATCCGCTCGAGAACTGCACGTCGAACTGGTCGACCTGATGAAAGAGCGGATCGAGGCGCGCGGGCGCGACGACGGTCGACTCGTTCTCCATGATCACGCCTTCGAGGGTCAGCGATACCTCGTCTCCACAGCAGGCCTCCGGCTGATCCCACTCGATCTTGGTGATCTTCTGCTCGTCCGGGTCCTGACTAGGAGCAACCACAGCAGGGGTCTGGATCGTGGACGCGGGCCCCGTGTTGGTCTTGGAGCCGCCGTTCTGCAGTGTGAGATCCAGCTGCCGGAACACGTTCTCACCGTCCACCTTCACATCGAAGGAGTACATGGTGGGATGGGCTTTTCCCTTGATCCGGTTCGAGACGACCCCGAGCAGTGTTCCTGCCTCGTCGCCCGTGCTCATGGAGTAATTCGACGACTTCAGCATGATGGGGTTGCCGTCCATCTTGACGGTGCTGGACCCATCCGCCGTGTGGGCCGACATGGCCACGTTGGGATAGGGAATCGGGACGGGTCCGCCCGGCGAGGGCGTCTTGCAGACGTCTGGAACCGCGATGGAGACACCGCCGCTGGTCTTGTGGACCACCGTCATGTTGTTCACGATCACTTGGGCGGTGTGGCCGCACCAGGATTGCGGCCCGGTCGCCCTGATCCGACGCGGCGCAGATCAGCATCTCGCCCTCTCCAGCGTAGCCCCTCTCGAGAGCCCGGGTCGCCATACCGACGGCCAGGGGCAGGAACGCCGCCCCCACGTCCCCGACGCAGTCCATGGGATGCCAAAGCTCCGAGTCGTTCGGCAGCTCTGCGAGGCACCGGGTGTCGACGAGCCCCCATTCCCGGAAGCGCCAGCGCTCGCCATTCAAGTCGACGATCACACGGTCGAGGGCCGAAGCGCCTCCCGAGGCGGCGAGGACTCTCTGTACCACGCGAGCCATCGTGTCGGAGTGCTCCAGCCGCTTGGGATCCCGTTTCGACGGCTCCTGGCCCTCGAGGGCCCTGGGCCCTATCCGAATGCGAGGACGAAGGCCACGTCGGCGCGCATCGTCCGCCCGCTCCAGCACGAGGAAGGCGGCGGCTTCTCCCGGGATCAGACCCACCGGTGTCGCTGGCGTCTTCAGCCGCCCCGCGTCGTGCAGTGACCTCAGGAAGACCGGGTGCAGGAGCGAGTCCACGCCGCCCACGATCGCCACGTCGACCCGCGCCTCCTCCAGATCGCCCACCGCTTCGGCCAGGGCCAACGCGCCCCCGACCTGATCCAAGGCGAATAGATCGATCCGGTGCGGGCTGAACGCAGCGAAGATCTCCGTGCCAACCTCGTCCGCGAAGCGCTCCAGGCCACCCGTGGGCGTTCCCGGACGATCGGGCCGCGGCACGCCGAGGTATACGCCGGCCCGGTACCCTCCCATCTGCCGTTGTACGTGCTCGAAGTCGAAGAGTCCGGCGTCCACCACCGCTTCGTACAACGGCGCCGTGAGCAGTGTGCGGGCCTTCCCGACCCAGGACCCCTTCCCGAGATCCGGCTGCACCGCGCTCACGATCAAGGCCGTTCCGTCTTCGTCGAACGACGCCCCGAAGTGGGGCCACTCGGCGAAGCGGTTGACGCCCGCACGGACGGACGCGCAGCTCTGGATGGCGTGCTCGCCAACGGCCGTCTTCATGCCGACTCCGGTGATGACGATCTCCTTGGCCTCAGACATCGTCCCGCTCCGTGCCTGCTACCCGGATCCACTGGACGTCGTACACGCGATCCGCAACCGGGAAGCGGGCCCTGGCAACCCAGATCAGCCGTTCTCCGTCACCGTCCAGAATCACGGTGTCACGGCGGACCTCCAGCTCGTTGCGGGCTTCAGACGTTCTGACTGCGACCTCGATGCCGGGCCTGGGCAGCAGAAACGCGAGCCGGCCGGATGGCGACAGGTTGTCCAACTCGACGGACGTCCCGGGAGGGATCTCCCCCGACCAGAGCTGGTCCGGCGGTGCGGCCTGATGGAAACGTGAATCGAAGTCGTCCGGAAGCAGTGGCGCGCGGTCGTTTTGCCACGCGTCGTCGTAGGTACCGGCGTACTGGGCCCGCGACGCCCAGTTTGGTGATACGAACGAGAGGCCCCACGGCGCGGACCGGTCTCCGGGACCCGTGATCAGGTCGTCCGGACTCTCCACGTTGGGGAGCGGGGTGCCGTCGAGTGTCATGCGGGACTCCTCTCCGCGAAAACCCACTCCCACGGGATTGGACGGCTCCCATTCGGGACCCTCCGAGCCCGTCTCGTCCCATCCCCCGAAGGCCCGGTCCCAGACGACGGGCATCCGTTGGAACGGCACAGGTGCGGTTGCCGAGAGGAAGCCGGCAGTCCTTCGCCAAAAGCGGTCACCGAAGACCCGCAGGCGTTTGTCCAGCGGTCCCACGCGCAACCGTGCGTCCACATACTCCCGGCCCCCGGAGGGGGCGTACGCGCTCCCCACGAAGATGACGTCGGTCAAAGGCTTTTCCGCAGCTACGTCTGTGCCGTGCCGGAGGCTGGATCGCCCCGGCTCTCCGTGGTACTCGTCGACTAGCCAAACCGGCTCCTGCTCTTCGTGGAGCGTCGGGGTTTGGCTCCGGACGTCGTAAGTCGCCTTGACCAGAACCAGGAGCTCCTCCTGCCCGAAGCGGTCAGGGACGACGACGGCGCGCGCACTAAACGGACTCAGGTTCCTCAGGTCCATGGAGTCCTCAGTTCTGCTTGATCTTCGAGCCCTTCAGCGTGATGGTCGACTTGGCCTTCACGTTGATCTTGCCGGATCCGTTGACGACGATGTCCTTCCCCTTGAGCGTGATCGTCCCGTCCTTCTTCAGGATGATGGAGGCCTTCCCAGGCCTTCCCGGTCTGTATCGTGATCTCGTCGCCCGCAGTGAGTGTCAACTCCTTGCCCGCATCCAGCATCATGTGCTCGCCCGCCAGCGCCGATCGGTTTCCGCCCACCGAGATCTTCTCGTCCTTGCCGACGGTCAGGCTGCGCTCACCGCCGACCTCGATCTTCACGTCGTCACCGACTTGCACGGACCGGCGGCTCGTGACGGAGATGGACTCGTGCCTCCCGATCATCGTCTTGTGGCTTCCCCCGATGGTCCGTACCTCGCCCAAGGCGACCACCGTGCTGCGGGCGCCGCCCACGTTGTTGCTCTCGCTGCCGCCCACCGCGGCGACACGGTTACCGCCGACGGTCCGACTCTGGTTGCCGCCCACGGTGATACCTTGGTTGTTGTCCACTCCCACGCTCTGGTCATGCTCGACGGTCGTGGCCATGTCGTACTGAGCGTGGATCTTGACCTCCTCCTGACCCTTCGTGTCGGTCATTGAGATCTCGTTGGCACCGCCGCCGCCGGGTGAGCTCCGAGTCTTCATGCCCATCGTTATGCCAGCTCCAGGCAGGTCGAACGGAGGCACGTCTTCGTCGTTGTAGACGCTACCGATCACCAGGGGTCGGTCGGGGTCACCCTCGAGGAACTCCACGACCACCTCGTTGCCAATGCGCGGAACCGAAAGGGCCCCGTAGCCCTTGCCACCCCATGGTGTGGCGACCCGCACCCAGCAGGAGCTGTTCTCGTCGGCAGCTCCGCGCCTGTCCCAGTGGAACTGGACCTTGATGCGACCGTGCCCGTCGGTCCACACCTCTTCACCGGCCTTCCCCACTACCACGGCCGTCTGGGAGCCATGTATCCTGGGCTTCGGTGTCCGCGTTGGCGGGCGGTAGGGGGTATCGTCCGGAGACGCGACGAAGCGGTTTCTGTAGTCGAATGCCTCCTGATCGCCACTCCGGTAGCTGTCGGCTCGGGCCTCGTGAGCCACTTCCTGCAGGAGGTAGCCCCGGTTCGCCTCCCGTTGATAGTGGTGGTCGAGCTCGAACGTACACCCCACCTGGAAGGCCCGGCACGTACCCTCACCCCGGACGACGCTGCGCAACGCCTCCTCACGCTCCAGCGCGATACGCGCGTACCGCTCCCCGTCCTGCCTGCTCGAGTAGCCACCGGGGTAATCGTAGATCTCCTCGGAGCCACTGCCCTCCAAGGAGCAGGAGAGGCTCATCTTGGGCTGGAGGTAATCGTAGTCCATGAGTGTCAGGCTTCCGGCATGGACGGTGTGGTCGCGTCGTAGCGCCAGGACCACGTCCTCGTCCGGAACTGCCTCTGGTGCCAATCGCACCTCGCCCCCACCCGGGCAGGCCTCGGCTGTGTCCACACGATCCGCGATTACGAGCTCGTGTCCCGCGTCCGAGTGACGGAAGAAGTAGAAGAGCCCCTCCTCCTCGAGGAGCCGTGACACGAAGTCGAGATGCGACTCCCTGTACTGCACGCAATACTCTCGCTGCGGGTAGCTGCGAAGCGTGCTGAACCGGAACGCGGACCACCCGAGCTCCTTGAAGACGCTCTCGACGACCTCGAGAACGCTCATGTGCTGGAAGACGCGGCAGTCCCTCGAGAGCGAGAGAAACCACAGCCAGGGGACGATCTCGGCGGTGTAAGCGGTCAACTGGGCAGCGCGATCGAGTTGCACGAACCGCCGCACCAGCCCGTGGATCAGCCGTGTGTCGCCGTTGGGCAGGAGCATCGAAAGGACCATCGGTGTGCGCAGGACCTCGTTCGGCTCGATGTCGTCGCGCTCCGAGTACATCTCGATGTTGAACAGGTAGGGCTCCGAGATCCGCTCGACGCCCGTGAAGCCGGCCACCAGCAGGACATCTTCGCCGAGGTCTGTTTGCAGCCGCAGCTGCCGGTTCGCCTGTGCGTAAGCGCCCATGGGCGGTGTGCCTCCGTTGGAGCGTTGCTCGGTAGCGATCCCAAAAAGGCTCGACGAAGGGATTCGTCGAGACGGACGAGCGGCACCCCCAGGTAGAACGGCAACGCGGGCGATGCTCCGCCAATCTCTCGATCATCGCTGGTAACGACAACCGCCTTCGGTTGGAACGGACCCGTTGGCCTTGAAACGGTCCTCAGAGGGGCGCTACGGTTCCCAGCGGCACAACCAACCGGGGCGGCCAGCCTGATCCACACGACCGACGCACCTGAGGTGCCGCAGACTCCGGTAGCTGCCTTGGCCGCTGTCAGGCCCCCACCCTATACTGAGCTTCGCTGGCAACGCTCTCCTTGCGCCGATCCGCCAGCCCCCGAGGCCGAGCCGCCAGGGACGCGCCGGCCACGTCGACGGGCAAGGCATGTCCAAGGTCAGTGACCGAATGAACCGAACACTGAAGTCGCATGATCGACGTCCGATTCGATGACCGGGGCCCCTTCGTTGCCGCTCTCCAGGTTCTTCTGAACAGGTGGCTCCGGGCAACGCGCCTCACCATCGACGGGATCTGGGGCTCGGATACCCGGACGGTGATGGGCGAGGTAAACCGCCGGATCGGTGCCTCCGGCGGTGGCGAGCGGGCCGACGGAGCAACGTGGGCTGCCCTGATCGACCGGACCCGCGTCAGCATCATCAGCGCCAACGACATCTACGACCCCAGACACGACGACTTCACGCCGCCGGAGCTGCGGGGACCGGGGTGGATCGCCACCAGCGGCATGAGCGGGGGAGTGGGCCAGGTGGTCCGCGACATCCAGCGCAGGGCAAGGGTCCTGGGCCCCATCGCGCTTCTTCGCTTTTACGGGCACGGGGCTCCGGGCCTGATGGGGGTCACCGGTGGCACCGGGACCATGCGGGGCAGTGGCGGCGAGACGATCTACCGCGACGCGTCGGGCCGTGAGCTGGAGCGGGACCAGCGCCCGCATGACCGATGGGGTCAGGCGATCCGGGGAGACCACGTCCGGGACCAGACGACCATCAGCAACGAGACGTTCCGTCTAATCGAGCCCCAGCTGGCCAGGCTGCGTCCACACTTCGCGCCTTATGGCTCCGTGCAGCTGCACGGTTGTCGTGTCGGGCTGGGGAGCTCCGGCCGTCGGTTGCTCCGCTCACTGGCCGACACGCTCGGTGTCCCGGCCGCCGCCGGACGGGGATCGCAGTCGTTCGGTCAAACGACGAGCCTACGCTTCGAGGGGTCGGTCCGGACGGAGTTTCCGGAGGGCGGAACACTCAGGTCCTGGACGAGCGGTCTGGAGGCTCGGTGAAGCGCCAAGCCCTTCTCACCCCTGGACGCACCTGATGAGCTCATCGCAGCCTGTCACCCGACTGCTCCTCGATTGGCGAGGCGGCAACGACGAGGCCCTGGACCTGCTGATGCCCATCGTTTACGACGAGCTGCGGTCCCTGGCCGCAAGCTACCTCAGCCGCGAGCGGGCCGGACACACACTCCAGCCCACGGCTCTGGTCCACGAGGCCTACGTCCGGATGATGGACATGGACGTGGCGTGGCAGGATCGGGCTCACTTCTTCGCTCTCTCGGCCCGAATGATGCGCCGGATCCTCGTCGATCACGCCCGCTCTCGCTCGAGTCAAAAGCGGGGAGGCGGAGTGCGACCGGTCACCCTGGAAGAGGGCCTGGCCGCCGCGGCCGATCAGCCGGAGGAGCTGATCGCGCTCGACGACGCCCTCACCCGCCTCGCGGAGCTCGACGAACGCAAGGCGAGGGTGGTGGAGCTCCACTACTTCGGTGGTCTGAGCTACGATGAGACCGCTGAAGTCGTAGGGATATCGGCGGCCACCGTCGACCGGGATCTGCGCTTCGCCAAGAGCTGGCTGCTCAACGAGCTGAGCGAAGGGTCCGGGGGCTGAGCTCCGCTCCGGCACGCATGGGAGACTCGGCCGACCGTTGGCAACGACTACAGAGACTCTTCGAGGCGGCTTCGCAAGAGACCGGCGACGCGCGGAGCGCGCTACTGGGCCGTGAGTGCGCCGATGACCCTGCCCTCCGGGCCGAGGTCGAGTCGCTGCTCAGGGCCTCGGAACGGGCGGACGATCACCTGAGCCGTGTGGTGGGGCAGGCGGCGGCCGAAGTGGAGGCAGCCAGCCGTCTCGGCGCGGGTCAGGTGCTGGGTGCCTACCGCGTCGAGCGGGAGCTGGGTCGTGGGGGGATGGGTGCCGTCTACCTGGCCGCACCCGTGGACGGCGGCGAGCCCGTGGCCATCAAGGTCCTGTGGGCTGGCCGCTGGAGCCCCGAACTGGCTCGTCACTTCCGTAGGGAGCGGCGGATCCTCGCCAGCCTGGACCATCCCTACGTGACCCGAGTCCTGGGCTCCGGGAGCACGGACGACGGTATCCCGTACGAAGTGATGGAATACGTCGACGGCGAGCCGCTCGATACCTTTTGCGACCGGCGCATGTTGGACCTGACCGACCGCGTCGACCTCTTCCGCCGCGTATGCGACGCCGTCGAGCACGCGCACCTCCGGGGCATCGTGCACCGCGACCTCAAGCCGGCCAACGTGCTCGTGAAGGCAGACGGCACCCCGAAGCTGCTCGACTTTGGCATCGCCAAGCCTCTGCATGACGCCGCCCTGACCGGTACCGTCTTTACGACCCGGACCGGCGTTCGGCTGATGACACCGACCTACGCGAGCCCCGAGCAGGTGAGAGGCGAGCCACTCACGGCGGCGTCCGACGTGTATTCGCTGGGCGTGGTCTTGTATGAGCTGGTGACTGGCAGACTGCCATATGACCTGGTGAGAGGGCATCCCGGCGAAGTGCTTCTGGCGATCGTGGACCAACAGCCGAAGGCGCCCAGCCAATGGATGGCCAGTGGCACCAACGTGCTCGACCCGCCGGTGCTACGCGCCCTCGAGAAAGACCCGGACCGCCGGTTCCGCTCGGTGAGTGCGCTGTCGAGCGCGGTACAGGCGGCAGCCACCGAGCTCTCGTAGACGATTCGCGACAATAGATTCAACGCCGCGCGTCTGAAACGCCAGCGCAACACATGCACCGACACATACGCAACTCTTGCCCCCACGCCATCTGCGAACGAAGCTGTTCGGAGAGATCCGATACCCAACGCCCAGACGATACCAGAGTGCCGCAGAACCGGCGGACTGCTGCTGCGAAGGGAAAGCCGGCGTGAGGGGGCTGTCTCTTAGGGAGTGGTGTGGGTGCTGCGGAACCCAGCCGCGGGCATGTTGCCCGATGGCTGAGTGTTGGCCCTGCTGCTGCGCGTGGTTCGCCGCGGAGGCGCGCGAGTCCGAGCTTTCGCGATGCTTGCCGATCCACACCGAGCCAGTCGAGATCCTCTACACCGGGTGGGTCCAGGACAACACGGCCGGCCTGATCCCCAGCCCCTCCGACTGGGATCTGGGGCTGGATCCGTGTAGCGCCCAAGGTCGTCATCGCAACCTGGCACGACGATGAGGACCTCTCCTGACTCGCGATGCCTGGGCGCGATACCCAGTGTCATCGCACGCAGCCCTTGGGGCGCTGCCCCCCTACAGGCGCTCCGGGTCCGACAGGAACCGGGGCACAGCGACATCAGACACCCGCTATGGTTCCAACAGCCGTTCGCCAGAAGAGACAGAACCCCCCTATCCCTGGGTCGTGGGGCCAAAGACCCAGAGCACCAGGATGACCAATAGGGCGAGTATGTCCAGGGTGATCCGCAGCCTCCGTGATAGCCTCAGGACGTAGGGCTGCTGAAAGCCGTTGGGGGCCCCGCAATGCTCGTCGTTGGAGGGCGGCCGATCGACCGACCGTCGGATCTGAGTCGTGACCATGATGACGCCTCATTCGTCGCTGATGGGAACTGGCGCACCGCGAGAAGTCCGTCTGCCTTCCAAGCGTGATCCACGGCAATCGACCCTCACCCGACTGCCAATGAGGGCAGATTCGACTCAGAAGCATCGGCAACCGAGTAGGCGACAGTGGGGAGCGCTCCGATGGCGATGCCCCGGAGGCGAGCCTCATCCCATCCGCCTGGTTGCGGGCAAGAGCGGTGAAGGGCAGGCCATCACGAGGGGGCTGTCTCTACGCGGCAATGTGGATGCTGGGCAATCTAGCCGCGGGCGTTTTCCTCAAGAGGTGGGTGTTGGCCTTGGTGCTCGCCGCGTGGTTCGCGGTGTTCGCTTGGATCGTCGCCGCTGGAAATGGCAGAGCAGTAGAGGAGGCCGCCGCCGTGACGACTCCTGGGACTTGTCCACGACTTCGATTGACGGGCTGAGTTAGCCAGGGCAACGGGAAAACACCTCACAGCGCCGCGCGCCGATTCTGTTCCTCGCCGGCTGAGTACCACCTGCCCACGCCCGGCTCGACCGTACGCTCTTCACGGTTGGCGCTTCGAGGATCCGGCGTAGCGGCGAGCACGGATCGCAACCGTGGATGCGCCAGAGCCTGAGGACGATCACCTCATCGCTCGCCCGTCGCCGTCATTTCGAAGATGTATATCCTGGACCACAAAGGCGGTAATCCTCGTCTCTGGTACCGAATCTGCACGCGGTCACCCTCTCGGAAGCCCTCACTCGCCTTTGTATTCAGAGCGTGTCGGACCAGCGAGTCCCAGCCCTCCACTGTGACCTCGAATACGTAGGCCTCTGCCAGGGTGATGGCGTTGGGTGTGCGGAAACCACGATTGGCTCCAGAGTGGAACTGCCAATATGTGGCCTCGGGCTGAAATGTCTTGCGGACAATGGTACCGACCGCCGATCGGGTAGGGATGGGACGCAGAAAAGCGAACCAGACGACTCCGGTGGCTAGTCCGAAGACAATGGCGGCAGCAAGCTGAAAGCGGGCCAAGTCGCTTGTTCCTAGTCTCGCAGGGCGTCTAGGGCCACCCATGAAAAAGGCCGCTGCCTTCGACAGATGCTCAGGTTCATTGCTTCGCGCCGGAGCTGCGGCCGGCCTCCGATTCGAGCCGACGCTCGAGTACTGCAGCGACCGTGCCCCAGACGCTCCGGCCGCCGCTCCGCATGTCGAAGTCGCGGTACCGGGTGAGCGCCGCCGCCACGTCAGAGCTCTCATACGCGTACGCGATCTTCCAGGGGACTGTCTCGGCCAGTTCATGCGTGATCCCGGGACCGGAGAGCAGACGCTCCCAGCGGTCGATGGCTGCTGGTGGGTCGTCCTCCACCTGCACCGAGGCGATCGCGTCCTGAACCTCAAGGTTCGGGTCCGAGTCGAAAGCACGAAGAAGCTGATCCCGCTCCGCCGGGTAGCGCCGAAGGAGATACCTTATGGCGGCGCCGCGCCACCCCATGTCTGGTCTTTCCAGCATGAAGTGGGCAAGCGTGTGCAGCCGGGCGTACGCCGGTGCGTGCTCGAGGAGAGCCCACAGGCGATCATACGTCTGGCCATCGAAGATTTCACGGCGCGCTTCAGCGACCTGAGCGTCGTATAGCGCAGTCGCCTCAGCCGACGATATCAGATGCTCCCCGCGACGAACTGCACGGATTAGACGGCTCAGCTGATCACACCTTGTCTCCCTGTCAGGCTCCGCGAGCGCATCTAGGACCGATGTCGTCATCCTGGTCCCTCGATCGTTGTGTGGTTTGCTGGAAAGTCGGTGTTCGCGGTCTGGTCTCCATTGTCACCGTACGTATCGTAGACACCCGGGGTGAATTGCTCGTTATAGGAATCCGCCGCGTCACCCTCCGAGCTACCAGGTGGAAGCACAGGATCACCGTCTCGGGTTGTGGCCCCGTCTCGGCGCTCCTGATCATTTGGCAGATGCTCGCGGTGCACGTGCGCCGGCTCGCCATGAAAATCCTCTCCGGGCGGAATGAAGTCAGGACGCTCGTGTCCGTGCTGGTCCATGCGCACAGCCTCATAGTTGCCGTTCTCATCCCTGCGCATCCAGATCTCGCTGCCGCCTCTTGGGTCCGTGGCAGTTCGCGTACCGACCGGGTTGCCGTCGTCATCGAAGACAGGGAGCTCCACAGTTCGCTCGTGCTGTGTCTGAGAGAACCCTGCGTCTTCGAGGATTCTGCGTATCTCCGAGGCGCTCATATTCTCAAATGAGGGTAGGTCGGAGAACGGCGGCGTATCACCTCGAACAACGGGCTCAAGCTCACTTGGTCGGGGCAAGTCCTCGTGCTCCAGGCCCTCTTCCTCAGCGCGCCTTGTTCCCGCCTCACAAGCCGGACAGGGATCCAGGCCCCGGAGGTCCACGTTCGCGAGCGGGCTCGCCGTATAGGCATACAGATTGAACCCACCCATGAGCCCTGCGGGGTCCGGCTGCAAGTAGCGGCCCAGCTCGGGGCTGTAGTACCGGAACCGGTTGTAATGGAGTTGAGTTTCCGTATCGAAATAGTGTCCCGGGAATCGGAGGTTCAGCGAGACGGAGCTCTCTGCGTCGACCTCGGTCGCTCCGTAGGAGGACATCCGCGCAGACCACACGACGGAACCGCTTTCGTCCTCGACCAACCGAGGTGCGCCAATCTGGTCGGTAAAGAGGAAATGGATCCGCCCCGACTCCGGCTCAGCATCCAGGGCCGCGAACTCCACGAAGAAGAGGGGGACCATGGCCAGCGGAGCCGCGTACACGTAGATGCGGACGGTACCGTCCGCTGCGACCTCTGCGGCGAGCCGGTCAGCGTCCCAGTAGAACTCTGTGCAAGCGCCACGGAACGTCTTGGTAGCGCGACGGCCGAGAGGATCGTAGGTGGCTTCCCAAGCTTCGCCCCGAATGTCACACCGGATCAGCATGTCCTTCGAATCGTACCAGTATCGCGTCTCCCCTCCTGCCCCCGCTCGAGTGCTCATGTTGTTGCGGTCGTCGTACGCGAACCGATCTCCGTTAACCTTCTCGAGACGGTTCCCCTGCAGGAGGACGACCTCCTCTAGCCCAGGAGCCCGGATGAGGTTATCGCCGTCGTCGTACGCGTAGGTAGCTTCGCTGCCGTCGGACGACGACACCGAGACGAGGCGGTGCGCGAAGTCGTAGCCGTACTTGGTGGCACCCCGCTCGCTGTCCCTGGCCTCTAGCAAGTCTCCTTCACCCGAGTAGGCGAACGTCCGCTTCCAGAGGTCGCGAGAAAGGTTGCGGCTCGAAGCCTTCAGGAGGCCACGTCCCTCGTGATCATACTGAGACAGCTCAGATGTCCCGTTCGAGAAGCGCCGAAGAAAGACCCCGCCGCCAAGCGGTCTAATCGAGTGGTCCCCGCCCATAGGGTCGGTGATCCCGACCCTCCCCCCAGGGCCATATGTGTAGCGGACATCAAAGCGGCCCAGGTACGTGGTGCCAACGAGTCGCCCGACGTTGTCGAACCGGTGCTCGACGCCCTTACCGTTCCTTTTGTCTTCGACACGGTTGCCCCATTCGTCGTATGCGAACCCAACCGCGAGATCATCCGTGGAGACCGACCGGAAGCGACCGTGCTCGTCGTACTCGAAGAAGTGATTCTCCCCCGACCGCAGATGCCGAGCTGCCTTCCGGTTGCCTGAACCGATCTCGTACGAGACCACAGACTCGCCCAGACCGTTGAGCTTCTCCACGAGCTGGTCTGCGTCGTCGTAGCGGTATCGCTCCTTCACGACGCCGTGGCGGCGGACCTCGACAAGGCGGTCCCGCAAGTCGTATGCATACTCGCTCGTGGACCCTCCGCGATCCGTGATGGCCGAGATCCGCTCCGTGGACGTGTACTGGTACCTCACCGATCGCTGCAAGGCGTCGGTGCAACTTGACATCTGGTTCCAGCCCCGGAAGCGGAAGATCCGCTCCGAGCCGTCGAAGTCCGTGAAGCGATGGAGGTTGCCGTTGGGGTCGTACACATATCGTCGCGCACGACCGGCCGGGGTCTCCTCTCTGATGAGGTTCCCGAAGTCGTCATAGACCTTGCGCGTCGCACCGAGCCAGACCCCGCCGGCAGCCGGTGGCCGGGGAACACCCCGGAACTGAGGCGGTAGGTGCTCCAACGAGGGCTCACGAGCCCTCCGACCGAACCGAAGCGAGAGGTCTCCGTACTCCCACTCCAGGGCGCTCCTCGGAATGCGGTGCTCCCACCGGTCTTGGCGGTGAGGGGGCTCGGGCACTGGTGTGAATCGCTCGATGGGGCTTATCCGTCCGGCGAGGCCGCCGGCCGAATCGTAGACGAGCGTCGTGGCGTTACCGTTCGCATCCACCTCGAGATCCGTACGCCCAGTCCCGTCCGGTATGAAGGTGAGCACGCCGCCGTACGGATCGATAATCTTCGTGAGGTTGCCAGTCTCGTAGAGATAGGTCCACTCGCCCTCGTCGGCCCGGGTTACGACGGTAGCACCTTCGGCAGTGAGAAAGCGCAGCCGAGTGTCGTGCAGGCCGTCTTCACCAGCTGTTCGGACGCACCTCCCGTGTTTGTCGTAGAAGAACCGGAATGAATAACCGAGTCGGTCGCTCCGACGGTCAACACGGTTCAGAGCGTCGTAATCGAAGCTGAAGACGCTTCCGTACGGATCCGTCCCTCGCACAAGGTTCCCGGCGTCGTCGTACTCGTACGTTAGGAGGATTCGGTCCGGCCTGTCCCGTCCTCCGGGAATCCAGAGACGAACGAGGAGCCCTCGTTCATCTGATTCGACCCGGATGGTGCGACCACTGGAATCGAGAATGCTACGAAGGCGAGCCCCTTCATCGTACACGAACTCGATGGTAGCCTCACCCTTGCGAAGTCGGGTCAGCGGAACCGGTCTGGCGAAGTCTCGCACCTCGAACTGGCCGACGGGCTGTCTCCCCTGCGCGACCTCGTAGAGCGTCGGGGCGATCCTGCGCAGCCTCAGTCCTGCGCGTGCGACTTGCTCACCGTCTGCCAGCAGCGGGGGGAAGCCGACCGCGCGTTCGAGCGGTCCAACGTGCCGAACTCCATCGGCGTCGAAGATCAGCGTTCGATCGAAAGCGTGCGAGTGTCCCCAGCCCAGGGAGAAACGTCGATGGCAGAGGGAGCTGTCGTAGTGTCGCTCCCAATCCAGAACCAGAGGCCCGGTGAGCCTGAAATCACGAGTCACCTCGGTGTTCGCGCCAGTGATGACGCTCACCGGATCGCCGACGAACTCCCAGTCCTTACCGCACGACACGCTGAGGGCCCTCACTTCCCGCAGTTGTTGGGCTGGGTCGACCCGGCATCGTCGTCGATGGCCGGTGGCCGCGGAGCGAATCGCTTGAGCTTGTCCAGCAGATAATCCACCGGGTTGGGAATGTTGACCATCGGAAAGCCGCCGATGAGCACGTTCGGATGCCCCAGGATCAATGCGCCCATGGCACCAGGCGGGATCCCAGGGTCTTTCCCCATCGCCTTCGTCATTGCCTTCGCCGCGGCATCTGCCGCCATTTGGGCGGACGTCATCGCGGCCGATAGCGCTTTGGCTGACGCCATTGCAGCGTCGTCCTCCACCGCCGCCTCCGCGACGTCGGCCGCGATGGATGCGGCTCCGGCTACGACCCCCGCGACCTCAATAGCCGTTGACGCGACTTCCGCCGCCTTTCCTACGGCTTGCATGAATTTGCCGGCCTCCACCTTGCGATCGTCGGCCTGGGAGCACGCAGTGCACACGTCCAGGAACCTTGCAGCCCGGTTGCCCCCTATGAACGTGTTCGAGGAGCCCGTCTTCACCTGAAAGAACGGGACAATACCGCCGCACGTGGGAGCAACCCCGATGTCACCACAGCGGGCGGCCGGCATGTTGTTGATCAGAACGCGAACGCACGTACCCAGTGTGATAGGCCCCAAGCTGGGCAATGGAACCGGCGGCGCCGGCGGTACGAGACTAGGGGGATGGCTGTGAGCATGTGGTGGACCCAGGTAACTCATTCCGATCGTCGCCGCAGGAAGCGAGGGGAAGACGGCGGCGATGGGAGCCGTGAGATTCGCGAAGCCGACATTCAGCATGTCCTGACCAAGCCCGATCAGGCCCGTGACTCCGCCGATGATCTGCTGCACCTGGCGGACCCGCTGTGCGACGCGCTCCCCAGTCGATAGATTGGCGCCGGGAGGATTCTGTGGCCCTTCGAGAGCTTTGCCGAACGAGTCGTACCAGTTCGTAGCGACTCCTCCCATAGCGGACACCGTGTTGCCAGCCTGCTCCAAAGCGGCGTCCGATCGTTCGGGAGTATTGGAGACCCTTTCATGGAAGGTGTCTCGGTAGACCTCCCAGGCGCTCGGCATTCCTTACTCCGCCGGATCCGAGGACGGGGCCGACGGCGTTGCCGCCAGCTCTCGTTCCAGTTGTCGCAGCGGCTCTTGGTCCGAGGTAGCGGCGCAATGATCGCGTAGCCGGCTGAGCAATCTCTCGAAGAGATCGTGCTCTTCCACCGTCTTGGCGACCCGAGCCCCCTCGATCCAACTCTCCAGGGCCTCCGGCACCTTGTTCTGCTCATATTGAGCGAACCCCTGGTTCTCAAGAGCCTGCACAAGAACCCTCGGCAACATCTGTGCAGTCGCCATTTGTCCGGCGCCGTCGTAATAGGTTTCTGCCTCAGTCCACCTCTCCTGTGACAAGGTCAGGTTTCCGAGATTCAGGAATATATTCAGTAGAATCGGAATTGGCGGCGCCTTCAAGTCCACCACAGGCTCGCAAGCATATTCGAAGTACGCTTCCGCCTGCGTGGGATCCCCAAGTTGGCTGTGGCATTCGCCAATGGCATTAAGAACAAACGCTGCCATAGGAGCATTCTGGATCTTTGCAAAGAAGGGCAGCACTGCATGGTATTTGTCCAGAGCGTCGGCGTAGCGTTTGTGTGACGAGTCCGTTGCTGCCATAACAAGCACATCTTGAGCCTGCCGGTCGATCGGCACCTCCTCGTCAACCAGCTCTTCTTCAAGGCTCCTTTGAATTGCCTCCTGACTCACATCGGGTTCATAGACCCGGACGCCAAGATGCGTTCGTAGCAGCCAAGAAGTCTCAGGCGCCTCCTTGTCCTCGCGGATGATCATTCGAATATGATGACACCATGGGAAGGGTCGCTCATGGTGCGTGACTTCGGCCATCAGCCGGGCGTAGGACGCCGCATCTGCAATCTCGAGGGGGAAGAAGCTCCACACCAGTAGTCCCCCCTCTTGGGTGGGGAGCAACGACCGTGCAAAGCTCATAAGGTGACGGATGCGTTCGCTGGCGGGCACGTCTTGGTCACGGAGGTGAGGCGGCAACGCAGGCCAAGGGTCCATTCCCGCTTCCTTCATTGCCAGTCTAACGCCGTCGTGCCGGGCCGAGTAGGCCTCGAGCAGCGTCGCAGCGTAGCCGGCCGGAGAGTCGTAGTCCTCGGTGAACGTCCAAAAAAGTGCCCACGACGTGGCATCGTCCAGTCCCTCGAGAGTTTTGAGCACCGATATGGCCTCACTCTCCCTAGTGGACACGACGAGGACTGCGTCATCCCTTTGATCGAGGAACGCCTGTAACTCGTTGTTAATCCTCTCGAAAAGTCTCAGCACGAATGACGCTTCTCCCTATCCGTGAACATGCGCGGCGTTCTATTCGGCAGTCGGGTTCCGGTCAGTTTATCTTCACCAGGGCACCCGCGATTTCGTGCATGCCGACGGCGGATGAGTTGATCGCGGCTCCAGCCACACCGACTTTCTGCTTGTCGCAGGTGACATTCTGATTCCCCACTCCCATCTTCGCTTCGTCCCCGCCCGTGATCTGTACCTTTTTGCCCGAAATCGTGATCGTGCCATCCGATTTGAGCTGCACGAGGCTGTCACCGGTCGACAGCTTGATCTCGCTTGCTGCCATGATGTGCACTTCAGCGCCGGACGAATTGATCGTGATTCGGCCAGTGGCCGTCGTCGTCTGAGTGGCGCTGTAGTCTTCCGTCAGGGCGCCCTGAACGTGGTAGGTCGCGGTGCCCGTCTGGACATCGTGCGACAATGTGCCTTCGCTTACCGTAATCGTCGTATTCCCCTTGATCGTCTCGGTGAGCTTACCGTCCACCGTCACGGAGCGGTCGTTCGTGACGGTGGCGGACTGATCGTGGCCTACGGAGGTGTTCATGTCGTACTGCGCGGTCACCGTCATCATCTCCTCACCGGCGGTGTCGCGCATGCTGATCTGGTTGGCGCCGCCGCCGCCGGGTGAGCTCCGGGACTTCATCCCCATCTCGATCCCGGCGCCGGGCAGCTCGAGCGGCGGCATCTGGTTGGCGTTGTAGACGCTCCCCACGATGAGCGGCCGGTCCGGATCCCCCTCCAGGAAGTCGACGATGACCTCATTGCCGATCCGGGGAATGGATACGGCGCCGTAGCCACCGCCACCCCAGGGGGTGCCCACGCGGATCCAGCACGAGCTGTTCTCGTCGCGAGACCCGAGACGGTCCCAATAGAACTGGACCTTCACGCGGCCGTAGGAATCCGTGTAGATCTCTTCGCCTGACGGCCCGACCACGATGGCGGTCTGGGATCCGTGGACCGTCGGCTTACGGTGCAGAGGCTGCGGCCGATACGGCACGTCGTGAGGCAAGGTCAGGAAGCTGTTGTGGTAATCCCCTTCGGTGCCACCACCGGAGCGGTAGTCACCGGCACTCCCCGAGTGGGATATCTGAGCCAGGGTGTAGACCTGATTCAGCTCGGGCGAGGAGTGGTCCTCGAGCGCGAATCGATATCCGCTCGTGAACGCGCGGCAATTGCTCTCGCCGTATACAATCTGGCGCCCCGCTTCTAGCGCTTCCAGCGCCAAGCGGGCGTAGCGCTCGCCCTCTTCCAGCTCCGTGTACCGGCGCGGGTGATAGTCGTAGATCTCCTGCTCCTCCTCTCCAGCGATGCTGGAAAGCAGGTCCATGGTAGGCTGCTCGAAGTCGTAGTCCTGGAGCGTCACCGTGCCCACGTGCACCGACTTCTCGCTCCTCAAGGCGGTGACCACGTCCTCTTCGGGAACCGGGTCCGACCGCCACGCAGCCGCCGGCTTGTGCTCGAGCTCCTCGATCGACGAGTTGTCGTCCGCGATGACCAGGACGTGCCCGTTCTCCGTGTGCTCGAAGAAGTAGAGGATCCCCTCCTCTTCCATGAGCCGGCTCACGAAGTTCAGGTGCGACTCGCGGTATTGGACGCAGTACGTCCGCTGCGGATAGCTCCCCGTGCATCGTACGTCGAAATCGGAGAACCCCAGTCCGGTGAAGACCTCTTCCACGATTTCCAGGACCGTCTTCTCCTGGAAGATCTTGCAGTCCCTGGACAACGACAGGAACCAGAGCCAGGGCACGATCTCGGCTTCGTAGGCCCTCAGATCCTCTTCCTGGTCACCCGCCACGAACCGGTTGATGAGGCCGTGGATGTAGCGGGTCTCACCGTTTTCCAGCTCGATCGACAGGTAGGCCGGAGTCCTGAGAAGGTCGTCGGCAGACACCGAGTCGTTCTCGGAGAGCAGTCTGAGTCGGTATGAGAAGGGTGTCGAGATACCCTCCACGCCCGTGAACGAGTGGAGTAGCAGCTCGTCCTCCTCCAGAACCGTGTCGACCCGCATCGACCGGCCCTCTTGCGTGTAGTTGCCGGCCGCGGTGCAGCGCTACGAGCCGCAGCCGAGGTGGAGTGGGCGACCGGTGCCGCGGCTTGGGCAAGCTGTGTCATGAGGCCGGCAGCGGCCGGGAGCTCCGGAGCGAGCTCCATGGCCCGGCCCGCCAGGGACTCGGCTGCCGCCAGATCCGATGGATTGCCCCACTCCTGGAACCGGTTCGCGTGGGCCGTTGCAGCCTCCGTGAGAAGGGCTGGGTCCGTTGGTTGGAGCGGCACGGCCTGAGCGAACTCCTTGATGGCACCGTCGAGGTCGCCCTGCTGCATCATGGCGTTGGCTTGCTCACGGCCGGCCTGGGCCATCTGCTGGACCTGCGCCATGTCGCTGTCGGAGAGCCCCGCCTCCTGGGCGGCCGCCTGCATCTCTTCCGCGCTCGGCCACGCCCCGCCTTCGTGCATGGCCTGAGCCGTCTCGGCGTATTGCTGGATGCGTTCTTGTTCGGCGCTCATCGGAATCCAGTCCTTTGAGGTCCCTGGGGGCCCTCAACCGTTGAAGTCCAGGCCATCGCCGACTCTGCCGGTCGACGTGCTCGTCCCCTATTGCGTCGAGTACTCGAAATCGCCGCCCTCGCT
>JBDHHQ010000092.1:0-16399 GCA_039589315.1 Gemmatimonadota bacterium
CCTGAAGCTCCTGCTGTTCGTCTGTTGGCCGAAGAAGTAGGCCGTTCCCTGGACATCCTCACCGGCCGGGAGCGTACAGATGCTGTACCATCCGTCGGCGTCCGTTCGGGCCTGTGCGGTGCCCATTCGGCGGCCACCGTCCGGGTTGTCCTCCGTCCAGGTCAACAACACCTGGGTGCCCGGCAGA
Organism: Gemmatimonadota bacterium; assembly: GCA_039589315.1. Taxonomy (GTDB): domain Bacteria; phylum Gemmatimonadota; class Gemmatimonadetes; order Longimicrobiales; family Gaopeijiaceae; genus JBDHHQ01. The sequence continues at coordinate 188 of JBDHHQ010000092.1, forward strand.
GGGACGCCGGTGGATGCGTCGCCGACGTAACCGATGGCGCGGCCGGCTTGTTGACCCGGGTCCTCCAACTCGCACAGGAGGCTCATGATGGTCATCATGGACGGGGTGGACAGGGCCACCGAGAGCCGATCGTCCTCGTCGACCGTGATGGGGGTGCGACCCGAGGAGACGCCCAGTGTAGTGAGACGCGGGTGGAAGAAGACCAAGGAGTAGTCCCCGGGAGGCACGTCCTCGATGGCGAAACGCCCGGCATCGTCGGTGGTGGCGAACATGCTGGTGTTCCAGAGGAACACGCGCGCGCCAGCGAGAGGCTGGGAAGCCGTGCTATCGTAGACGAGACCCTCGATGGCCCCTCCCTGAGGAAGGGCAGGGCCCGGGTTCTTCGCTCGAACGGCGGCGGGACCGCTTGCGCCTAGAGCGACGACGAGCAGGATCACACGCGCCGCGGCCGAACCGAGCATAGGGACGTCCTCAGCGACTGATACAAACTTGAACATATCTATTCTATACGCGAACGACGAGCCGACGCTACTGGGGAGGCTCTCCAGGGGCCCGGCCGCAGATCCGCCCGTGGCGTGCCACGACGGCCCACCTGCGACGGTTTCGCGGTGTCGGGTCGCCGGCGCGCCGGCGGTTGCGCTCGCGCTGGGGCTCACGCTGCTCGCGCCTCCATCCAGGACGCGAGCTCAGCAGCCCAGCGCGGCCGATTCGGCCGGGGCGGCCGAGGCTCCCGTCGGCGAGCTCTACGATTCGATCCAGAGTCAGACCGACCCGGCCCAGTCCTACGCCCTGTATCTCCCGCCTGGCTACTCCACCGACCGTGTCTGGCCGCTTCTCGTGCTGATGGACCCCCGGGGTAGGGCTCTCGTCCCCATGACAGCGGCGCGGGAGGCTGCCGGGCGGTTCGGGTACGTGGTCATGAGCTCATACAATACAGCCTCGGACGCGGGCGTGGAGATGAACGACGTCGCTTTCGACGCCATGTTGAGCGACGCCCAGGGAGCCCTGGCCCTGGATGCCCGACGGCTGTACCTGGTCGGCCTGTCGGGCACGGCCCGCGTCGCGTGGGACTACGCCTTCCGGCTCGGGGATCACGTCGCCGGCGTTGTGGGCGTGGGTGCCGGCCACGAGCCCACTCTGGTCCTGCCTCTGGCCATCCGGGAGCATGGAAAGCCCTTCGCCTTCTTCGGGACGGCGGGCGTGTTGGATTTCAACTACGAAGAGCTCCGGGCGTTGGACGCCCGGCTGGACGAGCTCGCCTTCCCCCACCGAGTCGAGTACTTCGACGGTGGCCACGAATGGCCGCCCGCCAGCGTCTTCGAGCAGGCGCTGGAGTGGTTCCAGGTTCAGGCCATGCGGTCCGGGTACGTGGAGCCGGACGAGGCTTGGATGTCTGCGGTAGCCGCGCGACGCCTGGCGGAGGCAGCGGAGCTCGAGGCGGCTGGTGCGCCCAGGGAGGCGCTCAGGGTGTACCGGGCGGTCGCAGCCGACTTTGCCCAGCTCGCCCAGGGAAGGCAGGCAGCCGAGCGCGCCGACGAGCTCGCGCGGGGAGAGACGATCAGGGCTGCCTTGGCGCTCGAAGACCGACTGGGCCAGGAGGACGCTGCCGCGCGAGTCGTGTTCTGGGAGTTCGTGGAAGAGGCCCGCGCGGGCGGCGTGATCGACGCCGGTGACGTGATTCGCACGCTCGACATTCCCGCCCTCCGGGCCCGGGCCCAGGGCCGGGGCGAAGAGGCCCGGGCCTCCCAGCGTCTCCTGGAGTACGTCTTCGTGGTCGCGGCCTTCTATGAGCCCAGGGGCTATCTGGCGGACGGCGCGCTGAGCCGGGCTCACGCGTTTCTCGAGGTCGCCGATGCCGTGAAGCCGGATCACCCCGGGGTTTGCGTTGGCCTCGCCCGCGTGTACGCTCGCTCCGAGCGCACGGCCGACGCGTTGGACGCGCTGGCGTGCGCGGCAGACGGGGGTGGCGTAGCACCGGAGACGCTGGAGGCCCATGCCGACTTCGAGTCGCTGCGAGGGGAAGTCGGGTTCGGCGAGCTGGTGGAGAGGGCCAGGCGGACCTACGGAACCGGTCCTGGTCCCTAGCGGCGACTCGGCTGGCCCGTAGGGCCATCCCCATATTGATCCGCCCCACGCTCTTATCTATCTTTCACTGCTCTGGCAACTACGATTCGGACATTCGTACCCGAACCCGTTCCTCCGTAGGACATGACCATGTACGCAGTCTTCCAGACCGGTGGGAAGCAGTTCAGGGCCGAGCCGGGCGTGCGCCTGCGCATTCCGACCCTGGACGTGGAGCCCGGAGAGACCGTGACCTTCGACCAGGTACTCCTGGCCGGCGGCGAGGACGAGGCCGTGTCCGTGGGCGCACCCGTGGTGGAAGGCGCCCAGGTGACAGCCGAGGTCCTGGGCCACGGCCGGGACAAGAAGGTCATCGTCTTCAAGCGCAAGCGCCGTAAGGGCTACCGAAAGAAGCAGGGCCACCGGCAGGGATACACGGAGATCAAGGTCAGCGAGATCACGCTCTGAGGACGGCAGACCCGACGGACTGACAGCAGACAGGGAACGCACAATGGCTCACAAGAAGGGTGTCGGCTCCAGCCGAAACGGCCGCGACAGCAACCCCAACTATCTGGGCGTCAAGCGGTACGGCGGCGAGCAGGTGCGCGCGGGAGGGATCCTGGTGCGCCAGCGCGGGACGAAGTTCCACGCGGGCCGAAACGTCGGCCGCGGAGGGGATGACACCCTGTTCGCCCTCGTCGACGGCACGGTGAAGTTCGAAAGCCGCCGCCATCGGAAAGTGATCTCGGTCTACCCCGAGGATTGACGAGGATCACGGTCCATTCAGCCGCACCAGCCCGGCGGATGGATCTTTGCCGAGACTTCGGCTGTAACATTCTGAACGGGTCCGGGGCGCCGGAGACGGCGCATCGCGAGAATCGTCAACGCTGACAGTGCTTTTGGACAGGTCGGCACGGATCTCGCTAGGACTCTCGCCGCGCGTCGTAGGAAGAAACGCGCGACTCGTCCCACCAGAAGGGCTCCCGAACGAAGTGCAGACGCTCAGGGACGAGTATAGATGGAGGTCGAACCATGTTGTTCGAGATAGATAGCACACGCCCTCGCGGTAGCTCCCGACGTGGCCCCAATCGTGTCCTGCCACAACGGCAGATGCCTGCCCGGGGTCCGTCCGCTCTGCGCCTGCTCGTGCTGCAGGCCCTGCTGGTCGCCGCCAGTGCCTGTAGCCCGGTGGCGAACGACGTCGACACGCCGGTCCCGCTGGACGAAATCGCCTCCGACGCGCGCCTTCCGGTCGAGGTGAACGACCGGGTCACGTACTGGATGCGACGGTTCGTGGGTGACCAGCGGCCGACCTTCGAGCAGTTCCTGGTGAGGCAGGGTCTCTACGGCGACATGATCCAGGGCAAGCTCCGAGCCCGGGGCATGCCGGAAGATCTGCTGTACCTGGCCATGATCGAGTCCGGCTTTCGGCCGATGGCGCAGTCGAAGGTGGAGGCCACCGGGGTCTGGCAGTTCATGGGCCCCACGGCTCGGCAGTACGGTCTGAGGATCGATGAGTACGTGGACGAGCGCCGGGATCCCGTCAAGGCCACCGACGCCGCCCTCGACTATCTGGAGACCCTACACGAGCGGTTCGGATCGTGGTACCTGGCGGCAGCGGCGTACAACGCCGGGCCCAACCGAGTGGCGCGGGTTCTGCGCGACCATGCCGACGCGCGCACCGGTGACGAGGAGCTCTACTGGGAGATCATCGAGCACCTCCCCTGGGAGACGCGGCATTACGTACCGCGCCTGATCGCTGCCACGCTGCTGGCCAAACGGGCGGACGACCTGGGCTTCGCGGCCGAGCGGGACTTGCCGTACGCCTACGACAGGGTGTGGGTCCCGGGCAACACGCGCCTGAGCACGGTCGCCAGGGAGCTGGACGTTCCCCCGTCGCTGCTCCGGGACCTCAACCCCCACCTGATCCGTGGAGTCACGCCGCCAGGGGGCTCCCACGAGCTGCGGGTGCCCAGCGGTCGGTCTCAGGCGGTGGTGGCGGCACTCAACGGCAGCGGCTCGCGGGTCTTGGCGGACGACTGAGGCCTGGGGCCGGCCTACCCGGTCCCCCTTCAACCCCGCTGGGCGTCCCGGGCCGACGCCATGATGCGCCAGATCACGTCCCGGGCCAACTCCTCGTCGACCCCGAGCTGTCTGGATAGCTCCGCCACCTGCCGAGCCACCTGGGCCTCACGGGCCGGGTCGAGCACGGGCAGGCCCAGCGCCTCCTTCGCACGCCCGATCCGGAGCGCCAGGTCGCGACGCCGCCCGATGAGGCGGATCAACGCCTCGTCTAGGGCCTGGATCTCGCTCCGCAGCTCGTCCAGCGTCTCCCGGGCTCCGTCGTCAGGCATGAGTCGCCGATCCACCGGCGTCCGGCTTCGTCGCTTGGGCTTGGCCACTCACGAACACTCCGGAGTGGACGTCCGACTGCGCCGGTGTCAGCAGGCTCACCAGCACCAGCACAGGGACATGCACGAGAAGGCCCAACACGCCCTCGTGGACATCGAACGGCCGCAGCGACGCGTTGAAGTAGAAGAACAGGGCGGTCGCCGATCCGGCCAGCAGCCCGGCGATGGCACCGGCCGTAGTGGCCCGCCGCCAATAGAGGGCCGCTACGATGGGTGGGGCCAGCTGGGCAATGATCCCGTACGCGGTGAGCAACAGGACCACCAACGACTCGGCTCGGGTGATTGCGAACACGTAGGCGATGGCTCCGACCACCACGACCAGGCCCCGCATCAGGAGCCGCTGCTGGTGATCGTTCAGACCGGTGGCGAACGGGCGGATGCCGTCCTCGACGGCCACCGAGGCCGACGCGTGGAGCAGCGCGTCCCCGGTGGACATGGACGCCGACAGCGCGCCGGCACAGAAGAGCCCGACCACCAGAGCGGGCAGATCGGTCCGTAGGATCAGGAACGGCAGGATGAAGTCGGGCTCGGGCGGTGTGTCCGGGAACAGCACGCCCGCAAAGCCGATCAGGAACACCGGGATGAGGAAAAGCTGGAAGGTGGGGAACAGCACCACCGTACGGCGCAGCGTCCGGTCGTCCTTGGCGGTGAACGCCTTCATGAACAGGTGGGGCCACATCTGGAGTCCCACCGCGCTGACGAGGATCGCCGAAGAGTAGCCGCCCCAGGACCAGGGATCTCCCGCGGCCGTCAGGCCCGGCGCCCTGAGCAGCTCGGGGCGCGCCTCCGCGATCTGCTCGAACATGGGGCCCACGCCGCCGTACAGCTTGAACGGGAGGTAGATCCCCAGCGTCCAGGCGATGGCCAGCATGAAGATGCCTTGGAACGTATTGGTCCACCCCACCGCCGCCACTCCGGCGCTCAGCACGTAGATGATGACGATGCCGTAGGCCAGCGCGGCACCCGCGGCCAGGGAGATGTGTCCGTCCGTGACCGCTTCGATGACGATGCCCGCGCCCCGCATCTGCAGGGTGACGTACGGGATGAATGCCAGCACCGTAAGTGCCGCCACGAGCACGGACAGAAAGCGGGAGGGGAAGCGGCCCACCAGGAGCTGGGCCTGGGTCACGTACCCGAAGCGCCGGCCCAGCCGAGCTGTCTTGGGCCCCATGAAGTACCAGGGCGCCATGCCCAGCACACCGTAGGACAGGATGTAGAAGCCCGCTGCGCCCCGCGAGTAGGCCCACCCCGGCCCTCCCAGGAAGGCGAATGCGCTGAAAACGCTGGCCCCCGTCACGAAGTACATGACCAGCAGCCCGAACTCCCGGTCGCCGGCCACGTAACCGGTGACGCTGTTCGAGGCGCGCCGGCCGGCTGCCAGGCCGATGCCCAGGGTGACGGCGAGGTATACCGCGAAGACGGCGACGATGACTTGCCACTGCTCCATCAGCCGTCCTCCTCACGGTCCTCGGCCCGGGTCTCCGACCGGTCGAGGAAGAACAGGACGACGCAGCCCAGAACCACCCAGATGGCGGGCCAGGCGAAGGAGAGAGGGAGACCCAGAACGCTGGGAGCAATGCGGTTGAACGGCACGTAGCCGGGCCAGGTGACGGCCACGACGAAGAGGACGAAGAACGCGGTGGCGAGGGCTCTCATGGGAGGGCAGCCTCCGCGAGTCGGGGTCCCGCGAGCGTCAGTCCGCCCCGCCCGTACGGGCTTGCGGCGGACGCGCTTCGCGGAGCCACGCCCTCAGCGGACGCGCTCGGAGCAGACCAGCATCCCCCCGCCGTCATGAGGACGCCTCGTCACGCTCCTCGAGGGCCGAGGCGCAGGCATCCAGTGCCGCCGTCAGCTCGTCGAGGAGGGTGCGGGCGGCCGACGGCGTGAGCCCGTCGTGGCCGACCTGGCTCCTGAGCTGGCGGATCTTCGACGTAGCGGACCGGATGCGCCGGCTCGCGTCCGGACGGGGCGCGTCCGGAAAGAGGTCGTGGACGTCCATGGCTCGGCTGGTCCTGGGTGCGGGCTCGAGTGTGCGTGGTACCTTAGCAGTCGGCGCGTTCAGGCGCAGCCCCGCTCCTCAGCTCCCCCTGAAGTCCGGTTCCCGCTTCTCGATGAACGCGCTCACGCCCTCTCGGCCGTCGTCGCTGGCGAAGGCTGCCAGGAAGAGCTCCCTTTCGAGGGCGAGCCCCGCCGAGAGCGGCGTCTCCACGGCGGCCTGCACCGACTGCTTGACCAGTCGGAGCGCCACCGGGCTCCACCGGGCCATGCGCCGGGCTACGTCCATGGCCTTCTCGAGGTGCTGGCCATCGTCCACCAGAAACTCCACGAGTCCGATCCGGTGGGCCTCCTCCGCGTCCACGAAGTCGCCTGACAGCGCGATCCGAAGGGCTTGGCCGGGCCCTACCAGCCGGGCCAGCCGTTGCGTGCCCCCGGCACCCGGGATCAGACCCAGGCGAATCTCGGCCTGGCCGAAGCGGGCAGTCCGATCGGCCACGCGCAGGTCGCATGCCAGGGCCAGCTCGGAGCCGCCACCCAGGCAGTAACCATGGACTGCCGCGATAATGGGCTTTGGAAAGGCCGCCACCGCGTCGTACACCCGGCGCTTCTCGTACACCTTGCGCTGCTCCGACGCAGACCGAGCGGCGAACTCCGCAACGTCGGCACCGGCCACGAACGCCTTCTCACCGGCGCCGTGCAGGACGGCGACCTTCACGTCGTCGTCGGTGGCCAACGCGTCCACCGCTTCCATGATCTCCCGGCGAACGGTGGCGTTGAGCGCGTTGAGCTTCTCGGGGCGGTTGAGCGTGATTACGGCGACGGGTCCGTCGGTCTCGAGGAGGATCGTCTCGAAGCTCATGGGCGTCATTCGCTCCAGTCGTAGAATCCGTGCCCGCTCTTCTTGCCCAGCTTACCCTGGGCCACCATACGCCGGAGGATCTCGGGGGGTCGGAAGGCGTCGGAGCCCAGCTTCTCGTGCAGGTACTCCGCGATGCCCAGGCGCACGTCCAGCCCCACCAGGTCGGTGAGACGCAGCGGACCCATGGGGTGCCGGTAGCCCAGCTCCATGGCCGTGTCGATGGCTTCCGGCGCCGCCACCCCCTCCTCCACCATGCGCATGGCCTCCAGGCCCAGGATCACGCCCAAGCGGGAAGATGCGAACCCGGGAGAGTCCTTCACCACGACGGGCTCCTTGCCGATGCGCCGGACGAACGCCACTGCGGCCGCCCGGGTGTCGTCGGCCGTCTTCGGGCCCCACACCACCTCCACCAGCTTCATGATGTGGACCGGGTTGAAGAAGTGGAGGCCGATGAAGCGCTCCGGCCGTGCCACCTCCTGCGCCAGGTCACCGATGCTCAGCGACGAGGTGTTGGTGGCCAGGATGGCCTTGCCGGCACCTGCCTCCCGGACCTGGGCGAAGATGCGCGCCTTGAGCTCGGGCACCTCGGGCACGGCCTCGATCACCAGGTCGGCGCCTCTCACCGCCTCGGCGAGCTGGTCGGTCGCCGAGAGATTCGCCAGGGTGGCGCCTCGTTCCTCGCCGGAGACCTTCCCCAGGGACACGCCTTTGTCCAGGTTGGACCGGACGCGCTCCACGGCCCGGGAGAGGGCATCGGCGTCCACGTCGAACAGGCGCGTGACACAGCCATGGGCGGCTGCCACCTGGGCGATGCCATGGCCCATGGTGCCGGCGCCGATGACCGCGACCGTAGCGATCCCCGAGCTCATACGTGGCTCCTCGAGGCGAGGCTCCCGAAGCCGTGCCGCGACCGGACCCTCACGCCGCGACCTTTTCGACCAGAACGGCGATGCCCTGGCCCACCCCGACGCACATGGTGGCCAGGCCCCGCCGGGCTTCGGGTCGTCGCTTCATCTCGTGGACGAGCGTGGTGAGGATCCGGGCGCCGGAGCAGCCCACCGGGTGGCCCAGGGCGATGGCGCCGCCGTTCACGTTCACGATCGCAGGGTCCAGGTCGAGCTCCCGCATGCAGGGGAGCGCCTGGGCGGCGAACGCCTCGTTGAGCTCCACGAGGTCCAGGTCCACCACCGTCCAGCCCGCCCGGTCCAGGACCTTCCGGGTTGCCGGCACGGGCCCGATGCCCATCCGGTGGGGCTCGACCCCCACCACGGCGGTGGCGACGATGCGCACCATGGGCGTGAGAGCCAGGTCGCGGGCTCGTTGCTCGGACAGGACCAGGAGGGCCGCCGCCCCGTCGTTGATGCCCGACGCGTTGCCGGCGGTCACCGTCCCGTCGGCGTCGAAGGCGGGCCTCAGCCTCGACAGCGCCTCTGGCGTGCTGTCCGGCCGGGGATGCTCGTCCGCGTCGACGACGACCGGATCGCCCTTCCGGCGGGGCACGGTCACCGGGACGATCTCGTCGGCGAAGCGACCGGTCTCCATGGCCGCCGCCGTTCGCCGTTGGCTCTCCAGGGCGAAGGCGTCCTGCTCCTGGCGGGTGACGCCGAACTCCCGCGCCACCACCTCGGCGGTGGCCCCCAGGGAGATGGTCCACTCCGGTCGCAGCGCCGGATTGACGAAGCGCCAGCCCAGGACGGTGTCGGCCACGGCGGGCACCCCGCGCGTGTAGGCTCGCTCGGGTTTCAGCATGACGAAGGGAGCCCGGCTCATGGACTCCACGCCTCCCGCCACGAAGGTGGCGCCCTCACCGGCCCGCACGGCCTGATGGGCGGAGGCCACCGCCTGCAGCCCCGATCCGCACAGGCGATTCAACGTCTGGCCCGGCACGTCCACCGGTAGACCTGCCCGGAGCAGGGCCATGCGGGCCACGTTCCGGTTGTCCTCACCCGCCTGGTTGATGCACCCGAACAGCACGTCGTCGACCGACGCCGGGTCCACGCCCGTGCGCTCCAGGAGTGCCTGGATGACGCGAGCGGCCAGGTCGTCGGGCCGCACCGCCGCCAGGGCCCCACCGTGCCGCCCGATGGGTGTCCGAACGGCGTCGACGATGACGGCGCTCATGGGATCGCCCAGTCCCCGTGACCGGCCGAGGTCCTTCGGTACGCCGGCACTAGCTACCCGAGAACTCGGGCTTCCGCTTCTCGATGTAGGCGCTGAGCCCCTCACGCGCGTCGTCGCTCTGGAAGAGCTGCTGCTGCAGCTCACGCTCCAGGGCCAGTGACGTCTCGAACGGCAGCTCCCAGCCCGTCTGGACCGAGCGCTTGATGTGGCCCACGGCCTTGGACGCCTTGTTGGGCGGCGTGAACTGACGGGCGTATTCCATGACGGCGTCCATGAAGGCCTCGTGGCTGTCGGCCTCGATGACCTGGTTCACGATTCCCAGCTCCACCGCACGGTCGAAGCCGAACGTCTCGCCCGTGACCATCAGCTCGATGGCCCTGGACTTGCCCACGATCCGGCTCAGCCGCTGGGTCCCACCGGTGCCGGGGAGCACGCCCAGGTTCACCTCGGGCAGTCCCACTTTGGACGAGCCGGCGCGCGCCACGCGCATGTCCGCCGCCATGGCGATCTCGAGGCCGCCGCCCACGGTATGACCGTTGAGCGCCGCGATGGTCAGCTTGGGCGTCTGCTCGAGGCGGTTCAGCGTCTCGTTGGCGTGGAGGCAGAAGCAGTACTTGAAGCCCGAAGTCACCTCGGACAGCATCTGGATATTGGCACCGGCGCTGAAGAACTTCTCTCCCTTGCCGGTGATGACGATCACGGTCACGTCGTCATCGAACCGCGCCCGCACGATGGCGTCGTCCAACTGCCGCATCATCTCGTGGGTGTACGTGTTTGCGGGTGGGTCGTCGAGGGTGAGCAGCGCCACCCCGTCTTGGGCGTCGTAGTGGACGAGCACCTTATCGGACATGAGCGTTTCCTCTTCTGGGTGGATTGGAAAGGTCTCTGTAAGCCATCGAAAGCCTGTCTGGTCTGAGTTCGATCCTGCTTGTACCCCCGCGGGTTTCACGCACCGCCCGGAGCCTCTGCCGACGTTGCGACCCGGGTCTGCCAGGCCGTACCGGAAGCCGAGATCTCGGGCCGGGGACCTGCACGGTACCGGGGATCATTCGCCCGGCTCCCTCCAGATGGAGGTGCCGGACGCCAGTCCTTTCACCGGGACGGCGGGGGGAGGTTCGACGGGCATCGGCGCCGGGAACCCACGCAGGAAGATGTGGATCATCTCCTGGGTCAGGCGGTCCACGCTGACGTCCCGGTCCGGCCGGTACCACGTGTAGATCCAGTTCATCATGCCGAACAGGGAAAACGTCGCGACACGGAGGTCGACGGCGCCCCCCTCCGGCGCGAGCCCGGCCAGAACGTCCTGCACGACCTCGGCGTACTCCCTCTTCTGCTCGAGCACGTGAACGCCGAACTCCCCGTCGAGGGTCTCCCCTTCGTGGGAAAGCACCTTCATCTCTCGCATATTGCCGGCAAAGAACGCCAGGTGGTTCCGGATCAGGATGCGAAGACGCTCGGCCGGCTCGGCCACGCCCTGGAGATCTTCCCTGAGCTGTGCCAGGATGGTGTCGAAGCAATGGCTCTGGATCAGGAACAGCAGCTCTTCCTTGCTGCGGAAGTAGTAGTACAGGCCGGAAAGACTGATCCCCGTGGCGGCAGAAATGTCCCGAATGCTGGCCTTGTGGTAGCCTTTTTCGGCGAAGATCGCGGAGGCTTGCTTCAGAATCCGCTGGAGCTTCTCGTCGAAGGTTCTCCGTTCCTGCAACGGACCCGCGTCTCCGGAATAGGGGGCGTCCAGGGGATTCGGACGAGCGTTCGAACGAACGAAGCTACCCAGGGGCGGAAGGGGGGTCAAGCAACGGTGGCACCTCGGATTTCGGCGGGCACATTGTTTGCTCCGGAGGTGTAGCACAGCTACTATCAGGAGTGCTCATCAGGCCCATGAAACCGACCGCTTCACACCGCCGACCCCTCGCTGTTCTCGGCGTCTTGGCCGTCTGCGCCGCGTGTCTATCCGCGTGCCGTGACGACGACGGAGACCCTATGGCCGTGCTGGTGGCCGCGGAGACCCACGGTGCCCTGCGTGCGGCCGAGGGCCTGCCCACGATGGGGGATCTGGCGCACCGCTCGGGAGACGCGCCGGGAATGGCCGAGGCCGAGCGCATCTGGGCCGAGTCGTGGACCGACGGCACCGATGGCGGTCGGCAGCTCCGCATGGACGCCTACCGGAGGGCGGGTCCCGTGCTGACGGAGGCTCTGGGTCCCGACGGAATCCGAGATCTGCTCGTGTCCGTGGATGGCGTGTTGGACGCCGCGTCGGAGCTGGATCCCACGCAGCTCCCCGCCTTCATCACCGATGGTCTGATCGAGGGCGCAGTCCTCTCGCAGGAGGCCGAGCAGTCCCTCGAGGCCGGCGATCTCGACCGTGCCATGATCCTGACGCTGCAAGCGTCGGATCGCCTTCGTGAGCTGGCGCCTGCCGAGGTCGCGGAGTCTCTGATGCGGGAAGCGGAAGACGCTCTGGGAAGAAACGGCGCGGACGCTCCGTATACCGAGTTGGACCTGGAGCGCAGCCGGCACCTCCTGATCAGCGCCGGCGAGGCGATGGACGGGGGAGACTATCTCCGGGCCATACGCCGGGCGTACTATGCGTGCCAGCTCCTGGGGGTCGAGCTGCAATAGGTCTGTCTCGACGCCCGTGGAGGGCTGGACGTCCGTCGCCCCGCCCAAGGGGGGATGTTCGTTTCGGGGATCGCGCGATGGCGCCCCGGCAGGAGAGGCAGCAACACCCATGTCACAGAGAAGGCTTGTATCGACCCTGATCCTGGCCGGCGTGCTCGTTCCCGCCGCCGCCCATCAGGTCGTCTCGAATCAGACCCGTCCCGAGGTGGTCACCGTCCCGATCACCGGTGTGATCGAGCTGGGTCTGGCACCCTTCGTGGAACGTAGCCTCCGGGAGGCGGCCGACCGGGGCGCCGACGCCGTGATCCTGGACCTTGACACTCCCGGTGGGCGCGTGGACGCGGCCGAGCGTATCGCCGACGCCATCTCGGATTCGGAGGTGCCCGTCTACGCGTTCGTGAACCGCCGAGCCTTCTCGGCGGGGGCGCTGATCTCTCTGGCGGCCAACCGCATCTACATGCGGCCCGGCAGTGTCATCGGCGCCGCGACGCCGGTGGACGGCACGGGAACGAAGGCGCCGGAGAAGATCGTCTCCGCCATGCGCAGCGAGATGCGGGCGCTGGCCGAAGCCCGGGGGCTCGATCCCGCTGTGGCCGAGGCCATGGTCGACGAGGAGATCGAGATCTCCGGGGTGGTGGACGAAGGCAAGCTGTTGAGCCTCACCACCGAGGAAGCCGTCGGGCTGGAGTATGCCCTGGAGGTAGAGGATCTGGACGGGTTGCTGGCGGCGCTGGGGCATGAGGGCGCTCAGGTCACCCCCATGCGGGTGAACTGGGCCGAACGGGTCGTGCGCTTCCTTTCGCATCCGGTGGTTTCGCCGTTCCTGCTCACCCTCGGCTTCCTGGGCCTGCTGGCCGAGATCAAGACGCCGGGCTTCGGTGTCGGCGGCGCGGCGGGACTCCTGGCGCTCTCGCTGTTTTTCGGCTCCCATCTGATCGTCGGGCTGGCCGGGCTCGAGTCGCTGATCATCTTCGGCGTCGGCCTGGTGTTGCTGGCGGTGGAGATCTTCGTCGTGCCCGGCTTCGGTCTGTTCGGGATCGTGGGCGTGCTGGGGGTGCTGGCCGGGTTGTTCATGAGCCTGCTGGGTGGACTGCCCACCATGGCGGACTTCGGACGGGCGGGGTTGGTCATCTCGGCGTCGATGATGGCGGTGATCGTGACGGCCTGGGCCCTCCTCCGCCGTCTGCCTCACAGCGGGCCGCTGGCTCGCCGAGGGATCTTCCTGCTCACGAGCACCAAGAAAGACGAAGGCTACACCTCCGCGGACCTGCGCCCCGATCTCCTGGACCAGGAGGGTGTGGCGGTCACGGACCTCCGTCCGTCCGGCGTCGGCCTGTTCGGGGAGGAGCGCGTGGACGTTGTCTCCGAGTCCGAGTGGATCGAACAGGGAACGCCCATCCGGATCATGAGCTCGGAGGGGTACCGGCACGTGGTGAGGGCGATCTGACGCTCACGGCGCGCCTGGGACCGACCATTCACGACGTGCCCCCGCCGCCAGGACGGGGTCGTTGGGGCATGCGAGCCGAGGGAACTCCATGTCTGACGAGCTGATTTTCGGCACCACGTTTTTCGCGATCCTGGGGGGCTTCGCCCTCCTCATGTTCCTCCTCTGGGCAGTGCCGGTCCGCCTCTGGATCGAGGCGATCAGCGCCGGGGTGCGGCTGAGCATCCCGTATCTGGTGGGCATGCGTCTCCGCAAGGTCCACCCGCCGGCCGTCGTGCGCCCCCTGATCTGGGCTACCAAGGCCGGGTTGGACCTCAATATCTCGGACCTCGAAGCCCACTACCTGGCGGGCGGCCAGGTAGACCGGGTGGTCCGGGCCCTCATCAGCGCGGACAAGGCCAACATCGAGCTGTCGTTCAACCAGGCGGCGGCCATCGACCTGGCCGGCCGAGACGTCTTCGAGGCCGTCCAGGTGTCGGTCAACCCCAAGGTCGTCCAGACGCCTAGAGTCGCGGCCATGGCCAAGGACGGAATCCAGCTGATCGCGATCGCCCGGGTCACCGTGAGGGCCAACATCAACCGGCTCGTGGGCGGAGCGGGCGAGGAGACCATTCTGGCCCGGGTCGGTGAGGGCATCGTGTCGACCATCGGATCGGCCGACTCCCACAAGGCGGTGCTCGAGAACCCCGACGCCATCTCCAAGACCGTGCTGCAGAAGGGCCTCGACTCCGGGACGGCGTTCGAGATCCTGTCGATCGACATCGCCGACGTGGACGTGGGCAAGAACATCGGCGCCGAGCTCCAGACCGATCAGGCCGAGGCCGACAAGCGCGTGGCGCAGGCCCGTGCGGAGGAGCGCCGTGCCATGGCCGTGGCCCGGGAGCAGGAGATGAAGGCTCAGGTCCAGGAGGAGCGCGCCAAGCTCGTGTCGGCGCAAGCCGAGGTGCCCCTGGCTCTGGCAGAGGCCTTCAAGCTCGGAAACCTGGGCGTCATGGACTACATGCGGTACCGGAACGTGGAATCCGACACAGCCATGCGGAATGCCATCGCCGGCGGCGACGAGGAGCCCATGGCATGAGACGCGAGCGAGCGGGCCTCCCCGCCTCCCTACGCGTGAAGCCGCCGACGCGAGCTGACGCCGCTAGCAGCGAGCCGACGCAGGCCGAGGCACCATGAGCGAGGAGCTGCTTCAACTTCTCTTCTTCGCCTTCATCTTCATTGCGTTGCCCGCGCTCGAAAGGGTGCTCAGAGGGAGGAAGAAACGGCGCGGCCCGGTCAACCGCGGTCCCACGGAGGAGGCCGAGGCCGAGGTCGAGTGGGAGCCGGCGCACCGGCGGGAAGCCCCCTGGGACTCGGCAGAAGACTCACCGCCGCCGGGTGTAGAGGGGGAGCGGACCGAAACCGCGGCGAGCTCCGAGGGCCTGCTGCCGGCCGATCTGTGGGAGGAGTTGGCCGCCTTGGCCCGCGGGGAGCAGAGACCGGATCGGGTGCCGTCCCGGGAACGCGACGTCCCGGATAGTGCTGCCGAGCCAGGAACGACGGAGGCCGAGCGCGCAAAGCCGCGGGCCGCATCTTCAGGAACCGCAGACGCGGAGGACTTCCGCGCCCCGAGCTCACTGCCGGCGGCCCAGCGTTCGCGGGCGCCCCGTCCTCTGCCGCAGAAGCCCGTGTCAAGGGCTCCCCGCAGGTCCTGGCGCGAGGTCGAATCTCGCGAGCCGCCGCTACCGACTGGCGGTCCGACCCTGCGCAGGCCGGCGCTGGCCGGTCAGGAGGCGTTCCCCGGGGCCGAGGCGGGCGTTGGTGGCCTTGCATCGCATGTCCAGAGACGACCTCAAGCGGGCGGTCATCTTCCGCGAGGTGTTGGGGCCGCCCATCTCGGAGCGGCCCGGTCTGTTGGCCGGATCACGGGAGCCTTAGGGATCGGCTCAGGCAGCCGTGGGGTTGGCGGTCCGCGGCCGTGGCATCCATGGACCGGTTGCGGTCCATTCGCCGTCGTATCCAGACGGCCCGGTGGTCGCGGTCCCGGCGGGGTCGGCTCGTGTCATCGGAGCCGCTTGGGCTCCCCGTCGTCATCCCAGACGTCTCGGTCCTCCGGGCGCCGGGTGGGAAGCGTGGGCACAGAGTCCCCCTGGGCGATGTGCCACCCTTCGTACCGCTGGTAGCGCTGGTAGTACCGGTCCAGCGTCACCTGCCGCCAGAATAGCGCTTCGGACGGGAGGAGGAAGGTGTCGTCGGGCTGCCCGGTCACGGGGAAGAAGACCGCTTGTCCGCCGGCGTTCTCCACGGGCTCGGGGGTCTCGAACGCCCACTCCGCCCGAGCCAGGGTAGTGTCGGCCACGATCGTGAGCGTTCCCCGGATCATGGGCTCGTCGTCGTCCTTGGGACAGAACGCCACTTCCCAGCCGTCGTCACCGGGTTCCTCCTCAGCGAACTGGAAGTCGTGCAGCTTGCCGAAGACCGGGTCGATCAGATGAGGGGCGAAGTCCGCGTGGATCGGGGCGTAGACCCAGGAGTCGAAGGGACCGGCTGGATTCCACGCGCCGTGTGCGGAACGCGTAGCCCCGCTTCTCGACGCGTCGCCCCCACGAGAACCTCAACTGGGGGGCGGAGCCCCGCTGCTCGATCGCCATGTTGGGCAGGTCGAGCGGGCCGATGTCGTCGATGGAGACCACATCCTCGGCCCATGCCATGTAGGT
>JBDHHQ010000093.1:0-40998 GCA_039589315.1 Gemmatimonadota bacterium
GGGAATGGATCGAATCCCAACTCGACTGGGCTTGGTTCCTACCCGAGAGCGAGGACATTGCCGGGTTCTGGACTGGTGCGGACTCCCCCTCACTCGTGGCTGTGCGAGAGTCGGGGTTACGGAACACAAGACGGATCATCTGGAATGCCATCCAAAGAGATCAGGTGTCCACCGAATGGGGTCAACTCCACGATCTCGCGGAACCGTGGACCGACCCGCTCCAATAGGTAGCTCTCAAGATCGTAGTACTGCAGGTACCCGTCCTCTGCCATCACTCCAGCCTCACGTCCTCTAGCCACTCGAACCCCGGTCGCTTGACCCACGTCCGGTAGAACACGGTCTCCCGTAGCTGCCAGGCGGTGCTCCAGGTCTGACGGGCGAATCCCGTAAAGGACTCGATGTCGCGTCCCCGTAGCGGAGCAGGGTCTTCGAGGTTATCGAGTCGAGCGTCGCACGGTTTAGACCGTCGATCTCGTCCATGATGCTGTCGAGGCCACTGATCACGACCACTCCATCCTCATCCATCTCGACCTGCGCCCTCGGCCGCCGGCCCTGGCCCCGGCTCGTGCTCCGCCTCAGACCGAGCTCGGATTCGATCAGTCCGCCGGGGTCGATCTAGCCGCTCCCGAGCCGATCCCCGAGCTCCAGCTCGACCAGTCCCTGCCTGACTGACCCGCCACCCGGCGCAACCTGCCGCTTCAAGGGCGCTCGCAACCCCCCTCACGTCTCTCCCCGCCGTGGGTCCGACCTCCCGGAAGCCCGTTTGAATTCCCTTTCCTTCCTCGTCGCTGTGGTAGGTGGCCGTGTACGCCCTCAACTCCGCCCCGGGCGGATCGATTTCGGCCACCGGCTCCACGCGGATCTGGGTGCGTCCGGAGTTCAGGGCCGGAGCGGGACGACTGCCCGCCGGAGGATCGTCAGTCCGTGCGCAGCGCCACCATGGGATCGATGGAGAGCGCTCGCCGCGCCGGAATCCAGGCCGCCGCCAGCGCCACGGCGAAGAGCCCCGCGCTGGAGGCCAGGAGATCCACCAGCGTCAGCGGCTCGTTGCCGAAGGCCACGCCCTCCAGCGCTCGGGCGAGGATGAGCGCGACCGCCACGCCCAGCCCCAGGCCCAGCAGCGTGACCGCTAGGCTCTGCCGGAGCACCAGCCCGAGGACCGTGGAGCCCTCTGCTCCGAGTGACATCCTCAGGCCCAACTCCCTCGTCCGTCGGACCACGGTGAACGCGATGGTGCCGTAGAGCCCGGCGGCGACGAGGAACAATGCCACCGATCCGAAGATCCCAAGGACCGCGGTGACGACCCGGGGGCGAGCCGTGACGGTGGCCAGGCGGTTCTCCATGGACATGACCGAGGTGAGGGCTGTGTTGGGGTTCATCGCCGTCAGGGCGCCCCGGACGGTCTGAGCGAGGTCGGCGGTGCTCCGGGTGCTCCGGATCATGACGCCGGTGCCCAGCCTCGGCGCCTGACGGATGGACACGTAGGCCTGACGCTCGGCGGGCGCGCCCACCTCGCCCAGTTGCACGTCCTTCGTGATGCCCACGACCCGGGCACCTTCGATCTCGAACTCCGGCCAGGCGATGCGGATGCTGCGCCCGAGGGCGACTCCGTCGGGGAAGTACTCCTGCGCAGCCAGCTCGTTGAGGACGACCACCGGTTCGGAGTTGACGTCGTCGGTGGCCTCGATGCCCCGTCCCGCCACCAGCTCGATTCCCAGGGCCTCCAGGTGCCCGTCGGCGACCGGCTGGATCCGCACCCAGCTGTGGGTGGCCGGCGTAAGGTCCGGGCGGCCCTCGGAGCTCAGTACCAGGTTCCGCCAGGTGGGGCCACCCATGGGCACTTCTCCCAGTGTGGCGCGGTCCACACCGGGTATCGCCCGGATACGCTCCAGGAACGTGGTGTGGAACCCCCCCGGCTCGATCCCGGCCAGCTCGTCGGCGGGGCTGAGGCTGTACAGGGCCGTGAAGAGGTTCTCCCGGTCGTATCCCAGGGAAACGTCCTGTAGGCTGCGAAGGCCGTTCATCATCACGGTTGCGCCTGTGAGGAGCACCATGGCCAGCGCGACCTGGACGGTGATGAGACCGTTTCTCCCGAGCGGCAGCGCCGACCACCGGTTCCCCAGCGTCTGGGTCCGCCCTCCCCGCATGGCCGTGTTCGGGTCGGCGCGGGCACCCTGCCAAGCAGGAACGAGGCCGAACGCGACGCCCACGCATGCGGTGAGGATGCCGGCGAATGCCACCACGGTCCAATCGATGCCTTGGGCCTCCGGGTTCAAGTATTGCAGCTCTCTTCCGCCGGTAGTGCCCAGGGCGTTCGAGAGCCAAGTGCCCAGGAGATTCACGCCGAATCCCGCGAGGACGATTCCTGCTACGCCCCCCACCAGGGCCAGGATCAGGCTCTCGGTCATGAACTGCCGCACGAGGCGCGAACGGGCGGCGCCGAGGGAAGCCCTCACGGCGGCCTCCCGCACGCGGGTCGCGCCCCTGGCCATGACGAGGCCGGCCAGATTGGCCGTGGCCATCAACAGCACGAGGAGCACCGCACCGAAGAGCGCCAGCATGGACGCCCTGGCCCGCGGGTTGGTACGGGCTTCGCGGTAGCTGAGCACGTCGGCGCCCGCCATGAGGCGGGACGCCCCCTCCGGGGCGGGATATCGGTCGCTCATCCGAGCCGCCAGCGACTGCAGCTCCGCCCGGACGCTCTCCACCGTCGCTTCCGGCTTCAGGCGGCCGATGACGTGGAAGTGCAGATTCCACGGGTCTTCCAGATACCCGGGATCGCCGATCTCCCGGAGTGCCGACATGGGAACCCAGATGTCCACGCCTCCCGTGACGCCGGCGAAGTCCGCTGGCAGCACCCCCACGACCTGCATGCGGAGTCCGTCCAGGGTGAGGACGGCGCCGACGGCGTCCGGCGATCCGCCGAACCGGCTCTGCCAGAAGCCGTGGCTCACG
This sequence comes from Gemmatimonadota bacterium, assembly GCA_039589315.1. Taxonomy (GTDB): domain Bacteria; phylum Gemmatimonadota; class Gemmatimonadetes; order Longimicrobiales; family Gaopeijiaceae; genus JBDHHQ01. The sequence continues at coordinate 2,956 of JBDHHQ010000093.1, forward strand.
AGCGCCGTCATGGCCGGCGCACCGTCGTCTTCCTCGTCGGGCCCGAAGGCCCGGCCCAGGCGCGGCGTCACGCCCAACATGGGGAGGAGGGAAGGCGTGATGACCTCCACCGAGACCACGGCGGGATCGCCCATCTCCGAGAGGGTCATGGTGCGGGCCCGATACCCGCCCACGGCCTGCAGGGAGCCGACTTCCTCGGCTAGGTCCGTGAATCGCGGGTAGGACCAACGGGAGGCGTTCATCTCCTCCGGTGTGTGGCCGAAGAGCTGATCCACCACTACGAGCCGCTGGGGCTCCGGGAACGGCGGGTCGGCCAAAACCGCCTTCTCGAGCACGCTGAAGAGCGCCGTGCTGGCGCCGATGGACGTCGCCAGCATGAGGATCGCCGCGAGGGCGAATCCGGGACTGCGGGTCAGCGTCCGCACCGCGAAGCGAACATCCTGCACGATCGATTCCATCCTCCACCCCTCCTTCCACTCCCAAAGCCCATGAATCGTCAATCCGGCGAGAAAGACCGCCGCCGGCGTCACTCCCACGTCGCCGGTGCGGAGTTGCCAGAGTTCCGCTTCCCACTCTTCGAGGCACGCTTCCCGGCGCCCGGCGGGGATCAGCCATGCGATGGCCCGAAGGACACGACGGCTCCAGCGCGTCGTTCCGTCGGCGGGCCAACGGTGGCCTTGGCCCCCGCCCGGATTCGCGTCCCTCATGCGCCTCGCGCTTCCCCCGCCGGCTCCTCCGCCGTCCCGGACACGACGGCGGCGAGCCTGCCTCGCGCCACCGCAAGCTCCTCCGCGCCCGCCGGGGTGAGGGCGTAGTACCGACGCCTGGGCCGACGTTCGGCTTGGGCGACCTCGGCGTCCTCCCACTGACCCGTGACGAGACCGCGCGCCTCGAGCCGGCGCAGCGTCGTGTACACGGTTCCGGTACGGAGGGCGGTGCGGTCGATGATGTCGAGCCCGTAGCACCGGCGGCCCTCGAGTGTGGCCAAGATCGTGATTGACGTGATCCCCATGAATCGACCCATGCTACAACCTCCCGGCACCGCTCGGGTTCTATATGTAGAAGTGTATACTATTTAACACTTGTAGCCTAGTAGGTCAATCCCGGAGGATGTGACGCGGAGGGTGACCAGCTCCCGGGGCCGGTGCGCTGAAGGGCCGGGCTCAGACGTCCTGGAGCTCCTGCACCGCGCGGTACGCCTCCTTGATCGCGGAGTCGGTGTTCGAGCGCACGCCGGCGTCCGAGTTCGCGATCGCGATGCGGCCGTACCTCTGTCGGCCGACGAACCACGGCGTCTCCTCCTCGACGGGCCATTCGGGCTCCCACAGGTAGTACGGGTTGTACGAGTAGCCGTGTGGCCAACGATTCACCGTGATCGCTTCGATGTCGCGCTCCGCGTCGAAGCCGCCGGCCGAAAGCGCCGCGTCCATCTGATCCCTCACGTGGTGCTCGAACGTCTCGAACGGCGTGGACAGCAGCACGCGCCTGCCCTGCCGCCACTGTTCGGGACCCTCGATGTCGTCGAAGTACGGCACGTTGCACAGGTGCACCACCATCGGCTGGTCCGGCGTCGAGCCGAAGGCGTAGTCGCCGAGCGAGACCGGATAGTCCAGCTCGATCTGCTTGTAGAAGTCGTTCGTGAAGTAGACGTACGAGACGCCCAGGTCGACGAACGACTGCCAGTTGCTGATGAGCACCTTGGTGTACGTCAGGGGCACCTTGACGTTGTAGGCCAGACCCTCCTTCTGCGCTTCCGGCAGCTCGGGCACGAGGTAGGGGATCGCGCTGTTGTAGCAGGCCATGATGCACATGCCGGCGCGAACGGTGTGTGCGTCCCCCCCGGTCACGAAGGTCACGTCGACCGCGCCCCCGTCCGCCGTGTGCCGCGCCTCGACCACCGTGCTGTTCAAGCGGATGCGCACGGCCGCGTCATCGCGGTCGAGCAGCGAGTAGTCGACGCGGGAGGTCACCACGTCCTCCATCGTATTCCCGGGCACCGCCTCCGGCAGCATGGCGCGCACCAGCAGTCGAGCGACGGAAGCGTTGCCGTCCGGGAAGTGGAAGATGTAGGGCTCGTCTCCACGGTCGCCGACGCGCGGCATCGTGTGCGAGAGGCCCGGCAGGCCACCGCCGTCACCGTATTCGCTGACGATCAGCGCCGGCACGTCCTTCGAGCCCAGGCCGTAGAAGCTGCGGAACCACTGGCGATAGATCCCGAGCACCTGCCCGTCGACTTCGGCGTAATCGCGCAGGAAGTCGAGATAGCTGATCTTCGACAGCAGCGCGTACCTCTCGTCGTAGCTCAGGCCCGGCAGGTAGTCCTTCTCCTCGGTGAAGACGCGGACTAGGTCGGCCTTCGCCTGCTCGCTCATCGGCGTCTGCGCCGCGAACTCCTCCCAAGGCAGCGAGCCGTAACCGCGCGCCAGCTTGCGCTCGCCGTACGTCTCCTCGTCGAACATGATCGAGTGGCTCAGGCCGTACCTCGAGTACAGGTCCTGGTCGAAGTAGTCGTAGAAGCGCTCGGTCTCGACGCCGATGTCTTCGAGCAGCTGGCGCGACACCTCCGAGTAGCCCGACGGGGTATCGATCGACTCCGTGCCCCCGTAGCCGATGCGTGTCCCGCCAGGATGGCTGAACTCGTTGCGCTTCGCATGACCGCCGAAGTCGTCGTGGTTGTCGAGGACCAGGACGCGAGCGCCCGGATTGGCCCCGCGGTGGAAGTACGCGGCGGAGAGGCCGCTGATGCCGGCGCCCACGACCACAAGGTCGTAGACCTCTTCGGGCCGGCCGACCGGCCAGCGCCTGCCGTCGACGCGCTCGTGCATCGTCTCCCAGGATCCGTCGTGGCTGCCGCGCAGGCCGGTCAGGGCCGGCGGGTAGTAGTCCTGTTCGAACCGGAAGCCGCGCGGGGCGGCACCGAACAACTCCACCCACGGCGACAGCAGCGATGCGCCGATGGCGATCCGAGTGCCGTTCAGGAAATCCCGTCGCGTGATGTCCTTTCTCATGATGCCCCCCGAAGACCCCTTGTCGCAGCCGTGCCGTGTGTGCCGCGGTCCGGTTCCAGCAGTCTAAGCACATCGCTCCTCAGAAGCTCGGACGGCGTACCCGAACGACTCCCGAGGCGACGTCCACTGAGCGAACTCTGCCGCCCCCTTCAGGGCCTCTGTCACCTTGTTCACCTCGATGAGTCCCACCGGATAATCGTACAAAACCGACGCATCGGCTGCGGAGCGAAAGCGAATCTCCTGTACATCGGTGACTTCGAGCGCGGTGAGGACCTCGCTGTTCCCGGCTAAGCGCCCATCCACGTGCACGGCGGGCGTTTCCGTTTCCTGGCGCCCCTGGGGGCCCCTGGCCGGGCCCGTGGTGGCCCTGAACCATTCGGGGCGAAGCCGACGGACGATCAACAAAAGGTCTCCCGGAGGTTGCCCATCGAGCTCCTCGAACGTGATCAGCCGCTCTTGGATCTCGTTGCGCTGGATCCCGTCCACCGCGCAGCGACGTGAGTGATGCGATGGATGAATCGCGATCTACCTGGAGCTTCAAGGCGGGCGAGCCGGGGAGGAACCGGCTCCAGGATCACCGCATCCGGCCCGTAACGCAGCACCTGGGCCGTGATCCAGTCGGGGTCGGCGACTCGGCGGGTGACCGTCACGGAGCCGTCGGCTGCGGCTCGCCCTCGCTCCGCTCCACGAACCAGCGGGCGATCCGAGGGGAATAGCGCACCGTCACCTCGGCGTCCTCGTGGGCCCGGTAGACGCGTCCGTTCCGTGAGATGTCCTGGACCGGATCGAAGCGAGTGCAGGGCAGAAGGGCTTGACCCCGAGAGGGTGCGTCAGGCCCGCTGAGAGCTAGAGCGACAAGAAGGTGAGCGGGTGTTGGCCTGGCTTCGGACGGTGACCGGGGGGGCGTAGCCCGAAGGGGCGTTCACGTCAGAACGGGGCCGATGCCCGGAAGATGCCTCACCTACCAAGCCTGTCGTGCCGAACTTAGTCCGCCTAGCCGAAGGGGTCCTTGCTATCTTCGCCGGCTAGGTGGCGAGACAGGAGTTTCTCCACCAGCCGAGACATGCCGATGTCGTGTCGCTCGCGATACTCCTCGGCCTGCTCGACCACCGCCTGGTCCATAGACAGGTTTACCCTGCGCCTAGGCATGGCCATCCTCATTCCTGTGAAGAGTGGAGCAGCACGCGAACCACGCCGAAGGAGGACCTCGGGCCACGTCAGGTAGGTGGGTCGTCTCGCTGGGGGAGCGGGGGCCCGACCGCGTGCCGACATTGACAAGATGCCGCAACGCCGGACCAGCCGACAAGAACTCCGGCACCCGCTGAGCCTCGCATCAGGCGAAGCGGAGGGGGTGGGATTCGAACCCACGTGTCCTTTCGGACGCCGGTTTTCAAGTTCCGTCAGGTTTTCTGCGTCTGGTTGCGTTTGGTTGTGTCTGGCTGCGGGGAAAGGCGATTACGCCGCTCTTCACGGTCGGAGTTTTGCGTTTGGTTGCGTCTGTTCGCGGAGGGCGTTGGCAAAACGTTGGCAGAAGCGAGATGACGCCGCGCCCGATCACCGGATCGCCCGTGAGCTCACGGCCTCCCCGAAAGACTCCTTCGCCAGCGCACACTTCACGCTGTGAGTGAGACACGTACCCCTGCGGCAGATGGGCGTCTCGCCGGTAGGACGAATTCCCGGTACATCCTCCGCACGCTGTCCCCTCGCGAAGAGGGCCTTTGTTTTCAGGCGCTGGCGGGCGCGGCCTCGACCGCGGCCCCTGCCATCCGCCCGCTCGTCAGGTCGATGGCCGCGTGCAGGACGATGGCCGTCCAGAGGGAGCCGCTGAAGACCACCAGCAGCGCCATCACTAGGCCGACCGCCGTCGCCTTGAGGATTCCGCTCACTCCCTGGTGGGCATGGCCAAGCCCAAAGACCAGCGACGTGAGGGCGACCGCCGGCCACAGGCCCAGTGCCGGCGCGAGCGCGCCCAGCAGCAGGCCCCGGTAGAGGATCTCCTCGCAGACGCCGGCGGTGGCCGGCCGCGCGGCGAAGGCGTTTGCCTCGGTCCGGCCGCGCGGCACGATGGCGTGGAGCCTGCCGAACCTGCCGCGCACCTCGGCCAGCTTTTCTTCGCTGCCGAGCACGCCGCGCATCTGGACCACCAGCAACGCCGTGGCCACGAGGCCGGCCGCGACGGCGACCCACTCGAGGCCTGCCGCGGGCACGGCGAAACCCGCAGCCTCCAGGCCGCGGCCCAGGACCAGCCACCAGCCCAGCAAGCCGGCGACGAGCGCCCATTGCATCACCATGATGGTGCGGTAGGTCCGCAGGCGCCCGTCGGCGCGGCCCTCGGCCAGCCGGCGCCGGAGGCGGCTGTATTCCCAGATGCCCTGCAGGGGCTCGACCACGGCCAGAAAGGCCAGGATCACCAAGGCGTAGGAGTCGAGGGCTGCGGTCGTCATGGGATGTTGCCCTTCCGACCGGCGCGCTGTGCATAGCGTCCCCGGAGGGGCAGCAGCGCCAGGGTGAGGGAGAGGTGCTCGTCCTCGGGGCCGGGCTCGGGCGCGCGGGCGGCCTCGGCCGCCAGCAAATCCTCGATGGCCCGCAGGTGCGCGTTGAGTTCGCGGCGAAGCGCCGGCGATGCCCGCAGGTGCAGCCGCATGGCCGCCACGTTGCGGTCCGGGCCCTCCCGCCGCGCGTTGCCGTCTCTTAGCGCCGCCTCGAGGTCGCGGACCGTCATGCGGAAGGCGGCCTTCATGGCCCGCACGGCCTGGTCGGCGGCCCGGGCGTCGTCGGGCTCGACCTCCATCTCGATCCGTTCGCCGGCCGGTTCGTAGAGGGTCTCGAAGCGCTTGCCCTTGGGCCGGGTGCCAGCCTTGCGCAGGATGCCGGTCCGCTCGAGGACGCCCACGTGGTGGTAGAGCGAGCTGGCGGGACGCCCCATGCGCACGGCCATGTCGGCGATAGCCAGAGGCCCGGGCGCCGTGAAGAGCCCGATGATTTCCAGGCGGATGGGTGATGTCAGAGCCGCACGCTGGTCGGCGGTCGTGACCGTGACGGTCGCGCGGCGCTTCGTTTCCATGGAGACATGATCGGGAATAAATTCAAAAGATACAACGTTTTTTGAAAATATAGTCGAAGATCCGTTTCGGAGAGCTCGGCGTCCTGGACTCCTATCGGACCGCGGCGGTCCAGTCGGATGCTTCGTTTTGTCCGGCGGGCGAGGCGTGGCGCATCGCCTGGGGAGAAGACTCGGCTCTTCCCCGCTACGGAGCCGACGGCTTCCACCCCTCTCGCTTGGGCACGCACCTCGCCGCGTTGGTGATGTACGAGCAGCTGTCGGGGCAGGATCCTAGCGAGCTTCCTGCCCTCATCCCCGGCTCCGATGGGGACATGTCCCTCAACCCGGCGTTGGCCCTTCTCCTCCAGGAGGCCGCCAGGGAGGCGAACGTTCGGCATGCGCGAGTGGTCGCCTCGGCGTCTTCTGGCCATAGGGGCGCCGGGTGGCTGCAGTGAGGGCGGGCGAAAGCGCCTTTCGGCGGGGGCAGGTGTCCATCCCGGGCACCATTGCCACCCGTGTCGGAATCCCGGGTCCGATACGCTTTCGCATCCGATCAAGCAGTGGAGATCGATTCACGGGAGGAGTGTGATGGACTTCGGATGGATGGAATCGTGGGCGCTCAGCCTCACGCGCAAAGGTAGGGTGGGCTGTCCTCGCCCTGACCGTCCTCGGCACGCTGGCGCCGACGTCAGGAGCTGCGGAGGACGGGCCCCTGCTCTTCGAGGACGATTTCGAGGACCGCTTGGCCCAATGGACCTTTCCCAAGGGAGTCGGTCACGAGCTAGTCCCGTCGGGTGATCCGCTCCATGGAACCGTGCTCAGCCTTCAGACCCGAAACCGCATCGTGGTCGCACTCATTCAAGGCAGCGAAGCATGGGGGGACGTGCGCATCGAGGGAGACGTGCTCTTCCCGGAGGATGCCCACAACCACCGGGGGTTCATCTATCGGTACGATGAGTCGGATGGACGGACGGACTTCGGCAGTCTCTACATCAAGGGGAATAGCAGCTACATCCGTGTGAACCCACACCACGACATGAACGTGGGACGCACGTTGTACGAGGAATTGCGCACGCCACTCACCGACGCTGCCGCCATCTGGACCAAATCCGCCAAAGAGATCATCGAGAAGATCCAACGTGGGCTAAGAACTTTAGAGGCAGTACACCAGGGCTCAAGTGAGATGTCGTCGATGCCCGCTGGGCCCTCGACGGCGGTCAGTCCGCCGCGTCGCCGAGCCACCGCCACAGGGTCGTCCGACTCACGCCGAGCAGCTCGGCGGCGCGGCCCTTGTGCCCGCCGGTCTCTTCCAGAGCCTGCGCGGCCACGTCGGCTCGCGTGCCGCCGTCGTCGGAAAGCACATCGTGTCGCCAGGCGTCTCGGATCTTCGAGGGAAGGTCCGATACGGTGAGCCGGGATCCGTCGGAACGGATCAACGACGATTCCACCACGGCCAGCAGCTCCCGGACGTTCCCTGGCCAGTCGTAGCTCTCCAGGGCACGGTACGCCAGATCCGTGGCCTCCGCGGGCTCTCCACTCCGAGAGGGACGAGCGCGAAGGAAATGCGTGACCAGCGCGGAGATGTCCATGGGCCGCTCGCGGAGCGGCGGGACGGCGACATTGAACACGCTCAGGCGGTAAAAGAGATCGGCGCGCAGACGGCCCTCCTCGACGAGCTCCTCCGGGCTCCGCTGGGTGGCAGCGATCACCCGGAAGTCGACCGGGCGCGGCTCCGTCGAGCCCACGGGTCGGACCTCACGCTCCTGGATGGCCCGGAGGAGTCGAGCCTGGACCGCCGGCGACACCTCCCCCATCTCGTCGAGGAAGATCGTGCCGCCTTCGGCGGCCCTGAAGAGTCCCTGGCGGCTGTCCACCGCCCCGGTGAACGCCCCTCGCTCGTGGCCGAAGAGCTCAGACTCGAGGAGGCTTTCGGGCATGGCGACGGTGTCGACCACCACGTAGGGGCCGTTCCTGCGGGCCGAGCACTGGTGGATGGCCTTTGCGACGAGCTCCTTGCCGGTCCCGGTCTCGCCGGTGATCAGGACGGTGGACTCTGTCGGTCCGACGGTGTGGATCTGCTCGATGACCTCCCTGATCTCCGGGGACACACCGACGATCCCGTGAAACGCGGAGGCATGCCCGCTCTCGCGGGTCTCCCGGGATCCGACGGCCCCGAGGAGGTGGCGCGACAGCTCTTCGGCCGAGCACGGCTTCTCGATGAACCCGTCCGCTTCGGGGTAGAGCACGCGGGCGGCGGAGCTCATGAGGGGACACCCCGTGACGACGAGGACCGCGGCCTCGCCCTGGTGATGGATCACCCTCTCGGTCTCCTTCAGGAGCCCCCCGTCGGGGATGCACACGTCGACGAGGACCGCGTCGACGGCTCCGTCGTCCAACATCGCGAGCGTGGCCCGGACATCCTCGGCACGACGGACGGCGTGGCCCTGCGGAGAAAGGACCGTGTCCACGAAGGCGTGAAACCCGCCAACGCGGTCCACAACCAGCACGGCATGACCGTTTCCGTCCGACTTCGCCTCCCCCACGCTTCGTCTCACGCATCCCCCTCGAAACCGACCCCGGTACGGTACGAACAATATGATTCGCGATTGTGGTCCACCGACAGCGGGCGATGGCCGGCGAGATCACGATCCGCACGTCGGAGCTTCCGCGCGCGCAGGCGCGGTCGGTGTCCAACGGGCCTCCATGATCAAGGCCGATGCCACTTTGAGCGCTCTTTGCCAGGGAGGGGCCAGGTCATTGCGTGGCAGGTGCTTGAGTGATGGCGGCCCGGTGGGGATCACTGTCGTCAGCGACGTTTCATGGACGGTTTCATAGGGTCCTATGAAACGGTTACGAAACAGGACTGGGCCGAGGCCGGCCTGATCCCACGAGGTCATCGTGTGCCCGTCGACGGCACTCGATTGAAGATCCACCACGCAAGTGACCAGGCGCCGTGCTCATTCCTCCTCAACAACCAGACGTACTGACCGACCGGATCCGCTCCTTCCGGTCCGTAAGTTGCTCGTACGACAGCGATGTCATCGCGCACCTCCGAGCCCTCGACCACGACGTGCAGTGGATTGCGCCCACTCCTCCCCTCGAACGAGCGGGTCCATAGCTCACGAAACGCTGGCGCGACCGTTTCGGGGGCGACCCAGACGTCCTGGGTCAGACCGTCCGCCTCAACGATCGGCCGTTCACCATCGTGGGCGTGCTCCCCGACGACTTCGAGCTCACGGGCACGTCGGCCCGCATGTGGCGACTCAAGGCCGGATCGTCCACCGATTCCGGGATAGGGGAGCACGGGGGCACGCGAGCCATCGCCCGGCTGGCCGCCGGGATTACGGTCGAGCAGGCGCGCTCCGAGGTGGAGCGGATTCTCCAGGGGTCCCTGCCTCCGGAGCACGGACTGCACGGGGCGTCGGTGTTCCCCCGCAAGACGGAGGAGACGCGGGCCGTCCGACCGGTCCTGTTCGGGCTCCTCATCGCGGCGGGGCTTCTGCTGGTGGTTGCTTGCGGCAACGTGGCAGCCCTCCTCCTGGGAGCCGGCATCGACCGGGAGCGGGAGCTGGCCGTGCGTGGCGCCGTGGGGGCCTCCCGAACTCGGATCGTCCAACAGCTTCTGAGCGAAAGCACGATGCTCGCCCTCGTTGGAGCGCTGGGCGGCATCGGCTTCGCAGCGCTGGGCGTGAAGGCACTGGTCTTCTTGGCGCCTCCGGGCGTGCCACGCCTCGAGGACGCCGCCCTGAACCCCACCGCCCTGGCCTTCGCAATCGGTCTGGCGCTCGTGTGCGGGATCGGCTTCGGTTCGATCCCCGCGCTGAGCTTGTCGAGCCTGGACCTGGCGTCCGCCATCGGCTCGACCCGGACCACCAGCGGCAAGCGGACGCGGCTCCAGTCGACGCTGGTGGTGGGTGAGCTGGCGCTGGCCACGGTGCTCATCGTCGCGGGGGGCCTTCTTGGGCGCACGGTGAGCGCGCTCAACGGGGTCGACCCGGGGTTCGACCACGAGCGTCTGGTGGTGGCCTCCATCGCGACGCCGTACCAACGGTTCAACACGGGAGATGACGAGGCCGACCGGGCCGCCCTCGACCAATACGTCCAGCAGATGGTCGACGAGGTCAGGTCGATCCCATCCGTCACGGCAGTGGCGGTTTCGCGGGTGCCCCCCTTTTTCAACCTCCGAGGCAACAACGACGTCCATCCCGAGGGATGGCCCGACCGCGACAGCGCCCCCTTCGCGGAGCGCCGCTTGGTGTCGGTAGGCTACTTCGAGGCACTGGGCATCCCGATCGTCGAGGGTCGCGCCTTCGACGCAACCGACAACGACCCGGGCGTCACGCCCACGGTCATCGTCTCGGAGGGTCTGGCCGACCTGGCTTGGCTGGGTGAGTCTGCCTTGAGCAAGCGTCTCGAGTATTGGGGAAAGGACGCGGTGGTCGTGGGCGTTGCAGCCAAGATCCGCGACGAAGAGCTCCAGCGCGTCACGGAGCTCTCCTTCTATGCCCCTGCCCGGCAGAACGGGGCGCTGCAGGGGCCGTTCCTGATCCGTACGTCGGGCGATCCGGCGGCCGTCACCTTGACGTTGGTCGCGGTGGCGCTTCCGCTTTTCGCGGCGCTCGCCGCTGCCGCGCCAGCACGCCGGGCTACGAAGGTGGATCCGCTTGTGGCGCTGAAGACGGAGTGACTGGAAGACGGAGTGACTGGGGCCGCCGTCAGAAACGGTGGGCTCGAACTGCATGCGTGACAGGCGGCCTATATCCGACGCGCCCTGGTAGCCGTCGGGGCCTCCCCCTCCCACAGGAGGGGAAGGCCTTGTTCAAGCGTGCTAGAACGTGGGGGGGAATGGCAGGAAGACTTCTGGAAGCTCGGTGTTGCCCGGCGCTTCCGCGCCTGCCTCAGGGATGATCGGGCACAAGACCACCACGCCGGGGGTGGCGATGGTCACCAGGCCCGGCGACCTCTGCATCCAGAATGTCCTCCACGTCGTCGAAAAGGGCCTCGGGGTAGTGGGCCGACACGTAGGAACTCGCCAGGATGTCGGCCAGGGTCTTGCCGGCGGCCGTATTGACCATGTTCACGTTCCAGTGGGGCGTGTAGCCCGCTTCGCCCGGGATGAACTCGGCCACGTTGGCTTGATAGACCCGGTCGCCGCCGATCAGGTACAGGTCGTTCTCACCACGTTGCGTCTCCTCCTCCTCGTACCACCCGTTGGCCGTCGTCACTCCACCTCCCCTGTGCATCGAGAGCATGGGCGAGAGAGCGAGATCGTCGTCCGCTGCGGGCGCGACGACGTCCGTGTCCCCACACCCCGCGAGGAGGAGAAGTCCGCACAGGCCGACTGCAGCGTACCGCATGAGCACCTCCTGTTCCGCTGTGTCCGCCGGGAGTCGCTCCCGGGCCCCCACTGGAGGGGCAAGTCCTGTTCCAGACCTTCCGATCACCGCATCTATTTGGTACACCATCACTTATCGACTCCGACACGGTTCTTCGACTGTTACACGGGCCCTCTTCGAGGCCCGCGACGTGTTCCATGGAACGCTGCTCGGGAGACGGTGCGGCCCACGAGGGCAGGCTGCCCATCGCGAAGATCATCCGACCGACCACCGCCGAGGACGTTCCAGGGCGTCGCGAGGCCGACCTCGGGCTGTTCCAATGAAACATCCCGAGAGCACCGAGAGTCGGCGCTTCGATCTACGTAAGTGGTGTCAGAAACACGATTTGGAGGCCGGTGGCACGGAGCCGCCAGCAGGGCACTGCTCTTGCTTTTCGTAAGGCCGGAGCAGTCGCATCGACTTCCGGACGAGGAGCTGACGAGGATGAGCGCGCCAGGGACCACATCGACTCGAGAACCGGCGATCCGGCTCGCCGTTGGGGAGCGCTTTCCACCCCTGACGGGCTCCCTGGTGGGCGGCGGTCGCGTCGACCTTCCCGCCGACGTGTCGGACGGATGGGCCGTGCTGCTCTTCTACCGCGGGCACTGGTGCCCCTATTGCCGCAAGCAACTCGACGACTTCCAGCGAAATCTCGACCGATTTCGGGACGTGGACGTTCGGGTCATCGCCTTGAGCGCGGATCCCGAGTCCGAGGCCGGTGCGACCGTGGAGCAGCACCGGATCGAGTTCCCGGTGGCCTACGGCCTCAATCCGGTCAGCACGCGGGACACCCTCGGGACCTACCTCGGGGACGACGACGCGTTCATCCAGGCCTCCGGCTTCGTGCTCGGGCCTGGGGGTCGCACGATGTTGGCCGTCTACTCGAGCGGGGCCGTCGGTCGCCTGGTGGCCGCCGACGTCCTCGGACTCATCCGGTACGCTCGGAAGCAGGAGGAGGAAGGCTCCGGGTGAAGCCCCGGAATCAGCGACCGACGATCGACGGAGCTCGTTGATGGAAGACCTGACACGCATCGCAAAACGGATGGCGGAACCTCTTCTTCGGATCTCCCTGGGAGTGGTGCTCCTCTGGATCGGGGCCTTGAAGTTCGTGGATCCAGCCCCCGTGGTGGGCCTACTGGAGGCGTCCATCCCGTTCCTCGCCTTCGCGGGATTCGTCTACGTCCTTGGAGTCCTGGAGGTCGCCGGCGGAGCCTTGCTTTTCGCCGGCAAGGGGACCCAGTGGGTCTCCGCAGGACTCGTCGTACTCTTCGGCGGCACGCTGATGATCTTCCTCATCGCTCCGATGGTCAGCTACGGGGAGGCCGGCTTTCCGTTCCTCACGCTGGCCGGTGAGTTCCTCCTCAAGGATCTCGTCCTCCTCGCCGCCGCCGTGAGCCTCATCGCCTTGAGGGGCGACAGGATGGCCGAGGGGGGCACGCCCGCCTGAGCCACTCAGCGCCCTCCCGCGCCGCGGAAGGACAGCAGGCCTGGACTCGACCTGCGTGTGGAGCGATAAGGACGGGATGCACACGCATTGGACGCGCTGCCTGCCGCTCGACGTATTCCGCGAGCTGTGTGAAGGGGGATGAGCTCGAGGTATTCCGGCGGACATGGTGTCGTTTCGATTCTCCCGCAGCCTCGGTGATGGTGGAAGGAGGTCGCTTCGAGCGTCCTCACGTCCTCTCCGAGGGAGATCCCGGCTGCGACATGTTGTGGACCGTGAAATAGCCCGTCGGTCAGAGTTGTCCACTCTTGATCCTGTCCCTCCCTCGTATCCCTGTCCTCGCACGCGTGGCTGCTACCTCGGCCACGCAGAGTCGCGACCGTCCAACGCGCGACGTCCTCATCTCGTTTGCAGGGCTGTCCTACGGGGCAGCTCTGGGACCATGATCCGGATCACTGGATCACAAAACTGGCTCCAGTCGAGTACCTCCCGAAGGCCAAGGCCCCGAAGTGGAGTGCCTTCATCAGTCGAATCACGAAGCAAAACACTGGGTTGTCCTGGTACCTGAAGCGCCTGGTTGGCTATTGCCTCACGGGGGAGACGAGGGAGCAGAAGATGTTCCTGCTCGTTGGCGCGGGAGCCAATGGGAAGAGCACCTTTCTCGAGGTCATTAGGGCCGTCATGGTGAGTACGCTATGCAGACACCGATGGACACGCTGGTGGCCCGGCCCAAGGCGGCCCAGACCAACGACATCGCACGGCTGAAGGGAGTCCACTTGGTCACGGCCTCTGAGACTGAGATGAATCAGCATCTGTCAGAGGCTCTTGTGAAACGATTGACCGGGGGCGACCGAATAGCGGCCAGGTTCCTCTACAGCGAGTTCTTTGAGTTCACGCCGAAGTTCAAGATCCTCCTCGCCGTGAACCACCTGCCCCGCATCGGCGGCAGGGATCAGGGAATCTGGCGTCGGATGGAGGTGGCTCCCTTTGATGTCGTCATCCCGCCGGCAGAGCGCGATCACGGGTTGATGGAGCGGCTACTGGAGGAGCGCGAGGGCATCCTCAGATGGGCTGTCGAGGGCGCGGTGGAGTGGTACAGCCATGGGCTGAATCCTCCGGCGGCGGTCCGTCGAGCCACTGAGGCATACCAAACCGCTGAGGTCGCCACGAGTCGTCCACGGGCCTACCGGTCTCCAAATGCATTGGGCGTGCGGGAGTTCATTGCCGAATCCTGCACCATTGGTCCCGGACTGGCGTGTGAGGTTGGAGACCTCTTCGAATCGTACCTCGAGTGGTTCAGGCGTGAGACGGCGTCTCCGCTATCGCTGACTGCCTTTGGCCGGACCCTCACCGAGCTTGGGTTCGGGCGAGACCGGAAGGCACCGGGTGGCCGCACCAGGCGCCTAGGCCTCGCCCTTCGAAGGGATGAAGGGTTTGAACAGTCTGCTAATCAAACTCCCTCCATGGCTCCTTCCTCTAGCCCTCCTTCTTCCTTGACCGTTCAAGACCCCTCAGCGGTTCAGCAGGAAGAGGGGGAAGATCATGGACTCTCATGATGAGCATAGCGGTGAAGCTTGGCCGAGAGTGGAAGGACCTGGCGTGCCAGCAGCGAGAGCTGGGCGCAAAAGCTCAGGCGTGCACGCTGGAGTGGTGCGCTCGGGAGTTGGAGCGGGCTTGGGTCGACGACCTCGAAGGGCTCCTGAGCCTTCGAGAGGCTGCCGTCGAGTCCGGCTATAGCGCGGACCACTTGGGCCGCTTGGTGCGGGAGGGCAAGATCCCCAACGCGGGCCGCCCCGGAGCCCCCAGGATCGCCCGTAGAGATCTCCCTCTGAAGGCCGGGGGGTTGACCCCCTCCCCTCCCGCCGTCGAGGTTCCAGCCACGAAGGAGCAGATCGTGCAGTCCGTCATCGCCGAAGGAGGCTGATGATGGCAAGCACGAAGACACACTGGAGCTACCTGGCAGGAGAGCGGGGCAGGAACAGGGTCAGGGTGTTCGCTCACCAGACCACCGGTGTCATCCAGCTGGAGTACTACGACCGAGGCGACCGGAAGCGGCGGTCGCTCGGTCATCGCGACCGCGACCGGGCCAAGACCCAGGCCGACGAAGTCGCCGCCAAGCTGGGGAAGGCCCTGACCGTCCGCTCTGACGACATCACGCTCCTGGAGCTGTTTGACATCTATTCGGGTGAGGTGACGCCGCGGAAGACGCCGGGCAAGCAGGGCCACGACCGGAGCTGCGTGGAGATGCTGTCACGGTTCCTGGGCCGGAGCCGGCAGGCAAAGAGCCTCAGTCGTCGAGACTGGGACGCCTTCATAGAGGCTCGCCGGAAGGGGACAATTGCCCCCGCTCAGGCCCGAGTCCCGGGTGGAGTGGGCGATCGCCAGATCGGATACGATCTGAAGTTCCTGTTGTCAGTGCTGACGTGGGCGACCCAGGCCGGTGACGGGCATGGCGGTACCCTTCTGGAGCGAAACCCCCTGAGGGGACTAACGCCACCGAAGGAGGAGAGCCCGGCCCGTCCGATGATGCCCGAGCGTCGATATCAGGCAATGCTGGAGACGGCCTCCGGCATGGATTGGCGTTTCGCGGTGGCTCTGGTCCTAGCCCACGAGACGGGACACGGTGGTCAAACGTGGACCTGGAGCGCGGTACGATCCGCTGGCCCAAGGCCAGTGACAAGATCGGCTTCGAGCATGAGACGCCGCTGACAGCCGCTGCCGTCGACGCTCTGAGGACGGCCAGGACGGAGCGGGCGGGTATCGGGGACGCATGGGTGCTCCCGAGCCCAGGGGACCCCGCGAAGCCGTGTTCGCGGCACCTCATGCGCGATTGGTGGCTCCGGTGTGAACGCCGAGCCGAGCTGCCGCACATCAAGCAGATGGGCTGGCACAGCCTGCGCCGGAAGTTCGCGACTTAGTTGAAGGCCGATACTCCACTGAAGGACCTGTGTTACCTGGGGGGCTGGAAGAGTCATCAGACGGTCCTGATGTGTTATCAGCAGGCTGATGAGGACACGATGCGATCGGCTCTCGAACGCCGAGCTGAGCGTAGAAACGGCTTCTGAACCGACACACCTTACCGACACACCCCACGTGTCGGCAGGCTACAGAAAACCCCGCCCGAGGCTGTAACCTCAAGCGGGGCTGGGTGCTGCGAAGATGGGCCTGGGTAGACTCGAACTACCGACCTCACGCTTATCAGGCTCAGACCGGACAAGCCCATATCGAGCAACCTGCACGGATTCAAGCACTTAACTCAGGCGGCGCGCGCAACCTGCACGGCTTCAGACGCCGTCTTGAGCAACCTGCACGGGTCATTGACAGTGGAATTGACAGTAGGAGACCCGCAACCTGAATGGCGTAGGAGACTCGGAGGTCACGCTGTTCCCAGTTCGGCCAGCAATGCTTTCGCTTCCTTGAGATCGGCAGTGCCGAACCCCTCGGTGAACCACCCAAAAGCCTCGGCGAGGCTGTCGCGTGCCTCAGCAGATCGGCCCTGTTCGCGGAGCAAACGGGCGAGGCTGATCCTGGCCCGGAGTTCGTAGGACCGCGCCTCCTGGCTCCGGGCCACTTGAATCGCATGCCGGAAGGCCGCCTCTGCCTCGGCCACCTTTGTCTCCGTTAGCCCCAGGTATAGCTCGCCGAGAGTGCGGTGGATCTCCGCCTCGTGACAGAGCTCGTCGGAGCCCTCGGTGGCAGCATGGGCTTCGTTCAAGACCTTCAGCCCCTCTTCGGCCCGTCCATCCATGAGTAGGGCTTGGGCCAGGAGAGCTGAACCCCACGACGCCCAGACCTTCCACCCGATCGCGTGCCATGCCTTCAAGCCTCTTTGAATCGACTGAATTCCCTCAGCCACTTCTCCCTGCTGAGCCGCACACCAGCCCGAGTGAATGTCCATGAAGTCATAGTACGCGCCCAGGCCGAGCTCATCTGCTCGCTTCCGGAGGGCTTCACAGACGCGGCGCGCCTCCTGGAACTCGCCCCGCCACATATGCGTGTAGACGACATACATCTGCATCAACAGGTGAGTCGAGGGACTCCTGAGGTCCCGGGCGCGTGCAACGGCCTCCTCACCCCGGACAAGGGCTTGATCGGGATAGCCGACACACCAGAGGATCAGCCCCATCGTTCCGGGTATGGCGCACCCCACGTCAAAGATCGCCGAGAACCTCTCGTTCCGATGTTCCTCCGGAGCATAGAAGGACTCGAGCTCCTCGTAGTACGCCAGGGCGTTAAGGTGGTCGCCCCTGAGAAAAGCATTCCGTCCAGCCGTATCGAGCCCATGGCCCACAAGGCTCTTGTCGCCCACCTCCCGAGCAAGTGAGAGAGCCTCCTCCGCCAACTTCTGCCCCAACCGGTTATCAGGCGCGTAGTGAGCGAACGTCCAGTACATCGAGTGGAGGGCCCAGAACACCTGGTGTTTCGAACCCGCCCGTTGAGCCAGTTCGTACGCCCGAGACGCAGCTTCCGCCTGCCCCGGCAGGGCGGTCGCGTGAAGTGCGTTCACCAGTTCCAACTGAATCTCGAGCTCCTGATGATCTCTCTCCAATGCTGGCGGCAGAGCGCGAAGTGCGTCGAGAGCACCTTTGAAATGACCGACGGCTTCCAGGACGCATCCGATACTCCTGGCTTGGTTCCCGGCCATCTCCAGATACGCCACGGTCTTCTCGGTCGTCCCTGCCGCCTGAAAATGACGAGCCAACCGGAGTGCGATTTGATCCGTGCGATCCCCGTACAACTGCTCCAACGCTTCTCCCACCTGCTCGTGCAGATGGACGCGTTCCACTTCAGTCAGCTGTTCGTACAGGTAGCGTTGGAAGAGGACGTGCCGGAAACGATAGACGGAGAGCCGCGTGCCGTTCACGCGATGGAGCCCCTCGGAATTCACGAGTCGGTGACGCCTTTCCAGTTCCAGGCTCACCGGCACGACAAGATCACGGACCTCTACCCCCTGAATCCTTGCTGTGGCTTCCAGAGTGAACTCAGCTCCTTCGACGCTGGCGATCGTCAGCAATCGACGAAGCTCCGCTGGCAGCCTGGCCATTCGTTCCTTGATAACTGCGTCCACGCGGACCGGCAGTCGGTCCCACCTCAGTCCGGGCGTCTCCACCCAATCACCGTCTTCGTTCCGCACGAGGCTCCCTTGCTCCCGCATGGTGCGGAGCAACTCTACAGTGAAGAGGGCGTGGCCCTGCGTCTGGCTGTAGAGAGAATCCCTGAAGCCTGTTTCGAGTCGGTTCGGCTCTGCGTCCACCAGTGCGTCCACGAATCGCCGGTCGCCGGTTGCACCGATCTCGATGAGGACCTCTCCGAATTGCGCCGAGAGTTCGTTGATCACCGGCTCGAGGGGATGCCGTTGGCCATCGCGGCCCAGGGCTACCTCCGAGGGCCGATAGAGCCCGATCACAAGAATCCGGCTCCCCACCAGTCGTCTTCCCAGCTGGAAAAGAACGGCAACGGAGCCCGCATCGGCCCATTGCAGGTCGTCCACGACCAGGAGAAGAGGCCTCTCGCGGGCCAGAGACCGTAGCACGCGTATGAACTGATCCACCACATCAGCCTGTTGGACTCCCCCACCCCGGTGATCGACCAACTCACGTAGCGCGTTCCGCTGATTGTCTTTGAGGGCGGGGTGCACATCGGCCCGGGAAAGAAGGCCGCCCTGGATGAAGCTGCCGACCAGTCCCGGACCACTTTCCATCAGAGCCTGGACCGCGGAAGGCAGGAAACTCCAAAGTCGCGTGGCATGGTCGGCCGAGAGAGAACCTCCAGCCCACTGAGCCTCCACGTCTCCGGTCAACAGCCGTAGGATCTCACGGAAAGGATGATGAGGGTCTCCCGGTCCTGTGTGAGCGTCGCAGTTCCCTATTGCCACGATGAGACGATCGTCAGATTCGGCCGCTCTCCGACACAACTCCTGGGCCAATGCGGTCTTGCCGCTTCCGGCATCGCCGGTGATGAATCCCACCCGCCCCTGACCGGCCAAGGCCCCCCTTAGCCATGCCTCCAGCACCTCTGTTTCCTTCTCCCGGCCCACGAACGGCGGCAGGAGTGTCTCGTTCGACGGCTCACTATCTGGTGTAAGGAACGGGGGCAGGGTCACCTCGCGCCCGTCGGGGATGTCGTTCGACTCGCCCACAAGGTCGTCGGGGAACTGAACTTCCGGGGCCACGCCACCAAGGCTCCCCAGATCGGCCAGCAGCTCGATCATGTCCGCGTAACGGGCCCGACGGTCCTTGGCGAGGGCTCGGACCACGACCCGGTCCAACGCCAAGGGCACCTCGTGACGGATTGTCCGGATCGCCTTCGGCTGCTCGTGAAGCACGTGATAGAGTGCAGCAACCGGGGTCGCTCCCTTGAAGGGCAGCTGCCCGGTCAGCATTTCGTACAAGACGGCTCCCAGCGACCACACGTCTGCTTGGGGCGAGGCTTCGTCCGAGGTAAGCTGCTCAGGCGACCCGTACCCCACCGTGCCCACCGCGTGTCCGGTCCGAGTGAGACGGTTTGCGCCGGCGAGCTTGGCGATGCCGAAGTCCAGGATCTTCCAGATCCCGTCTTCCGTCGCCCTTAGGTTGGCTGGTTTGATATCCCTGTGGATGACCCCTCGATCGTGTGCCCTGGACAGGCCGTGGGCGACCTGGCGAGTCACCTCCACTGCATCGAGAATGGCCAGCGGGCCCCGCTTGAGCTTTTCCGCCAACGTCTCGCCGGCATAGTAGGCCATAGCGATGAACAACTGCCCGTCGTCCGCCTCGTCGATCTCGTAGATCGAGCAGATGTTCGGGTGATCCAACGCCGAAGCCGCTCGCGCCTCCTGATAGAATCGTTCTTTGGCCCTGTCGTCAGCCACGAGGTGAGGAGGGAGGAACTTGAGAGCAACGGGTCGCTGAAGCCGGAGGTCCTCGGCTCTGTAAACGACGCCCATGCCCCCCTCACCGAGCTTCTCTTCGATCCGGTAGTGCGATACAACTTGGCCGATCATCGAAGCCTGATTCATCAACTCGATACCTCGACGCGAGCGTCCGGCTTTGGGACCAGCTTGCGCTCCTTGAGCCGGGTCAGGAGGGACATCGGTCAGGGCTCGCTTCCGTACTTCTCGAGCAGCGCCTGGAAGCGGGGATCGGCACGGAGGGGGTCCCAGATCGGATCAAGGCGAAGAAGGGGCACGGAGATGGGCGAAGGGACCGAAAGGAGATGGTCGAGGGCATCAACGGCTGCCTCCGCTTCGCCTGCTTGAGCGAGGATCTCCGCCTCGATGACCTGATAGCCGGGGGTGAAGTAGACATCCCCTGGAGCGTTGGCCGTCCCCCCGGCCACGTACCGACCCGCGCTTTCTGTGGCTTCGGCCACCTGGCCCAAACCGGCGTAGGTGTAGCCCATCGCGCCATGGACCCGGAAGTCGTCTGGATTGGCAAAGATGATCGAGTCCAGCATCACACGAGCCGAGTCGAAAGACAGTCGCGCCGCGTCTTCGTCTCCCCGAATCCGGTGAGCCCAGGCGGCAACGAGGTGCCGGGGTATGATGTAGCCCTGTGACTCCCAGACATCGGGGCCAATCTCCAGGATCTCAAACAGACGATCCGGATCGCGGTCCCACCTAGCCAGGTCGAGCCGTGCGTAGAGGTTCTCATCAAGCGCACGGCTGTCGAGGAATGTCCGCAGGGTATCCAGCTCTCCCATCCAGCGAACGAAGTAGCGCCCCTTTCGGATAGCTGGGGTGTCGAAGTCAGGGGCAAGCTCCAGAGCTCGATCCAAGGCGGCTACGGCATCCGAGTAGCGTCGGAGGTGCGAGAGCGTGCTTCCGCCAAGGTTGTAGTGGATGTTCACATCCCTGGGATTCAACTGGATGCTCGTGTGATACGCTTCCTCCCAGGCGCCCCAGTCTCCGAGGCGACGAGACGTATAGCCGATATACTTCGAGGGTTCGGGATCGTTGGGGGCACCCTGTTGAGCGATCCTCAACTCCTCCAGCGCAGCGTCCAGATCTCCCTGCACGTAGTGGTAGTACCCCATGGCGAAGTGCGCCCACGGTAGATCGGGCTGAAGGCGGAGTGCTTCCATCGCTTGGAATCGCTGCTCCTCGATCCGCTCGTCTGAAAAGTCCCGAGAATAGAAGTAGGTGACGCCGTGCAGGTACGAGAGCTTTGCACGCGCGAGTGCAAAGTCAGGGTCCAGATCAATGGCACGCTGCCACATCTCCTCGGCGATCTCCACGTTCGCCTCAAGCACCCCAGGCCGAGCCCAATAGTCCATTCCCCTCAGAAACAAGGCATACGCCTCCGAATTCTCAGTCGGCTTCGCGCCCACTCGACTCTGCTCCTCTGGGCTGATCCTGGCTCCGAGGGCCGACGCTACCTCTTGTGCTACGTCACTCTCCAATTCGAACAGGTTTCCAGCCGTCAGATCTCGGTCGAAGTTTTCCGCCCAGATCTGGGCTCCGGTCTCATCCAGCAGCTGGAACGTCAGCCTGATCAGATCTGCCTGGGGATCCTTCCTGACGCTGCACTCCCCGATGAACCCGACGCCTAGCTCGGCGGCCACCTCGGGCAAGGGCCGTGGATTATCCCGATACCACTCGACGGACTCGCGCCCGATGGATAGAAGGGATGAGATCTTGGAGAGCCTGAGGAGGATCTCCTCGTGCAGACCGGCTGCAAGGTAGGCGTCGTCGGCGCTGGGGCTGAAGTTCTCGCACGGGAGAACCGCGATACCGGGTCGCTCTTCCCCCTCGCGGCTAAGGGAACCCGAGCGTCCATCGCCTCCGAGAAACGAGAGAACGCCTCCGGCGATGATCAGCAGGACCGTGATCATCATCAGCTCCGGCCCGCTGACTCGCTGCCGCCCCTTCTCTCCGTGGTACCACGCCAGAACCAGCACGACTAAGAAGCCCACAGCAACCAGGATCGTGATCGACTGGAGCAGCCGCGTGGACCAATCGAACTGGCCGCCCACGAGGTCCACGCCTTCGAGTAGCGCCCAGGCCCCGGCGCCGTAGGCCAGAGCCCACTGGAATAGCTTCCGCTCCTTCAGGCGGTCGAAGAACGACGCCATGGCGAAGACTCTCGGGCGAGAGGAACCGACAGCTCCACGCAGCGGCACACCGAGGGAGGGCTTGGGCCCACGTCAGGTAGGTGAGTCGTCCCGCCAGAAGGCGCGGGTGGCCCGTCCGTGTGCCGACCCTACGAAGTTGCGGAGTCGAGAGTCCGGAGGGCAAGGCTGGGGTGGGGGCCTGAGACCGCCGGATGTCCCGGTTTCAGGCTGCCGACCGTCATCGGATCATTGGGCAAAGACTGGGTCCGCAGTCCGCGTCGACCTACCCACCGGGACCACATGCCGCAGAGGGCATGGATGTGCTGAGGGATGCTACCGATTCGAGAACTCCACGAGCCAGATGTCGCTCGCCTCGACGCCGAGCGAAACGAACAGCTGGTTCGCGGTCAACTCAATGCTATCGAACGTCACAGAATACCGTGGGGGAGATTGGAACCACGGTCTTGCCGGACCGCTCGGCTGCCCGACGGAGTCGAGGGGAATGCGCCAGATGCTCCGGAGGTCCCGTATGTAGTATAGCGACCGAGAGTCGTGGGCCCACGCCGCAGAACGCTCGTTCGCTGGGTCTTTGGTGATCCGCCGCGGCGAGCTTCCATCCGAGTCCATCAGCCACAGGTCCCAGCTGCCATCCAGGAACGCTTCATACGCGATGAAGCGGCCGTCCCGCGACCACCGCGGGTATTCCTCTCCACCTCCGGGCACGTCGAAGACACGAGTTTGTCGTGAAAGGCCGGTGGCGGAATCGATCTCAGCAATGGCGAGCACGTACGAGCCCCCTGGTCGCGACGCCGTGAACACCATCCGATCGCCGTCGGGGGACCAGTCATATGACGGCCACTGCCGTCGGGACGCATCAAGTGAATGTACGACCCACCTTCTTCCTCGACCTCGAAGCTGATCCACTGTCCGGGGGGTGATGGCCGCGGACGAAATTCGGTCGCGGGCGAAGTGGTGAGACGCCGCAACTCGCGCGTGGCAAGCGGCAGGAGCCAGACGTCCAGACTGCCTCGGCGAGTGGACTCGAAGACAAGGCCGCCCAATGCCTCGGCCCAGCGGGGGCGGGCATCCAGAAAGTCTCGTGTGGTGGTGAGTTGCTCACCGTCAGCCAGTGCTACGCGCGGACGGTCCGCCGGGAACTCCCAGAGCGTTGCTGCGGTTCGGCGCTTGACCGCCAGAACGGTCGTGTCGCCGCGCACCGAATAGTCGGCAACGTCGAGTCCCGAAGTGAGCCTGTGGGGAACACTGCGTGCCTCTCCACGTCGCGGGTCGATGGATATCACCCACAGATCAGGAAGCCCGTCGAGGTCCGAAATGAAGAACAAGCGCTCACCTTCAGCGTCCCACTGAGGTCGCGCCACTCCCGAACCGACTTCCGCGACTTGGCCGGACGACAGTTGGGTCACGTATAGATTGCCGCGGGGCCCAGTTTGGGAGCTTTTGAAGGCCAGCAACTCGCCATTGGGAGAGAGCTGCCCGGACTGACTTCCTACGTTGGGCAGGTCGCACGTGAGGCATTCCCTATCCGAGCCGACGGCGGACACGCTGTAGACCTGCTTAGTCCCGGCTTCGTCAAAATCGGTGTACACGAGTCTCCCATCAGGAGCCCACTGAAGCGAAAAGGTGTAGAGCACGCCGGCCGTAACCGTGGTCACCTTCCGCACAGCCCCTCCGAGCGAGGTCATCGTATAGATGCCGGCGCCGTCCCGAATCGAGTAGAAGGCGAGGTGCTGTCCATCCGGTGACCAGGTGGGGTGCGCGTCCATGCCCGGGTGCGCCTCCGTGATATTCAGCTGGTTCGTGCCCGCCTGGTCGGAGATCCAGATGTCTTCGTTACCCGACTCGTCCGAGACGTAGGCGATGAGGTTACCGGCGGGATTCCACGCCGGCTGTTTCTCGATGGCGTTCGTGGTCAGGAACGGCGTTGTCCGTGGAGTGGCCATCGGATCCTCAACCGGCGGACGCGAGCCGTCGCGTCCGGTCACCCACCACCCGATTCCTGCGGCAGCGAGAGTGAGGCCAGCGCCGATCGCCCATTGGGTGGGGCGGCGACGCGGGCGCGTAGCTGGATCCACCTCTGCCACTCCTGCAAGCGCGTCGGCGAGCTCGCCTGCAGTGGCGAAGCGGTCTGCCGGCGACCGGGCCAGCGTCTTCATGACCGCCTGATCAACACGTTCGGGCACGGTCTCTCGCAGCACGCCCGGACGGATGGGACGCTCGGTGATCAGCTTCGCGACGATCGCGTGCGTGGTGGGCCCGGTGTAAGGTGGCTCCCCCGTCAGCATCTCGTACAACACGGCGCCCAGGGAGTAGATGTCGCTGCGCGCGTCCGTCGGCTCCCCGGTGGCCTGCTCGGGACTCATGTACTGGGGCGTGCCCACGCTCAGCCCCGTTTGTGTCAATCGCTCCTGACCCGTAGCTGCCACGGCTTTGGCGATCCCGAAGTCCGCCACCACGGCGTGTCCTTCTTCGAACAGGATGTTCGCTGGCTTGATGTCGCGGTGGATCACGCCTTGCCGATGGGCCAAGTCCAGGGCTCCGGCCACCTCACGGGCGATCCGGATCGCGTCGTCGAGGGGAAGCTGTCGCTCCCGGTCGAGTCGCTCACGCAGCGATTCGCCCTTGACATACGGCATCACGAAGTAGAGGAGGCCATCGGCCTCTCCCGAATCGTGAACCGGCAGGATGTGGGGATGCGTGAGGTTGGCGGCGATCTCGATCTCGCGCAGGAATCGTTCGGCTCCGAGGGCCGACGCGAGCTCGGGCTTAAGGACCTTCACCGCGACCTTGCGATGGTGCTTCAGGTCCTCGGCCAAGTAGACCGTGGCCATCCCGCCCACACCGAGCTCCCGCTCAATGTGGTAGCGGTCAAGCATGGCTGTGTTCAGCCGGGAGACGACGGGATCCGACACCAGCCTGTCCTCGACGGGGGCACTGCACCCGCGATCGATCCTACCCCTGTCCAACCGTCGGCATCCCCGGCGGATGGATTGCCCGGTCATGCGGTCCAAACGGGGCAAGACTACCCCAGCTTCAGGCTAATACACTCCGTCCGGTAGGGGCGTAGGGAAAGGCGAGGGAGTCCGCGTCGGGGTTTGCCCTACGCGACCTCACGCTGAACAAGCGTGCACTCGGACGACAGTACCTGGGGGGGACCCGCGCATGTGGGTTTCGTTGGAGGGCTCGAAACCCGCACCTACTGATTAAGAGGGGGCAGGTGCGTTCACGGAGCTGAAGAGACACGATCAAACGAAGCGGACGGGTTTCTGTTCTACGTGATGCCGTATGTCGAGGGCGAGTCCCTCCGGGGCCGGCTGGACCGTGAGAAGCAGTCTGGAGGGGATGATACGGCCTCTCCAAGCCGCGTGAAATCGGATTCGCTTCGGGTCGCGTCAGCGGCTCCCGCCCGCAGACGGCACAGCGTCGTCAGCGCCTCTGGCGACCCCGACCCCCCTGGGGTCGGCCCCACCCGAGAAGCTCGTCGGCGCCCGATCACCCCACTCGATCGTCAGCCCGTGCGCGTTCCCGAGCGCGTTCACAGTGCGGACTTCGTGCCCGCGCGCCGCGAGGGCGTCGCGAATCTCCTCCGCTACCCGTCGCTCCACCGCGAGCCCGTTCGGCTCTAGAAAGCTCACGCGCGGCGCGGCGATCGCCGACTGAATGTCCATACCGAAGTCGAGCACGTTCATCACGATCTGAGGAATCGTCTGGGCGATCGTGTGTCCTCCGGGTGTTCCGATGGCCATCCATGGCCGTCCTGCGTCGTCGAGCACGAACAGCGGCACGTCTCCAGAGAGCTTGCGGCGCCCCGGGTGCGCGTCCATCGGGTTTCCGGCCGGCTCGAACGTCGAGTACGCGAGCGAATTGTTCAGGAAGACGCCCGTACCCTCGGGCATGATGCGGGACCCGAATGCGTTGCCGAGCGTCTGCGTCGCCGAGACGACGTTCCCCCAGCGGTCCGCAACTGCGAAATGCGTGGTGTGCCGATCCGAATTCGCCGGCGTGAACGGCGGCTCGAAATCGTTGGCCCGCAGCGGGTCGAAGCCGGCGGCGATCCCCTCCAGGTAGGCCTCGCTGAAGAGGACGTCCAGAGGGGGCGGCGCGACGTCGGGGTCGCCGGCCCAGCGCAACCGGGTCCAGAAGGCGTGCTTGGTCGCTTCCGCGTACGTGTGCAGATAGTCGAGCGAGTTGTGACCCATGGACGCCACATCGAAGCGTGCCATGAGGCCTAGCCGGACGAGCGCGGGCCAAGAGTTGGCCGGCGGAGGCGGCACGATGACCCGGTGGCCGCGGTAGTCGATCTCGACCGGATCCCACCACTCGGCCTCGTTCTCGACGAGGTCGAGGAGTCTCAAGAAACCACCCGACTCGGTCATCGCGGCGTCGATGGCCTCGCCGATGGCGCCTCCATGGAAGGCCCCTGGCCCCTCGGATCCGACGGCGCGCAACGACCGCGCGAGATCGGCCTGCACGAGCCGCTCACCGGCACGCAGCGGTCGTCCGTCCCTTCCGAAGAAGCCCCGCGTGTACGGCGAGAAGTCCTCGAACGCTCTGGCGATGCTGCGGGCCACCGGCTCGCTCACCTGGTGCCCCTCCTCGGCGAGCCGTGCTGCTGGTTCCAGCACGTCGGCGAGGGGAAGGCGTCCGTAGGCGTGGAGCGCAGCCCACGCGTTGACGTTTCCGGGGGTGGACACCGCCTTGGGCCCCGTGCGGTTGGCCATGTAGTCGGGCGTGGGCGCGCGATACTGGTCGGGGTCGGTACCGATGGGGATACGCCCGGACGAGTTCAGGAAACGACTGCGCCCCTCGTCGACCGAGTACACGAGGATGGTGCCGTAGCCCCCCATTCCCGACATCATCGGCTCTACCACGTTGAGTGCCGCAGCGACCGCCACGGCCGCGTCGAACGCGTTGCCGCCGGCCGTGAGGACATCTACGCCCACTTCGGTCGCCAGGGGATGGGCGCTCGAGACCATCCCGCCGGTGCCGACGGCAGCCTGCCCCGCCACATGCAGCGGGGCCGCGAGCAGCAGGAACAGAAGCGCGAAGCGACTCCGTTCGTTCATAGGATCACCTTTCCTAGCTTTGCTCTAAGACGTGCTTCAAGCGTCGATAATCGCCGGCTACAGAGCGCCGCACCATCGCCCGCATCAAGGGCGCGACGATTCGTGAACGGCCAGGAGTGCCCTTCATCCATCCGTCCCTCTCCGCACGCGAGCGGCTACCTAATCCTGATGGCTTTGGAGCGCCTTGAGGCTGACCTCTGGTGTGACCCCGACCTCAGACCATACCTCAGCGTCACTCCGATGGGGGCTCACGTCAGCCGCGAGGCGACTCTGAGGCCAGCCTGGGAGTATTCCTTCCGATGTGGCTCTGGCCCTGGCCCGGAGAAGGGGGGGATGATCCTAATCGTGGCGCAGGGCTTCAGAGGGATCGACGGACAGGGCCCTCCGGACCGGCATGAATGCGGCGGCCAGAGCGATGGCCAGAAGCGCGGGACCCATCAAACCCAAGGCGATGGGATCCGTGGGCGTGACGCCGTAGAGGAGTCCCGACATCAGGCGGCCCAGAGCCAGGGCGCTCACTCCCCCAATCAGAATCCCCACGAAGATGTCGCGGACCGCCCGGTTCAGCACGAGGCCGACCACGTGAGTCTTCCCGCCCCCCAGGGCCACCCGGAGGCCGATCTCTCGTGTGCGTCGGCTGGTCGAATAGGACATGACGCCGTAGACGCTTACGGTCGTCAGAAGGGCGGCGGTCCCGGCGAAGAGCATCATGAGCGTGGTGATGAACCCCATCTCCCGCCGGTCTTCCACCATGCTCTCTGCCATGGTGGAGACCTCGAATAGCGCCTGGGTGGGATCGATCTCACGAACGAGCTCCCGGACCTGACTGACCACGGCGGCCCTGTTGCCGGGCGCTCGCACGAAGATGTTGGTCCGTGCAAGGGGATCCTGAGCCAAAGGGATGTAGACGTCCCTGAGGATCTCACTGTGAATCTGTCCGAGTCCCCGCATTCGGGCATCGGACACCACGCCCACGACGGCGGGCGGCTCGCTGAATCCACCCACGACCCTTTGGCCAAGGGCCCCTTCCCCCGGCCAGAGGGCATTGGCGGCAGACTCGCTGACGACGATGCTGGGAGGAGAGTCGGCCTGGTCCGTTTCGTCGAGCATACGCCCCTCGACGAGCTCCAGTCCCAGGCGCTCGAGGGCGCCGGGGCTGACGAAGTGGACGAAGGTGTGCAATCCGGCGAATGAGGGATCCGACTCCCGCCCTTCCGGCGCGATGACGCGGAAGAACGAGCTGGACCCTGGCAGGCCCGGGCCCCAGAGCCCCGCGTCGCTGATGCCGGGGAGTTCCGCCAAACGTCCTTCCAGCTCTCGGTAGGTGACCCGGAGTCGGTCGCGTTCGTACTCCTCACCGTCCAGCAGAAGCTGCATGTAGACCAGGTCGTCCGTGTTGAAGCCGTAGTCCGTGTGGTTGAACACATAAAGGCTGCGCACCACCAGGCTGGCCCCGGCCAGGACCGCTACGCTCACGGCAACCTGCGCGATGACCATGCCACGCCGCAGGAGGTTCCGCTCGCGGCTGCGTCCACCCACCCCCGCCTGTCGGAGGGAGGAGTGAAAGTCACTTCGGGTGCTGCGGAGCACGGGCACGAGTCCGAAGAGGAGGGTCGTCGCCAGAGCCAGCAGCAAGGTCAGGAGGAAGACGCTGCTGTGCACCGTCACCTCTGAAAAGGAGTACATGTTCAGAGGATTGCCTGCGAAGATCAGCTTGATGACCAACCAGGCGAGGCCCAATCCGACGCCACCGGCCACGAGTGTGATGGAGATTCCCTCGGACAACGCCTGATAGACGAACCTGGCGGGTGTGGCTCCCAGAGCCATACGGACCGAGAACTCCTCGGAGCGTTCGACGAAACGGGCCACCAGCAGGAGCGTGACGCTGAGGCAGCTCAACAGGAAGACAAGTCCGGCCCCGACCCCCAGGACCGTAACTACCTGATTCAACCTCCCGAAGTCGCCCCGTAGGTCTGAGAAGGAGGTGATGTGTGCTTCTGTGCCCGCGTTGGCCTCAGGGTATTCCTGCTGCAAGGCGAGGGACACGGCCCGCATGCCGGCTTGCGCCTGTTCGATGCTGACGCCCTCCCGGAGCCGCCCGACCACGATGGACGTAGTGGAACCCCGGCTCGTATAGATGCCCGCTGACGGCGCAAATCGGCCTCTCCCGTACGGCACGACGAGATCGAACGGCTCATGGAGCAACCAACGGGCTCTGGGTGACATGACCCCGGCCACGACATGGGGTTGGCCGCCTAGATTGACTGTCGTCCCTACGATCTCCGGATCCTCGCCGAACACGGATTGCCAGAAGCCATAACTGAGAACAACCGCCGTCTCGCTCGAGGACGGCTGGTTGTCCTCTTCCACCAAGGGGCGCCCCAGGGTCATGTCGATGTCGAGAGCCTCGAAAAAATAGGGATCGACGTGGGTCACCATGACCCGCACGTTCCCCTCGGCCCTCCGAACCGACGAGGCCCAGATCGTGTACGCGGCCAGACCCTCGAAGAAGGGTTCCCCGCCCTCGGCCCAGTCCTGGATGTTCAGGTAGGACGTCGCCTCACGCACGTGCATGGGCTCGGGGCCTTGTCTCCACAGAAGGACGATTCGATCGGGATCATCGAAGGGCACCGCGCCCATGAAGATCGAGTGCCCGAGGGTCGTGACGATGGTCACGAAGGAGATCCCGAGGGCCAGGATGAGAATCACCAGCGAGGTGAAGCCGGGCCGCCGGAAGAAAGACCTGAGACCGTAGATCACATCCTTGGTGGGCATCGTAGGGATCCTTCTGTGTAGGACGGGATCTCGAGCGTGTCGGACCCGTGAGAAGAGACGGAAAGCGCCGGCGCTGGAACTGAAGGCTTGTTTCCAGTACCAGCGGGCGGCGCTGCTGCGCCCCATCTGAGCACTGCGCTCGGCGAACTCTTCCTGTAGGTCGCCCAACACGAACTCTGCGACTTCGGACTCCAGCGCAATGCGCAGTAGGAGGGTCGCCAGGCGTGGAGGGGTGCTTCGACTCACTCTCCTGCACCCGCATCTAGGCGGGCAACCGCCGCGGCAATCTTCGGGCCCAGCCCTTCCGCCATCCTGGTGTAGTCGGTGTAGGAGTTCTGTAGCGCAACGACGCCGGGGTCCTCCAGGCAGTAGTGCCGCTTGCGCCTTCCCCCGCGCTCCGCCGTGGGCTCTCCGACCTGCGACGAGACCAGGCCCCGCTGCTCCAGCCTTTTGAGTGCGGTGTAGAGGGCGCCGGTGGAGACTTCGCGCCCCGTGCGCTCCTCGACCTCGCGTCGGAGGGCAAGGCCATAGGCCCCGGGGCCGAGACGCAGCATCGCCAGCAGAATCAGTTCTTCAAAGCGGCCCAGGGAATCTCGCATTTCCCTTCTACGTCCTTTGATCACGACTCCAAGTGATTACTATAGCAATGCAATACATATATTAGTATCGCAGAGCAGCACATATGTCAAGAAAGGGTCTGGCTTCGGTTGGCTGAGCAGCAGCGTTCGTTGGGGAGGGATCAGAGAAGCATGGGTATTCCCTTCCCCTCGGGACCCGAGCCGACCGACGTCGAAGCACACGTTTGGTCTCTGGTTGCAGAAGGCGAAGCGTCGATGGGTAGAGTCGGTGCCGCCGCTAACAGCTAGGTGCTGTCCGCGCGGCCTGTGCTGATGCAGACCCAGGCGAGGACGCACGCATATGTGCGCGGGGTCGTTTCAGCGACTCCTAAACCAGCCCCAACCACGTCTCATCGACTGCTCCACCACCTCCACCCACTGCTCGAAGGAGTCAGCGGGCCAGTTGTTGTCAACCTTGAGCATCTTGACATCATATTGACTTGGAGAGCCACCGTACCAGTTCGACCAGCCCTCGCCAGGCACCCAGACCAAAGGAACGTCGAACTCCTTGATGATGAACTTCGTACCGGGCGGGAAATCCGAAGCGCTCGGAAGTCGAGGTTTCTTCATAACATCGACTATGTGAGGAAGGCGTTTCTAATGGACTTGCGATTCTGCTGAGCAACCTGGGTGCAGACCGCGCAGCGACGTGAACACGGTAGGTCTGAACGGAGCCGGCGATCAAGGCTCATCGCTCCGGAGCGCAGGAGGAACTTGAGCGCGGCGAACCGGCCTAGCCGAAGGTCCTCGGCCTTGTAGATGACACCCATGCCCCCGCCCCCCAACTTCTCGAGCACTCGGTAATGGGAAACGAGTTCACCTTCCATATGCCCCCCCTGTAGGAGCGATCATCAGACGATATGTCGTGGGCCGTGCGGCCGAGCGGGGCGCCCACTGAACGAGCTTGCGCTCCTTGAGCCGGGCCGGGTCACGAGGGATATGGGTTAGTTCACGCTCGGGGGGGTCTCCAGCAGCGCCTGAAAGCGAGGATGGTCCCGGAGGGGATCCCAGATGGGATCGACCTCGAGAATGGGGACCGTCAGCCAGGACGGGGCGGGCAGAAGCTCCTCTAGCAAGTCGATGGCCGCCTCGTGCTCGCCGAAGTGGGCGTAGACGCGGGCGACGACGGCGCAACGAAGCCTCGCTTCCACCGATCTGCAAGCAGACCCCCGGCTCGGCCCTTCGGGAGATCCTTCGGCGGTCGCCCCGAACTCCTCCAACAGCCGACCTGCACCCTCCATCGCGGCGCTTCGTTCCTCCAGCCCCATGTACGCGTGGATCAGGCTCACGAGGCGTTGCCCCGCCGTCTCTCCCGGCGCGTCCATGGTGAGGGCCGCCCCTTCGAGCTTGATCCGCACCGAGTCCCAATGGGCGCGCGCGAGATCTGAGCGTCCCAGGGCAGCCTCGTGAATCGCGGCGTTCGCGAAGTACCACCAGCGAAGCTGCCCTTCCTCGTCTTTACAGGTGAGACACGAGGTCAGCCATCCGTCGAAGGCTCGCACCCGCTGTTCCGCATCGAGGAGCCGTTCAGCCACTCGTTGGGGGCCGTCCTCACGGTGCGCGTAGAAGGCCCCCGGCCCGTCTCGCAGTAGCTCGGCGGTCGCGGCCGCTGCTCGCTCCCGGTCCCCTCGAGCGATGTGAATGAACACCCTTCTCAGGCCGATCCGTCCATCCGGCGTCGGCGTGAGCGCGGCCTGCCGATCTGCCGCGTCCAGAGCGTCGTCATACCGATGCGCGGTGATATACGCGTACTGCAGCCTTCTCGGCACGAGTGGATCGCGCGGATGCATCCGCTCCAGGCGTTCGTAGGCCTCGATCGCCGCGTCGAGATCCCCGAGTTGCTCTCGGTACGATGCCAGCTGCAGGGCAATCTCGAGGTCGCCCGGCGTAGTCTTTTGAGCTGCCGCGAGTTGGGCCAATGCGTCCTCGACTCGTCCCGAGGCCCAGTTGGCTCTCGCCAGAGCGAGTTGGGCATCCGGCAGGTCAGGGGAAACGGAGAGCGCACGTCTCGCCAACCCCTCGACGCGCTCAGGCGCGGCCCCTGTGTATGCGAAGGTGTAGGTTCCCGAGAGGGCGAGCCTCGCGAGCGCCAGCGAGAATCCCGGGTCGAGCTGGATGGCAGACTCGTACCAGCGGATGGAGGGCATTTCCGTCCACTCCGTGAACGTCCCGCGCAGTCTCTCGCTTCGGTAAGCCTCGTTGCCCCGCATGAAGGCTTCGAGAGCTTCCAGGCTCTCGGTGGGGACCGCCTCGAGCCAGTGCAGGTCTTCGGGAGCGATGGCGGCGCGTAGCTGGTACGCGATGCGCTGCACGATCTCGGCCTGGAGGCCGAAGTAGGCGTCGGGCGAATAAGCTGCGTCGAAGTTCTCCGCCCACAGGTGCACATCGGTGTCGCCCTGGATCAGCTGGACAGTGATCCGCACGGAGTCGCCGCCCACGCGCGCGCTGCCCTCGAGAAGATAGTCCGCTCCGAGCTCTTCGGCGATCTGCCGAAGCGCGGGGCGGTTCGCCGGATCCCGGTATTGCTCGAGAGAGGAGCGAGAGACCACCGCCAACGAAGGAATCCGGCTGAGCGTGGACGTGAGATCCTCCTGTACGCCCGCCGCGAAGAAAGCGTCCTTCGGATCGGGACTCAGGTTGTCTAGTGGGAGCACCGCGATTCTGGGCCGCTGGTCTTCGCTGCGGGCTCGCTCCTGTTCCGCCAGGTCCCCGGTGGTGACCTGGGCCGGGCCTTCACGATCGCCGAGGGTCGATAGCGCTACGCCCGCGACGACCAGTAGAGCTGAGACCATCACCAGCTCGGGTCCACTGACCCGTTGTCGCCCCCTTTCTCCGTGGTACCAGGCGAGAACGAGGGTGACGAAGAAGCCGACTCCGGCGAGCAGGGTCAGCGCGCGGACGAAGAACTCCGGCCACCCAAAGCGGTCCGAAACGAAGCCCGTGGCTTCGAGGAAGACCCAGGCTCCGGCGGCGTAGGCCAGAGCCCACTGGAACAGCTTCCGCTCTTTCAGGCGGTCGAAGAACGACGCCATGGCGAAGACTCTCGGGCGAGAGGAACCGACAGCTTCACACACCAGCACACCGAGGGGAGGGCTTGGGGCCACGTCAGGTAGGTGAGTCGTCCCGCCAGAAGTCGCGGGTGGCCCGTCCATGTGCCGACCCTACGAAGTTGTGGAGTCGAGAGTCCTGAGGGCAAGACTGGGAGGGGGCCTGGACGTAGGCTCGGCTTCGATCTAACCCCGCGGGCACCTCACGCCGCAGAGGCGTGGGGTCGCCAAGCGCCTTGTTGACCTGGGCCCAAGGACGTCCGGGCGCGACACGGCGTGCCGAGCGGGTGCCTGACAGAGAACGAAGCCCGCCGAGCTGGCCGCTCGGCGGGCCTCGTGAAAATGGGCCTGGGTAGACTCGAACTACCGACCTCACGCTTATCAGGCGTGCGCTCTAACCACCTGAGCTACAGGCCCTTGAAGGGGCACCAAAGCTACCACTGACGGGGCGCCGCTTCAACCTCCGCGTGGGCCGGCGAGGCCCCGCCGTAACGGGCACGCTCCACCCAATGACCTAAGGACCTCCCAGCCCCAACGCTCACTGCCCCCACCTGTCGTTGGCACAGCCTCGTCCTTGCCCCCACCCCGCTCCACCCTCACGATGCCCTTGGCACTCGCCCAGGCCAGCTCCAACAGCACCGGCCCAGGCGAGCACCCCGACCCATCGCCGCATCACCATCCGGGAGGCCCCATGAACAACATCGGCCGTCGCGAGTTCATCATGACCTCCGGCGCGGGCCTTTCCGGCGCCGTGATTGTGGGACCCCGCAGCGTGTGGCCCGACGAGCGCGCCATGGCGCGAGCAGACCAGAGCACGGACAGCTTCGACCTGCTCCGGGCCGAGCAGGCGGTACGCAAAGGCGAGCTGTTCGAGCCGGCCGATTACAACCGCCTACCCCTCTCCTGGCACAAGGACAAGACACGCGCGCTCAAAGCCCAGGCCCGGGAGCGAGGCGTGGACGGCGGCATCCTACTGACTAGACGGTGGAACATCATCTACGCGACCGGTCTCTGGCACTCCGGCACGGAGCGCTCGCTGTCCTGCTTCCTCCCCATGGACCAGGACGACGGCGTCATCTGGTTCCACCCGTACCTGGACTACGAGCTCG
The DNA here is from genome assembly GCA_039589315.1 of Gemmatimonadota bacterium. Lineage (GTDB taxonomy): Bacteria > Gemmatimonadota > Gemmatimonadetes > Longimicrobiales > Gaopeijiaceae > JBDHHQ01. Next base: position 37,488 of record JBDHHQ010000093.1, read on the forward strand.
TCCGGACGTGGTGGTCGACGGATCAGTACGTCTACTTCGACCACCACCACGCCGAGGGCGGCTTTCCCAACGAGGGCCAGGTGAACCAGGGCCCCACGGTCAACCTGTACCGGTGGTGGGGCGAGACCCTCGCCGACCTCGGCTACGGCAACAAGACCATCGGGGTCGACGGGAACGGCGCCGTCGAGATCGGCCTTCTGCCCGGACAGTACAGCAGCGGCCAGCTGAACATGTCGGGCGACTACGACGCGCCTCAGCCGTTCCGGCCCACCGGCGGTAGCCTCGGTGACGTGGCGTCGGCCATGCCCGAGGCCCAGTTCGTCGACCTGGCCGACATCTTCGTCCGGAACCGCATGGTCAAGGGCGAGATGGAGAACCGCCTGGCCCAGCGGTCCGAGGACATCTGGTCCGAGGTCCACGCCTTTGCCCGCAACTACGTCATGGAGCGCGGTCCCGGCGTCGTCGATCAGGAGATCCAGAACGCCGCCTACATGTGGGGCCTCGACCGGGTCATGCAGGGCATCGAGCAGTCCGGCGAGCCCCACAACGCCGTAGGCATCACCTTCGGCCTGATGGTAAAGTCTGGTCGGACTACAGGTTACCCACACCCCAACCAGATGTCCTTCGCTCCCATCGAGCGCGGCAGGTCGTTCTCGATCATCGCGTGGGGAGGCATCGGCGGGTACGGAGGCGAGCAGTACCGCTCGTTCCTGGTGGGCCCCTGGACCGAATGGCAGGAGAAGGTCTGGGACGTGCATACTCGCGCCCACTTGATCCAGGCCGAGCAGTCCTTCGAGGGCAACACCTGCTCGAACGTGGCCAAGGCGGTGCACGACTATCAGGTGTCCCAGGGGATGGGACATCTGGTCTATCACCGTCCCGGGCATGGCTCCGGCTCGGAGGGACACCAGCCACCCTACCACGCGCTGGGCGACTACACCGTGCTCCAGCGGGGCATGCACTTCTCCAACGAGCCGGGCCTGTACGATCCCGAGAACGGATTCGGCTTCAACCATTCGAACCTGATCGTGGTCGACCAGGAGAAGGGGCTGCAGCTGGGTACCGCGCCGGTCTCGAAGGAGTGGTGTCTGCTGGAATTGTAGGGGGCGCCAGCAGCCGGGCTGCGCCGCCTGGCTGCTCCCCGCTCGGTTGCCGCAGGTCCCAGGGCCGTATCACGTTGTGCGACTCGACCCCGTCCCGGAGACCAGTCCGATGAGAACCGCCGTCATCCTTGCCGCGCTCGTCGCCTTCAGCGGCACCCCGACTCACGCCCAGACCTACGACGTCCTGATCCGCGGCGGCACGGTGGTGGACGGCACGGGCGAGGCGCGCTTCGACGCCGACGTGGCCATCTCGGGCGACAGGATCGTCGCGGTCTCCCGCACGCCCATCGATCCGTCCGAGTCACGGCAGGTCATCGACGCTACGGGCCGCGTGGTCACCCCAGGCTTCGTCGACAACCACGCCCACATCCAGCAGAGCATCGCCCGCCATCCCATGTCCGAGAACTTCCTCCGGCAGGGGATCACGACCATCAGCGCGTCGCTGCACTCGGGCGATCAGCCGTGGCCGCTCGACGAGTTCGCCTCGTCCCTGGAGATGGCGCCCAACGTGGCCTTCTTCGCCGGCCACACCTGGACCCGCAAGCAGGTCCTGGGCATGGAGGACCGGGCGCCCACGCCGGAAGAGCTAGAGGAGATGAAGGCGCTCGTCGATGAGTCCATGCAGCAGGGCGCCATCGGCCTTTCCACCGGGCTCCTCTACGTGCCGGCCAACTACGCCGAAACCGAAGAGGTCATCGAGCTGGCCAAGGTGGCGTCGGCGCGCGGCGGCATCTACGTGAGCCACATGCGCGGCGAGGGCGCGGGCCTGCTGGAGTCGGTCGCCGAGGTCATCCGCATCGCCGACGAGGCCGACATCCCGTCCCAGATCAACCACCACAAAGCAGCCGGGGCCGGCCAGTGGGGATGGAGCGAACGGACCCTGGCCATGATCGATTCGGCCAACGCCGCAGGACTCACGGTGGTTCATGACCTCTACCCGTATGCCGCCGCGAGCACGGGCTCATCGGTTCTGTTCCCCCAGTGGTCACTGGCCGGAGGGCCCGAGGCCTTCGCCGAGCGCATCGCGGACCCGGAGACTCGCGCGCGGATGGAGGACGAGATGCGCACGATCTGGCGCACCGACTGGGGCGGCGAGGACCTGTCCCGCATCCAGTTCCGGGTCATGCGCTCGGACCGGAGCTGGGACGGAAAGACGCTGGCCGACTACGCCGAGGCCCAGAGCATGGGGCGCGAGGACCTGGAGGCCGGTATCGATCTGGCCATCGACCTCCAGCTCGCCGGAGGCTTCAGCGCCATCTACCACATCATGGACGAAGCCGACGTGATCCGGATCATGCAGCACCCGCTGGCCATGATCGAGACGGACGGAGACAACGTGGGCTACGGCGTGGGCTACCCGCATCCCAGGAGCTATGGCGCGTTCGCCCGGGTGCTGGCCCGGTACGTCCGGGAGCTCGAGGTGATCACCCTGGAACAGGCCGTCCAGAAGATGACCTCCATGCCGGCCCACTGGTTGGGGCAGACCGATCGGGGGGTGATCGGCGAGGGCATGCTCGCCGACGTGGCCATCTTCGATCCCGACGTGATCCAGGACCGGGCCACGTTCACCGACCCCCATCAGTACTCCGTGGGGATCGAGAACCTGCTGGTGAATGGCGTGCCGGTCATCCGGAACGGAGCGCTCACCGGCGAGAAGCCGGGAAGGTGGATCCGTGGGCCGGCCAGGCGGCCGGTGAGCTGAGGGGTCAGGCGCTTGACACCTCGGTCACGACAATTCGAGGAAGGCTGCCTCAGAATCCGAATCAAATGCCTCCAAGACGCTTTGGCGCTCCAACAACAGCGCAACGATCTCGTCCGTTGTGCAGTTGCCGAGTCGTATCCAAACCACCTTAGGCGGGAAGCCGCGGACGAAGCTCAGTTGGTGGAAGTCAGAATCCTGGATACGATCATGAACCCAAGCTCTGCGGCGAACGACCAGACGGCCTGATCCGCGGCCGACGCGAGATCGACATCGCGAACGTGAACCGTTTTCGGGTAGAGCTCTTGGAGGGCCGCTACTGCGCGTGGCGAGATGTTCTCGTCGAGGAGGAGCTTCACGCCGCAGGGGGCGAGGACATCAAGCGGCGCTCACGGTCGGCTGCGAACGCAAGAACCGCGCGGATGTCCTCCACTCTCAAATCGGGGAAGTCCTCCAAGATCTGAGCTTCCGACATTCCGGACGCCAAGTATTCCAGCACGTCATAGACGGTGATGCGCAATCCTCGGATGCACGGCTTGCCGCCACGCTTCCCGGGCTCGACGGTGATGATGTCTTTGTAGTCCATGGCAAACGATAGCCCGCTCGAAAAACTGGGGTCAAGAACCACGGCTCAGAGCCGCCGACCCTACCGCTCCAGTCGGGTAGCGCAGGGCGTAGCCCCCTACCCAGTCGTGAAGAACCGGATGTT
>JBDHHQ010000094.1:0-15606 GCA_039589315.1 Gemmatimonadota bacterium
CCGAGGACCTCTACGGCCGCCTGGAGTTCTTCGGAGGCAGCCAACTCGGGACCGAGTGGTTCTGGACCACTCAGCTGTCGGTGGAGGGCCGTCTTCAGCGGATCGAGGAGGGCGAAAACCAGGATCGCTGGAGCGACGTGATCACCGAGCTGCAGGGCGTCCTGTTCTGGCAACCCGCGTACCGGTCGGAGGACCCGGGCCGTCACACGGTCCTGGCTCGGGCCTCGTGGGACGACGGTCAGACGACTCGGAGGCCCTTTCAGCTCACGCTGGGAGGGCGGGACGGGGTCAGGGGCTATTCGCGGGACGCCTTCCCGGGGGCCCGCCCAGCTCTTCGATCTCGGGGCTGCGGTGTTCTTCGACGCCGGCCGCATGTGGGCTCGAGACGTGCCGTTCGGCGTGGACTCCGGCTGGAAGGCGTCGGTGGGCTTCGGGCTGCGACTCGCCTCCCCAGCGGGCTCGGATCGCACCACTCGAATCGAATTCACGCTTCCCTTCGATCGATCCGTCGAGGCCGATCCAACCTACTTCCGGTTCTATGTGGATCTCGGGGGCGTACTCCGGAGCCTGAAGAACGAGCAAGTGGACCGGAGTCGCTTCTCGGGCGTCAGCTCGGACATGGTGAATCGGCCCCGCCGAGGGTCTTGATCTCGTGGCGCGGTCGAACCTCGGCGCGGGGTCACCGGCACCACGGTAGCACGCCTCGAGAGACGGGGCGGTGCCCTCCGTGGAGAGCGCCCGCCCGTGCCTCGATCCCGCTGATTCTCGCTCCAGCAGCCGTCCCGCCCCTAGGGGTCGTTCCCCGTCCCCCCGTGTTCGCCGTCTGTTTCATGGGACTCGTGCATGTCATCGCCGGCATCGTCCATGTCCATGCCGGGGTCCCCATCCATGGGGTGGTCCCCATGCATGTCGTGCCCCTCGCCCCCCATCTCCATTGCGCCGTGCTCCCCGACGACACCGCCGCCTGCTGCGATCAGGTCGTAATCGCCCCGGACCTGGCGCATGTAGTGCTTTCGGTCCAGTAGATAGAGAGGGTCGGAGGTATCGACCAGGGGCCAAGCGACGCCGCCGGAGGGAAGGAATACGCCAGCCACAACACCCATGCCGCCGGCGGTGATGGTCTCGGAGCTGGGGTTCTCGTAGTCCACCGTGACCCGGTACACGTGATCCGGTTCGATCACGACGCCGAGGCGCTTGTACAGCTTGCCGATCGTCACGCCCTCGACGGTCCCGCCGTCCTCACCGATCAGGGGCAACCCCTCCCAGAGCATCTTGTCGGCCGTCACGTCCTCCAGCCGGATGCTGGTAGCCAGCTCGTGGAGATGAGACCCGATCGCCATGATCCGCCCAGCCATGCGCGGGCTTCCCTCCCAGGAGTACGACGACGGGCCCGGTGGCAGGTCGACGCTCTTGTCCCCGGCCGGGAACGCCACGTCCAGCTGGAACGGGTAGACCTTCAGGAAGGGGAGCACGCCTCCCGCGTCCACGTAGTCGAGGCGCACGCGAACCTCCACGTCCTCGTGGCGCTCGCCGGTGGGGTTGTGCAGCATCGGCGACACGACGAGCTCTCCTCCCGCCTCCACCGGAACGCCGAGCAGCCACCCGGGCAGAGACTGGGATCCCGTTTCCTTGCCCATGGCCAGGAGCCGCTGGCTGATGGGAAGGAAGAGCTCGCTCCGCTCGGGCGTGATGAAGTTGAGGTGGTGGACGATGGCCGTCGAGATCCTCTCCCCCTCGCCGTTCACGACTTCGTATGAGAAGCCCCTCAGGTAGGCGTCGCGGGGGAATTCCACGCTCAGGATCGGGGGGAAGACCCCCATCTCCTCGTGGCTCGCCCCGTGCTCGTTGTGCGACATCACCTCGAGGTCCACAGGACCCATGGTGATCACGAAGGAGCCTGCCTCAGCCTGGTCGACCAGGTCCACCCGATAGTCGGCATACGCCTGGGCTGTCAGCGGCGCAGCCGTCGCGCTGAGAACCGCAGCCACGGCAACTACCTGTTTCATCGAACACCTCGCTCAGTGATCGGGCCGATCGCGGGCGGCCTCGCATGCTCGTCGGACGCGGGGCGATCCCGGCCCGGCCTTCATACCCCCGGGGTTTCGGGGACCTCGCTCGCGGCCGTCTCCGAAGATCCGGCGATGTCTTCGAGGAGACACACAAGATGGAACGGGTGTCCGGATGGGTCCAGCACCGACGTGAGGCAGACCCGGACCCGAAGCAGCGCTCCGTCGATCCGGCGCAGGCGGCGATCGGCCGCGACCCTGCCTGCCCCCTGCTGCCTCAACGACGAAACGTCGGCCGTCACACCCTGTCGGTCCTGATCGGCGAAGAGCACGGTCACGTTCCTGCCTTCCAGATCTTCGCTGGGGCAGCCGAAGACGTCTCCGGCGGCTCTGTTCGCCTCGAGGACCGTTCCGTCGAGATCCATGATCAGGATCCCGACGCTCGACCCGGCGGCCACCGCCCGGTAGTGCGCTTCGCTGTCCACGACCCGGCGGACGCGGGCCAGCTCGGTGGCATCCTCGATCGCCCCTTCGATGTACTCGACCTCACCGGTCGGTCCGCGGTGGAGACGGGCACTGTTGCGGACGTGGATGATCGACCCGTCTCCCTTCCGCAGACTGGTCTCGAATCCAACCACGACGCCCTCGCTCTCGAGGCGCTCCCGAAAGCGGGCCTGGTCCCCCTCCGTCACGTAGAGCTGGGGGCTGTAGACCTTGCGCAGGGTCTCGCGGTCGGGGGAACCGAGGATACGGATCAGCGCCGGATTGGCGTCCAGGAACTCGCCGTCCGGGGTGATGCGGTACAGTCCCAGAGGCAGCCTTTCGAAGAGCGTCCGGACCCGTTCTTCGCTGGCGCGCAGCGCCTCAGCGCTCCTGCGGCGCTCCAGGGCGTAACGAATCGAGCGCTCCATCAACGCTGGCTCGATCGAGCCCTTGACCAAATAGTCGGCGGCACCGGCCTTCATGGCCTCGAGGTCAACCTCGCGGCTCCCCTTGCCTGTGAGCATGATGATGGGCGTCCGAATGCCGCGCTCCGCGGCCCGCTTGAGCAGCTCCAGGCCGTCGCCGTCGGGGAGCACGTAGTCCACGAGGCACACGTCGTAGTCGCCGTCCAGGGCCCTGAGGGCCTCCCGGTAGGTGGCCGCGCGGTCCACGACCACCCGGGGTCTGTCCAACTTCTCGAGAATCGCCCGTGCGACCAGGTAGTCCGTCTCTTCATCCTCGACGAGGAGGAGGTGCACCGGAGTCGAGGGCAGGGCGTGGTCGGGTTCAGGGCTCAAGCGTCTTCTCCCGGGTCGGGCTTGTCTCTGAGTCGCTTCTTCTGCGATCGGATGCGCTTTTCCTCCAGCCGGCGCCGCCGCTCCCGCTCCGGCACCTGGGTGGGAGTGCGCTCCGGCTTCGGCTTGTTCAGGGCCTCCAGGCGCTCCCGCAACCGCGCCAGGGCGATCGCCCGGTTCCGATGCTGGCTGCGCTCGCGGCGGGCCGTGACGACGATGCCCGTGGGCAGATGCGTCAGCCGCACGCCGCTGTCGGTTGTGTTCTGGTGCTGGCCGCCCTTCCCGCCGGAGCGGAAGGTGTCCACGCGACACTGAGCCAGCAGGTCCTCGTCCGAGGCGGGTATGTGGACGGGACCAGTCGAACTGTCGACCATAGAGGGAAGGTAGAGGGATCGGGGCCAAGGAGAAACGGATGGCACGCCCGTGCGCGGAACGTCGCGCTGTCCGTGGGGCTATGGCATGTTGGGTAGGGCCGTACCCCGCCGCCGCTCTGGGCCCGATGGGTGCACTCCGCGAACATCGTTTGCCGTGATCTTCGACCGAACGGAACAGAATCCGGGAGCCCGACTCCTGTTCATCGCCGCGTGCCTCGTAGTGGTGGTGTACGGGCTACGGCTGGCGCGGCCGATTCTACTGCCGTTCTTCCTGGCCCTCTTCCTCTCGGTTCTCAGCCTCCCGATCCTGCTCTGGCTACGGAAGCGGATGCCTGCCCCGCTGGCGGTCTTCTTCACGATGCTGCTCAACGTGGCCGGCCTGGTCCTGATGCTCTTCGTGGGCACGCAGTCCATCGGGCAGCTCCAGGACCGTCTGCCCGTCTACCTGAGGCGCTTTCAGGTCGTCCGGGACTCCTGGATCCAGTGGCTGGAAGGGCGGGGGATTCCGGGACGCGAGTACCTGAGCCTGGACCTCATCGATCCGGCTGCGTTGCTGGACTTCGCCGCCGGGTCCGTCACGCGGCTCGCGACGTTGGTCTCGGCGCTGGTGCTGGTCCTGCTGGTCATGTACTTCATGCTCAGTGAGGCCACCGTCTTCCCGCAGAAGTTCCGCGCGATCTTCCGGCAGCCGACGCTGGGAACGGGCCGGGCCGGCAAGTTCGTGCAAGAGGTGCAGGTCTACCTTCGCATCAAGACGCTGGTGAGCCTGGCAACCGGGGTGCTCCTGGGGCTCTGGTGCTGGTTCATGGACGTGGACTTCCCGCTGCTGCTGGGCCTGCTCGCGTTCATCCTCAACTACGTCCCCACGATCGGCTCTGCGATCGCGTCAATTCCGGCCATCTTCCTGGCGCTGATCCAGGTGAGCCCCGGGCAAGCGATCCTCGTGGCCGTTGGCTACCTGAGCGTGAACCTCGTCTTCGGGAACATCGTCGAGCCCAACCTCATGGGGCGGCGGCTGGGCCTCTCGACACTGGTCGTGCTCCTGTCACTGCTCTTCTGGGGATGGCTATGGGGGCCGTTGGGCGCCCTTCTATCGGTGCCCCTGACCATGGTAGTGCGGATCTGGCTCGAGAACACCGAGGATCTCCGTTGGATGGCGGTGATCATCAGCAAGAACGCGCCCGAGACCGCCGTCATCCCGCCGCTGGAAATGCCGCCACCCATCACACGGTCGAGGCCCGCCAGCAGGCCCTCGACCGAAGCCGAACCCGGACCCGATCAGGAAGGGTCGCGAAGAGAGGAAGAGGCGCATGCCCCGCATCCCCTTTGACCGGATCCCCGACTCCGGGCGTGTTTGGATCTTCGGCAGCGACCGCCGCCTCGCGGAGGACGAGGAACACCGCTTTCTCGCTGCCGTCGACGCGTTTCTCGATCGGTGGGCCGCTCACGGCACGCCGCTGACCGTAGGACGCGACTGGCGCTACGGACGGTTCATCCTGGTCGGGCTCGACGAGTCGTCGGTGCCACCCTCGGGCTGCTCCATCGACGCCATGGTCAACACGCTGAAAGACCTGGAGGCGGAGTTGGGGGCCACGTTCGTCGACAACACGCCGGTCTGGTATCGGCGCGACGACGACATCGGCCGCGTGTCCCGGAGCGAGTTCAAGGACCTCGTCCGGTCCGGTTCGGTGCGCCTGGAGAGCGTGGTCTTCGACAACACGGTGACCCGTGTGGGCCAGGTCCGGTCGGGAGAGTGGGAGCGTCCAGCGGGCGAGGCCTGGCATGGGCGGGCCTTCTTCCGGGACCGGGCGCCAGCCTGAGGCGCGGCCAGTCACCCGAAAAAAAGAAAGCGCCCCGGTGGACCTCCACCGGGGCGCTCTTCCTTCGGCCGTTGTCGCGGCTATCTGATTCCGCGGGACTTCAGACGACGCGGGTCACGTTCTCCGCGGCCGGACCCTTGGGGCCCTGTACCATCTCGAACTCGACCGCGTCACCTTCGGCCAGGGTCTTGAACCCGTCTCCCTGGATCGCGGAGTAGTGGACAAAGCAGTCCCGTTCTCCCTCCTCAGGGGAAATAAAGCCGAATCCCTTAGCGTCATTGAACCACTTCACGGTTCCCCTGGCCATCTGTCCCTTCTCCCTCTATGCGATGTCGTCCTGGGCCCCGCTGAGACGGGGTCCCTCTCCTGGCTCGATCCGGAAGCCAGCCGCTAGGCGCGGCAGGCGACGGCGTGCCCGCATTCCCGGATTCGATCCGCGCCCACTTTATGTCGAAAGGGATTCGATCGTCAAGCCTTTCCTTCACTTGGAGCGTTTCCCTCACCTGGAGGGTTGGCACGTCTCCCCGGGGCAGGCCGGGGCACCAGCTCTCAGTCGGTCGCGACCGCCGGGTCCAGACCCTCGTCCCCGGGAACGAAGAACGGCTCCCACTTCTCGGGGGGTGACGCGGGCGTCAGCAGACTCACCACGATGAGCAACGACATGGACACGAGGACGCCGGGGATCACGATGTAGTCGCTGGATGCGAAGTCGAACTCGCCCCAGGTGAAATCGACACCGACGCGCGAAAGGACGCCGAGGGCGACAATCGTGCCCATGCCGCCTGCGATACAGGCGACCCCACCTGCGGACGTCACCCGCTTCCAGAGGAACGCCGCAAGGAGGGCGGGCGTGAGGCTGGCGCCCACGAGGGAATACGCGTACAGGGCCATGGCGAGCACCGAGTCGAACTGGGTGATCAGCACAAGGGCGAGGCCCCCGAACGCCACGATGACCCCGCGCTGCAGGAGGAGCAGGGTACGCTCCCCGGCGTCCGGATCGACGAATCGCTGATAGATGTCCCGGGTCACGTTGGTGGACGGGATCAGCAGGAAGGTGTTGCCCGTGGACAGCACGATGGCCACCGCGGCCGCCAGCAGGACCGCACCGCCCAGGACGGGGAGACCGTGACGGGCGATGTAGAGGATGATCGTTTCGGTGGCGGCCCGTCCCACGACCGAGGTTGCGCCGATGAGGTCCGGGTAGTGGGCCCGTCCGACGATGGCCAGGAGGGCCAGCGCCGTCTCGAGGAGCACAACACCGACCACCATGCCGATCACGGCCCTGCGAGCCGCGTGGGCGTCCTTGGCGGAGAAGAACTTCTGGTACATCCCGCTCTCGCCCAGGAGAAGCAGGAACGTCGGGAGAGCGACGCCGGCCACCCACAGCAAGTTGTGACCGCCCAGCGGCGTCATGTGCTGCTCCGGCAAGGCGTCGATGACAGCGCCCACACCGCCGAAGGTGACCACCATGTAGGGCAAAGCGAACAGCACGCCCAGCGTGATGATCACGCCGTTGAAGATGTCCACCGTGACGATGGACACCATGCCGGCCAGCGCAGTGAAGATGACGATGGCCGCTGCGGTGATATACATGCCAGCGGTGGGGCTGATGGCTCCGTCCGTGACGATGGACAGGATCCAGCCGCCGCCCCGGAACTGGTATGCGGCGATGGTAACGTAGGCGAGCACGATGGCCAGCGTCCCGAAGAGGCGCGCCGCGGCGTTGTACCGCTTCTCCAGCAGGTCGGGCACCGTGTACTCGGCGATCCGGCGGACCCGCCCGGCGATGAAGTACGCGACGATGAGGCCGACCCAGGCGCCCGAGCTGAACCAGAGCTCGGCGATGCCGGTCCGATAGGCCAATCCCGCACCCCCGAACAGCGAGCCGGACCCGATCCACGTGCACACCAGCGTCCCCACCAGCAGCACCACCGGCACCGAGCGTCCCGCCACCATGAAGTCGTCGTGACTCTTGACGGACCGGGAGCGCCAGAGGCTGATGCCGATCAGGATCACGGGGTACGCCAGCACCACGATTACGAGCAGGCTCATCGAGGTCCTCGCAGGTCGAATGGAACGGGGGGCCTCGCGGCACGCACGCCCGTCATCAAGGCGTGCCAGTGCCGGACGGCGCGATGCGCAGGATCCGGTCGTCGCCGGCCCTGGGGCTCCCTCGGGACCGATTGCTGGTCCCGACGTAGAGGGCGCCGTCGGGGCCTACGACCATACCCCGAAGGCGTCCGTAGACCGAGCGGCCCTCGGGGGTTACGAACCACCGCTCGATGGCGGTGGGCCGGTGAGGATCGGCCGGATCCTCGAAGCGGATGCGGAAGAGCGCCTCGGTGCGCAGGGTGGAGTAGAACAGGTCGCCCCTGAGGTCGGGAATGAGATCGCCGTCGTAGAAGATCAGGTCGCCCGTGGGCGCCCCCTCGGGCCACATGAGCAGGGGGTCTTCCAGACCCTGGGCCCCAGGCGCGCCGACTGCCAGTGGCCACCCGTAGTTCTTGCCGCGTTCGGTGATGTTGATCTCGTCCCGGCCCCCGACGCCGGGCCACTCCCCGCTGGGCCCGTGCTCGGCCGTGAAGAGCGCTCCCGTGTCCGGGTGCCACGTGATTCCCTGCACGTTCCGGTGACCGTAGCTGAAGATGGGACTGCCACCGAACGGATTGTCGCCGGGGATCGAGCCGTCAGGGGTGATCCGCAGCACGCTGCCGGCCGGGTCGTCCAGATCCTGGGCCCGCTCCCTCTCCCACACCTCACCGGCGCCGATGTAGAGGAGGCCGTCGGGGCCGAACTGGATCCGTCCGCCGTTGTGGTTGGCTCGCGCGGGCAGATCGTCCAGGATCACTTCGAGCCGGCCACCGCGGGCCCGCTCCTCCCGGATGCGGGCCACTCGGTTCACGCCTCCGTGCTCGTTGGAGGTGTACATGACGTACACCCACGGCTGAGCCGGAAAGTCGGGGTGCAGGGCGATGCCCATCAGGCCCCCTTCACCCCGGGTCCGCACGTCGCCCACCACCGCCCAGGGCGTCGGGTCCAGCCTGCCGTCGGATGCGATGACCCGGATGCGCCCCGGCCGCTCGGTCACGAGCATGCGTCCGTCGGGCGTGAAGACCATGCCCCAGACCACCTCGAGCCCCTCGGCGAAGGTCTCGATGCGAAGCCCGGCCGGAGACTCCACGGCCCGCTCCCGCGGCATGTCCGGGGGCCCGCCCATGACGGGACGCGACTGGCAGGCCACGGCGGGTGGCAGCAGGAGCGCACCCACGACGCCCAGCACGACTTGCCGACGGGGGACCCGGCGGTGCCTCGGTTCCGGGCTGCCCCACCGCCGTACGCGGCGTCTGCCTGCTGGCGCCGAGTGGGGCCGGGGCGGTGCGGAAGTGGTCAAGGCGTGCTCCGGGCTGCGTCGGGGGTCGCGGGATCGGTCATGCGGGGGTGCAATCTGGGGCCAGGCGCCCGGTCTGGAAACTCGTGGGTGCCGTCCGCTCACGGCCTGCGCTCCTCGGGGCTCCGGACTCCGCCTCACGCCGGGTGGGCTGGCGCACGACCCTGGACCCGCAACTGCTCGGCCAGGAACCGAGCCGCCTCTGCCTCCGCCCAGAACACGGGCGCCCAGGGTCTGCCACCGGCCACGAAGCCCACGTGGCCCCCGTGATCGAAGAACCCCGACACCAGGTAGTCGGAATCCCGGGCCGAACGTTCGGTAGCCGGGTCGTACGGAGAGAAAGGGTCGTTCCGTGACTGTATGAGCAGCGCGGGTGTGCGGATCCCATCGAGGAAGTACTTCGAGCTCGAACGGGCGTAATAGTCGGCGGCGTCGGCGAAGCCGTGCAGCGGCGCCGTCACCAGGTCGTCGAACGCCCAGATGGTCTCGGCGGCCAGGGCCGCATCGAGATCGATGTGGGGGCTGACGAGGTCTGCCTTTCCCAGCGCTTTGGCCTTCAGGTCCTTGAGGAAGTAGCGGGTGTAGGCCCGGCCCATCACGCCCTCTTCGAGCCGCCGGGAGCCCGCGGCCAGGTCGAAGGGCACCGAGATCGTGGCCCCGACGGCCACCGGGGACCCAGCGGCCCGCTCGCCCAGGTACTTGAGGAGCACGTTGCCGCCCAGCGAAAAGCCCAGGACTCCCACCGCGCGATCCGGGTAGCGGGAGCGGAGCGTATCCACGACGAAGCCCAGGTCCCCGGTCTCCCCCGAATGGTAGAGGCGCGGCAGGCGGTTGAGCTCGCCGCTGCAGCCCCGGAAGTTGAGCCCCACGGCCCTGAGGCCCTGATTCGCCAGCTCGCGGTACGCCGCCAGCATGTAGGGCCGGCGAGTGAAGCCGCCCAGGCCATGCAGCACTACCACCAGCGGTGCGGTGGCTCCGATCGCGGGGGCGAAGTCCAGATCCAGGAAGTCCCCGTCCGGCGTGTCCCACCGCTCGCGCGTGAGGGGCAGGGGGTGGAGGGGCCTCAGGTACTTGCCGCCCACGGTCTGGGCGTGGCCGCCCGGAAGCCACCAGGCCGCCCGGAAGGGAGCCGGTTGGAAAGGCAGGGGCACCCGGGGCATCAGAGCGAAAGCCCGGCCCTCATCCACGGAGGATCGAGCTGTGCGATGCGCCCGAAAACGGGGCACGCCGGATCGTGGGCGCCGGGGAGGTAACCAGTGGAGAGGAGGAACTCACCCGTGATCTCCCCGCCGGTGAACCGGAACGTCCTCTTGAACAGCTTGACCCAGTCGGCCTTGGCCCGTGGAAGCCTGCCCTCGTCGTCGTCCATGAGCTGATGGGCGTCGAGCCAATCCGCGAACGAGCCGTGCTCGTCCCGGATCTCCAGGACACGGCCGGCGTTGTGGATGGCCGCATCCACCTTGAGCCGGTTCCGGATCACGCCGGGATCCGACAGCAATCTGGCCCGGTCCTCTTCACCGTAGGCGGCGACGACCGCCGGATCGAAATCGTCGTAGGCCCGGCGGAAGCTCTCCTGCTTCTTCAGGATGGTGAGCCAGGACAGGCCTGCCTGGTTCATCTCCAGGCATAGGCGCTCGAAGAGGCGGCGGTCGTCCCGGATCGGATAGCCGTACTCGTTGTCGTGATAGGGACCGTGGTACGGATGGTCCACGGCGTGGGCGCAGTAGCTGCTCGGTGCGATCTCGGCCATGGGACAAGATAAGCCACCGGGCGCCGCGCCGGGACCACCGCCACAGTGCGCCGAGCGCTCGGGTCACGGGCCCACTCCCACGGCACCCCTGGACCCCTCCGGGCCGGATGCCCACCTTGGTGAGTCCACTCGCATAGGTTCGCCGTTCTTCCAACGAGGTGTTCGCGACCGTGTCCTCCGCCACGTTCGCCACCCGCTCGGGTGTGCCCATCATGGCAGCAGCTGCCCTGTTGTCCTGCGCCCCGGACGCTCCCGCTCCGCTGGACCTGGCCGAAGGAGTCCCATGGGAGCTGGCGGAGCACCGGAGGGTCACGATCTCCGACGTCCGCTACGCGTTCGACTTGCGCATCCCCGCCGAGCGTGCGGAGCCGATCGACGGCTCGGGTGTGATCGCCTTCCAGTGGAGTGACCCGGCGGGGCAGCCGCTGGTCCTGGACTTCCTGGAGCCCGAGAAGGTCAGGAGCGTGAGCGTGAACGGCACCGAGGTGGCCTTCGAGCGGATCAACGACCACCTCGTGGTTCCACCCGAGCGCCTGGTCGACTCCGGGGAAAACGAGGTGGTGCTCGAGTTCACGGCGGGGGACGGGTCGCTCAACCGAAACGACGAGTTCCTCTACACGCTGTTCGTTCCCGAGCGGGCCCGGTTCGCGCTACCCGTCTTCGATCAGCCCAACCTGAAGGGTCGGTTCGCCGTGACCCTGACGGTGCCGGAGGGCTGGACCGCGGTTGCCAACGGGCCGCTGCTCGAGGAGACGCCGGGCCAGGACGAGACCGGCGCCCCGGTCACCACTCTCCGGTTCACCGAGTCCCGTCCGCTGCCCAGCTACCTGTTCGCCTTCGCCGCCGGGCGCTTCCAGGTCGAGACCGCCGAGCGGGACGGTCGGGAGATGCGCTTCTATCACCGGGAGACCGACCGGCAGAAGGTGGAGCGGAACCTGGAGCCGATCTTCGACCTCCACGCCACCGCGCTGGCGTGGCTCGAGGAGTACACCGGCATCGAGTACCCCTTCCAGAAGTTCGACTTCGTCGGGGTCCCCTCGTTCCAGTACGGTGGCATGGAGCACGCTGGGGCGATCCTGTACCGCGCGTCCAGCCTCTTTCTCGAGGAGTCGGCGACCCAGGCCCAGTACCTGGGGCGTGCGAGCGTCATCGCCCACGAGACGGCCCACATGTGGTTCGGTGACTACGTGACCATGAACTGGTTCGACGACGTCTGGATGAAGGAGGTCTTCGCCAACTTCATGGCGGCCAAGATCATGCAGCCGTCGTTCCCCGACATCAATCACGATCTGAGGTTTCTGTCGCACCATCAGTCCGCCTATGCCGTTGACCGTACCGCGGGCGCCAACGCCATCCGCCAGCCCCTGGACAATCTCAGGGAAGCCGGCACGCTGTACGGCGCCATCATCTACCAGAAGGCACCCGTGGTGATGCGGCTGCTCGAGCGCATGGTGGGAGAGAGCACGTTTCAGGAGGCGATGCGACACTACTTGAGAGCCTTCGCGTACGAGAACGCCACCTGGCTCGACCTGGTCGACATCCTCGACGTGCTTTCTCTGGAAGACCTGAGGGCTTGGAGTCGCGTGTGGGTCGAGGACGCGGGCAGGCCGGACGTCCAGGTCGACGTGAGAGTGAATGACAACACGGTATTGGAGGCGCTCGTGGTGAGGCAGTCCGACCCGGCCGGGCAGGACCGGGTGTGGCCCCAGCCCCTGGATCTGTGGCTCGGATACGGTGACGACTTCGAGCGGGTGGAGGCTCTTCTCTTCGGCGGGGCGGTGGAGGTTGCCGGTCCGCGGGGCCGGCTGGCGCCGGACTTCGTTCTTCCCGAGAGCCGAGCGCTCGGATATGGCGGCTTCCGGTTGGATCCAGGCAGTCGCGCCTACTTGCTCGAGCATCTCCCCGAGCTGGACGATCCCGTGGTCCGCGGTGTGGCCTGGCTCACGATGTGGGAGGCGCTCCTCAATCGGGACATCGAGCCCGTCCCATTCCTGCAGCTGCTGCTCCGCGGGGTGGCCGAGGAGGCGGACGAGCTGAACGTCCAGCGGGTCCTGGGCTTCCTTCGGACGACCTACTGGCGCCTGCTGCCCGCCGAGCAGCGGACCGAGTGGGCGCCCGAGGTCGAAGGGGTGCTCTGGTCACGGTTGGAAGCAGCCTCCACGACGACCGCCCGAGCGGCGCTCTTCGGCGCGTACCGGGACGTGGCGCTGACCCCGGCAGCGGTGGATCGGCTCGGCCGGGTCTGGGCCGAGGAGGAAACGGTCCCCGACCTACCCCTTGCCGAGACCGACTACACGGCCATGGCGTACGAGCTGGCCGTGCGGGGCGTTGACGGTTGGCGGGAGGTGCTGGACCGCCAGGCCGAGCGGATCGAGAATCCGGACCGCCGGGCTCGCTTCGACTTCGTGCGTCCCGCGCTGGACTCGGACACCGCCGTCCGCGCGCAGTGGTTCAACGCGTTGGTGGATCCCGCCAATCGGGAGCGCGAACCCTGGGTGCTGACCGGGCTGGGGTATCTGAACCACCCGCTCCGGGCCTCGGAGTCGGAGCCATTCGTGCAAGCGAGTCTCGAGCTGGTCGAGGAGATCCAGAGGACCGGCGACATCTTCTTCCCGAAGCGGTGGCTGGACGCGACCCTGAGCGGCCACAATACGCCGGCGGCTGCCGAGACCGTACGGTCGTTCCTCGTGGGGCGGCCGGACTACCCACCCCGGTTGCGGGCCAAGATCCTCCAGTCGGCCGACATGCTCTTCCGGGCCACGGACATCGTTGGCTAGGCCGGGGGACGGGGGCGCGTCGACGCTGGGTCGCGTCTTCCGGCGGGGGCTGGCTGCCGGCCTGATCTTGATGGAGTGCTGGGCGCTCCAGGGGTGCGAGAGCAGAACGCGGCCGTCGCCCAACCGACTGGATGCTCCCGTGAGTCCTCCCATACGACCTTCGGACGGCCTCCTGGGCGACACGGCCCTCCAGCGGATCGTCGATCTGCAGAACACGGGCTCGGCCTCGGGCATGCTGGAGCACCTGTACGGAGGACCACCGGCACGACGTGCCCGGGCCGCCCTGGCCATGGGCTCCATCCGGGAGGGGCGGGCCTTCCAGGCCGTTCGGGACCAGCTGAGCCACCCGGATCCCCGGGTTCGGTCGGACGCGGCGTTCGCCATCGGACAGATGCCCCGGTCCGACGCGACGCCGGTGCTGGGATTCGCACTGGAGGCCGAGGCCGACTCGCTCGCGCGCACCAGCATGGTGGAGGGTCTTGGCAAGGTAGGTGGCGCGACCGCAGCGGAGCAGTTGGCGGTGCGGCCTCTGGACGTTGCGGAGGCGGACCTGGTGCTCGCGCTGGCACGGATCGCGCTTCGAATCGACACGGCCTCTGCCGTCACGCTGGACCGGCTCACCGAGTCCCTCCAGTCGGCGGACGGACACGCACGGGAGATGGCTGCGTGGTATTTCGGCCGGGAACGCCGCACGGACCGGTGGTCCGACCGCGTCGGCGCAGTCCGAGCGGCTTTGGACGGATACACCGTCGATGACCCCGCCGCGGCGGGCCTTGTTGGGGCATTGGGGCGTCTCGGGGACCCCACGGACGTACCACGCATCAAACGTTTACTGCGATCCGACGATTGGCGCCTCCGCGTGAGGGCCGCGGCGGCCCTGGGCAGCCTGGTCGCCGACGACGATGCTCGGGGCGCCCTGTTCGACGCGCTCGAGGACGGCTCCACACACGTGACCGTGGCTGCGGCCCAGTCCATCGGCGAGATCCGTCGTCTGTTGGATCCGGACAAGGACCGCATCGAGGGGTGGATCGATCAGCACCCGGACGATTGGCCAACGGCCGTGCCGCTCCTCGAGGCCCTGGCGGCCCAGGGGCGGGCGGGCTTCGTCCGCCAGTGGCTGGAGGCGCGGGCCGAGGCGGACGTGCACGTAAGGAGCCGGGGCATCCGGGCGTTGGCCCGGGCGCCCGACCAGGGTGTTACCCGTTCTCTGATGGACCTGGCCCGCTCGGATTCCTCCGCGCTGGCCGCGGCCGCGCTGGGCGGGCTCGTGGAGCGGTGGCCGATCGAGCGAGACAACCGGGAGCTGCATCAGGCCTACTGGGACGCCTTCGCCGGGACGCTGGTGCGGGGGGACCGTGCGCTGGTGAGCACGGTCGCGCCCGTCATGTCGGATTCGGTGTTCCTGGCGCAAGGAGCGATCGAGCTTCTGGAGCAGACATACGTGGCCCTCACGCCTCTCCAGGACGTCGAGGCGGCCCAGGCCATCGCCGAGGCGTTGGGCGCTACCGAGGAGGCGGCCGCGATCCCAGCCCTCCAGCTGCTCATGAGCGATCCGCACCCTACCGTCCGGGAGCGGGCAGGCGAGCACGCGCAGCGGCTGTCCGGGCGGCGGGCCATGGTGTCGGACGAAGCGAGTCCGGTGGGCCGTTCGCCCGACTGGTCCGCGCTCGCCGGCTTGGGCCCCCACCCCCAACTGGTCCTCGAAACCGAGAAGGGCAGGATCGTGATCCGCATGGCCGCCGAGTTGGCTCCGGTCACTGTCCAGACCATCGCGGAGCTGGCCGGAGCGGGGC
This sequence comes from Gemmatimonadota bacterium, assembly GCA_039589315.1. Lineage (GTDB taxonomy): Bacteria > Gemmatimonadota > Gemmatimonadetes > Longimicrobiales > Gaopeijiaceae > JBDHHQ01. Next base: position 15,186 of record JBDHHQ010000094.1, read on the forward strand.
GGTACGACGGTGTGCCCTTCCACCGAGTGGTCCCTGACTTCGTGATCCAGGGTGGGGACTTCGAGCGGGGCGACGGCTACGGCGGTCCGGGCTTCGTGATCCGGTCGGAGATCACCGGCATTCCGTATCGCCGGGGGGTGGTGGGGATGGCCAGCGCCGGCCGCGACACCGAAGGTAGCCAGTTCTTCATCACCCACTCGGCGCAGCCCCACCTCGACGGAGACTACACCGCCTTCGGTTGGGTGGTGGAGGGGATGGACGTGGTGGACCGCATCTACGAAGGCGACCACATCGTCAGCGCTCGCGTGGAGTCGGACCCGGCGCCCGCGGGGGCAGACACGGCGGCCCCGCCGGATAGCCGCTGACCAAGGTGCGGCAGGCAGATCTGTCCGTCGCGGACCGGGTTGCGCGCGAGCCCGGT
>JBDHHQ010000095.1:0-15275 GCA_039589315.1 Gemmatimonadota bacterium
CATGGGGCATCTTAGCCCATTATAGGTACTAATAACCCATGCTGCCGCATATCGCCACGGAGCGGTGAGCGCGCTGATCGTCAGAAGGAGTCCAGCGCGGGCCGTCTTGCTGCGGGACGGCATGCTGACGTGTGGGGTGGGCCCGCGTCGCCGGCCACGGCCGTCGGCTTCGGGCCGAGCTCAGCCCACATCGACCTGCCACACGCCTCCCTCCAGGGGCGCGAGCGTTACGCCTACATCCAGAAATCGGCGGATCACTTCGGCATTCGTACGCGTGTGAGATGTGGGGTGGATCGTCGTGAAGCTCCCGCCACCCGCTACGGCCAGCGGGAGAAGAAGCTGGTCGGCCAGGTGGGGGCCAACCGCCACGTCCGCGCTCTCCCACTGGCGGGTCTGCTCCGCTGCGGTCCGGGCGACCTCCTCGGCCGGGACCCCCCGCTCGCCGAACCCGGTGAAGACCTCGGTGACCGCTTGGCATCTCACCTCGACCAGGACCGCGTTGCCCGGGCCCACGGGATCGAGGACCTCGACCACGGAGCGAGCACCCGGACCGATGCGGAGAAGCCTGCCCACGGTGTCCAGCTCGCGCTCCGCAATGTGCCGGGGCAGGGCTGAGACCAGGGCACGGGCCCTCCGGGCGACGACGGCGCCTCGCGCTGGAAGCACAAGGGGTCGCAACCGCCTCGCAGGCTGGACGCGGGCCCGAAAGCGACCGCCGCCCGCAGGGTAGAACCCAGGTCGGTCCAACGTGAGCTGCAGCCGGGCACCCATCCGTACGAGCAGAGGGACGAGGGCTCGCTCGACGAAGTCGAACGGAGGTGCAAAGGGATTGTGGGTCCCGCCCTCGAGGACGACCTCGGAAGGGGCTGACGCGACGAGCAGGGAGGGGAGGACCGTCTGGAGAACGAGAGTCCCGCTCCCCGCACCACCGGTGGAGAAGCGGTACGCTCCGGGACGGATGTCCCGGGGGCGAAACGTCACGTCGGTGGAGTGTAGCTGCGCACCCTCGACCTTCGCCGCCGCTACTCGGGCCGCGGCCCGAAGGGAGGTGAGGTGTTGTCGGGCGAGCCCCGGCTTCGGGCGACCCGCCCGCACGTTACGAATCCGGAACGGGATGCCCGTAACCGTGGACAGCGCGAGCGCGGTCCGGAGGATCTGCCCTCCTCCCTCTCCCATGGATCCGTCGAGGATCAACATGGCCTCGACATCGCGTTCTCGGTTCGACCGACGGACTTCGACGAGGCCCGGGACGTGGGTCCAGGCACCTCCGCTTCCGTAGGCAGATAGGTCAGGCAGCGTCCAGGCGATACAGTGGAGATGCCAATGCCCAATACCCTCCCCTCTTCACAGAGGAGATGAGGTGACCCTCCCCCGCACGGCTCTGTCCAGTCCCCGGGACGTCGCTCGTCAGGCACGTGGTCCAGCGGGCACGTGCCCCGTCGGGATGGTGACCGATCGGGACCTGGTCCTCCGGTGCGTGGCGGAACGCCTCGATCCGGATCAGACCTCGCTTCGGGACATCATGTCCTCGCCGATCTGCTCGGTGATCGAGGACACACCCATCGAGTCCGCCCTGGCCACGATGGCTGCCGCCGAGGTGCGGCGCGCGGTCGTGATCGACTCCGAAGGGACGCTCGTAGGGATTCTGGCCTTGGACGACATCTTGGAGTTGCTCATCGAAGAGACCCAGGCCATCGGCGCCCTGTTGAGGGGTCAAGCACCGTCGTAGCGGGCCGGGGCGCCAGATGCTCAGCACCTCCTTTCGCAGCGATGCCTACTCTCGCTCCGACTCTTCGACTCGCTCCCGGGCCATCTCGCACTCCTCGCGCAAGAGCATGACGGCATTGGGCGCACGGCCTGCCCTCGGCGTATACGTGGTTCATCACAGGAAGATTCGAGCCAGATCTCGAGAGGGGATCAGTCCGGGTTGGACGCGAGTCAGTCGAGAAGATGGTGCTTTCCCACGAGCCGGACGGTGCTGGCTTGGGGGCCCTTGTCCCCTTCCTCCACGACGAAACGCACCTCGGCGCCCTCTTCGAGTTGATCGTAGCTCCCCCGGATGAGGCTGTTCCGGTGGAAGTACACCTCGTGCCCGTCCGAAGCGGTGATGAAGCCGTAGTCCGGGAACAGTCGTGTCACTCGGCCGTGGGCCGGAACTCCATGGGCCTTTACCTCACCCCGCTGCTTCCGAGCGTACTCCACCAGCATCGCCCTGGCTCGATCGAATGCCTCTCCGATCGCCTGAGCCAGCTCTTCGTGGGTGTGGTGCTCGGGCGGTGCACGGCGGACGACGATTTCATGTCCGGCCATGGTGACGTCGATGCGCACGTGGTAGAGATTGCCCGTCCGATGACGGCGCTCGGGCATTTCCACCATGATGCAGCAGCTCGTAAGAGGATCGTAGACTTCCTCCAGCCTCTCGATCCCCTCGCGGATCTGCTCCTTGACAGGCTCCGTGGCCTCAACGTGTCGGAAGGCGATTTCGGGCTCGATTAGCACGTTGTTCCTCCTGCGGGGGACTCGTTCATCACCTCCTTCAAACGCAGGCGCCATGCCAGACCTCTGGGCGGCACACGGCTTGCTCCTTTTTGCAGTCGCCAACTCTTCCGGCAACAAGAGCAACCGAGTCGCTGTGGAGATGAGCGTCCCTCGAGATTCCGGGGACACCCGATGTGTTCGGCGTCGGACCCGATGAGAGCCTGAACCGATTTGGGGCGCTGCTTCGTCCGCACCGGGCTCCACCGGCCCTGGTCTTGGAGCACGATCGGATCGTGGGGATCGTCTCTGTCACCGACCTGCTGGGGCTGATCGCAGAGAAACAGTGAGAGCCGGAGCCGCCAGTGCGGCAAGCTCCGAAGCGTCGGTGCTCGTGGCCGCCACCAGGCGAGAATCGACCTGGACCGGCTGCCTCCCGCCCACACGCTTGATCGCCCGTTCCTGCAGCACCCGGAGGAGCTTGCTTTGATCGCCCGCGAGATCGTGCTGATGCGACGGTCAGGCGGTTCAAGATGGTGGGGAGGTCGCGACGGAGTTCTGCGACCTCCCGGAGGAGCCGGCGCGTCTCCAGGGCGCGCCGAATCACGATCTTGAGCCCAGGCGCGTGCGGGACGGCGTGCCCGGTCCGGAATCCGGGAACGTCAATCTTGTCTTGGGGGACTACTGACCTATCATGGGTAATAATGCCCCATAATGCCAGGCTGCCGCGACCTCCTCCAACTCAATCCGTTTCCCCGAGGATTGTGGCGTTACGCTTACCGCGAGGGAGGGCGGGAAGGCCAGGAGAAACGTCCAGGGGGGGCGTGGCCCGCCGCTGCTACTCCTGTACGAGTCGTTTCAGCTCGACCGCGTCTCGCACCGCGTGTCCCATGGCGTCGTTGTTGAAGTAGACGAAGACATCGAGCCCTCGGCGCAGGAAGGTCTTGATGAGTGGGACTCGGACCGAAAGCTCCCGACGCCCGTAGCGTCCGCCGGGCACGGTTCCGTGAAAGCGCATGTACACCCAGTCTGCCGTGACGTCTACGGGGTGATGCTCAATGAGGTCGTGGATGCACAGCGCGGCGCCGTGATCCCTGAGAATTCCGAGCACGTCGTCGCACAACCAGCTGCGGTCGCGGAACTCCATGGCCCATCGATGGCTTGGGGTGGCCGCGGCGAGGAAGGCCTCCAGACGCGGGACGTTCACCTTCCACCGGGGTGGGAGCTGCACCAGGATTGGGCCGAGCGAGCCTCTGAGGCGCTCCGCTCGCTCGAGGAAACGGCCGATGGTATGCTCAGGCTCCTTCAGGTGCTTCAGATGGGACCCGTATCGGCTGAACTTCAGAGCGTAGGTGAAGGACTCCGCCACGCGGCGTCTCCATGTGTCGAAGGTCGCGGCAGCCGGCAGCCCGTAGAAGGTGTTGTTGATTTCGACCGTTTCGAACCGGGTCGCGTAGAAGGTGAGCCACTCCTCTTTCCGAAGATCCGGCGGATAGAATCGGCCCCTCCAATGGTCGTACTGATAGCCCGACGTGCCAACGCGGAGCTGACCGGCGCTTGAAGCTCGACTCATTCGTGGCCCATCCCGTTCCGTGATTCCGTTCCCCAGCGGCAGGCCGAAGCTCGTACCCCGGCACATGCTTTGCTCAACCAGTCGACCAGTGGGCAGTGATCCGTCACATCGCGTCTCCCGTCCGGAGGTTTCCATGCTCTTCAGCGTATCGATGTTTCCGATCGGATCCGGCGACGACCTCTCGCATCCCGTCGCCGAGGTCATCGACGAGATCGACCGGGCCGGTCTCTCGTATCGGGTGTCGGCCATGGACACGATCATCGAGGGCGAATGGAAGGACGTGATGCCTGTGATACGGAGGGCTTACCGGCATTTGACGGAAAAACACGATCGCGTCTACCTGACGCTCGCTGTGGACGAGCACAAGAGTGCCGAGTCCCGGCTCAAGGGGGCCGTGGAGGATGTGGAGGGAGAATTGGGTCGATCCGTGGCACGCTAGCGATGACCGTTTGGGCTCGGTCAGCGCCCACTCGCCGTACTCGGCTTGCACGGGATGACCCTGGGGCAATGGGTGGCAGACTGGAACCGACTGTGGAGGACAAGCGATGACGCTCGTGAGCGAGATCATGACATCCGAGGTATCGACGGTCACGCCGGAGATGACCCTGCGGGAGGCGCTCGAGGTCTTACGGGCGCGGAACGTCGGAGGGGCGCCGGTAGTGCGGGGATCGGAGGTCGTTGGCGTGATGTCCATGGCCGACCTGCTCGAGTTGGAAGCTACGAGTCCGTCCGTCCCGGCCTACCGGGATGACCTGGCCGAGTGGAGTGACTGGGGAGAGCCCGAGCCCTGGCAGGAGGGGGAATCGCCTCCGCTGTTTTTCGTGGACTTCTGGGTTGACGCTGGAGCGGACACGAGAGAGCGGATGGCGAGGATCGAGGGGCCTGAGTGGGATTTCCTGGCCGACCACAACGTGGGCGAGGTCATGAGCCGGAAGCTGTTGAGCGTGAGCGCGGATGACGAGGTCCCTATCGCCGCGCGACAAATGACCGACGCGGGTGTCCACAGGGTGCTGGTCCTAGACGGAGGGCGCCTGGTGGGCGTGCTTTCGGCCAGCGACGTGGTGCGCGCCGTGGCCGACGGCGTTCTGTAGGCAGCGCAGGAAGGCTGGCCCATCCCAGTCGGTGAGCCCGGAGGCCATCACTGCCGAGTACGACAACGGGATCGTCACGGTCCATATGCCCAAAGCGGAAGAGGCCAGGGGCCGCAAGATCGACATAGAGGCGAAATAGCCGAGGCTGGGCGCCCTCAGGCCGCCTCAGAGGAGGCCTTCACAAGCTCGGCCACCTCGTCGCCCGTGAGCACCTCCTTCTCCAGCAGGCGAGTGGCGATGCGATCGAGGGCAGCGCGATTGCGCTCGATCGTGCCTCTTGCCTGCTCCCGGCATTCCTCCACGATTTCCTTGACGGCCTCGTCCACCTCCCGGGCAGTTTCTTCGGAGTACTCCCGGCCCCGGGCGATCTCCTCACCGAGGAACACGTGCTCACGACGGCGCTCCGATGCCATCGGACCGAACCGGTCGCTCATCCCCCAGTCCAGGACCATCTTGCGCGCCAGGCGAGTGGCTTCTCGCAGGTCATCTTCCGCACCACTGGTCATGGTTGCAAAGACCAGCTCCTCGGCAGCGCGCCCGCCCATGAGCACGACGATCCGCTCCAGCATGTACTCCCGCTCATAGATGTGACGCTCCCGTTCCGGTAGCTGGTGCGTGCTCCCCATGGCGCGACCCCGCGGTATGATGGTCACCTTGTGCACCGGATCCGAATGCGGGAGTAACGCAGCCAGAAGCGCATGACCTCCTTCGTGGTACGCCAGGAAGCGGAGCTCCCGCTCCGTCAAGGCGAGCCCTTCCCGTTCGAGGCCCATGAGGATCTTGTCCCTTGCCTCCTCCACGTCGTCGTGGCCGACGCTCGTGCGGTCCCTCCGGGCCGCGCCAAGGGCCGCCTCGTTGAGCAAGTTCCTGAGATCCGCTCCGCTGAAGCCGGGGGTCCCTCGGGCCACCTCCTCCAGGTCCACGTCCTTGTCCAGCGGCTTGCGCCGGGCGTGCAGCTCGAGGATCTCCACCCGCTCCGACGTGGTAGGCAGGTCGACGGTGACGCGCCGGTCGAAGCGGCCGGGTCGAAGCAGCGCCGGATCCAGGATGTCCGGGCGGTTCGTGGCGGCCATGACGATGACGTTCTCGTTGGCCTCGAAGCCGTCGAGCTCGGAAAGCAGTTGGTTCAGCGTCTGTTCCCGCTCGTCGTGGCCGCCGCCCAGGCCTGTGCCGCGCCGGCGCCCGATGCTGTCCAGCTCGTCGATGAAGATGATGCTCGGTGCAGCTTCCTTCGCGCTGCCAAAGAGGTCCCTGACGCGCCGGGCACCGACACCGACGAACATCTCCATGAAGTCCGACCCAGTAATACTGTAGAACGGCACTCCCGCCTCGCCGGCAACGGCGCGGGCCAAGAGAGTCTTCCCCGTTCCAGGCGGTCCCACGATCATCACTCCCTTCGGAATCTCGGCTCCGAGCCTGGTGAACTGCTCCGGCCTCCTCAGGAACGCGATGATCTCCTGGAGCTCGCGCTTGGCGGCTGAGGCACCAGCTACGTCCGCGAACGTCGTAGCCTCCCTCGTGCGCTCGTAGAGCTTGGCGCCACTCCCTCCGAGACCGAGGAGGCTCTGCATTCGGCCCTGAGTGCGCATCAGGAAGAACATCCAGACGGCGAACAAGAGTATCAGGGGAAGCCAACTGATGAGGAGCGGCCACCAGCGACCGTCTCCCGTTGGAAGCGTTTCCACCTCGACGCCATTCTCCTCCAACAGCGCCAGGAGGCCTTCATCGCCGACGGACGGCAGATAGGTGATGAATCTGGCATACTCCTGCTCTTCGCCCGTCGGTGAATCTAGGTGGACCGTATGTACCAGGATTCCCTCGATGCTTTCTCCCTGAATGGTCACCTTCTGGACGTTGCCAGAGATGACCTGCTCCCGGAAGGTGCTGTAGCTGATCCGGGAGTTCCAGTCCCTTCCGGAATCCCAGGTCCCTCGTAGGGCAACCACCAGGAGCATCACGGCCACGACCAAGACGATGAGCCGCATCAGCCTCTGGGCAAGGGGGGGCGGCGCCGGAGGCGGCTCGTCCGCGCGCGGGGGTCGCGGGTCGGATTGGGTGGCCATCAGTTTTCCCGTGGGTCGGCTTGGGGGGAATCTCATTCGAAACACGTGCCCTTTAGCCCGACTCAGCACCGTTCGTGCCGGACTCGAGCTCCGATCTGTCGGGACCGTTCCCGGGGCTGGCCGCCCTTTCCGCCCCAGCCTATGGCGGCTGGGACAGGATTCTCGAGACCCAGAATGGGATAAAATGTCCCCTCCCGATCCGGCCCCGTCGACCGATTTCATCGTCGGATTCGCCCTGGGGACACACCGGTGATCCGGTGTCTCAGGCTGCCGGCGCCTCGGGAATGGCGATTGCAGTAAGCCAGGGTGGAGGAGCGGCGCAACCGCCTCCGCTTCTGTGGAAAGGAAGGAGGGGCCTCTGTCGGCAGAAAGGATTTGCACGCGCGTCACCTATACGGCCTCTCCCGCAGAGCGCGCGCGGGACCCAGTCCGTATGCAGGACCACCGCATCGGTACACTCGTCGTGGTGGACGGCGACAACCGGGCCGTGGGGATGCGCGGACCGGGATATCGCTCTCCGGTGCGTCGCGGAGGCCCGCGATCCAGGCCAAACGTCACTTCAAGACATCATGTCCTCACCTGTATGCTCGGTCGTCGAGGACACCCCCATCGAGTCCGCGCTGGCCACCATGCCCGCCGCCGAGGTGCGACGGGCGGTTGTGATCGATTCGGAAGGGAAGTTGGTGGGGATACTCGCACTCGACGATGTCCTGGAGCTGCTCATCGAGGAGGCTGAGGCCATCGGTAGCCTGTTGAGGGCCCAGGCATCGGCCTAGGCAGAGTGCGAGGGGTGTCCAGCGGGAGCGAGAACAGTGCTACGGCAGGCCACGGGAGCAATGAAGAACCGGTATGAGGACCGAGCAGACGCCGGCCGGACATTGGCCGCCGTGCTGGAGAAGAAGCGGGACCTGGCAGATGCCCTGGTGTTGGCTCTTCCCCGGGGCGGCGTGCCGGTGGCCTTCGAGATCGCCCGAGCCCTCGGTATTCCGCTGGACGTGGTCGTCGTCAGGAAGCTGGGTGTACCCGTGCAGCCGGAGCTCGCAATGGGCGCCATTGCCACGGGAGGCGTGCGGTTCCTGAACGACCAGGTCATCGGCATGGCCAGGATCGGGGACGACGTCATCGAAGATGTCACCCGCCGCGAGCTCGCGGAGCTGGAGCGTAGAGAGCGAACCTACCGCGGGGATGCTCCGGCCCTCGAGGTCCGGGGCCGGACCGTGATCGTGGTGGACGACGGAGTGGCCACCGGCTCGACATTCCGGGCAGCCCTGCGGGCGGTGAGGCAGATGGGTGCCAAGCGGATGATCGTCGCTTGTCCCGTGGCAAGCCCTGACGTCTTGGCCCGGTTGGGCGAGGAAGCGGATGAAGTGGTGTGTCCTCTCACGCCCGAGGACCTCTGGGCCATCGGCTACTGGTACGATCGTTTCGAGCAGCTGACCGACGCAGAGGTCCGGTCCTATCTCGAACGGGCCCGGGAGCTCCACCCAGGTCGCAGGGAAACGCCTCCGGACGCCTCGACGTCAGGGCCATCCAGGGCCGCTCCTCCTGACCGAGGCATCTCCGGGGGCGCCGCATTCATGGCCGGCGAGCTTCAGGTTCGTCAACTCGACGACTACCGCTGGCTGATTCCCGCTCAGGGCTGCATGCGGGTGCCGGGTCTCGTGTTCGCCGACCGCCAGCTCATGGACGACATCTTCTCGGACGCCGAGGGAGGTCACGCCGCCCTTCGGCAGGTAGCCAATGTGGCCTGCCTCCCGGGGATTGTCGGACACTCCATCGGGATGCCCGACGTCCACTGGGGCTACGGCTTCGCCATCGGTGGGGTCGCGGCGTTCGATCCCGAAGATGGGGGCGTCGTGAGCCCCGGCGGCGTGGGCTATGACATCAACTGTGGCGTGCGCCTCTTGTGCTCCGAGATCCTGGCGGATGATCTCTCGCCGGAGATGGTCGGCCTCATGAACCAGATCATGCGGGACGTTCCGGCGGGAATCGGCTCTCATCACAAGAGGGGCAAGCTCAGCGAGGAGGATGTTCGCGGCGTGCTCCTCGAGGGGAGCCGGTGGGCGGTGGAGAGAGGATTCGGGGTACAGCGTGACCTGGATCATACCGAAGCGGGAGGCCGACTCTCCGGGGCGGACCCGGACAAGGTGAGCACACGAGCGATTCAGAGGGGCCGGCCACAGCTCGGCACGGTGGGCTCGGGGAATCACTTCATCGAGGTCGGGTACGTCGATGATATCTACGATTCGCCCGCCGCCGATCAGCTGGGGCTGGCGCCGGGAACCGTCTGTGTGCTCATCCATTCGGGCTCCCGGGGTCTTGGCTACCAGGTGTGCGACGACTTCCTCGACCTGATGCTCCAATCTGCTGCTCGTTACGGCATCGACCTTCCCGACCGGCAGCTCGCCTGCGCGCCCCTCACTTCCCCGGAAGCGACGCGATACTTTGGAGCGATGAATGCTGCCGCGAACTTCGCCTTCGCCAATCGCCAGATGATGGCCCATGAGGTGAGAGGGGCCTTCGCCCGGGTCCTCGGTCGCTCCTGGCAGGAGCTCGGTCTCGAGCTCGTCTACGATGTCGCGCACAACATCGCCAAATGGGAGACGCACGAGGTCGAAGGGGCTCGCCGACGTCTCTGCGTCCACCGCAAGGGCGCCACCCGCGCCTTTCCCCCGGGGCATCCCGAAGTGCCCGAGGCCTATCGCGCGCTGGGCCAGCCCGTTCTCATACCCGGTGACATGGGGCGCTACTCGTACGTATTGCTCGGGACGCCCGCCGCGTTCGTGGAGACCTTCGGATCGACGTGCCATGGAGCAGGGCGCCGGATGAGCCGAGCCTCGGCCAAGAAGTCGGTGGCCGGACGTGCCCTGAAGAGAGAGTTCAGGGAGAGGGGAATCGAGGTCAGGGCCTCGTCCTACGCCACGGTCGCGGAGGAGATACCCGAGGCGTACAAGGACGTCCGGCAGGTCGTGGACGTGGTGGACGGGGCGGGGATCGGACGCAAGGTGGTCCGTCTGAAGCCCATGGGCGTCCTGAAAGGGTGACGGAAAGCCGCTCGATGCCGACATCCGACCTATTGCTTTTCGCGCTGGGAGCCAGCCGCACCTTCGGCCAGAGGGTCGCTGACAGACTCGGGATTCCCTTGGCCGACCACGAGGAGAGAGAGTTCGAGGACGGTCAGCACAAAGCCCGAAGCCTGGTCAACGTCCGTGGGCGGGACGTGTTCGTGCTCCACGGCCTCCACGGCGACGACGAGCAGAGCGTCAACGACAAGCTGTGCCGACTGCTGTTCTTTCTCGGCTCCATCCGGGACGCCTCGGCGGCAACGGTCACGGCCGTCGTGCCCTTCCTCTGTTACTCACGGAAGGACAGGAAAACCAAGCCGCGCGACCCGGTGACCACACGCTACGTGGCTGCTCTGTTCGAAGCAGTGGGCGTCGATCGTGTGGTCACGCTCGACGTCCATAACCCCGCGGCGTTTCAGAATGCGTTCCGCTGCCGGACGGAGCACCTGGAGGCCCGGAAGCTGTTCGTGGAATACCTGGCTTCGGCGCTGGGCGAGGACCCCGTGGCCGTGGTATCACCCGACGTCGGGGGGACCAAGCGAGCCGATGGGCTTCGCCAGTCCTTGGCGAGCCGATTGGGTCGGCTCGTGAGCGGGGCGCACGTCGAGAAGTACCGAAGCCAGGACGTGGTCAGCGGCGAAGCGCTGGTGGGTGACGTGGCCGGTCGCACGGCGTTCCTGTTCGACGACATGATCAGCAGCGGTGGCACGGTCGCGCGGGCGGCGGGCGCATGCCGCGCCGGCGGCGCTCGACGGGTCTGGGTAGGTGCCTCACATGGCGTGTTCACGCCGGAGGCTCGTGACGCCCTGGTCGACGACGCCATCGACCGCGTGGTGACGCTCGACACGATCCCACCGGACCGCCTCGGTACCGGTACCGCCCGCTCGAAGCTTGTCCAACTCGACGCTACCAAGCTCTTCGCTGACGCCATCCGGGCGATGCATGTCGGTGGCTCAGTCGTAGAGCTGCTGGAGCCGTGAGCGCACTGCTCGCTCCGGAGTCTAGGTCTGGGCTCTCTCGCCTGTGAGATCCGCCGCCTGGATGTACCATTCAGCCCGCTCGCGCCACTCTTCGGCACGGTCGATCCCGGGCTCGCGCAAGTGCCAGATGGCGATCTTGGCACGGCGGAGGGCCCGGAATCTCCGATAGAAGTCGAGTAGCTCCGAGGGTGGATCGTCGCCGGTCACGTCCCGGTATCGGTCGAAGAACCATGGGCCCACCGCCGGGGCTCCGAGTCGCTCGCACTCAAGGGCAAGGAAGCTGAGCTCGTCGGCCGGATCCAGGATCCTGAGGTCCCGGCTGAATTCGAGGCAGTCGATGATGGCGGGTGGATCGGTGAGGCAGATGTGCTCAGGGCGCAGATCGCCGTGGCCTTCCACCACCCGGCCCTCCTGAACGCGCCGGTCCAACGCTTGGGAGGACTCCTCGACGTATTGGAGCTGGCAGTGCGCGACGCGCAGTACGGCCTCGGCCGGTAATTGGTAGACAGGCGTGACCAGCTCCTCGCGATCCGCAGGGATCCCTTCCTGCAGGTGTTGCCGGTAACCCGCACCGTCGATCAGCGCGGGAATGGCCTCTTCGTAGAAACGGGCCAGCATGGCAGCCGCGGGTTCCACATCGGCGCGATGGAGAGCTCCGTCGGCGATGACGCGGTCGAGCATGCGTTCGGCGGGGAGGCGAACCATCTTCACCAACCAGTCGACGACCACGCCCGAGCCGGCCAGTTGCAGCTCGCCGTACCCTTCCATCGAGAGGGGCACCACGTCGATGTAGACCTGAGGCGCCAGGCGTCGGTTCAGCCGCAGCTCCCGGTGGCAGCTCCGACGCCGCAGCTCGATGCGGCTGAAATCCAGAACGTCGTAGCGGATGGGCTTCTTGAGCTTGTAGGCGTATTGGTCGGTGAGGAAGACCCACGACATGTGGGTCTCCACGCTCTCCACCTGCCGGGTTTGCTCCGGGTATGCGTTCCGGCGCTTGAGGAAGGCGACTTTGTCGTCGAGGGACGGTGTGGCCGCGGAGGACGGTGGGTGCGTGTCGCCCACGGTCAACCGTCCGAGAGGAGCTGTCGATTCACCACGTCCATCGGGTCTCATGCCCTTTCAGGTCGGAGTGACGGATCCTCGGCCGCCCACGCCGGCCGCCTCTCGGGACTGCTTCGCCGAGCCATCCCTAATCGATCTTCCCGATCACACCTCCCGGAGCCACCACGCCGTCGGCGGGCACCGTGATCCGAAGCGTGCCGTCCGCCGGAGCCTGGATCTCGAACTCGGTCTTCTCCGCCATGACCACGGCGACGACGGACCCTTCCGTAACGGTCGCTCCGTCCAGGTAGAGCCACTGGCTCAAGACGGCTTCCGGGATCTTGGCCGTGTCCCACAAGCCGTCCGGAACCCGGATCTGTGTCACGCCAAAGCTCCCACCTGCCTGCCACTCTCGACCAGCTCACGTGCCGCCTGCGCGATCCTGTCCGCGTCGGGTAGAGCGTACTGCTCCATGGGTCGGCTGAAGGGGATCGGGATGTCCGGATAGGCGATGCGTCGCGGTGGCGCCTTGAGGATCGTGAGATCGCGCTCGACCACGGACGCGATGATCTCCGCTGTGACCCCATAGCTGGTGTAGTCCTCGTCCACGACCAGGAGCCGGCCGGTCTTCCCAACGGAATGCAGCACGCCTTTCCGGTCCAGCGGGACCAAGGTACGTAGATCGATGACTTCGGCGTCGATTCCCTCTGCCTCCAGCGCTTCGGCCGCCTCGAGAGCCCGGTGCACCATCAGACCCAGTGCCACGATGGTCACGTCACCGCCCTCGCGGCGGATTCCCACTTCGCCGAAGGGCAGCGCGTACGGCTCCTCCGGCACGTCGGCAATGGCCGTCGCGACGTTCCACATCCAGCCCAGGCCCTGAAGCCCTTTGTGGAACATGTAGAGGACCGGGTTGTCGTCGCGGATCGCCGCGATCATGAACCCCTTGGCGTCGTGCGCGTTGGAGGGGACGACGACCTTCAGGCCCGGCAGATGGGCGAACGTCGCATAGAGGCTCTGGGAGTGTTGCCCCGCGTCCCCGTACCCACTTCCGGTCGCGGTCATGAGCACCATGGGGACGTTGAAGTTGCCGCCCGAGAAATAGGTATTCTTGGCGGCGAGGTTGTAGATGGCGTCCATGCAGACGCCGAAGAAGTCCACGAACATGAGCTCGGCAATGGGCCGCATGCCCGACATGGCGGCTCCCACCGCCGCTCCGATGAAGGCGGTCTCCGAGATGGGCGTGTCCCGAACGCGCTTCGGCCCGAACTCCTCGAGCAGGCCCTTCGTCGAGTCGAAGATGCCCCCGTATTCACCGATGTCCTCGCCCATTACGAAGACCCGGGAATCCGCGCGCATTTCCTGGGCAATCCCTTCCGTGAGCGCCTTGGCGATCGTGAGGTTTCGAGGTCCCATTTTTCACTGCCTCCTGGATGTGCGTCCCGCGACTCCGCGCTCGTCGGCACCGCAGGAGCGTTGCGCTCAGACGAATACCTTTTCGAGGGCTTCCTCGGGCTCCGGGTAGGCGCTCTCCCGAGCGAAGGCGAAAGCGTCATCCACATTCTCTTTCGCCCTTGCCTCGATCTCCTGCGCCTCGCCCTCCGTCATGTTTCCGCCCTGGATCACCAACTCCTTGAAGCGGGGGAGGGGGTCCTTCTGCTGGAGCTTCTCCACCTCGTCCGAGGGGCGGTAGGCTTGGGGGTCTCCCTCGAAGTGGCCCATGAACCGGAAGGTCTCGATCTCGATGAGCGTGGGTCCTTCTCCCTTACGAGCCCTCTCGACCGCTTCGCCCGCAGCCTGGTAGATCGCCACCGTGTCGTTTTCCGCCACGTGGACACCGGGAATCCCGTACGCCCGGGCCCTGTCGCTGATGCGGGCGATAGAGGCCGACCGTGACTTGGGCACGGAGATGGCCCAGGCGTTGTCCTCCACAACGAAGATCACAGGCAGCTTCCAAAGGGCCGCGAGGTTCACCGACTCGTGGAAGCCTCCCTGATTCACGCCTCCATCTCCGATGTAGGAGACGGCCACGTCGTCCGTGCCCCTCATGGTGGCAGCGAGCGCGGCCCCCACGGCAGGCCCTCCGCCCTCGGCGATGATCCCGCTGCAGGAGAAGTTGACCGCCGGATCGAACAGGTGCATGTGACCACCCCTGCCCCCACTGAGCCCCGACTTCTTGCCGAAGATCTCGGCTGTCATGCGCTTCAGGTCGACGCCCTTGGCGATGGCGATATGATGGGGCCGGTGTGTGGCCGTGACCGTGTCGGTCGGGCGGAGGTGGGCGCAGACGCCTGCGGCACAAGGCTCCTGGCCCGCGGACAGGTGCATCTCGCCCGGCACGGGCCCTTCGGCGATGTCGAACTTGGGCGTCTTCCCCTCCAGGTACACTCGGGCCATGGTCTCCTCGTAATAACGCGCCCGGACCATGGTCTCGTACATCCAAAGCAGGCGTTGGCGTGGAATCTCCATATCTGTGCTCCTCTCTCGTGAGCGCGCCACCAGCGACTGCCCCCTCACGGAGGGGCGCGGCAGTCGATGATCGTCTCGCCTCGCCGCGCCTCCACGCCCGGGTCGGACCCCGCGGGCCGCGGACGATGGGCCACAGCGATGGTCGTGTGGTTCGAGGCCGTCAGGCACTCCGACGGAGCAACCTGACTGCGTCGGTCGCACGGCAGGCCGGCGGCTCATTCTCGCAAGAGGAGTGCCATCCGTGTGTTGATCTCGGGGAGTCCAACGGTCCACTCGACGTGAAGCAGGGTCGGCTCGTCGAGGGACGGGAAGTGGATTCGCGTTCGCCGTTTCCGGCCGGACGAACTCGGAGCGCCTATCCCAGGGTGCGCCTGGGCGCGAGACACCCACAAGGAGGGAACACAAGACGCCGCCGCAGGGACATTGTGTCTCAATGCTAGACGCTCCACGGCGGATGATGCCCGGTCGCGGACGATCCCGGGCCCCTCTATGAACAACAGCAGCGACTCGAGCGCTGA
>JBDHHQ010000096.1:0-17486 GCA_039589315.1 Gemmatimonadota bacterium
CAGCCCCAGTGGCAGTGGTCGGTGTTCGTGGGCAAGGACGTGACACGCCACACCCTCGAGAACATCGTGATCGACAACTACCTCTTCGGCGTGGCCTCGGTGGCCACGGACGGCAACGAAAGTGTGGTCGTCGTTCCGGAGGGGCAGATCCCCGGACGCTAGGGGGAGCCGGGATCACCGGTCAGCCGGTGTCCCCCTCGAGGGCGAGCGCATCGCGCACCAGCCTCTCCTGCTGGGTGACGTGGTTGGCCCCCTTCCCTTCCGCCGGGCTGGCCCGCTCGGGGCGTGCCACGTAACGCAGGGGCACCGACCTCGGGACGACCGCACGCAGGCGAGGGCCCACGAAGGCGAGGGCGCCCATGTTCCGGGGCTCCTCCTGCGCCCAGAAGACCTCGGTCAGAGCCGGGTAGCCAGCGAGCACGTCCGCCAGCTCGTCCGTAGGGAAGGGGTAGAGCCGCTCCACCCGTACGATGGCCGTGTGGGCAGCCTCGCCGCGCCGGCCGCTCAACTCGAGGTCGTAGAAGAACTTCCCCGAACAGAGAACCAGCCGCGAGATGGCATCAGTCCGCCCACCCACGTCGGGATCGTCGATGACCGCCCGGAAATCGCCCTGAGTCAGCTCCCGCACCCGTGAGGTGGCCTGAGGCAACCGGAGCAGGCTCTTGGGGGTCATGACCACCAACGGGCGCTCCTCGGGCGCGTGAGCCTGGCTGCGGAGCAGATGGAAGTACTGGGCGGGCGTCGTCGGATACACGACGCGGATGTTGTCCTCGGCGCAGAGTTGCAGGAACCTCTCCAGGCGGGCGCTCGAATGCTCGGGGCCCTGCCCCTCGTAGCCGTGCGGAAGGAGCAGCGTCAATCGCGCCTGCTGGTTCCACTTGGCCCGGCCCGACGAGACGAACTGATCCAGGATGGGCTGCGCCACATTGACGAAGTCGCCGAACTGGGCTTCCCACAGCACCATGTCGCGGTCGGCGGCCACGCAGTAGCCGTACTCGAACGCCAAAGCTGCGGTCTCGGAGAGGGGCGAGTTGTAGACCTCGAGGCGGGCGTTGTCCAGATGGTCCAGGGGCACGTGCTCCTCACCGGTCTCCACGTCGTGGAGGACCATGTGGCGATGGCTGAAGGTGCCCCGTTGGGAGTCCTGACCGCTCAGCCGCACCGGGATCCCCTCCTTGAGCACCGATCCCAACGCCAGCGCCTCGGCGTGGCCCCAGTCCACTTCGAGCTCGGGATCGAAGCCGTCCGTGCGGCGCCTCAGCTGTCGGGCCAACTTGGGGTGCAGGGTGAAGCCGTCCGGCACCCGAACCGCGGCTTCATTGATCTCGCTGAGCGTTTCCAGGCCCACGGGTGGGGTGGCCGACGGCAGCGCGGGCGCGTGGTCACCTTCCGGCTGTGGCTCGTCCACCCTTTCGGCAGCGGCCGTCTTGGCCCGGTCCTGAGCCTCCCGCAGCCGTTCGCTCACCTCCTCCCGGACGGCCTCGACCTGTTCTGCCGTGGCGCCGCCGCGCCCGACCAGAGTGTCGGCCCATACGCTCCGGACCGTCGGGTGACTGCGGATGCGCTCGTAGGTGCGGGGGTGAGTATACGCGGGCTCGTCGCCCTCGTTGTGGCCGTGGCGGCGATAGCCGACGAGATCGATGACGAAGTCGTCGTGGTAGCGGCGGCGGTACTCCATGCCCAGACGCATGGCCGACAGGCAGGCCTCGGGGTCGTCCGCGTTCACGTGGACCACCGGCACGTCGTATCCCTTGGCCAGGTCGCTCGAATACCGCGTGCTACGACCATCCCGGGGCGACGTGGTGAAGCCGATCTGATTGTTCACGAGCAGGTGGACGGTCCCGCCCGTCGTGTAGCCCTCGAGGCGCGCCAGGTTCAGCGTTTCCGCCACCACGCCCTCGGCGGCGAACGCGGCGTCGCCATGGATCAGGATCGGCACCACCCTGCTGGGGTCCCGGACCGCATCCCGGCCGTCTCCGGAGTATTGACGGGCGCGGGCCATCCCCATGACAACCGGATTGACGAACTCGAGGTGACTGGGGTTCGGCGCGAGTCGAACCGTCACCTGCCCGCCTCCGGGGACCTCGTGCGTGCCCACCGCGCCATGGTGGTACTTCACGTCGCCGGTGCCGGGGTCGGGGACGTAGAGGGAGCCACCCTCCGGAGCGCCACCCTCGAACTCGCCGATCACCTCCTCGTAGGGCACGCACACCCCGTGGGCCAGCACGTTCAACCGGCCGCGATGGGCCATTCCCATGACGATCTGCTCCGCCCCCTGCTCGGCCGCACCCTCGATGGCCAGGTCCAGCATGGGCACGAGCATGTCGGTACCTTCGATGGAGAAGCGCTTCTGCCCCAGGTAGGCCTTGTGCAGGAATTGCTCGAGCCCTTCCACCTGGGTGAGACGCTTCAGGAGAGCCAGCTGCTCCTGGTCGGGGAGGGGCTGGGTGTGAGCCCCCGTCTCCACCTGCTCCCACAACCAGCTGACGCGGTCGGGGTCTTCGAGGTGCTCGAACTCGTAGCCGATGGAGCCGCAATAGGCCTTCTCCAGGCGTAACAGCGCGGCACCCAGCGTCTCGTCGGTGTCACCGCCCAGGACCACCGAGGCCGGAATCTCCTCGAGCTCCTCTCTGGAGGTGCCGAAAAACGACGGATCGAGCTGAGGATGCCCCGGGGGCTGGCTTCCCAGGGGGTCGATCTGCGCCAACTGGTGGCCGTGCTCCCGGAACGCCTGGAGATAGGCCGCCGCTCTGGCAACGACGGGGAAGAGCCGCCGGACGTTCTCCGCGTCGGCCACGGCGGCGGCTGTGGCCTGGTTGGCCGTAGGGGCCAGCTTGGGGACGCCCTCGTCGAAGCCCGTGTCCATCAGGGCCTCGGGTACGATCAGTCCGGCCTCCCGGGCCACGTCCACGCCCTGGGCGAAGAAGCTGCGCCATTCGTCGGGGATCGCCTCGGGGTTCCGGGCGAATTCCTCGTATAGTGCCTGGACATAGGCGGCGTTGGAGCTGTCGAAGAGACTCATCGTCCTGGTGCTGGGCATCTCGAAACGCGAATCGCCGGGCCGGGCAGGGCGAGAATACGCGGGACGCGCCACCGAATCCAGCCTGGCGCAAGGTGCGGCGATGATGCCGGTAAGCTATCGCATTCCCCGGGAAAAGCGAGACACCATCGGCGCCCGTGTGCAGAGGCCACGATGCCAGCCAAACCATGCGGCCAGGCCCCGCGCGACCCGGTTGATACGAGCCGACGTCACGGGCAGGATGAAGGCGTGGAGATTCGAAAAGGGTGGCGCGCCGTCCTGCCGGCGCTGGCCCGGCGGGCCACGCACCGTGATGGCAGGCTTCCGCATCGCCGGGTAGCTTCTGGGGACCCACCTCCAGGAGGACCCATTGCCGGACCAGCTTGAACTCACCCCCGCGGCCTTCCGGACGGTCACGGAGGTCGCCGTTCCCGGGCCAGTGCCCAGAATCGCCCATCCGGAGTGGTCGCGGGCGTTTCCGTGGCTGTGCCAGGGATCCACCATTCCGGGACCCGATCGGGCTTTCGACATGGGCCTTTTCGGTGTGTCTCCGAGCAGCGAGGTCCAGGGTCGGTGGGCCAGCCTGGCCGAGAGCGTGGGCTTCCCTCGGGTGGTGCACGCGCGTCAGGTGCACGGCGCCCGTATCGCCGTGCACGAGGTAAAGGTCGAGGTGGAGGCCGCCGGGCGGTGGGTGGCGGGAGAGTACGACGGTCACGTGACCCGGGTCCCCGGCACGCTGCTGACGGTGGCCACCGCCGACTGCGTGCCGGTTTCGGTGGTGGACCCGGAGCGCCGGGCAGTGGGCCTCCTCCACGCCGGGTGGAGGGGCACCGTCGCCGGCGTACTGGAAGCCGGCTTGGCCGTCCTGGCCTCGGCGACGTCGGTGCCAGCCGCCACCTGCCACGTCCACCTGGGCCCGGCCATATGCGGGGACTGCTACGAGGTAGGTCCGGAGGTCCACGAGGCGCTGGGACTACCGGTGCCCGCCGAGCCGACCCCCGTGGACCTCCGGTCGAATCTCGCCCGCCGGGCAGTTGCGGCTGGCGTTGCCGCGCGGAACGTCAGCGTCTCCTCGCTGTGCACGCGCTGCGGCGACGGTGGGCTGTATTCTCACCGCGCCGGCGACCGGGGCCGGCAGGTGACCGTGCTCGGCATCGTGCCGGAACGGCGCCCGTGACGCCCCCGCGGGTGGGTCTCTGCGCCGCTTGTTTGCACCTCCGGGTTGTGCAGAGCCGGACCGGCTCACGATTCTCCCTGTGCCGGCGGTCCAAGACGGATAGCCGTTTTCCGCGGTACCCGGAGCTGCCCGTGCTCCGGTGCACCGGCTTCGAGGCGCGCGACCCACCGACGGAGAGAAGCGAATGACCGATCCGTTCTACGTGGCCGAAACCGAGGTCCGGAAGATCCGCGGCGTTCACAGGAGGGCCCGGCTGGGAGACGGCACGTCCGTCGATTTCGGTGTTCACGGGACGATCAGGTCGTACTACGGGCTGGACGACGAGCCCAACCTGCCGCTCCCGGTGGACTACGTCGTCGCCGCCGCCGCCGGCTGACTGCTGGGAACCCTCAACGGCGCACTGGAGGTGCGCGGGATCAAGCTGGCCCCCGAGGCGCTTCGCTCCACCGCCAGGGGCATCAACGAGCTGAGGGACCGGATTCCGGTTCTGACCCGGATCGAGGTTCACTACCAACTGCGCATTCCCCGGGGAAGTCGCAGCACGGTGGATCGCGCCCTCACCCGGCACGTCGACAAGTGTCCGACGGCCCAATCCCTGAAGGGGGCCGTGCACGTGACGTGGACGGCCGAGATCGTGGAGGAGCAGACGGAGGGCTGAGCCGGGGGGAAGAGCTGACCGGAACGCATCGGGGCCGGAATGGTGGGGACCCTGCCCGGAGGCCAAGGGCGTCCCGGAACACTCCCGAGCACGGAAGAGTTGGACTCGCAGGGCCTCGGGGCCCGATACGCCCAAGACTGCGTCGGCATCGGGGGTGCCCGGCAACGCCGAGCTCCCCGGGCCCGGGGAGCTGCACCCGAGGTCCATGGCGCTGCACCCGAGACCCAGGGCAAGGAAGGACGGTAGGACAGCGACGACATGCCGCACATCCTCTCGGTAGCGGTCCTGGTACTCACGGCCGCGGTGCTCGCGCTGCTCCTGCCGTTCGCGACGCACCGGTCGTATCTGCTTTGGCTGGCGTACGGCCGGCGGCGCGGCGATCACCGGGCCGAGCCCCCCGGGCGCCGTCCACGGGTGGATCCTCTCCCCCGGGTGACGATCCAACTGCCGATCTACAACGAGCGTGCCGTGGTGGCGCGCCTGATCGACGCGGCGTGTCAGGTCGACTATCCCCAGGACCTGCTCGAGGTACAGGTCCTGGACGACTCCAACGACGAGACCGTGGAGCTGGCAGCTGCACGGGTGGCCCACTGGCGATCCCGCGGGCTGCGGGTGGACCACGTGCGCAGGGCGGAGCGGACCGGCTTCAAGGCGGGCGCGCTGGCGAACGGCGCCGCCAGCGCCCGGGGAGAGTTCCTCCTGGTGCTGGACGCCGATTTCGTGGCGCCCCCGGACCTCGTCCGGTCCCTCCTGGAGCCCTTCCAGGATCCGGCCGTGGGGATGGTGCAGGCCCGGTGGGATCATCTGAACGAGACGGAGAACGGACTCACCCGTGCCCAGGCGTCGTTCCTCGACGGACACTTCTACTTCGAGCAGGGCGGCCGGTACCATGGGGGGCGCTTCTTCAACTTCAACGGCACGGGCGGGATGTGGCGGAAGACCTGCCTGATGGACGCCGGCGGGTGGCAGGCGGACACCCTCACGGAAGACCTGGACCTGAGCTACCGGGCACAGATGCGCGGCTGGCGCTTCGTCTTCCTGGAGGACGTGGGCGTGCCCGGCGAGATCCCGGCCTCCGTGAGCGCCTTGAAAGTGCAGCAGCGGCGATGGTCCCAGGGGGGTATCCAGACGGCCCGGAAGGTCCTGCCCGACCTCCTCCGCGGTCCCTGGCCTCTGTCCGTGAAGGGTGAGGCCGTCATCCACCTGGGCGGCCACATCGCCCACCCGCTGACGCTCATGCTCGGCCTGCTCCTGTTCCCCTCGGCCGTAGCTCGTCGGGGCCTGGGACTCGAGGAGTACCTCTTCCTGGACCTGGTGGTCTTCGCCATGGCCACGTTGCCGTTCATGGTCTTCTACGCGGCGGCGGCGCGCCGGAGGGGCAAGCCCTGGCGAGGGATGGTTGGCAGGGTGGTGGGTGTGCTGTCCGTGGGCATCGGGCTTTCGGCGCCCGTGAGTCGCGCCGTTGCGCGCGGCCTGCGTGGTACGCCGGATCCCTTCGTGCGCACCCCCAAGCAGGGCTGGGAAACGAGGGCCGGGTACCGTGCTCCGGGGGCGGCGCGCGATGTGGCCTTCGAGCTGGGTCTGGCGGGGCTGATGCTGTCGTATCTGGTTGCCGCGATGGCGGGCGGCTACTACGCCTCCATTCCGTTCATCGCCCTATTCGCCTCCGGCTATCTGCGCCTGGGCCTGGGCGGCCTCTCCTCCGCCGGTTCCGCGGCGGCGGATCGCGTCGAAGAGCAAGAGGCCCCAGAAGGGCAGCCAGATCACCGCCCGAGCCCACGCGGGCTGCGGCCAGTCGCCGGTCTCGTGGTAGGCGGATAGCCCCCAGTAGCCCAGGAAGATGAGGCCGGTCAGGAGGATCCACGGCCGGTTCGACCGCAGCGCCGCGAAGGGGAGCACCCAGAGGACGTACCACGGATGCACGGTCGGCGACAGGGCCAGTCCGGCCCCGAGGATCCAGAAGAGAGCCCGCTCCGCGTCGAAGCGACGCACCGTGGCGAAAGCGATCACACTCAACACCAGTAGTCCCGCCAGCAACCGGGGCCTCCGGCCTCCCTCGCCGGCGACGGCTTCGAGGAGGAGGAATGCCCCTTCGTTGGCCCGCCAGTCCCGGGCATAGGTGGCGAGCCCCCGCCACAGGGCAGGTCCCGCACCCAGGTAGGGGAGGTAGAACAGCAGGCCGACGACGCCGGCGGTCACGGCGAGCTTCCAGCCGTGGCGCCGGACCAGAGGCGGCAGCGCAGCGGCCGGCGCGAACTTGGTGAGCGTGGCCAGCGCCAGGAGGGCACCGGTGACCGCGGCGGGCGCGGTGCCCCGTGGTCGACCGCCGGCGGCAACGGAGACCGACAACAGCGCGGCCATCCAGAAGAGCCCCAGAACCTCGACGTGGCCGCTCCACGCCGTCTCCACGATGAGCAGCGGCGACCACAGATACAGAACGGCGACCACGCCGACGCTTCGTCCGGTCCGCCCGGCGACGCGGAGGAGTATGGCCGCCGTCGCCAGATCGAGGGCCAGCCAGAGGAGCTTGGCAGCAAGTATCGAGCTCCCGGCCACCGCCACGAGCACGAAGGCCAGCTGGGCGGCCGGCGGGTAGATCGTGGAGATGCCCGGATGATTGATGAGACCGTGCCACGGCGTGCGGATGGCGGCGAGCGCAGGGTCGTCGGGGGCGTAGATGTAGGGGTTGACGCCCGAGAGCTGGACGTGACCGTCCCAGAGGTAGCGATACACGTCGTCCGAGAGCTCTGGCGAGAGGGGGATCAGGGCCAGCCGAAGGACGATCGCCATGCCCCAGACGAGGCGCAGGTCGACCCTTCGCCCCTGGTCCGCCATGTTCGCGGTGGTGGCCCGGGGCGCGGGCGAGGCGACCAAGGTCGCCGCCCACGCGTAGGCCGCGAAGGCGACGAAAAAGAGGAGGAGTCCCGGAAAGGGCTCGGGGCGACCGGGCTGCCACCCGAGGACCGCCAGGGCCACGAGCTCCACGGAGCCAGCCAGGATCAGGATACGGTGCACCCCCACACTCCCCGTTCGCGAGACGTCGACGGCGCTGCAGCCACGGGCTCCGCGCCTCACCCCCAGCCGGACCCCCCCTCGGCAGGCACGGTGGCCGTTCTCATCCCTGCGCTGAACGAAGAGGCGTCCCTGCCCGGTGTCCTCGCCGCCATCCCCAGGGATACCGTCCAACATGTGGTCGTAGCCGACAACGGGTCCACTGACCGCACCGCGGAGGTGGCCCGGGACAGTGGAGCCACCGTCGTGGCCGAGCCCCGGCGGGGGTACGGCGCCGCCTGTCTGGCGGGACTGACGCATCTGGCTGATCTACCAACCGCTCCGGCGGTCGTGGCGTTCCTGGACGCGGACCAGAGCGACGACCCGGGCGAGATCCGCCGCCTCGTAGACCCGATCCTGGCGGGGACGGCGGACATGGTGATCGGGATCCGCGAGAGCGCGGGCGGGGGTCAACGAAGCGTTCCCGCGCACGCACGTCTGGGGAACGCGCTGGTGCTGGGCCTGGCCCGCGTGCTGTTCGGAGCCCGCTTCCGGGACCTGGGGCCGTACCGGGCCATCCGCTTCGAGTCGCTCCGCTCCCTGGAGATGGACGACCAGAATTGGGGATGGACGCTCCAGATGCAGATTCGCGCCGCGCTGCGAGGCCTGCGGGTGCTGGAGATTCCCGTGAGCCACCGGGAGCGGGCCGCGGGCACATCCAAGGTGTCCGGCTCTGCGATCGGCTCGGTTCAGGCCGGCGGCAAGATGCTGTACACCCTGGTCAGGGAGCGTCTGCGAGCGCCTCGAGGAAGTCGCTGACGAGCTGAAGTGAGCGGTGCGGTACCTCGTCGGGCGGTAGGTGGCCGCAGCCCTCCAGCATCGCCAATTCTGCCCGCGGCAGCGTCGCCGCCAGCCGCTCACCGACCCACGGTGGAATCACCCGGTCCTGGTTACCCCAGATCAGCTTGGCCGGGATGTCCAGCTCCGGGTAGCGGGCCACGATGCTATCCAGGTCGGGTGGCACGATCCGCCGTGCCGTGGAGATGAGGGCGTAGCGGGCGTCGGGTTCGGCCAGGGGGTGGGCATACCCATCGACCATGTCCTGGGTCACGCACGCCCTGTCGTGCACGATGGCCCGCAGAACCAGCCGGACCAGCCCGCGGGGAGGGGAGCGTCTGAGGCTCGAGATGGGGATGGGAGGGAGGCGGGCCATCCCGATGAAGCGAGGCACCCGCTGGGGGAAGGAGGCGCTGGCGATCAGAACGAGGGCCCGAACCCGGTGTAACGCGCCAGCGTCCAGCAACCGCAGGGCGGTGAGCAGCGCGACTCCGCCTCCCAGGGAATGTCCGACCAGCGTGACACCGTCGAGGGCGCGCTCGTCCAGCAACCCGTGCACCGCAGCCGCGTGATCGTGGGGGGAATAGCGGTCATCCCGGGGGGCGGGAGATCGGCCGAATCCTTTCAGGTCGGCCACGTGAACGTGATGGGTGCGGGCGAGCGTGGGTACCCAGTGTCTCCATGTGAAGCCGCTGCCTCCGAAGCCGTGGAGCAGGAGCAACGGCCTACCCTGCCCGTGCTCCTCCACGTGAAGGCGGGGCAGGGAGATGTCGCGTGGGGTCTTCAACCCGCGCCCTCGAGGGTACGGAGGCGGCCCGCCTCCAGCGGCACGACGCAGCCGCCCAGCCGTTCGAGTGCCGACTCCACGTCGCGGTGGCACGTGAACACGAACACCTGCCGGTCCTCAGCCAGCCGTGCCATCAGCTCGATGCCCCGCGAGCGCCGGTCTTCGTCCCAGTTCACGAACACCTCGTCCACAAAAACCGGTAGCCGCTCTCCACCCACGTCGAGCTCGTCCACCGCGGCGAGGCGAAGCGCCAGATATGCCTGCTCCCGCGTTCCGGTGGAGACGCCGCCGTCCAGTGACACGGCGTGCTGATACCCGTCGCCGCGGAGCTTGAAGATCTCCCGGTCAGCTTCCTCTGCCGAGACGATACGGCTGTAGCGGCCTTCGGTGATGTGGGTCAGGTAGTCGCCGGCTCGCCGAAGGACGCGCGGCTGACGCTCCTCTCGGAATCGATGGTCGGCCAGCCGAATCAGCCGGGCGAGAAGGACCTTCCGGTCCCGCTCCCTGGCCAGCTCGGCCCTCTCTTCGCGCAGAGCCAGGAGCTCGCCGTCGACCTCGTCCGGATCGGGCTGCTCCCGGAGCCGGACGATGGACTGCTCGTCACGTTCGAGGCTCCGGCCCAGCTCCTCGATGCCGCGCGTGAGGTCCACACGCCGACGCTGGAGCGCCGTCAGGGCATGGGGGTCCCGGGTCCACGGCTCGCCGGCTTGCACGGCCCGTTCGATCTCGGCCTGGAGCTGACCCAGGTCGGAGTGGCTGCGAGCCAGCTCTCGCCGGAGCTCCCGGGCGGTGCTCAGGGCGGTGCGCCGCTCGACCGCCACGCCTGCGCCCCTGTCGGGATCGCCGTCGCCCAGGGTAGACAGCCGCGCCTCCAGCGCAGCCTGGGCCGCTTCGGCCTCCGCGAGCTCCCGCTCGGCCCCCGCACGGCCGGCTCCCAGCCGTGCCGTGGCCTCGCCGGGAGCCACCGATGGGACGACCGATCCAGCGGCGGGCTCTACCGCTGCGGGAGTCGCTGCGTCGAAGCCCAGGGTCAATTGGCCCTGCGACGTTCCGTCCGAGTCCGACTCCCTGGGGGCGAGACCCACGTCCAGTGCCATGGCGAGCTGACCGGTCAGGTCTCTCTCCAGCTCCTGGAGCCGCTGGAGGAGTGCCGGTAGCTCCAAGGTCGGAGCCTCCACGACCTCGCCACGAAGGGAAAGACGCGCCACGGTGGACGTGAACGCGGCGCGGGTCCGCGCCTCGGTCGCGATGAGATCGGCCGCTCCGGTTTCCGGCCCAGCCTCCACGGCCACGCCCTGGCTCCCTCGCCGCAGGGCGAGAAGCATCCACACCCCGACCGCCACCGCTCCCGCGCCCAGCGCGATCAAGCCACTGCGGCCGAGCGCGACGCCAGCCGTGGCGACTGCCGCCCCGGCTGCCGCCACTCCCGCCGCCAGTCGGCGTCGCCCGGTGGGCCGCGGAAGCTCGGTGGGCGGGGAGGCCGATCGCGCCTCAGCCAGACGGACGGCGTCCCGTGCCGCCAGGTACTCCCGCAGGCGCTCCCTGACGGCAACCGGACTCGCGCCCCGGATGGCGGCGCGGTCGGCGTCCGTCCACTCCCGGCCGAACAGCTCCTCGCTGATGGAGCGGGCGCGCCGATGATTCTCGCGGAGGGCGCTTTCGAGCCCCTCCAGCTCCTGCACCCGGGCGGCCAGCGTGCGGGAGCGCGCCCGGAGTCCGGCGAGGTGGTCCGCCGGATCGGCCGGAAGCTCGGCCAGCTCCGCGGGATCTCCTGCAGCCCGCTCGAGCTCTTCGATCCTCTTTGACTGTCGGTGCACCGGGAGCAGTCGGGTGAGGCGTCCCTCCAGGCGCTGGATCTCCAGGCGCTCCCCGTTGGCGCCCTCGAGCCGCTCCTTGCCGTCGTGGACCCGGCTCACGAGCGCGCGGACCTGCCGGTCCCGCTCGAGAGCCTCCTCACGCCGTCCCTCGACCGCGCGGATGCGTTCCCCGATCAGGCGGATCCTCTGCTTCCCTCTCCGGTTGGGGCGCCACAGCGCGCCCGCCTCGTCCTCGAGCTGCTTCGCCGCGTCCCTGGGAGACACGAGATCCCTGGCCCCCATCGCGCTGACGAGTCGGTCCTGAACCTTCGACCAGCTCCCAGCCTCGAGCGCCGCCACCTCCGCGAGGGTCAGGGCGAACACCTGGCGGAAGACCGTGCGGGGCAGCCGCTCCACCAGGCCCACTGAGCGGTTCCGCAGGTCCTCCTCGCGGTCCCCCAGCGTGAGACGGCCCACGGGCGTGCCGCCCAGCCGCCTGTGCACCTCGATGGACTGGCCATCCGCCGTGTGGATCCAGACGGTTCCCTCCGCGTCCTCTCCACTCCAGGGTGCGTCACGGTTCTGCTCCCGGTTGGCCGGCTGAAAACCGTACAGTAGGGAGGTCAGGAACCGGAAGAAGGTGCTCTTACCGGCCTCGTTGGGACCCGTGACGACGACCAGGTCACCCAGGGCGCCGGGCCCCGTGTCCAAACCTTCGATACGGCCGAACCGCCGCACGTGGATCCGGTCCAGCCTCATCGGCCGTCTCGCTCCGCTCGACCGTCCTGCTTCCACAGGCGCGTCAGAAGCTCGGTCTGGGCCCCTGGCAGCAGAGTCCGCAAGTAGCCCTGAGCGTCGCGAACCTCCTCCAGATGGGGAAGCGCCAGCTCGTGCTCCGGGATTTCGGGGAGCGGCTCGGCTCCCTCCCGAATCGCGGCCGCCAGGCGCAGGACCTCACCCAGGACGTCGGGCCGTTCGACATGCTCGTCCACGTCCAGAACGGCGTGCACCCCGGGTGCGAGCACGTCGCACCAGAGGAGACCGAGACGGCTCGAGACAGCCTGTCCGAGGGCGCTTCGCTCGTCTTCCAGAGAGAGGGCGCGCCAGAGGGGGCACGGGCCGGAGAGCGTCACCTGCGCCAACGTGGCTTCTGGCTCGGGGTCTGCTGCGCCCTGGTCTCCCTCCCACGCCTCGGCCACCCGATCGACGAGCTCCTCCACGCTCTGACACGTCTCGAGGCCTCCCACCGACAAGCGAGCCCAGCGGATGGGCGCCAGGTCGTGGAATCGCACCACCGGACGGTTGGGCACGGAGAGGTCCACGCTCAAGCATCCCCGCGGGCCGTCCTCCCGCGGATTCCTGCCCTGAACGTTGCCCGGGTAGTGGATCGGAGGATCCGCCGAAAGCTCCTGCCGCAGGTGCACGTGGCCCAGGGCCCAGTAGTGGTATCCGGCTGTGCGGAGCTGGCCGAGCACCGACGGCGCGTAGGGCTCGTGTGTGACCTCGTCCAGGGAGCCCCTCACCTGCGTGTGAAGGAGGGCCACCTCGGGCAGCTCCCCGGTAGGCCGGGGAAGCCGTTGGGAGAGGTCGTCGGTCTCCCGCGCCGACGCGTGCCCCACCGCCGTCACGAACCCCAGCGGCTGGCCGTCGCGAGATCGGACGGCGACCCTTCGGGGCTCGTGATCCGGGATCACGGCCACGCCGTCGGGCCACCCCATCTCCAGGGAGCGAGAGCCGGGGGCTCCGGGGTCGTGATTACCGGTGGCGTACACGACCTGCACGCCCGCCTCCGCCAGCCGGGACAGCTGCTCCATGAGCAGGGACTCGGTCTCGAAGGAGACACGACGCCCGTCGAAGAGATCGCCAGCGATGAGAAAGGCGTCCACCTGCTCCTGGAGAGCCAGCTCGACGGCCCGCGAGAAAGCCGAACGCGTAGCTGCCCTGAGTCGCTTGCGCACCATGGGCGAGCGGGTGGAGAACGGCGTGTCCAGATGGACGTCTGCGATGTGGACGAAGCGCATCCTGCAATCGGTCGGAAGCTTCGGGCTCTGTCGAAGGTGTCCGGTCGGGTCGGGCGGCACCATGGGGCAGGGTCCGTGCCGGAGCCCTCCCGTCATGGTCGCGCTACCGAAGAAGTCCCGCAAGTGGCCGGCGAGCAGGTGCGTGCGCCCGTCGCTACGCCACGCCCCCACCGGACGACTCTCACGGACGTGCCGGGTTTGCTGGCCGGCATGGCTCTAGTATCTTACGCGCAATTCAGCGAGTATCCGGCGGGCGTCTCCCACATGAACCCGGGGAGCGCCCGAAACTTATGTGGCCGAGCAAAGCGAGTGCCGTGCACACCCGGCGAATTGCCGATCCCACAGTCGCCTCGCCATGACCGACCCCGGTAGGACGGCCGCGGAGCGCGGCCGGGACACCTCCCCCGTCGTTGACGCGGTCTGCCGTCAGCTGGAGCGCCAGGTCGACGCGACGGACGCCGAGCTGGCCGCTCGCTTCGCAGAGCTCTTCCTGGGCAAGGCCCCTCCAGAGTTCCTCCAGGGGCGCAGCGCGGACCAGCTGGCGCACCTGACCCGGGGCGCGTTCGAGTTCCTGAAGCAGGGGCACCCCGACCGGGTGGATGTCCAGGTCTTCAATCCCGACGTCGACAACGAGGGCTGGTATGCCCCGGTCACCGTCGTCCGGACCAACATCTCCGAGCGCCCCTTCATCGTCGACTCCCTGCGGGAGTTCCTCAGCGCCCAGGACATGGCCATCGCGCACCTGATCTATCCTCTCCTGCATGTGGAGCGGCACGACCAGGGGACCATCGTCGACATCCGTTCCTCTCGCGAGGGTGTCCGGCGGGAGTCGGTGATTCACTGCGAAGTGGCCCGGTGCGCGGACGAGGAGATGCTCGACTTCCTTCGCGAGGAGACCGCTCGCCGGCTGCAGGACGTCGTAAGGGCCACCGACGACTTCGGGGCGATGTTGGAAGCGGCGCGGCGAACCCACGACACCCTGGGTGCCCGCATCGAAGACCTGCCGGAACGAAGAGACGAGCTCACGGAGATCCAGGCATTCCTGCAGTGGCTGCAGGACGAGGCGTTCGTCTTCCTCGGTTACAGGGGCTACGACCTCGTGCGGGACGAGGGGGGTCACATGTCGATCCTGGTGGAGCCGGGCTCGGGTCTGGGAATCCTGCGGAACGAGGCGGAATCCGCGTTCGCGGAGCCGGTCCGACTCGACGAGATCCCAGAGGGGATTCGAGGGCTGGTCGAAGGCGGCCCCGTCCTCATCATCTCGAAGACGAACGCCGAGTCGACGGTGCACAGGCGTGCCCGGATGGACTACATCGGCGTCAAGAAGCTGGCTCCCGACGGCACGGTCAGGGGCGAGCATCGCTTCATCGGGCTCTTCACCTCACGCGTGTACGCCGCTGACGCCGAGCACGTCCCGATCTTGCGTAGGAAGCTGGATCAGATCCTGAGCGCGGCCGGGGTCCTGGCAGGCTCCCACGACTACAAGGAGATCAACACGATCTTCAACTCCATGCCGAAGGAGGAGCTGTTCCTCACCTCGGCAGAGGAGGTCGGGGCCGACATCCAGACCGTCATGACGACGTACCGCACCGAGGAGGTGCGGGTAACGCTCCGCGACGATCCGTTGAGCCGGGGCGTGGCCGTCATGGTGGGCGAGCTGCTCAACTATCACCTGGCTCTGGGCGAGGGCGATCAAGCCAGGCTGCACTTCCATATCGGAACCACTCCCGAGAAGCTGGGCCGTGTGGAGGCCTCCGAGCTCGAGCGCGTCGTGCACGAGCTCATCCGTTCCTGGGCGGACCGTGTCCGGGAGGGTCTGGAACGTGTCCGACCACCCGACGAGGCCCGTCGCCTAGCACGCATCTACGGCGACGCGTTCAGCGGCGAGTACAGGGCCGCTACGCCCCCGAGGGTGGCCGTTCGGGACATCCTCGAGCTCCAGGCCATGCAGGCCGACGGGCGCATGATCGCGATCTCGTTGGAGAACCGTGGCGCGGAGGCGGCCGCCGGCGTGGAGGAGCCGTTCACGGAGCTCAAGGTCTATCTGCGAGGCGAGCGTCTGGTCCTCTCCGACTTCATGCCGATCCTCGAGAATGCCGGGCTGCGAGTGATCGCCGTGAACCCCTTCGACGTGAAGGGCGAGGGCGCGCCCAACGCGACGGTCTATTCCTTCTCCGTCCAGAACGCGCAGGGACTACCCCTCGACGTTCGGGGGCGGGGCACCCTGTTGGCCGACACGATCCTGGCGGTTCGGGCCGGCGATGCGACCAACGATCGGGTGAACACCCTCGTGATCTCGGCGGGGCTGGCCTGGCGAGAGGCCGACGTGCTGCGGAGCTACTGTTCGTACGCGTTCCAGATCGGTGCCGCGCCGACGAGGGCGACCTTCTGGACGGCGCTCAACAAGCACCCCGAGATCGCACGCATTCTCTTCGACCTGTTCGAGGCGCGCTTCGATCCGGAGGGCCTGGGGACCCTCGAGGAGCGTGCGGAGGCCGCGGAGGACATCCGGTCGGCCTTTCAGCAAGCTCTCTCCGGCGTGGACCTGTTGGGGGAGGACCGGGCGCTTCGGCGGCTGGCGGTCCTCATCGAGGGCACGGTGCGCACGAACTACTACCGGAACGGAGGCGCGACACCCACCCGCCGCTCGGGCGGGGTCCCCTACATGTCGTTCAAGTTCGCCTCTGACAAGCTGGTGTCGGTGGTGCGCACGCGACTCAAGTATGAGGTCTGGGTTCGCTCGTCGAGGATGGAGGGCGTGCACCTCCGGGGCGCCAGGGTGGCCCGGGGCGGGATTCGTCACTCGGACCGACGAGACGACTTTCGCATCGAGATCCTGGGCCTGGTGAACACCCAGGTCGTGAAGAATGCGGTGATCGTGCCGGGCGGGTCGAAGGGCGGCTTCGTCACGCTCCGGACGATGGCTGGCGTGGACGCCATGCGCGAGGAGAGCGGGGAACAATACAAGACACTCATGCGGGGGCTGCTGGACCTGACGGACAACATCCAGGACGTTCGCACGGTGCCCCCTGAGAACGTCGTGTGTTGGGACGAGCCTGACCCGTATCTGGTCGTCGCCGCCGACAAGGGCACGGCCACCCTTTCGGACGTGGCGAACGGCGTTGCCGAGGAGTACGGATTCTGGCTGGGTGACGCTTTCGCGTCTGGTGGCTCCCACGGGTACGACCACAAGAAGGTGGGGATCACGGCGCGCGGCGCATGGGAGGGCGTGAAGCGTCACTTCCGCGAGAAGGGCAAGGACATCCAGGCCGAGCCGTTCACGGTCGTGGGCATCGGCGACATGAGTGGCGACGTCTTCGGCAACGGTATGCTCCTCTCGGAGCAGATCAAGCTCCTGGCGGCCTTCGACCATCGCCACGTCTTCATCGACCCGGATCCGGACCCGGCCTCCTCGTTCGCCGAACGGAAGCGACTGTTCGAGCTGGGTCGGTCGAGTTGGGACGACTACGACCGCAGTGCCTTGAGTCCCGGGATGGATGGGGAGTCGCTCGTGCGCAGCGTGTTGAGGGCGCCGGGGGAGCTGCTCTGGAACGGGGGCATCGGCACCTATGTGAAGGCGTCCACCGAGATTCAGGCCGACGTGGGTGATCCGTCCAACGACGCGGTCCGGATAGACGTGCCACAGCTCCGGGTGGAGGTGGTCGGCGAGGGCGGCAACCTCGGGCTCACCCAGGCCGCCCGCATCGAGTACGCGCTGCGCGGCGGACGGATCAACACCGACGCCCTGGACAACTCGGGTGGCGTGGACCTTTCGGACCGGGAGGTCAACCTCAAGATCCTTCTGAGTGCCGGGTCCGAGGGGTCGATGAGCCAACGCAACGCGCTCCTGGAGGACCTTACCGACGCGGTGGCCGCGCTGGTTCTCAAGGACAACGAGTCCCAGAGCATGGCGATCTCCCTGGACGAGATCCGCGCACGGGAGTCGGCCGACGACTTCAGGGGCCTCATGTCCAGCCTGGAACGGGCGGGAGAGCTGGACCGGCAGGCCGAGCACCTGCCCACCCTGGAGGCCCTCGTCGAACGAATGGAGGGGGGGAGCACCCTCTGCCGCCCCGAGCTGTGCGTGTTGCTCGCGTACGCGAAGCTGAACCTCAAGGCCCACATCCTGCGAAGTCCGCTTCCCGACGACCCTGCCGCGACCAGCTACCTGTTGGGGTACTTCCCCGCCGCGGCGGTGCG
>JBDHHQ010000097.1:0-14900 GCA_039589315.1 Gemmatimonadota bacterium
CAAGTGGTCGTGGGCGCCCCGAGAGGGTTGGCGTCTCTGCCCCGACGTTTGAGGCCGCGAGGAAGAACATCCCAGGGCTTCAAGGCGCCGTCCCGAATTCAGCGCTCGACTCCGGAGCTGGCCAGAAGCAGCCCGCAGAAAGCGGCAGCCCCGCGAGTGAGTCGAAGTCGGTAGGCGGCAGCATAACAATCAATTCTGCTGCATGGGCGTCGGCCCTTGGGCCGGCGTTGCGCTGCTTAGGCTGCAAGCTAAGACCCCCACGAGTGGCGGCGACAGCCTTCTGGCGCGGAGTTGGACCCGCGTCGCCCCTTTTGCAGGCTGCCGGTGATGCCGCACAAAGGCCCGGATCAGGAGGCTGCGCAGGGACTGCTGTAATCCTGGGCTTCAGGGACGATCCAGCGGGCTGCGGACGTTGACGCTCGTGTGCTGGACCGCGTGGAGGTACTGCATGGTTACCCGGACGTCGTGGTGTCCGAGCAGCTTCTGGACGGTACGGATATCGTAGCCGTCTCGGATGAGCTGGGTGGCGAAGCTGTGACGGAAGGTGTGGGTCGTGGCGGGTTTGGTGATGCCGGCCTGCCGGATCGCCTTCTTGATCTGCCGCTGCACGGCAGTGTGGTGAAGGGAGCGCCTTCCGCTTCGGCCGACGGCAGGGTCCACGGTCGTCCGCGAGGCGGGAAACAGGAACTGCCACCCGAGGGCGAAGCCAGCCGACGGGTCCTTGCGATCGAGGGCATGGGGCAGTGGGGCCCAACCTCGACCTTTCCTTCGATCGGCCCCGTGCAGCGTCCCGACGCTGTCGATCTGACGCCCCAGGGGCTCAAGCAACTGAACGGGCATGATCGCGAACCGATTCTTCCCACCCTTGCCATCCCGGACGGTGATCTGGGTCAGATCGAAGTCCAGGTCCTTCACCCTCAGGTGCGTGCACTCACCCAGGCGCATTCCAGTCCCGTAGAGTAGGGATCCGATCAACCGGTACTTGCCGGAAAGAGAGGCGAGGACACGCTTGGCCTCGCCGTGCGAGAACACTACGGGCACCGACGCTGGCTCCCGAGCACGCTGGATGTGACCACCTGCGTCTGAGCCCAGCACCTCACGGTAGAAGAACGATATCGCGGACGCCGCCTGGTTCCGGGTACCCGCCGCGAGACGGCGCTCCTCGGTCAGGTACACCATGTACCGGTGAAAGTGGACCGATGCGAGGTTCTCGGGCGGGACACGCCGATTGAAGTGCAGGAAGCGCCGGATGACGCCGAGGTAGGTGGCCTCGGTCTTCCTGCTGTATCCGCGCAGTGCGATGCACCGGTGTACGCTCGCGAGCGCCTGCTCGATCTGGGGATAGCGCGCCATTCACGACTTTGGCCACAGGACTTGCGCCTTGGAATGGTCAGATGGGTTCGGCGGGACACATACGCTGAGTCGGTCTGCGAAGGCAGCCAGATCCACCCTGGCTCAAGGCACACGAATCCGATCCGCCCGGACGGGCCGCGCCGGCCTTGGTCCGAGGGCATTTGTGGGGTCCGACCCGGCGGGCGTCGCCTAACCTGTCAGGAGCACGAGATCCACCCGGCGGGCTGCGCCTACCCGGCCGGGCGTATGAGGTTTATCCCGACAGCCCCCTCCGTACTCTGCCGGGACGGTGGAGTTCACGGTGGCGGGCGGCGCCTACTCCGCCCGCAGGGCGAGCATCGGGTCCACCTTCGCGGCCCGCGCAGCCGGGATCACGCTCGCGACTCCGGCAACCAGCAGCACCACCACTGCGGCTCCCGCCCAGGTCAACGGATCGCTGGGACCGATGCCGTACAGGAACGAGGCAAGGAGTCGGGCCCCAGCGAAGGTCAGGACACCCCCGACTGCGAGACCCGTGATGGTCAGCCGAAGCGCTCGAGCGAGCACGCCTCGGCCCACTCGGCGAGTGGATGCTCCGAGTGCCACGCGAATCCCGATGTCCCTGCGAGACCGCACCACCGAATAGGACAGCACGCCGTAGAGACCGACCATGGCCAGGACCAGTGCCAGCGAGCCGAACACGCCCACGAGCAAGGCCGACGTGCGGAATCGGGCCAACTCCCGGTTCACGGCGTCCTTCACCGACTGGACCCGCGCGATGGCCATGCCGGGATTGACGGAAAGGACCGCCTCCCTCAGGGGGCCGACCGCAACCGCGCCCTCGACCACGAAGGTCACGCTGGGCTGGTACCGCTGCTCGTGTGCCATGTAGGCGTACGCGTCCGGTGCGGCGCCCAGGTCGTTGAAGCGCGTGTCCTCGGCGACGCCGACCACTTCCCACCGGAGCGTGCCGTCGTCCTCCAGGATCTGCTGCCCCAGTGGATCCTGATTCGGCCATAGCAGCCGGGCGGTGCTCGCGCTGACGACCAGGGCCGGGGTCGCACCTTCGACGTCTCGCTCGTCTGTGGGCCGTCCGGCCAGGATCCGGATCCCCATTGTCCTGAAGAACCCGGGACTCACAGCGTTCAGGCCCATGTCGACCAGGTTCTCTTCAGTCCGTTCCCCGGGACCGGGCACGCTCGTGCCCCAGCTCCCCCGGAACGGGATCATGACCATCGTGGTCGCAGAGCGGACACCCGGCACGGCCTGAAGGCGCTCCAAGGTCCGTCGTGCGAACACCAGTCCCTCCGCGTCCGAGTAGCCGTGGTTGTTCAGGTTCACGGAGAGGAGCATGCGGTCCTCCACGTCGTACCCGAGAGGCACCGCGCTCGCCGTGGCGAGGCTTCGGGCCATGAGCGCCGCCGAAATGGCCAGGCTCACGGATACCGCGACCTGTGCGACGACCAAGCCCCCCCGAACCCTTGATCTGGCCGCTCCGCGCTCGTCGCCCTTCATGGTGCGGTTCACATCGACGCTGGCGGTTTGGAGAGCCGGGATCAGGCCGAACGTCATTGCGGTGACCAGGGCCAGGCCCACGGCGAACGCCAGGACGGTCAGGTCCGGCTCGAACGACACCGAGAAGCTGGTGGGCAGCACGCCGGCTACCACGTCGGCCGACAAGTACGCGACGCCAACTCCGGCGGCAGCGCCGAGCAGCCCCAGGATCAGGCTCTCGGTGAGGGCCCCCCGGATGACGCGCCCCCGGCCGGCCCCCATCGCGACTCGCACGGCCACGTCCCGCGACCGAGCCGAGCCGCGGGCCAGGAGCAAGATCGCGATGTTCGCGCTGGCTACCAGCAGCACGGCCACCACGACGGCCAGCAACAGCCGGGTCATAGTGGCCAGCGACGTGCCGCTCGGGGGGTGGAACTTGACGTTTTCGTAGACGCGGGCGCCCCAGCCCTTGTTCCAGAAGGCGAAGGTCTCTTCGAGGTGGGACGCCATGGCCTCCACGTTGTCCTGGGCGGCCTCCAGGGTGATGCCGTTCCTCAGGCGTCCCATCGACCAGATCCAGACCCACCGGTTGCCCTCGACCCGCTCGAGGGGCCACGCGCCCTCCGCCGGAGCCAGCAGGGGCTGGGCGTGGAACGGGAACCAGACGTCCGGAGGCGTCTCGAGGGGACTCGGCCCCCGGAACCCCTCCGGGGCCACGCCGACCACCGTGAACGCCTTGCCGTTGAGCCGGACCGACGCGCCCACCGCAGATGGGTCCCCGTCGAACATGTCATTCCACACGCCGTGACTGATGATGGCGACCCGGTGGCTCCCCCCGGACCGATCCTCCTCCGGCAAGAACCATCGGCCCGCCGCGGGGCGTGTGCCAAGGACGTCGAAGTAGTTGTCGGAGACGAACGTGCCGCGGCCGTCGACACGGCCGTCGTTCCGGCTGATGGTCAGCGCGATGCCGGCCGGATCGTACGCCATGAGCCCGTCGAAGACCGCGGCGTTGTCCCGGTAGTGCTCGTAGTCCGGATAGGCGAGGGCTCCGCTCTGCGTGCTCGCCGTCGTCCGGTAGAGACGGACGAGCCGATCGGGCTCCACGACGTGCGGCAGCTCGTCGAAGTACACCGCGTCCAGCACCGCGAAAATGCTGGTGGTGGCTCCGATACCCAGGCCTAGTATCGCCACCGCCACGGCCGTGAACGACGGAGTCTTCATCAGGCCCCGACCCGCGTATCGCGCGTCGCTCGACAGATCCTGGAACACGTTGTCCCCCCTTCCCCATCCCGTTCCCGTTACCGCCCTGGCTACTCGTTGAGCCCGAAGCTCGCGCCTCCACGCGCCGGGCGCCGTCCGCACCGTGTCCACGCCCGCTCGGAGCCAGAGGCCCCAGCTAGCCATCCAGCCCCGCGAGCGCGTCTCGTCCTCATACTCCTCCCGGAAGACCTGGCAGAGCTCCTCCGCAGCCACCTCCCGGTACGCCCGCGGATACAGGGTCAGCAGCCGCCTGTAGCGGCGCACTGCCCTCTCCGTGGCGCCCCGCCGGTCCTTCATCCGCCCGCCTCCGCATCCAGGAGGCGCCCTTCCCGCGCGACCTCCACCCACGCCGCCATGCGGGTCGCTTCATCCTGCGCGACCCGGCGACCCTGGGGAGTGATGCGGTAGTAGCGTCGGCGTGCGTCGGCTCCGGCCGGCGTGGTCGCGTAGTCGATGAGGCCCTCGTCGCGCAGCTCCTTCAGGATCCGGTACAGGGTGCCGGGTCCAAGGAGGGCGCGGCGACGAAGCTGTTGGTTTACGCGCTTCATGATGCCGTAGCCGTGTTGATTCCTGTCGTTCAACGCCACGAGAATCGCGAAGACGACGGGACGCAGCGGCTCTGCTTCTGCGCCGGCAGTCAGTTCTTCTCGGGTCACGACCTACGCCCTCCATCTTCTGGATTGGATATATCCGTTTCCGAAGATATTAGACCCGGCGCGATACCGAAAGGTCGCGGGGAGCCGGCCAGGCAAAAGGACAGCGATGGCAAGCCGGGATGCGGCGATGGCGCAAAGAGTCCGGGACCGCGGCCGAGCAATAGGGGACCGAGTGTTCGTCCAGGAAGCCCCGTGTCACGCACTGCTCATCGGCGCTGAAGCGCCGTTGCACCAGAGCCAACGCGTCGTCACCTCGGGGGTTGCCACCGAGGACGCGAAGGTATCCCTCCACATCTCCGGCCTGAATCGTGATGTCCCACTCGTATTCCCGGGAGCCCAGAAGCGCTCGACCGAAGAGCCGAGGTCCTGGCCTTCGATCACAAGATCGCCTCCTGGTGTCAGGGGCACCCACAGAGGCCTCACGTCTTCGGCGGATCGCTCGGCCCGTAGCCTGACCACTCGGCCCTCGTCCTCGGGCAGTCGGATCCCCCCTGACTCCGGGCGCAGCTCCGTCCCTACAACCTCTCACACTCGTCTGGCCGCTCGCTCCCGACGCAGTGCGCGAACAGGAAGAAGTCGGTGATCCGACCGCCGATGGCCTGGGTGTTGATCAGGATCGACGTCAGCTCCGAGCGGGCCTGCGACCCGAGGTTCGCGTCTACGATGTTGAAGATCGGCGCGGACTGGGTGCCGGTCATCGTGGCGATGAGCTGGTTGTCGAGCGTGACCTCTCCCCGCGTGATGGCCCGCGTCACGCTATTGAAGTCGAAGTCGTACTCCAGGTCCGTGCTGTTGAGCTTGGTCACGACGACCACGTTGTTCGCGAGGCCGCTGAAATCCACGCCGATGCTGGATTCCAGGATCAGATCCTCCACCGTGGCGCCCGCGGTTCCCCGGACCTCGTCGATCGTGAAGAAGAAGTCCAGCGTGCCCTGGGGGTTATCGATGAACCCGTCCATGAACAGGTTGATGAGGTCCGGCGTCGACGTGCCCGCGAGCGCGTAGTTCAGGACCAGGTCCTGCGTGTTGGCCGGTGCCGCGTCGACGACGACGTCGATCGCGGATGTGCCTTGAGCGATCGGCCGCACGTCGAGGTAGGTCCCGATGGGCTGCAGCGGGATCACGGGAAGCTCTCCCTGGGTGGTATAGAGCTCGAAGCGGATACCGTCGCCCGGGGGCGCACCGAGTCGGTTGTCCGGATCGAGCTTCCAGCGGTTGAACTCCGGATCGGGGTTCCAGTCACACGTGACCCCGAGCGGCGGGCGCGGAGGCGCGGCCGCGCCCATGGCCTCGAACACGTCCACCGGGCCCGGCACCTTCATCGCGTCCAGAATACGCCCGTGTTGGGTCTCCTCCCTCGGGGCCGCGAGAGCCGCGGGCGGGGCCTCGGACGGGAAGCCGCCGTTGGTCATGATGAAGCCGATGCTCTTCCGGAGATCGTCCGCGGACGCCTGCGTGGGGTCCTGCAGGATCACGCCGCTCTGGATCCTGCTGAGCTGGTTGGCCAGGTCGGTCAGAGAGATCGGCTGGGGTTCGGTGCCACCGTCGTCGCACGCAACGAACGCGGTGGCCATGAGGAGTCCCAGGACGGAGCGGGCCACAGTGTGTCGTACAGTCGGGGTCACGCGTACCTCCGGGTGGGCAAACGGGCGGACAGGGGGGTGACTTCTTCGCCAATCTAGTGGACGCCCCGCTCTGCGCCAAAGAAACACTTGGCGGGAGCGCCCGCTGGGTTTGGGCCCCTGGGCTCCGGCCCCCGGCAGGATCGGACCGACGAACAGGGCCGGAGCGCCGGTCTGTCACGCCGACACCGGGTAGCGAGATCCTTGCCCCTCGCTTCCCGGCTTCCCTACCTTGGCGACCGTTCGCGGTCGCCGCTCCTGGCGACGGCAATCGGCGCGAGACGCCCGTCCAGCCCCTGGACGGACGCTCTGCGCCCTCCACCGGGAGGTGCCATGCCTGCAGGTCGATTCGTCGTCGCGCTCTCGCTCTGTCTACTTCTGCTTCCGGCGTCGCCGGCCCGCGCCCAGGTGGGATTCGAGGGGTCGGTCAACGCCGGAGGGGCGTTCTTCCTGGCGGATCTGGCGGAGGAGCTCAATGGCCTCACGCGCGCCCACGAGAGCTCGCTGGCCCTGGGGGCCCGAGCCGGCGCACGGTGGGCCCGATTCTCGTTGGAGGGAGAGTTCTCGTATGTGCCCACCAAGGTCGTCGTGAAATCGAGCGACGGGTTCGAGGCCACGGAGGACCAGAACCTGACCATTTTCGGCGTGGCGGCGCTGTTGAACTTCCCCCTGAGCCTCCAGTGGGAGGCCTTCCTGGCCGCGGGAGCTGGGCTCAAGAGCTACACCGCGACGGATCCCACGACCAAGCTCGGGAACTTCGCGGCCGGCTTCGAGAGCGGCAGCGATTTCACCTTCAACGTCGGCGCCGGACTCCGCCTCTGGATCCAGGATCGCCTGAATCTGAGGCTGGACGTCCGGGACTACATCTCCACCTTCGACGCCTTCGAGCTGACTTCGCAACAGGGGGAGCTCACCCAGACCCAGCACGACCTGCTGGTGACGCTCGGGTTGGGATGGGTGCCGGGCGGACAGCCGCAGTTTTGATCCCGAGGTGGTGGCGCCGGGCCTCGGCCCCGGCGAAGGCGGGGTAGGCCCCTAGCGGCAGTCGTTGGGGCGGTCCCGCCACCCGCCGCTGCCCAGCTTGGACAGGCAGATCGTCGCTTCGCCTGCGCCTAGAGGGGCGCCGTCCGGCGGGAGGGCCCCGCAGCTCGCGGCCCACACCTCTACCCGCGAGGTCACCAGTCGCGCGGTGGCCCGGTAGTCACCGGGACTCAGGCTCACCTGGTCGAAGGGAGCGCTGAGCGTAACCGACTGGGGGCCGCCGTTGCCCGGGTCGAACGAGCCGGTGATCCGTACGGACGTTCCGTCCTCACCACCGTGGCTGATGACCGCCACCGCACACCAGGACGCCCCCCCCGGGTCGAGCGCCGTCAGGCCCACGGTCTGACCCAGCCCGACATCATCATCCAGAAGCTCGAGCGTAGTGACCAGGTCGGTCAGGCTGGGTACGGGTGCCGCTGACTCCACTGTCACGGACATGGAGGCGGTGCGGCCGCCCGCCGACGCGGTGATCCGTGCTTCTCCAGGAGCCAGCGCGACCACCACCCCCGCCGCATCTACGGCCGCGACGGCAGGAGTGCTGGACTCCCACGCCGCACGGCGGTCGAGTGCGGCAGTGCGGACACCCCTTATGGTGGCTCTGATCGCCGAGGACTCCCCTTCCTGCAGCGTCAGCGCCGGCGGAGTGAGACCGACGGAGGCGACCGGCTCCGGAGTCACCCGGACCGGGATGGATCGTTCGACGCCACCGACCCTGGCGAAGATCCGCGTCCTCCCGGCGCTGGCGCCGAGGACGGTCGCGCCATCCCCTTCTCCCGTAACGGACGCGACGTCGCTGTCGGCCGAGAGCCACTCGACCTGCTGGCCCGCCAGGACACCGCCGCTGGCGTTCCTGGCCTCGGAGCGCAGGGATTGCGACAACCCGGCCTCCAACGTCAGCGAGTCCTCCGAGATCCAGACCTCGGCGACCCGGTCCGGCGTGGGCGCTGGGGCGGCCGTGACGCGCACGAGCGAGGTGGATGCGACGTCGCCGGCCATGGCGGTGACCGTGGCCGACCCCGGAGATACGGCGCGCATGAGACCGTCGTCGGTCACGGCCGCCACCGCGGGGTCGCTGGACGTGAACCGGACGGCTGCGCCGCTCACGGTGCCGCCCTCCGCGTCCTCGGCCCGGGGAACCAACGTGACCTCCTGGCCGACCGTCAGGTCCACGCTCTCGGGCGTGAGCGCGAGGCTCGTCACGGTGGGACTAGCGGTTATGGGCTGCAACGGTGGTGGGTCCTCGGCTTGCTCGGGCGCCCCGGTCACCTCGACTCCCCCGTCCCCGCTGGACAACGACTGAAGAGCGAAGCGCCCGCCGAAGAAGACGAGAACAATGGCCAGGGCCGCCCCTCCCGCCAGCGCTGCGGCCCGACGGGAGACGCGGGGCCAGGAGACCCCTGGTGCGGCCGCCTCTCCGGCAGTCCCCGGATCGACCGCAGCCCGACCGTGCCCGAGGGACACCGCTCCGATCCCACCCCGCTCGGGCTCGGCCGCCACCTCCCCGGCCTCGACGGCCACAGGCTCCTTGGTTTGCGTCGCGGCCTCACCGCCACCAGGCTCCCCGGTGGGCTCCCCGGCTTCGATCCCTTCGGGTTGGACGGCCGGGTCGTCGGACTCGACGGCCGCCTCCTGGGGCTCGACGGTCGAGGGATCGGGGGCCGTCCCCGCACCTGCCTGCGCAGCCCCCCCACCGGGCCTCATGGTCGCCCTCACGGACGCTGGACCACGCTGCTCCGGCGGTTCGTCGGGCTGTGCCGAAAGCCCCCCGGTGGCGTCCGTCACCGCTTCGGGCGCGCCAACCGGGGTTGACGGGCCGGCGCCCAGATAGGCGATGGCGTCCTCGAAGGACGGCCAGCGGTCTTCCGCCCGTTTCGCCAGCATCCGCCGGATGATTCCCCAGAGCACCTGTGGGCAGTCCGGGCGCTCCTCACCGATGTGGGGGGGCGGATCGTTCATGTGCTTGTAGAGCAGCGCCCACTGAGAGTCGGCCCTGAACGGCACGCGACCCGCCAGCATCTCGTACAGCACGATGCCCAGGGAATACTGGTCCGACGCGCCGGTGAGCGAGCCTCCCCGGCACTGCTCGGGGCTCATGTAGGTGGGGGTGCCTATGGTGCGCCCGGTCATCGTCAGTGTCTGCTGCTCCGCGACCTTGGCGATGCCGAAGTCGGTGACGACGGGCCGCCCTCTCCCGTCGAGCATGATGTTGCCGGGCTTGATGTCCCTGTGGATCACGCCCTCGCTGTGGGCATAGGACAGCGCCTCACCGACGCCCCGAATGACCCGCTCGACCGTGTTGAACGGAAGCGGTCCCTCCTCGGCGATGAGGGCTTCGAGGGACGGACCGTCCACGTGCTTCATGACGAAGTAGAGAAGTCCGCCCGACTCCTCGACCAGGTAGATGGGCACGATCCCGGGGTGACTCAGCGATGCCGTGGTCATGGCCTCGAGCCGGAACCGCTCCACGGTGTCGCTCCCGCGGAACAGCACAGGCGACATGACCTTGATGGCGACGTGACGGTTGGCCAGGCGCTCGTGGGCCAGAAACACGGCGGCCATGCCCCCCCGCCCCAGCTCCGACTCGATGACGTAGCGACCCATGGTGGCCTGCTGGAGGACGGCCAGCAGGTCGGGCGTCGGGGGTGCGCTCGGACCGGTGGTGAAGGGGTTCGGCTCGGCACCGGCATCGGGGGTCAGGACCGTGGCCGAGATCTCCTGGTCGGCTTCAGCCGGCGGCTGGGTGGGCGACTCCGCATCCGGCGTGTCGCGCCACGCCTCGTCGAGAGGGTCGTACGACGGGGGCAGGGCGTCCAACCCGACGGGCGTCCCGCACCGAAAGCAGGAGTCGACGCCCTCCTGCAGCTCGGTACCGCAATTCGTGCAGCTAACGAGCGGAGACACGCGTCAACCGGTCGCGCCGGGGTCGCCGCGACGTGCGCTGCAGTGCTCGGGGCCGGTCGGCCGATCGGCCTGCGGCATCCAGACCTCCTCCCTCGAGTGACATCCCAACGATGATAGCCGCCTGAAGGCTCGTCGTGCCAGGCCGGTGAATGCCGAATTTCTGGCCGATGATCGCCCTGTCTCGGCCCATGAGTCGTGGAGCGCCAGCCCCGAGAATGTTGCCCTATGGGCGACGGCACTGAATTATCATCCAAGCCCCGCAGGTAGCTCACCAGTGCAGGAGGCCGTCCCTTGCCCGCAGGATTCGTCCACTCCCAGAGTGCCCGTTCGAGCTCGATCCGCGGGACGTTCGCCCTCCTCTTGGTCTGGGCCGCAGCTGCAGGCTGCGCCTCGACCGGCGGCGCCCCCGCCGTCCCCACCGCCCAGGAGTTGCCGGCACTGGAGGACCAGCTCGGCCGGAACCCGAGCGACGTTCCCACCATGGTCCAGCTCGGGGCCGGGTACCGCGAGGCGGGGCGCCTGGACGACGCGCGTGTCCTCCTGGAGCGCGCCCGCGAGACGGAACCCGAGAACGGTGCGGCGACGTTGTTCCTGGGGCTGACCTATGAGGATCTGAACAGATACGCCGACGCCGGGTCCGTCTACGAGGCCTACCTGGAGCTGCCTGGAGCCGCGCTGCAGGATCAGGTCGCTGCCCGCGTGCCCATCGTTCGACGGAACGAGCTCCAGCAGGTATTGGCTGCGACCCTGGTGAACGAGGAAGATCGCGACGTGGCCGAGGTCGATCCCGCGGCCGTCGCCGTGTTCCCGTTCCTCTACCGTGGGCTGAACCCCGAGTACCGGCCCTTGAGCCGGGCCCTGTCGGCCATGCTCATCACGGACCTCTCGCAGACCGATCGCCTGCGGGTGCTCGAACGACTCGAGGTCCAGGTTCTCATGGACGAGCTGGCCCTCGAAGAGACTGGCGTCGTGGATCCTGGCACGGCGGTTCGCAGCGGGCTGCTGCTGGGCGCCGGAAACGTGATTCAGGGAGCCATCGGGGGATCCCAGGAGGTGGTGTCGCTCGAAGCGTCCGTGGTGGGGGTCGGAGGTGACGTCCCGGACGCGCCACCCGTCACCGACGAAGACGCCGCCGAACGGCTGTTCGACATGCAGAAGCGAGTGGCGCTCGGGCTCTATGCGGCGCTGGGCATCGAGCTGACGGTCGCGGAACGCGAGGCGGTGGAACGGCGTTGGACCACCAACCTGGTGGCGCTGCTGGAGTTCGGG
This sequence comes from Gemmatimonadota bacterium, assembly GCA_039589315.1. Taxonomy (GTDB): domain Bacteria; phylum Gemmatimonadota; class Gemmatimonadetes; order Longimicrobiales; family Gaopeijiaceae; genus JBDHHQ01. The sequence continues at coordinate 11,579 of JBDHHQ010000097.1, forward strand.
CAGGGACTCGAGGCCGAGGACGCCCGGGACTACGCCCGGGCAGCCGGCCACTTCCGCCGCGCCGCAGAGCTGGATCCGAACTTCCAGGAGGCCGGCGAGCGGGCTTCGGCGGCCGATCTCCTGGCAGATGCCGCGTCGACCACCACCACGGCCCTCGCCTCGGAAGCCGCGACCGTGCTCCTCGTGGACATGGGCTTCACCCAGTTCTTCGATCTGGCCGAAGCCCTGGAGGGTGCTCAGCAGTTGGTCCCCTCCGCCGAAAGCCGCGATCCCGTCTCCGAGGTCGCCGGCATCGAGGGGTTCCGGCCACGCACCCGGATCGACGTTACGATCCGCCGGCCTCCGGGGGGTGGATGATGACGGCCGTCACGTGGGCTCGGCGAGCTGCCGTCCTGACGGCCTTCTTGGCTGTGGTGTCGTCGCCCGCCGCCGGGCAGGCCGTGCCCTGGAGTGTCGGGGCCGGGGCCGAGGTCCAGCGGTTCAACTTCAGCGACTCGGAGTCCGCGGGGATCAAGGCTCTCACTCTCTTCACGGTTCCGGTCGCCGCCGACGTGACGCTGGGGCAGCGCGTCACGATGCGCCTGGCTGGCTTCTATGCGAGCGGGTCGCTCGAGGACCGGAGTGGGACCACCAGCTCGATCAGCGGGCTGACCGATACCGATCTGTCGGCCACGGTGTCGCTGGCCGACGGGTCGGCCGCGATCACCGCGGTGGCGGCCCTTCCCACGGGCAACTCGACGCACACCCTCGAGGAGGCCAACGTCGCCGGACTGGTCGCTTCGGACCTCCTGCCCTTCAGGATCTCCAACTGGGGATCGGGCGGTGGCTTCGGCGTCAGGGCCCTGGGGGCCCGTTCCTTTGGGCGCGTCGGTGCGGGGTTGAGTATCGGCTACTTCGTGGCGGGCGACTTCAGCCCCGTTGCGGAGGACCAGTTGGTGTACCGGCCCGGGAGCACGCTGCAGGTGCGGGCCGCCATCGACGGCAACGTCGGCAGGGCCGGAAAAGCGTCGCTGGAGATCAGCTTCCAGACGTTCGGCGAAGACGTTGCCGAGGACATCAACCTGTATCAGTCCGGCAACCGGTTCCAGGCCATCGGCTCCTACGCGTTCGCCGCCGGACGCCGCTCCAGCGCGGTGGTGTATCTCGGGGCCATGCACCGAGCCTCTGGTGAGTTCGACCCCTCGATCAACGCACCGTTCACGGCTGGTCCGCAGACGCTGTTCATGGCCGGTGCGGGTGGGCGCCTGCGCGTCGGAGGCACCCTCGTGCTGCCGACCCTGGACCTGCGTGCGCTCCGGAGCGACGACGGCATCGATCAGGGCTTCGACTCTCGCCTGGGCGTCGCCGCAGAGTTCCGGACCGCTGGAGGTTGGGCGTTCGTGCCGCTGGCCCGCGTGCACCTCGGCCGAATTCAGGTGGTCGAGGGCGTGGAGAGCTCGTTCGTCGGTGTCGACCTGGGGCTGACGGTCCGGGTCGGGAGGTTCGGGCTGTGAACCGCTCCCTCAGCCGTCGCGTCTCGACCGCTCTGGTGCAGGCCGCCGTACTCGGTACGCTCTTCGCCTGCGACGGGCTGTTGGTCGAGCCGGCGCCGCCTCCGCCAGCCACGCTTACGGTCGCCTTCAACCTCTCTCCGTCCGCCGCTGCCGCGTCCCGGGGCCCAGCCGAGGCCTTCGACAAAGCCGACCAGGTCGTGGTCACGATCGTGGACCTGGCAGGCAACGTCGTGCACGAGGAGACGGTCCCGTTCCAGTCGACCGGCGGGGACACGCAGTTGCGGACCATCCAGGTCGCGTTGGGAGGGAGCGAGACCACGTACCGACTCGAAGTCGATATGCTCTTCAACGGCCAGTCCGTGTTCCGCGGCGGCGAGACCCTCAGCCTGGAGCCGGGACAGGCGACGGCCGTCACGATCTCGGTGGATCCGGTCCCGTCGGTTCTCGAGGTGGATCCGGTCCCGACGATCGACGCCCTGGGCGAGACCTGGCGGCTGTCCGGGAGGGTGCTGCTGGCCACCGGCGACACCATCCCGTCCATCCTCGTCTGGTCGAGTCAGAACACGTCCGTGGTGACGGTGACACCCACCGGCACGCTCACGACGGTGGGCGAAGGCACCGCCACGGTCGTGGCGAGCTCCGCAGGGCTCACGGGCCAGACCCAGGTACTGGTCGAGGCCACCGTGACCGCGGTGGTCGTGGCGCCGAACCCCGCGAATGCCTTGCTGGGCACCACCCTGCAGCTCACTGCCACGGCACTCGACCGGAACGAGAATCCTCTGTCCCGCACAGCGACGTGGTCTTCGTCCGATCCGTCGGTGGCCACGATCGACCAGAGCGGGCTGGCCAGCGCAGTCGGCGTCGGTACCACGACGATCTCGGCCGAGGCGGGTGGCGTCACCGGCACCACGATTCTGACAGTGACCGCAGATCCGCCGGCCGTGGAGACGCGTGAGGCGACCGACATCTCCACGACGATCGCCACGCTCCAGGCCCTGGTGAACCCCAACGGGCTCCCGACGGTGGCGTGGTTCGAGTGGGGAGGGGAGAACGATCCGTCGTCGTTCGTTTCCACGCCTGAGCGGGACGTGGGCAACGCGTTCACCAGCCAGGCGTTCAGCGAGGACCTGTCGGGACTCACGCCGGGGACCCCCTACTTCTTCCGTGTGGCCGCGACGAATTCAATCGGCACCAGCCGAGGCGAGGTGGTCCAGCTCGACACCGAGGCCCTGCTGGAGATCGTCACCGAGGGGCTGCCTCTGGCGGCGGTCGACCTGCCCTACGAGGCGTCCTTCGAGGCCATCGGCGGTGATGGCAGCTACACCTGGAGCGTGGCGGGCGGATCGCTGCCGCCGGGGCTGACGATGTCGGCGTCGGGTCAGATCACCGGGACCCCCCCGGAGACCGGCACGTATCCCTTCACGGTGCAGGTCGCCAGCGGCACGCAGGTCGTGACGGGAAACTTCTCCATCACCGTCGTGACGCTACAGGTCCTCACGACCTCCCTTCCCGACGGTACGCTGCGGGCACCGTACAACGAAACGCTGCAGGCGATCGGCGGCACCGGCTCGTACGTGTGGGATTTGGCCGTAGGCAGCCTACCGCCCGGACTCACGTTGAGCAGCGACGGCCGCATATCCGGGACACCGACGCAGAGCGGCACGTTCGCTTTCACCGTCCGGGTCACCAGCGGCCAACAGACAGCGACCCGCGCGCTGTCCATCTTCGTTCGCATACCGACCGGTCAGATCAGCGGGACCGTGACATTCGCCGGATCCCCGCTGCCCGGCACCCAGGTCTTCCTGTCGGGTGCGTTCTCTGGCGCGACC
>JBDHHQ010000098.1:0-32106 GCA_039589315.1 Gemmatimonadota bacterium
GTCCGAAGGGTGGACGACAAGCTCTACGTCGGGCATGGGGGTGGGTATCCGGGATACACGACGAATACCACGATCCAGCTCGACTCGAAGGTGGGGGTGGTCGTCCTGACGAACACGAACGACTCGTGCTCATGAACGAGGCACTGGTGATCATCAATCCGGCCTCTTCAGACCTCGACGATCCGATCCGGCTCGAACCCCTCGGAGGCGGCGTCTCTCGGTACACCGCCCACACGGGAGGCGGCGTGGTGGGCGAGCGGGTCCGCTTCGTCGAAGAGAACGGCGAGGTGGTGCGGATGCACACCGGCGATTCGTTCGTCGACCGCGTGAGGGAGTGAGGGGCGGGCCCAGAACTCCGACGCAGGTGCAGTGCACGAGCATGGCCAACCTCGATCGGGTCGCTCAGAACCGCCGCTTCCGGGACGCGACTGCGAACCGGGACGATAAGAGCGCGATGATCGAAGCGGCCGAGGCCGATGGTACGAGAGCCCCGGTACGGTACGGTTCGATCTGGTACCTCGCCGCCGGGCCCGATCAGGCCAGTGCCCGCATCCACACGAGTCGACGAGTGGCGTGTTTCTGATGCAGCCGGGCACGGGCGGGGCGCATCTGATGATCCCGGGCCGCTAGCGGACCTGGTCCCGAAGGCCAGCGTTGACGGGCACGGTGGCGATTCAAGCTCCGTAGTCGTGCGTGCGTCGAGGCCGTTCCGTCCCATTCTTGACATCCCAGTACAAAACTCCTAGCTTCCCCCCATGGCCAGACCCAGGGAGTTCGACGAAGCGCAAGCCCTCGACCGGGCGATGGACGTGTTCTGGCGTCAAGGATACCAGGCCACGTCCACCGACGACCTCATGGAGGCCATGGGGATCGGGCGGGGGAGCTTCTACAACACGTTCGGCAGCAAGCGGGCCGTATACATACGGACGTTCGACCGCTACCTGGCGCAGCTCCGGGAGAGTGACCTCTACCACCGGCTGTTCGACATGGAGCCCGGCGGAGGCGCCTTGCAGGAGGTCCTGGCCGGCTATCTGGAGAGCGTGGCGAGCGAGACGGGCACGCACGGCTGCTATTTCGTGCACGCGGCAAAGGAACACCGCGGGGCGGATCCCGAGGTGCAGGCCGCGATTCAAAAGGGCATCGCGGGCATGAAGAACGTCCTCGTCGACCACATGAAGGCCGCGCAGCGACAGGGACTCTTGCCGGCTCACGTGGATCCGGCCCGGGCCGCGCTGCTCATGGTGGCGGTGGTGTGGGGGTCGCACGTGTTGATGGAGGCGGGGGTGGCGAAGGACGACGCCATGGCGGCCGCCGGCACCCTCTTCGACATGACCCCGGAACCCGCTTGACCGGTCGCTTTGTTTTTTTGCGCAGTTATTTACTGAAGAGTACAAAACCCACGAAGTCAACGCAGGAGGTTCTCATGGTTCAGGACGAACGACCATCGGGCCCCGATTTGCTGGCCCGCTTTACCCGCGGCGTGATTCGATACCGGAGGGCGGTGCTCGTGGTGGCGGTGGCGGTGGCCACGTTGGCGGGCGCCGGCGCCCGGCATCTGGGCCTGTCGACGGACTACCGCACGTTCTTCTCCGAAGACAATCCGGACCTCGTGGCCTACGAGGAGCTGGAGGACATCTACTCCCGAAACGACAACGTCCTCTTCGTCCTGCGCGCGACCGACGGGGACGTGTTCACCGAAGCGACCCTGGAGGCCATTCGGAGCCTCACGGACGACGCCTGGCAGATTCCCAACTCCACGCGCGTCGACGCGATCACCAACTTCCAGCACACCTGGGCCGACGGCGACGAGCTGATCGTCGAGGACCTGGTGGGTTCCGGCGACATCACCGAGTCGGACGTCGAGCGAGCCCGGTCGGTGGCCATGGCCGAACCGCTTCTGCGCGGGCGGCTGGTGGCCGACGACGGGTCCTCCGCCGGAGTCAACGTGCGCATTGCCCTGCCGGGCGAGTCCCCGTCCGAGCTCCCGGCCACCGTGGATGCGGTGCGGGCGCTGGAGCGCGAATACCGGGATCGGTATCCCCATCTGGAGATCGAATCCACCGGCGTCGCGCTCTTGAACATGGCGTTCGCGGAGGCGCCCACGAAGGACGCTCCTGTGGTCATGCCGGCCATGTTCGCCGCGTTGCTCCTGGCCGTCGTCGCCATGCTGCGCACGCCGGGCGGCACCATCGGCACGCTGGTGGTGATCCTCCTGTCGATCCTCACCGCCGTGGGGGTGGCCGGGCATCTGGGCGTGTTCCTCGACCCCACCAGCGCGGCGGCGCCCACGATCATCTTGACGATGGCGGTGGCGGACTCGGTCCACATCATCCTGTCGTACTTCCAACTCCGTCGTGAAGGCATGGAACGGGACGACGCCATCGTCGAGGCGATGGCGCTGAACGCCCAGCCCGTGTTCCTGACGTCGCTGACGACGGCCATCGGCTTCCTGACACTGAACTTCAGCGACTCTCCGCCCTTCCGGCTGCTGGGCAACCTGACGGCGTTCGGGGTGGGCACGGCGTGGCTCTACTCCATGACCGCGCTGCCGGCGATCCTCGCCATGACGAAGGGCGCAGTGCCCGGGTCCACCGGTGCGGGTCCGGTGCGCCGGGCCGTGGAAGGCGTGGCCCTGCTGGTGACGTCGCGGTCGCGGCAGATCCTGGTCGGGTCCGCGGCGGTGGTGATCACGCTCGTGGCACTGGTGCCCACGTTGAGGGTCAACGACCAGTACTTCGAGTACTTCGACGACTCGCTGCCGATCCGTCCGGGCACCGAGTTCGCTATGGAGCACCTGACTGGGCCGTACGTCACCAGCTACTCGCTGGAGTCGGGCGAGGCCCAGGGGGTCTCGAACCCGGAATTCCTGAACACGGTCCACGCGTTCACCGAGTGGCTCGAGGCGCGGCCAGCCGTCGCCCACGTAAACAGCTTCAGCCACACCATGAAGCGGCTGAACATGAACATGCACGCCGACGACCCCGCCTACTTCCGCCAACCCGACAGCCGGGAGCTGGGCGCTCAGTACCTGCTGCTGTACGAGATGTCCCTGCCCTACGGCCTGGACGTCAACGACCAGATCAACGTCGACAAGAGCGGCCTCCGCCTCGACGTGACCTACGGTGACGTGGACGTGGCCACCATCGAGCGCGAGACGACGGCGGCCGAGGCGTGGCTGCACGCCCGCGGCACGCCGTCCATGGCCGAGGCCAGGGGAACGGGACCGGCGCTCATGTTCGCCAAGATCACCCGGCGCAACATCGAGTCCATGGTGCTGGGGACGGGGGCCGGGTTCCTGATCATCGCCGCCATCCTGATGGGCGCGCTGCGGAGCGTGCGCATGGGCGTCATCAGCCTCATCCCCAACATCGTGCCCACCCTCATGGCCTTCGGCGTGTGGGCGGTGCTGGTGGGCGAGGTGGGCTTCGCCGTTTCCGTGATCGCCGGGCTGTCCATCGGCATCATCGTCGACGACACGGTCCACTTCCTGTCCAAGTACAACCGGGCGCGCCGCCGAATGACGGCGGAGGCAGCCGTGGAGTACGCCTTCCGGCACGTGGGTCCCGCCCTCGTCGCCACGACCCTGATCGTGGCGACCGGCTTCGCCATGCTGGGCATGAGCACCTTCCGCGTCACTGCCTACATGGGCGGCCTCACGGCTCTGACCGTGGTCTGCGCCCTCGTGGTCGACTTCCTGCTGCTGCCCGCGCTCCTCATCGCCTTCGACGGCGAGAGGTCCACCGACCGGGTCGCCGCTCCCGATCTGCTCCAGGCGCGGCATGCCGTCGCGGCCGGGGCCGACTGATTCCGATAGAGAACCAAAGGAGATAGAGAAATGAAAGCGACGACGAGCATACAGAGAGCGTCCGCAGTCGGGACGATCGCGGCGGCCTTGGCCCTGTTCGCGGCCACGGCCCTGACTCCTCAGAGCCTCACGTCCCAAAGCGCGGAAGAGCGCGGGCGGGCGGTGGCGGAAGCGGCCGATGCCAACGACCTCGGATGGGGCGACAACCTGGCCACCATGCGCATGGTGCTCCGGAACCGGGGCGGCCAGGAGAGCACCCGGGAGCTGCGGCGGATGGCGCTGGAAACGACGGGCGAAGGGCTCGGCGACCGCAGCATCATCGTGTTCGAGGCCCCTCGGGACATCGAGGGCACGGCTCTGTTGTCCCACACCCGGATCCTGGACCCCGACGACCAGTGGCTCTACCTGCCGGCGCTCCGCCGAGTGAAGCGGGTTTCGTCGGGCAACAAGTCGGGTCCGTTCGTGGGCAGCGAGTTCGCCTACGAGGACCTGGTATCGCAGGAAGTGGCCAAGTACGACTACCGGTGGCTCCGTGCCGAGCCGTGCGGCGACCTCGAGTGCCAGGTCGTGGAGCGCTACCCCCGGTACGAGAACTCGGGCTACACCCGACAGGTGGTCTGGTGGGACACGGCCGAGTACCGGATCCAGAGGATCGACTTCTACGACCGCAAGGACGTTCTGCTCAAGACCATGACGTCGCACGGGTATCGGGCGTACGGCGACGGGTTCTGGCGGCCGGAGCGTATGGCCATGGAGAACCACCAGAGCGGGAAGTCCACCGAGCTCGTCTTCGAGGACTGGCAGTTCGGCACGGGCCTGGAGGACGACGACTTCACGCCGTCCCGTCTGAGGAGAGCACGATGAAGCCCGCGGCGGTGGTTCTGGCGCTGGCGGTGGCCATCACCCCTCCAGCCGGTGCGGCCCAAACGGTGGAGGTGGGGGGCGAGGTGAGCGCTTCGGTCCGCGGGTTCCCCCAGTCGCCACTCTTCGGCGAGCAGAGGTCGGCGCGGCTGTCCCCCTCGCTGGCGTTCGCGCCCGAGATCGAAGTCGGGTTCGGGAACGGCCGCTGGAGTCTTGCCGGCGAGGGATTCGTCCGGGTGGACGCCCACGACGCCAACCGGTCGCACGCGGACCTGCGGGAGCTCGGGCTCACGTACCTTGGCGACCGGTTCACGGGGTTCGCTGGTGTGGGCCAGGTCTTCTGGGGCGTAATGGAGGTCCACAACCTGGTGGACATCGTGAACCAGATCGACGCCGTGGAAGATCTGGACGGCGAGGACCGGCTCGGGCAGCCCATGATCTCCGCGACCGTGGAAGGAAACTGGGGCGCCCTGGACCTCTATTACATGCCGGTCTTCAGGGAGCGCACGTTCCCCCACGCCGACGCTCGGCTGCGGGGGCCGCTGCCCGTCCACGGCCAGGCGGTCTACGGCTCCGGCGGGGGCCGCTGGAGCCCCTCGTTCGCCGCCCGGCTGTTTCGAACGGTCGGAGCCCTGGACGTGGGCCTGTCGCTGTTCCGTGGAACGTCGCGGGAACCTCGCTTCGTTCCGACGACCCTGGGCGACGGCCGCCCGGTCCTTCAGCCCGTGTACGACGAGATCGACCAGATCGGACTGGACGCGCAGTGGACGGGCGAGAGCACCTTGCTGAAGCTGGAGGCCATGACCCGGGGCGGGCACGGCGAACGCATCTACGCCGTCTCCAGCGGGGTCGAGCACACCCTGTATCAGGTCCTGGGAAGTGACGGCGACCTGGGCCTGCTGGCCGAGCTGATGCTGGACGCACGGGACGAGGAGGCTCCGCCCACGCTGTTCGAGCACGACCTGTTCCTGGGCGGACGCTGGGCGCTCAACGACGTGTCCGACACGAGCGTTCTGGGGGGACCCGTGATCGACCTTTCCACGGGCGAAACGCTGGTGTTCGCCGAGCTGGAGCGCCGGATCGGGTCGGACTGGCGCCTGGCCGTCGAGGCTCGGTTCTTCTCCAACGCCGATCCCGGGTCCATTGCGTACGGGATCCGGAGAGACGGCTTCTTTTCCCTCTCCCTGACCCGGTTCTTTTAACGGAAGCCAGCCAGCCGTTTTTTTCGACGTAGTTTTGTGTTTAGCAGTACAAAATACGGAGGTTCGAAATGTCAGAAGCAACGCGCGACCGCATCCTGCGGACTCTGCTGATCGCCACCGGCCTCATCTTCATCGGCGGGATCGCCTCGCTCATGCGCCTGTGGCCCGCCGGCTTCGCCTGGACCCCGGCTCAGGGGGAATACGAGCTGATGTTCGTGGGCGTCTATGCGACCCTGGGCATCTTCCTGCTCGCGGCGAGCCGCGCGCCCGAGCAGCACCAGAGCCTGATCCTTTTCACGGCCTGGTCCAGCCTCGTGCACGGCCTGATCATGGCCGGTCAGGCGATGGTCGATGCGAGTGAGCGGATGCACCTGGTGGGGGATGTGCCGGCTCTGGTCCTGATCGGCGCGGCGCTGCTGATCGTGGCGCCCCGGCGAGCGGTGCCGGCCGGAGGGCGCAGGGTCTAATCGGCCTGGCCCGTGGCGGGCCGGAGACCGTTGTCAGCGTCTCCGGCCCGTCGGTGCCGGCCCGCGACTGGCGGACCAGCACCCGCATGGCGCCAGCGTCCCGTCAGCCACCTGGCGGCGGCATCTCATTCCACATGTCAACGACGTTCTTCCAGTTGCCCTCGACGTCCTTCCGCCACACGGTCACAACCTCGCCGTGCGTCTCGATGGATGAGCTAGAACAGTATTCACCTGACACCTGACCACAAGAGAGGACGGTGGCCAGCCGTCCCCACCGGGGTTACTTGAGAAGTGCTCTAACCCACTCAAGAACCACCGGGGGAACAACATGACCGGGTCTCGGACTCGACGCCAGATCCGCGGCGCTCGTGGTCCATCTACGTCGAAGCGGCATCTGCGTCAGCGTGCCGACTGCTGCTGCGCGGCTGCGTCGAACCGCTTCGTGCCCTGACTCTGCTCAAACGGCTCGGGCTGGCACTCGAAGAGCCCATCCACGTAGTGATGGAGCAACGCATGTTGCGGACGATCCGGCGTCTGGCCGAATCGCGTCCTTCGGCATAGGGGGGTGAGATGGACGGTGGCGGGCATGTAACCCGGTCGGTCGGCGGTACTCCGATCGTCCAGCTCCGCCGTGTGGTGCCGGACGGCCACGCGCGCGTGCTGGTGAAGCTGGAGAGCCAGAACCCGACCGGAAGTATGAAGGATCGCATGGCACTTTCGGTGATCGACCGCGCGCTCGAATCGGGGAGGCTGCCACCGGGCGGAACGGTTGTCGAGTACACCGGCGGTAGCACCGGGACGTCCCTCGCCTTCGTGTGTGCTGCGCGAGGGATCCCCATCAGGATCGTCACGTCCGACGCGTTCAGCCTGGAAAAGCGCGATCACATGCGCGCACTCGGTGCGGAGGTGATCGAGATCCCGAGTGACGAGGGTCGGATCACCAAAGAGCTGATCAGCACGATGATGGACGAGGCCGCCGAGCTCTCCCGGTCGCCGGACGCATTCGCGGCGGACCAGTTCAACAACGCGGACGCGATCGACGGATACGCGTCACTGGGCGAGGAGATCTGGACGCAGTCCGACGGCCGCGTGGACGCGTTCGTACAGGCCGTCGGCACGGGACACTGCGTCACGGGGGTGGCTCGTATCCTCCGAAGTCACAACCCGGCCGTTCACATCGTCGCGGTAGAGCCGGCGGAGTCACCGGTTCTTTCGGGCGGTGCCCCGGGTGCTCACCGGATCGAAGGTGTGGGACCCGGCTTCGTTCCGCCGCTCTGGAAGGACGAGAATGCGGACGAGATTCTCGCGGTGGCCACGGCCGACGCCGAGGAAATGGGTAGAAGATTGGCCAGAGAAGAGGCCCTGTTCGGAGGCACGTCCTCGGGTGCCAACGTCCTTGCCGCAATCGAGGTGGCGGGCCGGCTGGGTCCGAATGGCACCGTGGTCACGCTGATCTGCGACTCCGGCATGAAGTATCTGTCGACCAAGCTGTACGCCTCGAGCTGAGCCGCCCGAATCCCATGGTCCGTACAATCGCTGCGAGCCCTCGCCGGTTGACGAAGACGATGCGCCGATCTCGTGAGGCTTGACCCAGCCTACCTCTTCTTCGGCTTCTTGGTGGGTTTCGGCTTGAGCGAGCTCACGTATGCGTAGCTCATGTCGAGGTACGGAGCGAGCGCTTCCGTGTCTTCCAGGAGGTCATCGGGAACCGTGACGTATTCCGGCATGTTGTGGCCGTACGACCTGAGGATCCTCGTGTCGAACTTCTCCAGAAAAGCGTCTCTCTCCGCCTTGGCCAGGCGAATACCCAGTTTTGCCTCGGTCGAGAAGACCGTGAACATGTGGCCGTTCACCGAAGTGTAGAGCAGGTTCTTCCCCTTGCGCTCGATCTCGGGATGCGTGGCGATGAGCCTGTCGTACGCCTGTTTCTGAGTCTCCGAAACTGCCTTCTTGTCCATTGTGCCCCCCGCGCGTCGATTCAGGTTTACGGGTGCTCGGGTCGGTGCAACGGTTCACCCGAGCTCTGGGCGGGCTCGTTACAGTCGTTGCCCGAGCCAGGCTCGATTGTCAAGCCGGCGGCTCGAGACGCTCCTTGCGGCGGGCCACGATGGCCAAGCGCACGCCCTCCCGACCGAGCTCGAGGGCGATGCCGTGGCCGATGCCGGAGCTGGCCCCGGTCACGATTCCGGTACGTCCTGTCAGTCCAAGATCCATCGGCGTCGTGAAGGGTGGTTCGAGGGTTACAGGAGTGATCTCAACAACCGGGACGGGTAACCCGGTGATCCTTGGGCGCCCACCGGGTTCTCAGGAGCCGTACTGCTCCAGCAACGCTTGAAAGCGGGGATGATCCCGGATCGCGTCCCACTCGGGCTGGAGGTTCAGGAGGTTGACCGAGAGCGCCGACGGGCGCGATAGCATATCCTCGATCGAGTCCAGCGCCTGCTCGTGCTCGCCCAGCTCGACGAGGGTCATGGCCCAACGCGGCTCCGCGTTCATCCGGTAGTACACCGAGAGAATGGTGTCTGCCGCTTCCTGCGCGTGGGCCATCTGGGCCCACGCGTCCTCGCTCCGACCCGCCCGTGCGTACATCTGGGCCACGTAGGTGCGGATTTCCACCGCGGTCTGCTCACCCGGCATCGGTGCTTCGACGAGCATGTCTCCCCAGACGCCCCAGATCCGTCGCTCTTCGGCGGGGTCTTCCCCCGCCCAGCGCAGTAGCCACGCCTTGGCGACGATGTTGATGAAGTGTCGCTCCTGAAACCCCGGATGGCCCTCCACGACGTCGCGGACCTCGTCGACACGCAGCAGCGTCGCGCCGAAGGGCGCTGGATGCCGTGGGTAGTAGTCGTTGAGAAACCCGGTGACGTTCCGCGGCGTCAGGTTCGCGAACGCGACCATCTCATTCAGGGCATCGACCGCCCGATCGGTGTCGCCGTCGGCGGCCAGATAGGTGGAGATCACGTGTTGGTACACGGTCTTCAGAATCCCCCCGGCCCCCCACTCACCGTCGTACGCGAGCTTCGCCAGGCCCAGCAGCCGGCGTTGTAGGAGCTCCGCCTCGTCGAACCTGCCCATGTAGAACGCGAGATCGGCTGCGAGCATCTGGATCAGAGGCTCGCGGGGGTCGAGGTCCGAGGCACGGCGGAGATCGACGCGAGCGGCGTCCCAATCGCCGTCTCGCATGCTGAGTTGAGCGAGGCCCCGCAGCGCCAGGACGTTGTCCGGGTCGAATCGCCGGGCCCGTAGGAAGCTCTCCTGGGCGCGGACCGCGTCCTTGACCACGTTCAGGTAGTAGTCCCCGAGCACCCGATGTCCATGGGCCAGCTCGGGGTCGAGCTCGATCGCCCGCTCCGCCGCGCTGCGCACTCGATCGAGCTGCTCTGGGGTCCGCTCATTGCCGCGTGACGTCGAGTAGATCGCCGCCTCGACGCCGGCGATGGCCGCGTGGGCCTGGGCATAGAGGGAGTCGCGCTCCAGCGCGTCCCGGTAGTAATCGTACGCCACCTCGTACAGCTGGAACTCACCGCGGTCGGCGCGGTGCTCCGCCTCCTGTCCGAGCAGGTAGAGCTCAAAAGCCTGGGGGTCGGTCGTAGGCACCTGGGTGAGACGGGACCGTTCCTCAGGAGCGAGCACGACGGCCAGCGCATCCGCGATTCGCGATGCGATCTCGCCCTGCAGCGCGAACACGCTCTCCGGTTCCAGCACACCCTCGTAGATGTCGCCCCAGAGTTGTACGTCCCTCACGGCGTCGATGAGGGAGACGTTGATTCGGATCAGGGACCCCGCCCGCTGGACCGTGCCTTCGAGGATGGCGCTGGCCCCCAGCTCCTCTGCGATCTGGCGCAGGCTCCGGTCCACCGATTGGTAGCTCGCCACCGACGTCCTGGAGATTGCGTTGATCCTCGAGAGCTTGGACAGGTGGGTGAGGATCTCGCCATGGATGCCGCTGGCCAGGAACGCGGCGCCCTCCGCGGCCTCGCTGGCGTTGATGAAGGGGAGAACGGCTATTACGGGCCCCTCGAGGACGCTCTCGAGCCGGCCGGAAGCGGCGACGGACGACCCCAGGTCGCCCATCCGGTAGCTCGCCACCGCGGACGAAACGCCCCCGACGCCGATCAGCCCGAGCAGTGCCAGCTCGAGCACCGTGACGCTCTGCCGCCCTTTCTCGGCGTGGAACCAGGCCAAGACGAGCGCGCCCAGAAACCCCCATGCCAGGAACAGCGTCAACGCCCGCGTGGTCGGGTCGACGGCCAACCCAAAGGGCTCGGCGAGGACGGAGACCACTTCGATCAGGACCCAGGACCCCGCCAGGTAGGCGATGGACCACTGGACGATCTTGCGCTCTTTGAGGCGCTGAAGCAGCGACGGCATCAGAATGGGACCACTTCTCTCAGGCCTCCCGGTCCATGCAACCAGCGAAATCGTGGTGGGTCCGCTCGGCGTCTGGGATCACGAGGATGACCCCGCGGAGTACACGCCTACGGTGTGGTGCTATCCCGAGGAAAGACCTGCTCTGCGTCCGGGATCCTGGAGCGCCGCCGGGAGCAGAGCTCGTCCGCGGCGAGGTGGAACGAGCTACCTGCACGCTACCGCTGCGACGTCGGCACCGCAAACCTATTCTGATGCGACCGCATCTTCATCGCCTCTCCTGGCTTTCGTCAGGTCCGTGGAACTCGTCGGATCCGGGTGGCGCTTCCAATCCCCGGAGCGTGCGGTACTTTGGTGGGGTCGCCGTGTACATGGAAGTTCTGAACAGGAGGTGCTTCGTGGCTCGTGAGGAGGTGTCGGAGGCGCGGTTGCTGGCGATTCTGAACGAGAAGCTCGCGGAGAGCGACCGGTGTGAGGGCTGCACTTTCACGGGCCCGATCCATCGGCGCAAAGAGCCCGACGACGGCGGCTGCAACTGGGACCAGCCCCCCACCTTGAGTTGCGAAGGCCGGAGCACGTACCGCTGCGCGGCGTGGGCGCTTCGGGTCGTTCAGGAAGCGAGCAAGCGGTACAACCTCCCCTGATGAGGTGTTCAACACCGTCTTGAGACCAGCGAGGCTCCCTCGCAGGGTGGTACCACTGCCTCCGCCCCGCGCTCGGGCCGGCGCATTCACGGCAGAAGGTGCTTCGAGGCACGCTGAGCGGCGTAGACGCCGAGACCCGTCCCAACCATGCCCACGACGAACGCGGTGAAGAAGGAGACGATCGCCCCGAGTTGCCAACCGAGCCAGCCTCCAACCGTCATCCCAAAGAGGTTCAGAAGACGGTTCATGATTCTACTCCTCGATTCCCGACTGTGATTTCACCCACTGCCGGCTGGCGGTGCGTCGATAAGTGCAGCACCGCGGTTCGGCGGATTCGCGACTCTGCAGAGCGACCAGGCTGCGTCTCATCCATCCAAGGCTTCGACCAGACTGACGAGGAAGCTTACGAGGACGCGCGCGCTTCCGACTTTCACAAGTGCTCGACGCGGAAGGGTGGCGAACCGGTCTGGGTTTGTGCCGGTGAAGGGCATGCCGAGGGAGGCCGAACGTGGCTGGGGCTAGAGCGGGCGGGGCTTCCGGTTGGGCACGTGCCGAAGTAAGATCAGTCGCTTCAGCGTTGATTGACCAGCCGGCAGTTACAGCCGTGGGGCGCTTAGCTCAGCCTGGTTAGAGCGCCTGCCTTACAAGCCCGCCGGGAGCCCCCGGGATTTCGCAGATTTGGCGAGGTTCCGGGGGTTTTCTCGTCAGAGCTGCGAAGTTCAAAGCCGGGAATCGCACCTCCTGCGAAACCCAACGTGCTCACGAACGTGCACACCGGGGCTTTGTCGGCCCCATACCCCATCCCCGGATCGCTTCCAGATCCCTACGGACGAGAGAACCATCTACTCGCCAACGTCGGTGGGCAGGCAGTATCCTCTAGCAGCCGCACAGTCATTTGGGGGCGTCCGGTTACCGGGCTGGCTTCCCGGACGCCCAGCGGTGAGGTCTGGTCCAACGGAGGTGTGCCGTGAAGCAGCCATTCCAAGCACTAGGTTCGTTGTCCATACTGGCGCTGGCGATCTCGGGTTGCGCGGAAACGTCACCCATGACGCGGCAACCGAATGTTCTCCTGATCGTCGCCGACGACCTGGGCTACTCGGACATCGGTTCCTTCGGTGGAGAGATTGCCACCCCAACGCTGGATCTGCTGGCGCAGGAAGGTCTGCGCCTGTCCAATTTTCACGTGCTCCCGAGCTGCTCACCCACTCGCTCCGTGCTTCTGTCCGGCACCGACAACCACGTGGCGGGCATTGGGACGATGGGCGAACTACTCACGCCAGAGATGGAGGGGCAACCAGGCTACGAGGGATACCTGAACTTCCGGGTCGCCACGCTACCCGAGGTTCTCGGAGAGGGCGGTTACCACACCTATATGGCTGGGAAATGGCACCTGGGGAACGACGAAGAGACGAGCCCGTATGCCAGGGGATTCGACAGGACGCTGACGCTCGTGCCAGGCGGCGGGAGCCACTGGAGCGACCGCCGACCGCTGTCGCCTCCGCAGACAATGCTATACCGCCGGAATGGTGAGCCGGTGGATGAGCTGCCGGAGGATTTCTACTCGACCAGGTCCTACACGGACTTCATGATCGAGTCAATCATGCAGAATCACGGGGACGGCAGGCCCTTCTTCGCCTACCTGTCCTATACCGCGCCCCATGACCCGCTACACGCTCCACAGGAGTACATCAATAAGTACAGGGGCATGTACGATCAGGGGTGGGACGTGCTGCGTGAGGAGCGACTACAGGCGCTGAAGGATCTTGGCATTGTCTCAGAGAATGCCACTCCGTACCCCCGCCTGCCGTCGGTCGAGGCCTGGGATGACCTCCCGCTCGAAGAAAGACACGTAGCCGCGCGGGACATGGAGGTCTATGCGGCCATGATCGACTACATGGACGAGCAGATCCAGAGGATCTTCGAATATCTGAAGGAAATCGGCGAATACGACAACACGATGATCCTCTTTCTCTCGGACAACGGCGCAAACGGCCATCCGCAGACCGCCTATCCCGGGCAGACCGTCGAGTTTATGAGTTCGTTCGACAACAGCCTCGAGAACAGGGGCCTGGTCAACTCGTTCATCGAGACCGGTCCAGGCTGGGCGCAGGCCAGCATGGCACCGAGCCGCATGTTCAAGGCGTTCCCCGCCGAGGGAGGAATCAAAGCACCGTTCCTCGTGAAGCTACCGGGCCAAATGGTGAATGCGGGGGGGCTGGATCACTCGTTCGTCCACGTCCGCGACCTCATGCCGACGATCTTGGACGTGGCGGGCATCGAGCATCCCCAGGAGATCGGTGGCCGTCAGGTCGCCTCGCTGCACGGAAGCTCCGTGCTGGATCTTGTGAGCGGCGGGGCGGAAAGCCCGTACGCAGAAGCAAGCCAGGTCGGATACGAGCTGTTTGGCATGAGGGCGTTCTTCGACGGCGATTGGAAGATCCTATGGATGCCACCGCCATTCGGTCCGGGGGAGTGGGAGTTGTTCAACCTCGGGGATGATCCGGGGGAGCTGAACGACCTCAGCGCAGAGTACCCGGAGAGGCTCGCGGAGATGATTGCCCTCTGGGAGCAGTACAGGGAGGCGAACGGTGTGCTTGACATCGCGTACGAGCTGGGCCCCTAGGATCCATCGGATTCGCGCGGTGTTGAGATCCTGCATTTGGCTGCTGGAACACTCCTCCTTCGAGGGTGGGATGCCGGGAGAAGTCGATGCGCCAACATGCACAGACCTTCGTTGACGCGAGGTAACCAAATTGGTAGGTTGTTGTCTTCTAGAGACATAGAACATCGGGGCGCTTAGCTCAGCCTGGTTGGAGCGCCTGCCTTACAAGCAGGAGGTCGCTGGTTCGAGTCCAGCAGCGCCCATAAGGACTTCCGAGAATCTTCGATTCCGTGAGTCAGCAATAAGTCAGCACACGATCCGATGTGATGGGTAGAAGAAATCAGCACCTCCAGATCTTCGACCGGAGGGCATCCGCGCCCAGGGCGCCCTCACAGCGGACCCTCAACGCTCCCTCGAACCGGGCGGTGCTCCCGTACCCTCCGGGACACCCTTTCGGTGAGGACCATCGGTCCGGCGGCCCCACCTGTGCCGGCGTGCCTGAGGCGTCTCTCTAGGCGAGCGGAATTACGTCCACCTGACCGGGATTCCGACCAAGGGCCGAGGCCCCAGCGGACACCCTCCAAGCATGTAACCCCCCTCGCCGCTACTAGACCCGGGGTTTTTCACCGGAGTCGTCGCCGCTGTCTTCGCCGTAACGGACCGCCAACAGCTCCTCGCGCATACGGGGAGGGAATGTCCCCCCAACCCCGGGGGGCCTCCCGTACCCCTCCGGGACAGGCCTTGCGGTGAGCTAGGCCCCCGGAGTTTCCGGTGTTTTGCCTCGCAGGGGAAGAGGTGGCGGGAGCGGGCGTGCGGGGTCGTCGGCCCCCCCCACCCGGGGGCCCCCCGTACCCCTCCGGGACAACTCCTTCCGCGGCCTTGCCGGTGTTTTGCCTCGCACACGGGGAAGGAGGCGTGAAGGCGCTCTTGGGACAGCACCCTCGAATTGGGGGGGGCCCCGTACCCCTCCGGCACGCCGGTCCCTCGATGACGGGGGGCCTCCCGTACCCCTCCGGGACTCGCTTCGTGAGTTGAGCCCCCGGACCTACCGGTGTTTCCCTCCCACATGGGGAAGGGGAACAGGCGTCCTTGGCCCTCTGGAGGAGGGTGTCGCGCTTGCGGCCGTGAGCGGCTACGAGAAGGACCACAGATGAGCTGGTTTCGGCCTCAGCTCTACGCGGGCATCGAGGGGCGTCCCGGCGTGCCCGTGACCATTCTTTACGACTCACCGGTGTACGAGCCCTAACCATCAACAACCATGACAGCGATCTGTTCGCCGGCCTACGGCTATGGGTGAACGACGTACATGGGAGCGAAGTCCTCGTCGGGGCACTCGTGGACGTGGAGTCCGGTGTGACCGTGGGACAACTGGATGCGAGCCGGAGGGTCGGCGATCGTTGGGGCCTGGAGTTGAGCGGCCGCCCGTTCAGCGCACCCGACAGGCAGGACCCGGTGTATTGGTTCAGGAATGACGACTACGTGCAGACGGTGCTGGAGTACCACTTCTGACATCGCCTGCGTCGGTCAACCCCATGCTCCACCGCCCGGTTGAGGCCGCGTGGAGTCTGCTGTACCCTCAGGCGCTGCCGAGCCTGCTTCTCCAGCACCAAACTCGGCCTAACTCGAGCTTGACTCAGTCTGCGTGATCACAAGACACTTTCGGGTTCCAGTCCTCGAACATGCCGCTGGGATTCGACCGCCAGTTCCAGACGTGCAGAGCCCACAAGCCTGCCCCCTCGTTCGCATGGAAATGCTGGCCGAACAGGGGAGCCGGTTCATCGAAGCTCAGTGGAACGATGTACTCCACCGCCACAAGCCGTAATCGGCCACTCCTCTGGGGCTCGTAAAGGAGTACCTCCGGTTCCGTCACGCTGACCGTGCCGTCGATGAGAGCCGGGTTCCCGTAATGGAAGCCTTGGGCACCGTCCGGCAGTTGCTCGAGGCAGGGTGTGACCTGCACGCCGTACCCCGCCGCTACTGCCTTCCCGAAGTTGTGAAAGGGTGCAGTCGCACGTCGCACGGCGGCCAGGTCCTGGTTGCTTTCCGGGTCGCCAGCGATACCGGCGGAGACAGCCGGTTCGAGAACGGTGGTCTGCTCGACCGGACTGGTCGGCGCCTGGCCACAGCCGAGAGCAAGCACTGCGGCAGGCGTGAGGATGGCGGACGGGATACGCATGCTGGACCTCCAGCGTTCTGGAAATGCGAGGACCCTCGAGGCTTCGCTCTGCACGTTCGAGCGCGGAGACGCCCTCAACGTTGGTCAAGTGACGAACGCACTCCAACATACGGATCGTCAGCAGACTCCACAACGACGCAGGCACGCCACAAGTGGTGCAAACATGTTACGCCAGGAGAGCAGACCGCCAGCCGTCCGTGGGCCCCGGCAGGCGACGGACAGCGTCCTGGACTGTACCTGGCAAGTTCGCGTTCGGCAACTTGTGAACGATGCCCGATTCACACGCGACTCCTGGGACGTCCAAGAGCCCTCACACGGCCGAGCACACACGCGTCGAGCGAACGAACCTACGCGATCAGTCCTTGGCGATGCGGAACAGGGTTCGCAAAGCAACCACGATCAAGGCTGCGGAAACGAAGGTGGCAATTCGCGCGATGACCTGGGTCGCGACGGCTCCAATCAACGGCAGACCCGCCAGTGCGCTCGTCGAGACGAGAAAGGCCACCGCCGCCAAGAGGAAAGGGGTTTCCTCCTCGCCCGTCACATTGACCGCCCCGACGACCACGCCGAGGGCGGCCAGCAACCCGAACATCCACCTTTGAGGACTGATGATTCCCGCCACGACGGCAACAAGCAGGCCTATCAGGAACGCCCAACGACCGAGGTTACCCATGCTTCCTCCCGCGTGTGAGGCATCGGCGGCTCTCCAGGATCCGACCATGTTGCGACAGACACTTGCGCTTCCCTTCGGTCCGTACGACCAGGTTCGGTGAGACTTCGACCTCCTGGTCATCGCCCGTGCCGGCCCCACCCACGAAGATCGGGACCGCAGCTGAGCGATCCCGATCCGCTAGAGCTACGGATGGCGGCCTGACAGTATGCGAAGGTAGCGCACCAAGGGCTCCTTCAAGCCCAGCCTTGAGTGAGGCCCGAGAACAGCCGGAGACGAGCTCGGGGCCGTTCCATTCCTCTTCTTCCCCGTCGCTTCGCCGCCATCTTCCAGGCCGGCCTCAACCTCCGTGCCCTCGCCGGATGTGGCCGGCGGCTGGGCCGACGGCGCGTCCCCCTGCCTGTTCGTGGCCTGGAGGAAAACCCGTACCGCGCTCGCCTCGGTCTTGGTCAGGTTCCCACGCGCCCGCATGTGAAGCACGATCGTGGCCCAATCGCGGCTGCTCCGCTCCGCGGGGGAGCGGACGTTGTGGCAACGTACGCAGTTCTGGGTGTAGACCCGAGCTCCTTCGCCGATCGAGGCCGTCTGGGCAGTCAGCGCACCCGAGGCCAAGAAGACCATGGCGCCGGCGAGGAGACCTGTCATTCCGAGCCATTTCATGGTTCTCTCCTCTCTCCGTTCAGAAGCCGATCGCCCACTGGAGCACGAACCGGTCGGGCTGATCCTCCTCGAATTCGTATGCCGCCTTCACCGGGGTCGTCGGGCCCATCCAGTAGTTGAGGCCAAGCGCGAGCACCCGCCTTCCGGGGCGCACGACTTCGGACCCCACCTTTCCATCCAGGAGCTGGTCCCACCGGATCACGGGCTCGAACCCGCCGATCCGACGTGCCGCCTGTACGTAGTAACCAGGTTGCTCCATCCTCTCGAAGGATGACTCCTCCTGGAACTCCTGCTGAACCACGACACCTTCCGTGCGCAGCTCGAGGGGGCCGCGGCGCCACTCGACGGAAACTCCCAGCGCGTTGTAGTCGAGATAGTTGTCGGGGTCGTATCGCGCGTGGAAAGCGGACACATAGGCCTCGAACGTGCCACCGTGGATCACCCCGAAGCGCCCGCCCAGCATCTTGTTCTTGTTGTTGTCGGAGAAGGAGACGCCGAATCCCACCTGCGGGACATCGTAGGCCGACGTGGCGCCGGCTCCATCGGTCGGATCGGCGGCCCTACCCAGTGACGGCCCAGCGACAACCGCGTGGGCGTGCTCTCCGCCATCCGTCTCTTCGACCAGCTTCGGCCCCTGGGTCACGTAGAGCGAAAGATCCAGGCGCATTTTGGAGCCGGTGGGGTGGGCCCAGCGAAACATGCCTCCGGCATCCGAGAGTACCGGAAGGAGGGACCCTTCGGCGACCCCACCGTGAGCGTGGCCGTACAGAAGCGGCGCATTGGGAAGCTTGTTGATCCACGTCGGGTGGATGCGCTCGCTGAACACGCCGAACGGCAACAGGAACTTCCCCGCCACCAGAACGACCCGCTCGAAGCCCAGGTAGTCGATCTGTGCGTATTCCAACGTCGTCGTGGTGAGCTCCCCGCTGAGCCCGAATTCGAGCTCGGACTCGAAGAGCAGGTCACTTCCGAAGTCGTAGAGGAGCACCGGAGATATCGACGCGGCGAAGTCGTTCTGGAAATCACCCTGTGTCTGGGCGCCCCATGAGGCCGATCCATAACCCGCCAACACGAGGTTTGCCGTGGGCAGAGGCTCGTCCTCCTGGGCTCCCAGGGGAGACCCTGGTGCGAGCAGCAGGACCATCGACACCGCCATGACGGCTGCAAGAGATCTCGTCGTGTTCATCGTCCCACTCCTTTCTCCGCGTCGTCGGACGGTCGGTCAGTGGGCCTCCACGACCGGGAAGGTGAACGTGACCTCTTGTTCGTGCCCATATCAGTGACCGTGGACGACGTGCGTGGTGAAGCTGACCTCGCCGAGCAACGCGTCGTGCTCACCGATCTCGATGGTCGCGAGGAAGTCACCGACGGACACGAACGTATGGTCGGCCACGTAGACCCCCGGCTCCAACTCCTCTGCGTGGTGCTCCTCAACGGAGCCGTCCGCCTCGGTGCAAATCATGGTCACATGCATACCCTGCAACGGAGGACGCACCCCGAGCTGGTTCCTTTCGGATTCCATGATCCAGAACTTCGCGGTGGCGGTTTCTCCCTCATGGATGTGGCCGGGGAACGTCTCGAATTCCACGCGTATGCCCGCGATCACCTCGTGGATGCGTACGACGTCGAGGGGCTCAGGCATCGTGTAGACTACCTCGGGATCCGTCATGCCCTCACGGACCACTGAAACCCGCAGCTCATACTCCCCGCTCGACGAAAACGTGTAAGGCGCCTCCCACACCGCCCCGTTGAGGGTGAGGGCCGTGCCTCGCCAGGTGTCGGAGCCGACTGCCCGGCGTTCCACGTTGACCTCCGTCAGGTTGGTCATTGCCACCCCGTGATGATCCGCGACGCTCACGGTGTAGGTCAGTTCGGTCAGCGTGTGAACGTGGTCACTCGAGAGGGAGAGGGTGGCGGTGAGCTCGTCGTCATGATCGTCATCGTGGACCGGCTCTGTCGGGTTGTCAGAGCAGCCGATCAGAAGAAGGGCCGTGAAGGACGCTGCGAGAAACGATGTATGAGACATCACGTGCTCCTTTCCAGGCGATCCCGGGGGATCTAGTGAGTTGACGCTTCGACGGTTATTGATCCGACCATTCCCATCATCTCATGAGGCGTGCAGACGTAATCATGTGTTCCCGGCCGGAACCGATCGTCGATGACCACGTCGTACGTCTCTCCGGCAGCGAGCAGGAACGGCCCCATAGCTTCGGCCCCGAGATCGGTACCAGTGGGCAGGTCCCTGAACTCCACGTTGTGGGGAACGAAGCCGGTCTGTACGAAACGAACCGTCTGGCCTGATGACACGGTGATGTCCTTCGGTTCGAAGACGAACTCGGTGGCGGACTTGTCCACCATCTTCACGATCACGACGTCGTTACTGTCCATGGTCCGCTGTGCGAGCACGGGACCCTCCGCAATCAGGAGCCCAGCCGCGAGGGCCGAGAGGGCGAGCGCTCTGCGAATCATGGGACCGGCTCCTCTTCCGTCTATTGAAGGTCCGAAAGCCGTTGGCGTGCTACAGCGATCTGGATCATCTGGAGAGCAAAGGACATGCCGAGAGTGACTATGACGTGTAACTCGATTATGGACTGAGAGTTACGTCGCACCGAGCTTCGCCACTCCAGGGAAGGGGTGGGGGGTTTCCCCCGATTCGGGGTGGAGTTCAGCGGGAAAGTGGGTTATTTAACCCACTCAGGGTGTCTCGGTCGGGGCGTTCGGATGGATCGCCCCAGCGGTCCAGAAGAGCGACCGATCTCCCTGGAGAAGGGATGCGGATGAAGCGAGACTCACCACCGGGCGAAAACACGCGGCATGGCCGCCGTAAGCTGGGCCGGAGGTTGCTGGGCTGGTTTCTGATCCTCTCGCTCGTGCCGCTGTTCGCGTCCAGCCTGATCGGTTACTTGCGAAGCCGGTCGATCATCGAGGGGCTCGTCGCGCGGTATCTCGCAGGTATCGCGGAGGCTCAGGCGGTGCACGTCCGGGATCAGATCCAAGAGCAACTGCTCCTCCTAGAGCAGTCTGCGCGGCCGCTCCGGTTCGAAGCGGTCGGCAACGACACCGACGCCACGCGTGCGATGTTGTCGAGCCTGCTGGACGATCAGCCGTGGCTCGAAGCCGTGTGCATCCTCGATCGGAACGGCACGATCCGATCGTCGGCTCCACTGCCGCCCGCGGATCTCCGGGTCTGGTTGCCCACACCGGTCGACGCCCCTGAACGCCCAGTTGAAGTGGTCCCCGGAGCCGTTCCCAGCGAGCCTCCGTTGGTGCGCCTGGCCGTTCCGCTGGAAGGGGACTCTGTGACTGCCGCTCCGGGATACCTGGCAGCGCTCGTGATCATCCGCGGTGGGGGCCAGTTCCTTCAGATCCCGGAGCACGTCGCCGGGACCGTAGAAAGTTTCGTGCTGGACAGCAACGGCCGCCCGCTCTTCGTCTCCCATCCTCACGGGCATGTGGACTACAGTGTCGCCCTGGCGACGCCTCTTCTCGGCGGCACCCAGGGTGAGTCGGTTCGGTACGAGGATCGGCTCGGTATCACGGTCATCGGTACCATCGTCCCCGTACCCGATAGTGACTGGTTGGTCATCACCGAAGCGCCCGTCGCCATGGCCCTCGAGGACCTGGCGCTACTGAGACGCGTATCGATCGCGCTGGCAGTCCTGTTCGTGGCCGTCGTCGGTCTCACATCCCTGTTCGTTGCGGCACAGATCGTGGCACCGGTGCGCCGCCTCGTGGAGGGCGCTCGGAAGATCGGAGGAGGAGACCTGGACGCTCGAGTCCAGGTGGCCGGGGACGATGAGATCGGGACCCTCGGGGCGGCGTTCAACCAGATGGCCGACGATCTGGCGATGACGTCGGCCGAGATCGAGAAGCTGCACCGGAAGGAGTTGGAGCGTGCCGGCCAGCTCGCGACGGTAGGGGAGTTGGCGTCCGGGGTCGCCCACGAGCTCAAGAACCCTGTCGTGAGCATCTCCAGCGGCCTCGACCTGGTGACGCGGCGCACCGGGGACGATCCGACGCTGGCCCCGATCGTCACCGAAATGAACCGGCAACTGAAGCGGATCGAAGTGGCCGTGCGGGACCTCCTCGCCTTCGCCCGCCCCCGGGAGCCGTCGCTCTCCCCGACGACGTCCAAGCACCTCCTGGATCGTGCCGTTACCCTCGTCCAGCCAGCCGCCGACGCGGCTGGGGTGCTCCTGACCGTCGACAGGGACTCCGAGCTACCTGTCGTCGTCGACGAGGAGATGATCACACAGGTCCTGGTCAACCTGGTGGTGAACGCGGTCCAGGCCACCGATCGGAACGGAGAGGTCCGGATCTTGGCTCGTGAGGCCGGCGACCGTGTCGTCGTCGAGGTGCGCGACGAAGGATCCGGAATCTCACCGGACCGACTGGCACAGATCTTCAAGCCCTTCTACACCACCAAACACCGGGGTACGGGGCTGGGTCTCTCCATCTCGAGAGGAATCGCCGAAAGGCACGGAGGCTCGATTACGGTGGATAGCACGGAGGGTGTCGGGACGGTGTTCTACATGACGCTCCCGGGATTCGCGGAACCACGCGTGCAAGATCGAGATCCCGACGAGCGGGCTCCCTCTGGGGAGTAATGCCATGTCACCGAGTCGTGTTTACGTGTGTGACGATGAGCTCCTGATCCGCATGTGGCTCGCTGAGCATCTTGCCGAAGGAGGGTACGACGTTTCGACATTCGAGACGGGCGGCGCGTGCACGGAAGCCTTCCATCGGCAGCCGTGTGATCTGGTGCTGTTGGATCTCAAGCTGCCGGACCGCTCCGGCCTACAGGTCCTGGAGGAGCTCCGCGCGGCTGATCCCACGCTCCCCGTGATCATGATCTCGGCTCACGGAGAAGTGGAAACAGCGGTTGCGGCCGTGCGAGCAGGTGCCTTCCACTTCCTGGAAAAGCCGGTCGAGCTGGCCCAGCTCCTGGTGATGGTCGAGCAGGCTCTTCAGACCCGCCGGCTTCTCGGTCAACTGGAGCGGTACCGCGAAGGTCACCGGTGGCAGTTCTCGGACGTTGCATTGGTGGGCCGCTCGCCGGCTCTCGAAAAGGTGGCCGACACGATCACGCGGCTGGGAACACGCGGGACACCGTCCACCGTACTCGTCCGAGGCGAGAGTGGAACGGGCAAGGACGTGATTGCCAGGGCGATTCACGCTCGTGGGCCGCGGCAAGACAATCCGTTCCTCAGCGTCAACTGTACGGCTCTTCCGGAGACCCTCGTCGAGAGCGAGCTGTTCGGTCACGAGGCCGGAGCCTACACGGACGCCAAGCAGACCAAACGCGGTTTGTTCGAGCTGGCCGACGGCGGCACGGTCCTTCTGGACGAGGTGGGGGACATGCCGCCTCCGGGACAGGCCAAGCTCCTCCAGTTCCTGGAGACCCACCGGTTCCGCCGGGTCGGGGGGGTGCGAGACCTGGAAGTCGACGTCCAGGTGATCGCAGCGACCCACCGCGACCTCGAGTCCGCGGTGCAGGAAGGTACTTTTCGTGAGGATCTGTTCTACCGCCTGAATGTGATACCGATCGAGCTGCCCCCGCTTCGTGAGCGTCCGGAAGACATCGTACCCCTGGCAGCCCACTTCCTCGACGTACTAACCCAGGAGATGAGTCTGTCGCCCCGGGGTTTCGACGAAGACGCGCTGAGCGCGCTGGAGTCGTACCCCTGGCCGGGGAACGCCCGGGAGCTGCGAAACGTGATTGAGCGGCTCCTCCTTCTGACCGACGACGAGTGCCTGAGCGTGGAGCTGCTACCGCCGGAGATCACGGGCGCGTCGATACCGCCCGACGAGGCGTTCCCTCTTCCGTCTTCGGGCGTCGAGCTCGAGAGCGTCGAGAAGGCGCTGATCCTTCAGGCGCTCGAGCGAACGTCGGGGAACAAGAGCCGGGCCGCCCGCCTGCTTGGCATCTCCCGGGATACGCTGCGCTACCGACTCGAGAAGCACGGGCTGGTGGACGGCTGACGGGACAGACGGAAACCCCACCGCAGAGGCCAACGGCCCCCTGGGAGATATCGGTGCAGGCTGTAGAACGGGACGGCGCCCCCGGCTGGCGCCCTACCCGGCCGTCGTGAACGTGAACAGCATCCCGTAGGTGCCGTTGGGGTGCTGCCACCCAGGATCGTTCAGATGAGCGTGGGGCCCCATGGGTCCCATGGGCCCCATACCGAGCCGCTCGCCCGTGCACCACTCTCCACCGAGCTGGAACCCTTGGCGCTCGAAGTTCACGTAGTGCCCACGGTCATCGCGCACGCCACCGCCCACGTGGATCTGAGGGACAGGAGTTGTCCGGCCACGGCAAGTTCTTGGCAACAGCACCGAACCGGGGCGGAGAATGGTTGGTGTCCGCCGCATGCTTCAACTGGGACGCTCCGCTGGGCGGCTAACGCCTCGGCACCGACTGGACACCTCGGACAGGACGGACAGCACACCACAAGCACACAACGGAGGATCGGGACCGCCGCCGCACGACGATCCCGATCTCGTACCTCTTCTACCTTGTATCCTCTTACCACCCAGTGCCCCGCCAGAACGCTGGCGAGGACCTCGCAGAGGGCACTATATTGGGAGAGTCGTCTTAGGAGGTTTTTGCCCGATGAGCTCCGCGCCGTCATCGGGAGCCAGGGTTCCAACCGATTCGAGCGCGGTGGCCGAGCGCTACCGTGCCGCCATCTACCGCTACGTCTCCCGCCTGGTCGCCAATTCGAGCCTCGCGGACGATCTCACGCAGGAGACCTTCGTACGCGTCCATCAACATCTCGATGAGCTGAAGGAGCATGCCGCTCTGGAGGCGTGGCTCTACCGGGTCGCCACGAACGTCTGTTACGATCATTTCCGGAGGCGGGACCAGCGTCAGCCCGGACTGCCTCTGCCGGGACAAGATGATGGGTGGGATCCGCCTGTCGCAGAAGCCGACGCTCTCCGGCCAGACCAGCTCCTGGAGCGGAGCGAGATGAGCGACTGCGTTCTGCGCTTCCTGATCGAGCTGCCGGAGGCGCGCCGTCGGGTGTTGATCCTCCACGATCTGCAGGGCTACACCAATCCAGAGATCGCCCGGCTGCTCGGCCTCTCCCTGGAGAACGTGAAGATCCGCCTCCACCGGGCTCGGGCCCGCCTCCGGGCCGAGCTGTCCGGGGGGTGCGACTTCTCCCGAGACGAGCGGGGCGTGTTCGTCTGCGAGCCGAAGCGCAGCTGACGAGGCGCCCCCAGGCGTATTCCCTTCTTCCGCGGCCCCGCCCAGGGCAGGTGTATCCTTTTCCCTCTCCGTGTCGTCCTCACGCATGGGAGCAGGGTCCGCCCTTCACGTGTGGGCCGGCCCGGCCCGCTCGTCCGGTGAAGTCGTTTCAAGGGAGGAGAGCCATGAACGCAGACCGTTCCACATTCCAGATCGAGGTCGAGGGGACCACCGGTCATTGCCCAGCTGGCGACCGCTACGCGGAGGAGCAGATCCGCGAAGGACGGATCCCGGTGCTGTCCTGTGAGGGACCGTGCATCCGGGGCGAGATCGCCCGACAGGCCGCCAACCTGATCGGCAAGGAGCCCGGTTTCGCCCGGGCGTGCCAGGGCGAGACAATGGCCGTGCCGCACTCGACCATGGCCCGTTGGGTCCGCCAGTCCGAGGAAGTGGTGGTGCTGGACGGCTGCTTCCTCCGCTGCCAGGCGCGCATGATGCGACAGATGCTCCGCCCCGACCAGCTCGTCGAGCTCGACGCTCTGCCCATGTACCGGAAGTACACCGACCTCTTCGAGATCGACAGCGTGCCGGAGGACGAGCGCAAAGCGGTCGCCGAGGAGGTGTCGCGCCTGATCATCATGGAGCTCGCGTCGCGGCAGACCGATAGGGCCGCGGCGGATTGACGAGCCCGGCCTTTCAGGCCGTGTGCATACGATGGAAGGGGATGACGAGATGCGTATTAGGAGGAGTTTCTTCAGCATTGCATGGGCTTCTCTCCTCAGCGGCTGCATGATGACGGGCGGGGCGTGGCACGGGGACCGAGCTCCCGCGATAGGCCACATGGCGTCCTTGGGGAGCTCGCAGGTCAGCGAGGTGACACGGATGGTGGAGGCGAACAACGGACGCCTCACGATCGAACTTTCCTTCGCGACTCCTGGGTCGGGCGAGGAGCTGCCGATCGATGCCACCTTGAGCGAGGACGGCGTCACGCGCAAGCCGACGCACGGGGACGTCCGGCTGAATATCCGGACACCCGGAGGGAGCGTGGACCAGCTCCGCATGGAGCCTCTCGGCCTCTCGCAGGGTGCGACTCACCAGACACGCTACCGCTTCGCTGACGCGGGCCTCTACCAGCTCACCGCGGAGGGGCGGATGGGCAGCGGCGTCGACGCGCGAACCGTCTCGGTCACAACGGAGACGGAGGTCGGCGGACGGATGCGCGGACATGAGGACGGATGGCTCGTACCCGCCGCTGTTCTCGGAGGACTGGGAATGGTCGGGATGATGCTCCTGATGATGGGTGGCTCAGCACACTGAGCCACGGCGCTGATACCGATCGGTCTGTTCGCGGTGGCCGACTGGCGGGAGGATCTGACTGGGCTCCTCGTCGCCGGGTTCGCCCTAATGCCGCTCGGGACGAGCCTGACCGCCTTCTGTCCGGGCTATCCGCCGTTCGGGATCTCCACGCTTCAGAGGGGGCGAGGTTCAACCGAGGCGTCCACTGCATCGGGATGAAGTTGGGATCACAATGAACTGAACGGAGGAGAACGGGGTGATGGACGATAGCGAGAGGGCTGCCGGAAAGTCGGGCGCGTCAGAGACGGCCGTGCCCGCAGGGATGGTGGGAATGATAGAGCGGGCGGGCTGCCGCTGCGCCGAGATGATGCCCCGGATGATGGCCATGTGCGCCGGCACGGACCAAGACGGGGAGGTGGCTGAGCCCACTGAGACCGCAGCTGCGGGATCGGAGGGGGAAATGGATCCGTAGCTTGCTGGGCCCGTCTCCCGGGCCGCGGTCGACCTGGCGTGGGGCCCCGAAAGGGCTTCGCGCTCTCGGGCACGGGCCTCGGACCCTATCCGAGAATCGGCAGAAGCCAATGGATCGCGCACGCCGCGAAAATGCCGAGCTTACGCTGGTCGAACCTCCCTGCGTTGCCGGGTCACCACGCGTGAACAGGATCTTGCTTCCGTCTGACGACCAGCCGCCCATCAGTTCCTCCAGAGGCGTGTCGGTGAGCTTGGTCAGTCCCGTGCCGTCGGGGCTGATCACCGCGATGTCCGATAGTCCATCGGGAGTCCCTAGTGTGAACCCGATGACCTCTCCCGGAAGGGCGGTCGCCATCGCGTTCGAAGGTTTCACATTGTCGACGTCGAACAGCGATGCGTCCTGACAGGCGGCAGTGACTGCGACCAGCAGCAGGGTCGCGCCCACGGGTCGGGTGAGGGGTCTGTGCGCGTGCATGTCGTGCTCCTTTGGCCTGGTCAACAACGGCTCCCGTCATTTGGGAGCTGCAGATATCCATCCCTAGATGGAACAGGACTCTTACCGATGGGGGGCAACGGGAGAACGAAGCCGACCCCATGTGTTATCTCCCTGGCAGGTGGCAGCGACAAGGAGGTTCGTAACCGGTATTCCCGTCCTGGGACCTGGTGACTCACGGATCATCAACTGGGGCCAATACACGGATCTCAAGCGGGCACTCGCCTCGACTCCGATCGACGTAACGTGCCGGTTCTCATCGACAATGCGTTCGCGGAACACCCGGGCTTTAGCATCTAGTGTAGCGGTCGAGCCGCGGATAGCGGTCATCCTGTGCGTTTCTGCGGTTGCGATCGGGCATCGGACTCTTTTTGCGCGCGCGTACAGGGGTCTGGCTCCCGAATGGGACTTCTTGGGTTGGGCGCAGTGGGCAGAGCAGGAAACCCCTGCGGTGTGAGGGTCGGAGGCCGTACTCCTGTGCCGCCTGGGCACTGCGGCTCGTGCGGGAGCCAAGCGAGCGGCACGAGCTGACCTGAAGAGGTGTTTACCACCGTCCCGAAACCAGAAGCCGTCTCCACAGATCGGGCTGCCAAGCAGGGTCTCCCCGCAAGCGCACTCGCCCGTCTCTCTCCCCGTATGCGCGAGGAGCTGCTAGGGCTCGGTCACAGCGGTAACGCCGGCGGAGAAAGGAATGGAAACGGCGGTGAAAAGGCCGGTTGGGGAGCGAAACCAGCGGTTGGGACAGGCAGTTGAACTGGCCTGCTGGCCGGACGGAATCCCGGTTAGGAGGACGGAATTCCGCTCGCGTCGAACCGGCTCCTTAATCCTAAACGACCACGACAGACACGTCGGACCAACGGTCCCGTGAAGATGCACCGGTGACTCCGGCGGCGCTGGGGGACAGCGCCCAGGTCAGAAGCGTGTCCCGGAGGGGTACGGGAGGCCCCCACGGGTTGGGGGACAAGCGTGCTCATGATCCACCTCGCTCCAGTTGAGGCGTTGGTTGGATCTCAAGCTCGTGGAGACGACTGGACGGGACCATGGCGATTGGGGACGGCTACAGTACCTCCTCGGCTCCGCCATCCTCAGCAACAACGTCAAGCGATGGACGCTCTCATATTACGAGAGTCTGGACCCGGGGCCGAAACACACGGGCGAAGTCCTGGAGAGTCGTCAGGAGCCACTCGTGCTGTCGAGCCCAATCGACTTCGTTGGTCGGGTCGGCGGCCTCTCGGGCCATGATTCGACAACCCTTGACGTCAGGATCGTTGTGCCACTGGAGTTCGTAGCCGAGTTCCGTCTCGATGTCCGCCTTGACGGATTCGAACTGGGCAAAGAAGTCCTTCGCGTTGTCGTCCCAGAGGACTCCGTCCACGCGAAGGCCGGCCGGTTCCGACGGCAAGTAAGAATCGTGCTGCAGCGCAGCTGCGTGCCGGCCGACGTTTCTTCCGAGGGACAACCTCATTTCGCCGGCCGCTCTAGGCTTTCCGAGCTTGATCGCACTACCCGAGTCGGCAGCGAACTCGCGAAGAGCCGACCAATAACGGAGTTGTCTGACCTGCCGCTCGTTCAGCCCGCCAGTTCTGGTCACTGCCGCCACGTCGCGTGACCATTCATTCGGCCTAACGACGACGTTGAACTTCGGGGCTGAGAGGGAGTTCCCGATCCGTCAGACCTCTATCTCGAGGCCGAAGAACGCGATCCCGTCGTGCGTGTGCTCGTTCAACCAGTCGAGACCGGCTCGGTGTTCTTCGCGAAACCGCGTCGCGACCCAAATAACGGTCGCCGCGTCCAAACCAGCCCCGTAGGTGATGAGTGTTCCGACGTGATCGTGGTCGGTCTTCGCCAACTGATTCTCAATGAGGACCCAGTCGCCCGTCGCCGTGTCCTTGCTGAGAATGTCTGCCCAAAAAGGTCCGACTGCCTTCTCGGTCTCTTCGAACTCCAACTCGACCCCTACAGCGGCACCCAGAAGGTTGAGATTCTCCTCGCTGGCGAGCCACGGAGTGAAGTCACGGGCCTCGTCGGCCCATACGTCTCTAGGCTTCACCTTCTCTAAACGGCCCAGATCCGGTCCCTCGCTCATCGGCAACCTCCCGCTGGCATAGTTGAGTCATTTCGTCTGTGAACGCAGCGCTGATTCGCCCCTCGCTGCCTTTCGAACCATCGCGCGATGTCGAAGTCTCAAACAACACATTTGCCATCAGTCGCGCCACTACGTCGGGGAACGCCGGCGAATCCAACGGGTCCCCCGATAAGTGGGGCCTCCCGTACCCCTCCGGGACAACCTTCTGACCTCGGCGCTGGTCCCCCCCAGCCCCCGGACTTACCGGTGTTTCGTCTCGCATACGGGGAGAGGGGGCGTGAAGGCACGCGGGGGGCCTGCCCGGACCCGTCGTGCCTCCACCTAACGAGTTCGCTTGCAGTCGCCGACACCTGTGTCCCAAGTTGCACGCCATGAACGACCTCCTGAACCGCCTCCGTTCCGCCCTTTCCGGTCGCTATTCGATCGAAAGAGAGATTGGTCAGGGCGGAATGGCCACGGTCTACCTGGCGCACGACGTTCGGCACGACCGCAACGTCGCGCTCAAGGTCCTCCGTCCCGAGCTCGCCGCCGTCGTGGGAGCCGAGCGCTTCCTGGCGGAGATCAAGACGACCGCGAACCTGCAGCACCCCCACATCCTCCCGCTCTTCGACTCGGGAGAAGCCGACAGCTTCCTCTACTACGTCATGCCGTACGTCGAGGGGGAGAACCTCCGGGGTCGCATCGACCGGGAGAAGCAGCTGGGCGTCGACGAGGCCGTGGTCATCGCCCGGAAGGTGGCGGACGCGCTCGACTACGCGCACGACCACGGCGTGGTGCATCGCGACATCAAGCCCGCGAACATCCTCCTCTCCGAGCGGGGAGAACCCCTCGTCGCGGACTTCGGGATCGCGCTGGCCGTGGCTCATGCCGGAGGCGGACGCATTACGGAGACGGGCCTGAGTCTCGGGACACCGCACTACATGAGTCCTGAGCAGGCGACGGGCGACCGTGACGTCGACCCGCGGTCCGACGTCTACTCCCTCGCCTGCGTCCTGTACGAGATGCTGGCGGGCCAGCCACCCTTCCACGCGCCGACGGCGCAGGCAGTTCTCGTCCGTGTGCTAACGGCCGATGTGGCTCCCATCACGATGCTTCGTCGGACCGTTCCGGCGCACGTCGAGGGTGCGCTCGTGAAGGGGCTGGAGAAGCTTCCGGCCGATCGCTTCGAGAGCGCGGCGGCGTTCGCGAAAGCCCTGGCCGATCCGAGCTTCCGCTACGAGCCGAAGGCGGCCACGACCGGGTCGATGTTGAGCCCGACAGCCGCAGGAGCGGAACCCGCCCGTGCCTGGTACCGGGACCTGCGCGTCGTCGCGTCCCTTACGCTTGCGGTCGTCATGACGCTCATCGCGCTGGTGCCGGATCGGGAGGCGACCCTGCCGGCGTTCGCGATCCGATCGGCGGTCGACGTGGCCGGCGTGCTCGATCCCGGCGACATCGTGATCTCTCCGGACGGGTCCAGGTTCGTCATCGAAGGTCTGGCCGAGGACGGGACCCGAGGGTTGTTTTTGCGCGGGGCCGGTGACGAGTTCTTCCAGCAGATTCCCGGAACCGAAGGGGGTGCGCAGCCCGTCTTCTCACCCGACGGGCAATGGGTCGCGTTCCGGCGCCCCTCCGCGGGGGCGATTCTGAAGGTGGCCGTGCTGGGCGGTGCCCCTCGGCCCGTGGTCGAAGACCACGACCTGGATCCGCGCGTTCCGGACTGGGGAGACAGCGGCTACATCTACTTCCGCGGAAGGCGGGGGCAGGAGATCTTCCGTGTGCCGGACACCGGTGGCCAGCCGGAGCTCGTGTACGAGGCCGATTTCGGAGTCAACAACATTCGGGTGCTGCCGGGGGGTCGCGCCGTGATGTTCACGGACCTGAACGTGGACCGCACGATGGTTTACGACATCGATTCGCAGGAGATGACCGAGATCATCGTCAGCGGCTCCGATGCGCGGTACGTCGAGACCGGACATCTCGTGTATACGGACGGCAACCAGGGGCTGTGGGCCGTTCCCTTCGATCCGGAAGAGCTGACGGTCACGGGCAACCCCGTGCCGGTGCTGACGGGCTTGACCACTTTCCTGGGCACGTTCGCGAACTTCGGCGTATCCCGAAACGGGACGCTGGTCTATGAGGCCGGAGGGGGGGCGGCCTCCGGCCTCGCGCCCATACAAGAGCTGGTCGTCGTCCCCTTCGACGGGGAGGAGTCCCCCGTCCCTCTGGAGCCACGGGCCTTACGGAACGTGGCCTGGTCGCCGGACGGTCGGTCGCTGGCCTTCGCTGCTCTCGAGCCGGGCGTGAGGACAGGGCAAACCCACGTCTTCGTCTACAACGTCGAGCTCCGGACCGCGACGCGGCAGCTGACCTTCGAAGGCACGCAGGGCTGGCCCCGGTGGTCGCCGGACGGGTCGCGATTGGTGTACACGTCGAGCGACGCGGAGGGCGGCGGTCCCATGGGCTCCGTCTCCGGAGCCGACCTGTACGTGAAGGCCGTCTACGACGACTCGGATCCGGTGCGCATCCTCGAGATGGACGACAACCAGTACCCGTACGACTGGGCCGATGAGGACCGGATCCTCTTCACGAACAGCGTCGGGGCCTCGAGCGATCTCGTGATCGCGGAGCCGGAGCCCGGAGCCGAGGCCGTGGTCTACCTCGACATCGACGAAGACCTGGGGGCCGTCGATATTTCGCCCGACGGCCGTTTCGCGGCGTTCGCCTCGAACGAGAGCGGGATCTTCGAGGTTTACGTCCGGAGCTTCCCCGAGCCTCGGCAGCCCGTGCTGGTCTCGCGTGGCGGTGGCGACAGGCCTCGCTGGTCTCCCTCCGGCGACGCCATCTACTACTGGAAGGACGGCGGCGCGACGGCCGCGGACAGCCTGATGCGCGCGGAGGTCGAGTCGGAGCCCACGTTCGCGCCGGTACGCACGTCGACCGTGCTCGTGGGAGAGTACGCCGTCGGCACCTGGGACCTACATCCCGACGGGGACCGGATCGTGATCGGCCGATCGGCCGCGACGCAGGAGTCCGACGACGAGGCGAGGCCTCGGTACGTGCTGGTCGTCAACTGGTTCGAAGAGCTTCGCGCGGCGCTCGGAGGATCCCGGTAGGCTCGGCCGAGCGCGCCG
>JBDHHQ010000099.1:0-14636 GCA_039589315.1 Gemmatimonadota bacterium
TGGCCGCCGTGAACAACATCGAGATCGCGCGGGACAGCCTGGGCGCGCTGACGGCCCGAGCCGAGCGGTACGTAGGCACGCTGGGTGGCGGCATGGACCAGGCCGTTGCACTGGGCGCCGTGGAAGGCCACGCCTGCCGGGTCGACTTCGATCCGCTGGCGCTGACGCCCGTGCCCGTGCCGACAGACTGGCGTTTCGTGGTCGCGTCGAGTCTCGTGCCGGCGGAGAAGTCGGGTGCGGCGCAGCAGGCGTACAATCTACGGACGGTGGAGTGTGGTGAGGCGCTGAAGGCCATCGGCGCGGCGATGGGCTTCACCGCCACCCTGGTGTCCCATCCCGGCCCCGTGGACGCTACGGGGGAAAGCGGTGACTCTGCCGCCAGAGAGCCGGAAACCGGCCGCACCTCGACCTCTTCGGCCGCGTCTTCCTCCCTGACCTACGAGGGCCTCTTGACACGGGCTCCCGTCGCCGAGCTGCTCGAGGCAGCCCACGCGGCTCTCTCACCCACCCTGCTCCGACGCTTCCGCCATGTCGTCA
This sequence comes from Gemmatimonadota bacterium, assembly GCA_039589315.1. Taxonomy (GTDB): domain Bacteria; phylum Gemmatimonadota; class Gemmatimonadetes; order Longimicrobiales; family Gaopeijiaceae; genus JBDHHQ01. The sequence continues at coordinate 538 of JBDHHQ010000099.1, forward strand.
CCGAGGCGGAACGCGTGACGGCGGCCGAGGAGGCCATGCGTCGAGGCGACCTCGCCACGATGGGCGGACTGATGAGCGCCTCCCACAGCAGCCTCCGCGACGACTACGAGGTGAGCAGCGCCGAGTTGGACCGACTCGTGGCGATCGCGGGAGACGCTGGCGCCACGGGAGCGCGACTCACCGGAGCGGGGTTTGGAGGGTGCGTCGTGGCGCTGACAGATGCGCGCGGGGTCGACCACGTACTGGAGGATCTGGGAGCTCGTTTCTTCCAGCCCGCCGGCTTCGGAAGAGCACAGGGAGAACACCTGTTCGTGGCCCAACCGTCCGGGGGGGCCTCGGTCGCGGCGCTTTGACCGGCCGCGACGCCCCGGCGTCACCGCCCACGCCAGGAAGCCCGCGTCTCCGTCACGCCTGGCAGGTCTTCCGGCCACTTCATGCCCGCTCCGTAGGCCCCTCGGCGGCGCCGCCCTGAGGGCCGTCCGGGTCGCCGACGACTACCTGAAGTCCTCGACCCCCTCGAGAACCGCGCTCCAGGGACAATACTGGCCGACCACGTCGACCCACTCGTCCACGTTCGCCTCGACGAAGGACGGGAGGGCAGAGCAGACCTCGATGGTGAGCTCGGCCATCTCCAGATCGGTGGGATCCATGTGCCAGCCGTAGGGAGCGTTGTGATCCCCGATTCCAGGTCCACGACGGAGTGTGCTATTGGGAATCGTCGCATCTCCGATCCCGGCCTGAAGCGCCAGGATATCGGAGATGGCAATCACATTGTCGGTCCAGACCCGAAAGGCCTCGCCCTCCACCGTGAACGTTGCGACGATGCCGCCGGCAAGCGGGTTGTCAGGATCGGTGGGGTCGTCGTCCCCGCCGCACGCCGCTACCGACAGGACCGCGAATACGATTGCGGTCAGGTGCGTTGCTTTGTTCATGCCACTCCGTACCAGGGCATCCGGGGAAAGGATCCCTGCCGGGGCCCCTCCGGGCACTTCGGTGACCGGAGCGCCCGTGCCCTACCACCAGGGACCTGGAGCCACCTGGGGGAGACACCGGCAACGGAGGGGAGCCGGCGCCGGGCCGGACCGGGCGACGCAGCGCACGCTGCTCGGAGCGGCCGCGTTGCCTGGGCCCCTGCCCCCGGCCAAGTTGACCCCTCTCCCTCTTGCCACCGGACCCGAGGTCGATCGGCATGCCTGAACCTCCGGAGAACCGTACTCCGTCCCGCCGCGAGTTCCTTCGACGCATGGCGGCCGGGTCCGCGCTGGCTGCCGGTGTCCCCCAGATCCTGTCCGCCTCGGAACGTGTTTCGGCACATCGCCTCCGCTCCCGGCGGCGCGTCTCCTGGAACGACCAGATCCAGGTCGCCGTCATCGGCGCGGGAGGGATGGGGATGATCGACGTGGGGACGGCGCTCACCGTTCCCGGAGTCCAACTCGTGGCGGCGTGCGACGTGTACGACGGCCGGCTGACGAGTGCCCGCGACGAGCACGGCGAGCAGGTGTTCACGTCGCGGGACTACCGCGAGGTCCTGGCCCGCGGCGACGTGGACGCCGTCATCCTCGCCACCCCTGACCACTGGCATCAGCGGATCTCCATCGACGCGCTCCGTGCCGGCAAGGCCGTGTACTGCGAGAAGCCCATGATCCACCGCATCGAGCAGGGCCTGGACCTGGTCCGCGCCCAACGGGAGACGGGGGTCACGTTCCAGGTCGGGAGCCAGGGCATGAGCTCTCTCGGGAACGAGAAGGCGCGGGAGCTATTTCAGGAGGGCGCCATCGGGCAGCTCAATTACGCGGAGGGGTTCTGGGCCCGGAACTCGCCCACGGGTGCCTGGCAGTACGCGATCCCCGAGGACGCCTCCGAGGAAACAGTGGACTGGGAGCGCTTTCTCGGCGACGCGCCTGAAAGGCCCTTCGATCCTCTCCGGATCTTCCGCTGGCGCAATTACCGGGACTACGGTACCGGGGTCTCCGGAGACCTGTTCGTCCACCTCTTTTCCAGCCTCCACTTCATCGTGAGCTCGACCGGCCCCGAGAAGATCCAGGCCACGGGCGGCCTGCGGTACTGGAAGGACGGACGAGAGGTGCCCGACGTGCTCCTGGGCATGTTCGACTATCCGGGGACCGACGCGCACCCGCCGTTCAACCTGTCCCTCCGCGTGAACTTCGTGGACGGTACCTCGGGCAGCACCTTCCTGCGCCTGGTCGGGAGCGAGGGAGCCATGGACGTCACGTGGACCGAGGTGATTCTCAGGAAGAACAAGGCCTCCGACCCCATGGATGCCTTCGCTCAGGCCAAGACCGACGAGTTCGATTCGGCCCTGGCGGAGCGCAAGCAGATGCTTCCGCCGGTGGAGAGCCGGTGGGTGGCGGAAGACGGGTACGAGGGCGCCCACTTCGACCACTTCCTGAGATTCTTCGAGGGGGTGCGAAACGGCACTCCGGTGCAGGAAGACGCCGTCTTCGGCCTGCGGGCCGCGGCCCCGGCCCTGGCCTGCAACGACAGCTACTTCGGGGAGCGGATCGTGCGCTGGGATCCGGAGGGCATGGAGGTGGTTGAGTGATCTGCCGTCGCGGTCGGCACGGTCTTGCCCGACGAAGCGAGCAGGGCATCGCCCGCCCAGTGCCCGGAGCCCTTCTCCTGGTGGCGTTGCTGGCGGCCTGCGTGGACGGGGAGAGCTCGGAGTCCCCCGGGACCGACGCCGCTGATCGGGACGCCCGGGACCAGCCGGACGCTGCTCAGGAGTCAGCTGCCAACACCCTCACCGACGCCGAGCGAGCGGAGGGCTGGCGGCTGCTCTTCGACGGCGTGTCCACCGACGGGTGGCGCGCCTACGCCGGAGACGCCTTCCCCGACACGGGCTGGGCGGTGCTCGACGGTGCGCTGGTGGTGGGAGCCACCGCCCAGAACCCCGACGTGCCCATCGGAGGCGACCTGGTCACGACCGAGGCGTTCGCGAGCTTCGACCTGCGCTTCGAGTTCAGGCTGTCACCTGTGGCCAACAGCGGCGTGTTCTACCTGGTCCGCGAAGCGGAGGGCCACGAGATCTGGCACAACGCACCGGAGTTCCAGGTCCTGGACGACGCGGCGTACCTGGCCATGGACGACCTGGACATGGACATGGAGAAGCACCTGACCGGCGACAACTACGACCTGCACGCCTCGACGGTCCAGGCGCTGCGGCCACTGGGAGAGTGGAACCAGGGGCGAGTCATGGTCGACGGCGACCGGGTGGAGCACTGGCTGAACGGACACAAGACGGTGGAGTACGAGCTTCGGTCGCAGGAGTGGGAAGCCCTGGTAGCGGCGAGCAAGTTCGCGCCGTACCCGGACTACGGGCGGGCGACGGCCGGCCCCATCGGACTGCAGGACCACGGTAGGATGGTGTGGTACCGCAATATCAAGATCCGGCCGCTGTGAGACACCTGGGCGCTGCTGGACGCGCGTCAGCGGTCGGTGCAGTCGCCCTCGCCTCCGCGGTTCTGGCCGCCGGGGCGGCCGGCCAGGAGACGGTTGCCCTGTTCAACGGCCAGGACCTCACCGGTTGGGTCGTCCACGGCACGGAGCTCTGGTACGTCGAGGACGGCGACCTGGTGTGCGAGAGCGGCCCGGACGCCGAGTACGGCTATCTCGCGACCGAGGAGACGTACCGGGACTTCGACCTGACCCTCGAGTTCAAGCAGGAGGCCGACGGCAACAGCGGCGTCTTCTTCCGTTCGAGCCTCGACGGCACGCGGATCTCGGGCTGGCAGGCCGAGGTGGCGCCTCCCGGCCTCCACAGCGGCGGGATCTACGAGTCGTACGGCCGAGGCTGGCTCGTTCAGCCGGATCCCGAGGCCGACTCTGCCCTGCGCATGGGGGAGTGGAACGAGATGCGCATTCGCGTGGTGGGGGACCGCGTCACCACCTGGCTCAACGGCGTGGAGATGATCGACCTCACCGACGAGCAGATCGGCGCCGCCGAAGGGGTGATCGCCCTCCAGATCCACGACGGCGGGGGCATCAGGGTCCGGTGGCGTAATCTCGTGGTGCGGAGGCTCTAGGCACGCCCCTGGAGGCCTGGTCGCTGGCGCCGCCCACCGCTCCGGGTTCCCCGCCAGCCTGCTCCTGGGCCGGCGCACGGCCGAGCGGTCCAGGCCCACCCGGGTCACCGGTCGAGACCCGCCCCGGGCCAGCGGTCGAGGCCCACCCGGGTCAGCGGCCGAGGCCCACCCCGGTCAGCGGCCGAGGCCCACTCGGGTCACCGGCCGAGGCCCACCCCGGTCAGCGGTCGAGGCCCACTCGGGTCACCGGCCGAGCCCCACCCGGGGCAGCGTCTTGAACAGGCCGGCCACTGCGGCCGCGCACACGACCAGGCTCACCGCCGCGATCGCCCAGCTTCCGTAGAGCAGGTAGCCTGTCCCGAAGAGCGCGCCGTAGACGGCCACGCAGCCCAGGAACCAGGCGAGGAACGCGGCCGTCAGGCTCTCGCTCCCGTCGTGCGGACGCGTTACCACCGCCTTCTCCCACCCGTTCCCCAGCGGATGGATCAGGTCGTAGAACGCCTGGAGGGTGGAGCGGTCCGTGGGAGGCGTGAAGAACGTCACCGCCATCCAGCCCGCCGTCGTGATGGCCACGCCTACCACCAGAGACGTGGTGGCGGGCATGGGCTCGAAGCCCAGCGCCGTGTGCCCGAAGGTGAAGTAGATGGCTACGAGGAACGACACCACCATGGCCGAGATCTCCGACCATGCGTTGATGCGCCACCAGTACCACCGGAGCAGGAACACGAGCCCCGTCCCGGCGCCGATCTGGAGCAGGATCTGGAAGGCCTGGAAGGCGTTCTCCAGCCACAGTGCCACCAGCGACGACAGGACGATCAGCAGGACCGTGGTCAGCCGGGCGATGCGCACGTAGTGATGCTCGTCCCGGTCCCCGGCCACGAAACGCCGGTACACGTCGTCCACGACGTACGACGCGCCCCAGTTCAGGTGCGTGCTGATCGTGGACATGTACGCCGCCGCCAGGGACGCCACCACCAGGCCCAGCAGTCCGCTCGGCAGAAACACCAGCATGGCCGGATAGGCCAGGTCGTTGCGGATGATGGAGGGGTCGAGCCCCGGAAACGCGACCTGGATGGAGTCCAGCGTCGGATACACGATCAGCGAGCACAGGCCCACGATGATCCACGGCCACGGGCGCAGGGCGTAGTGGGCCACGTTGAACAGAAGCGTGGCCTTCAGGGAGTCCTTCTCTTCGCGGGCCGACAGCATGCGCTGGGCCACGTACCCGCCGCCCCCTGGTTCGGCGCCGGGGTACCAGGTGCTCCACCACTGCACGGCGATGGGAACGACGAATACCGCCGCCGCGGTGCTCCAGTCCGAGAAGTCGGGGAGTAACGCCAGGTTGTCCCGGACCACCGGGTTGGAGACCATGCCGCCCAGCCCCCCCACCTCGGGCAGCCTCAACGCGAACCATGCGGCGGCGATGGAGCCGACCATGGAGATCACGAACAACAGCAGGTCCGTCACCACCACGCCCCAGAGCCCCGAGGTGGCCGAGTAGAGCGCGGTAATGGTGCCGGCCACCAGGACCACGGTGTATTTGTCCACGCCCAACAGCACGCCGCCGATCTTGATGGCCGCCAAGGTCACCGACGCCATGATCATGACGTTGAAGAAGACCCCCAGGTACACGGCCCGGAATCCCCGGAGAAAGGCGGCCGGCCGGCCGGAGTAGCGGAGCTCGTAGAACCCCATGTCCGTGAGCACCCCGGACCGCCGCCAGAGCCGTGCGTAGAAGAACACGGTGCACATGCCCGTGATCAGGAAGGCCCACCACACCCAGTTCTGGCTCACGCCGCCCGAGCGGACCAAGTCTGCCACCAGATTGGGCGTGTCCGTGGAGAAGGTCGTGGCCACCATGGACGTGCCCAGGAGCCACCACGGCAGCGAGCGGCCTGCCAGGAAGTACTCCGTGGTGCCTCTCCCAGCCCGGCGGGCGAAGTAGAGCCCGGTGCCCAGGGCGAGCGCGCCGTAGAGGGCGACGACCCACCAGTCCAAGGAGGTCAGCTGCATCGGTGCTCGCTCACGGTCGAGGGGTGGCCGGGGGTGGAGTCGCCCGGGTGTGGGCGGCGAGGCTGTGGGGATACTCGCCCCGCTCCACTCTCGTCCTCAAGGCAGACTCTACGGTCGGGCGGTCGGCGGCGTGGGTGATCCCGAAGGTCTCCGAGCCCGCAGGCAACACCTCGACGCGGGCCCGTCCCCTCCCGATTTCGTCGCCGATGACGGCAGGGAGGTGGAGCTCGGCCACAGGATCGGCCTGACGGCGAGGGAGGAACGCCTCGTGCGCCGCTTCCAGCGCGGCGAAGACCCGTGGCGTGAACGCCCAGAAGTTCATGGACACCGTCTCGTCCCCCGCAAGCTCCACCGACCGGCCGGCCGGGTCCACACCGCCGATACTCCCCTCCCCTCGGCGGACGTCCAGGACCTCCGTGATCGCGGTCAGCATCCCAGTCGGGTCCGTCTCGCAGACGGCCCGGGACACGCCCCCGGACGCGGACAGGGTCCGCTCCAACGGGTAGCCCACGATCGCGTAGTGGGCCGAGCCAGCGTCCACTCCCGCCAGAAACGCGGCAGCCACCTGGTAGGCGGTAACGCCGTAGAAGTCGTCCGCGTTGACGACCGCGAAGGGACCGGCCACCCCGCCTCGGGCAGCGAGCACGGCATGAGCGGTGCCCAGCGGCTTGGTCGTTCCGGGCGCTGCGGACGTCGAACCAGCCTGACCCGGCACCTCCTGGTACCCGTACGTCACGGGCAGCGCCGGCGGATAGCCATCGAAGTGCTCACGGAAGGCGACCTCCAGGTCCTCCCGGACCACCAGAAGCGCCTGGGAGAACCCGGCCCGGGCCGCGTCCACCATGGCGAAGTCCAGGAGGGCCTCCCCCGTTGGTCCCAGCGCCTCCAACTGCTTGAGCCCGCCATAGCGGCTCGACGCACCGGCCGCGAGCACGATCAACGTCGGGCCAGGGCCCGTCTGCGGCTGCGTCAAAGGCCCGCCTCGGGCGGGGGCAGGAAGCCCTCCTCGATGAACGCCATGATGCCGAAGAGCGCACCCCAGGAGTGGAAATTGTCCGAGGACAGACGCGCGTCGTCCCCGGTGCCCGTGATCGACGAGTAGTTCTCGCTCACGTAGCCCTTCCTCCGCCACTCGGAGAGGAACATCGCCAATGACCTGGACGACAACTCGGCCGCCGCCTCATTGAATCCGCTCCGGCGGAGCGCCAGGTAGGTCAGGAAGTTGAGGGGAGGCCAGATCGCCCCCTTCCAGTACCGCTGTCGCTCGAAGTCCGGATCGTCCCGCGAGATCGAGGGAAGCACCCATTCGCCCCAGAACTCGGCCGGGTTCATGAGGTGCTCTTCGACCATGCGCGTGGCGCGCTCCGGGGAAGGCAGGTCGGTCAGCAGGGGGTAGAAGAGGGTGGGAGACCGGCGAAACGACGCCTCGCCCAGGTCGGTCCGATAGTTCAGATAGTAGCCGGACGCCTCGTCCCAGAGCCCCTCCAGGCCTTCGGCGAACCGTTCCGCCCGCTCCAGAAGCTCCTGGCGCTCCGCGTCTCGGCCCAGGGACTCGGCCAGGTCCGCCAACGCCAGACAGTCCGCCACGTACAGGCTGTTGAGCCCCACGTCCTGGATCTCGAGCGTGTTCTTCTCGGGATTGAACGGCACACCGTCGTACATGGGCGAGTCGTCCATCCCCGTCTCGTAGCCGGCCGTTCTCTCCGTGCGTACGGCAGGCTCACGGAACGGGTTCTTGGCCTCGTGTGAGCCGTACGAGAGCAGTCCCCCGTTCAGGCGCCTCGTCGGCCACCAGCGGTTCCACGCCACGAGCGCGTCGAAGACGGCTGCGCCGAACCAGGCCTCCGGGTAGCTCTTGTAGATCTCCCGCACCATCACACCGCCCACGGGAGGCTGGGAGCGGTCCCACGACTTGGACCCGTTCCCCCGGTTATCGTTGGGAATGAAGCCTTCCGGGGTCAGGCCCTGCAGGTGCTCGATGACGTTGGCGAGCGCCAGGTCCCGGTCGGAGAGGCCGGCCATGTACGCCAGGAAGAAGTTGTCCCAGCCGAAGAAGGACGATCCGCCGTACTCCTCGTTCCACAGGCGACCCACCGTGGAAGTGATTCGGCCGCGCTTGGGCTCGTAGACCGTGTTCCAGGCGATGCCGGCCTGGACGGCCGTGAACGCCTCCGCCAAATCGCCGAAGTGCGCCGCTTCGAACTCCAGGGCGAGCCGTCCGGCCTCGATCATACCTTCGATCTCGGCCAACGAACGGCGCCGTCCGGTCGAGACGCCCAGGGGACGGTCCAGCACGATCACCTCGTGGGGCGACCCCGCTCGCACGTAGGGATCGTCCACCCCTGGCTCGGTCGCATAGAGCCGGACCTGGCCGGAAGGCGCGGTCGCCACCAGCGCTCCGTCGTCTCCGCGGGCGACGGTGCCTGGACGGTTCCAGAGCAGCATGGGTTCCAGCACCAGCTTGACCGGCATGGCCGCGTCCGCCAGCGGCTCCACCAGGACCACGAGGTCCCTGCCGTCCGCCGCCCACCGCACCCGGGCCCGAAGCTCCCGCCATTCGATCTCCAGCTCGGCGTAACGTCCGTCGTAACTCCTCGGGCCCGGCGTCACCTGTTCGGCGTCCTCACCGCCCCGCCCGATCAGCGCCTCCGTCAGATGCGCTTCGTCCAGCCACCAGTGCTGCTTGAATCCCAGGTTGAGGGCCAGGCCGTCGGGGAGATGGACCAGCCGCAGCACGCTCCGACTGTCCCAGGTGTTCCAGCCCCGGGCGAGCCGCTCCTGGATGGCCCGGTATTCCGGAAGGGTTACGTCCGGTGCCGCCGGGTGCTCGGGCCGGCCGGCCTGTTCGGCGAGCGTGAGGGCGGCGGCGGGGTGCTCGGGCGCCTGGGCGACGGAGTCGGTCCCTGACAGAACCAGGGCCAACAGCCCGAGCAGAGGAGCCGCTCGCCGCTCAACCGTCACGGCGCTTCACCACGCTTTCTTCCGGGCGCATCATCTCCACGACGAGCGGCGGCGGGCTCGCTCTTCGCGTGGAATCCCCGAGCCCACTGCGTCAGAACGTGAGGCCTTCCAGGTAGCTGCGACTGCGCCGGATCGTCCGCATCGCGTCGTCGGGCAGGTCGTGCTCGACGAGGAAGTGCTCGAAGCCCGCGGCCCTGGACTGGGCGAAGATCGCCTCCCACGGGATGTCTCCGTCGCCCACGTCCACCATCCGGCCGGTGCCGGCCTCCCTGCCCTTCACGTGACAGAGGGCGAACCGGCCCGGATGCGTCTCGAAGTAGCTCAGGACATCGCCGCCGCCGTGGGTGGTCCAGAAGAGATCGAGCTCGAAGGTGACCAGCGCCGGATCGGTCTCGTTCAGAAGGACGTCGAAGGGCCGTCCGCCGTCCACGGTCTCGAACTCGAACTCGTGGTTGTGGTAGCCGAAGCGGATTCCCGCCTCCTGGCAGGCGAGGCCGAGCTGGTTCATCTCCTGAACCAGAGCTCGGTATCCCTCCAGCGAACCCCTGTCCTCTTCGGCCAGCCAGGGCAGGATCAGGTACCGGTGGCCGACGGTCGTAGCGGCCGCCAGGACTCCGCTCAGGTCTTCCCTGAACGCCTCGATGGGCACGTGGGCCGAGACCGGGTCCAGGCCGTGGGCGAGGAGCAGGTCACGGACCTCCTCCGGTGGGTGATCATAATACCCTGCGAACTCGACCTCGGTATACCCGGCGTCGGCGACCGCCTCCAGAGTCCCGTTCATGTCTCTCACGAGAGCGTGCCGGACCGTGTACAACTGGAGCCCGATGGACGCGGGGGGCAGGGTGCGTTGGCCCGGTGGGGCGTCCAGGCCCCCCGGCTCATCCCGGCACGCGGCCAGGTACGCGGTGCCGCCGAGGGCCGCACCCGCGGTGACTTTGAGGAACGTCTTTCTGTTCATGCTCGCTTGGGCGTCAGGGGTCGATTGCGTAACGGTATAGGCTGCCCATCGGAACCGAAAGCACCTTGCTACTCCAGGCCCCGTCTGACCGGTTGCCGTACAGGACTCCGTGGGGGCCGGGGAGTGTTGGAGCCGAGGTGCACGTGTGCCATCCGACTGTGCTCGGGATTCGGCTCCTGTCCGGTCGGAATCCGCCGGTTTGAGATCCCGCCCCGTCGGTCCTAGAGTTGTGCCGTGATGGTAACCGGGCGAAAGAGGGTCTACGACGCGATCGTCGTCGGTTCGGGCATGACCGGCGGCTGGGCCGCCAAGGAGCTCACCGAGGCGGGCTTGGACACGTTGGTGCTCGAGGCGGGTCCCGCGGTCGTGCCCGAACGGGACTACGCCGAGCACACAGCGACGTGGGAGCTCCCGTACCGGGGCCTGAGAGACCGCCGACGCCAGGCGGCCGAGCAACCCATCCAGGCCGAGTGCTACGCCTGTGACGAGGTGGCCTCCAAGTTCTTCGTCAACGACCTGGAGAATCCCTACGTCCAGGCGGACGGCAAGCCGTTCTCATGGATTCGCGGTCGTCAGGTGGGCGGCCGCTCGATCATGTGGGCCCGGCAGGTATACCGGTGGAGCGATCTGGACTTCGAGGCCAACGCCCGTGAGGGGATCGGCATCGACTGGCCGATCCGCTACCGCGATCTGTCCCCGTGGTACGATCGTGTCGACCGCTTCATCGGCGTGAGCGGTCGTGCGGAGCGGCTGCCGCAGCTCCCGGACGGCGTTTTCCAGGCGCCCATGCGTATGAGCTGCGTCGAGCGGGCGGTCGGCGAAGCCGTGAACGCCGGGTTCGACGGAGAACGAAGGTGGACCATCGGCCGCGCTGCGGTGCTCACCGAGCAGCTGGGCGAGCGGGCCCCCTGTCACTACTGCGGACCCTGCCACCGGGGCTGTATCACGCGTTCCTACTTCAGCAGCCTGAACGCCACCCTTCCGGTCGCTGCGGCGACGGGCCGGATGACCCTGCGCCCCAACTCGGTCGTGCACAGCGTCGTGTGGGATCGTCGCCGAGGCAGGGTCAGCGGAGTGAGGGTGATCGATCGGGAGAGCCACGACCACGTCGAGTTCGAGGGGAGCGTGATCTTTCTGGCGGCATCGGCGCTGGAGTCCACCCGGCTGCTGCTGAACTCCACCTCGACCGACTTCCCCGACGGGCTGGCCAACACGAGTGGCGTGCTGGGCCACTACCTCATGGATCACACGATGGGGGTCGGGGCGACGGCCGCGTTCCCGGACCTGCCGCGCCACCGGGAGCCGGGCCGTCGCCCCAACGGCATCTACGTGGCCCGCTTCCGCAACGTGACATCGGCCCACCCCGACTTCGTCCGGGGCTACGGCTTTCAGGGCTGGGGCCTGGAACAGGGCTGGGAACGGGCGATGGACAGGCCCGGCTTCGGTCCGGCCCTGAAGGAGCGGCTCAGCGAGGTGGGACCATGGCAGATGGAAGTGGAGGCCTTCGGGGAGTGCTTGCCCAATCACGAGAACTACGTGGAGCTGGACCCGGACGCCGTCGACGCCTGGGGCATCCCCGTCCTCCGCATTCACTGCCAGTGGGGTGACAACGAGCGCGCCATGAAGCGCGACATGGCCGTGACCGCCGCCGAGATGTTGGACGCCGCAGGGGGCCGCGACGTCGAGGCCCACGACCTGGACACGCCACCCGGCCTCACGATCCACGAGATGGGCACGGCTCGCATGGGCCACGATCCCGCAACGTCGGTCCTCAACCGTTTCAACCAGGCCCACGACGTGAAGAACCTGTTCGTGGTAGACGGGGCCGCCATGGCCTCGTCGGCGTGCCAGAACCCGTCGCTCACCTACATGGCCATGACGGCCCGGGCCTGCGCCTACGCCGTCGCGGCGAGTCGCAGCGGGGAGCTGTGAGAGAGAGGCGGGTGAAGACCCCGCGTGGCGCCACCAGGGCTCGCGGGTGCCTCGTCGCTCTGCCATTGCTCACCTGGGCAGCGGTGTCTGCCGCCGCCCAGGACCCCGCCGTGGCGAGTTTTCGGCTGGCCGGCCTCGAGGTGTCCGTCGTGGGAGACGCCGGCCCGTTCGACGTGTCCGTCACCACCCGAACGGCGGGGCAGGCTCTCGAGATCGCCACGCTCCGCCTGGAGAGCGTGGCGGCCTCGACCCCTCCTCCGCTGTCTCTCCGGTGGTCGCTCCCGTCTCACGACGTGTACGGGCTCTGGACCAGCGGTAGCGGATTCGATAAGGACCTGGGACCCGACTGGCACATGACCACGGTCACCTCGATGCTCGCCCGGAATGCACCGGTGCTCACCATATACGGCGCAGACGACCAGAATCGACTCACCTTCGCGGTGTCGGACGCGCTGAACTCGGTGACCCTGGGCACCGGCCTCCGGGAGGAGAACGGGCGCGTGCACGCCCGCATCGACCTGTTCCAGGAGAGGTACCGCGCCGTGAGCGCGGTCGAGATCGAGGTCCGCTTCGACCGGCGCCCGGTGCCGTACTACCTGGCCCTGGGCGACGTGGCCGCGTGGTGGGCCGACCAGCCCGGCTACGAGCCCGCCTCCGTCCCCGCGACGGCCCTCCTCCCCATGTACTCCAGCTGGTACAGCTATCACCAGAGCCTGGACGTGGAGGCGCTCCTGGGCGAGGTGGAGATCGCCAGGGGGTTGGGCTACGAGGCCATCATCATCGACGACGGCTGGCAAACCCTGGACAGCCAGCGCGGATACGCCTTCACCGGGGACTGGGAGCCCGAACGCATCCCGGACATGAAGGGCTTCGTGGATGCGGTACACGACCGGGGGATGAAGCTCCTCCTCTGGTACTCCGTGCCGCTGGTGGGGGAGCGGTCCAAGGTGCACGAGCGCTTTCGGGGCAAGTACCTGCGCTACTGGGACGGTCAGGGCGCCTACGAGCTCGATCCGCGCTACCCGGAGGTGCGCGAGCACATCATCGAGACCTACCGGAACGCCATCCGGGACTGGGGCGTGGACGGCTTCAAGCTCGACTTCCTCGGCCGCTTCGTCGCGAACGACGCCACGGTGCTGGATCTCGGAGACGGCCGGGACTTCGCGTCGGTGAACGAGGCCACCGATCGCCTGATGACGGATATCATGGGGGAGCTACAGGAGGTGAACCCGGACGTCATGGTCGAGTTCAGGCAACCGTACATCGGTCCGCTCATGCGCAAGTATGGCAACATGTTCCGGGCCGGTGACGCGCCGAACGGGGCGGTCCTGAATCGGGTGCGTACCCTGGACCTGAGACTGCTCAGCGGATCCACCGCGGTCCACTCCGACATGCTCATGTGGCACTACGAGGAGCCGGTGGAGGATGCGGCACGGCAGATGCTGAACATCCTCTTTTCCGTGCCCCAGATGTCGGTGCGACTGGCAGGGGTTCCCGAGGAGCATCTGGCCATGATCCGGTACTACACGGCGTACTGGAACCGGAATCGCGACGTGCTGCTACACGGGTTCCTGGAGCCCGTGAGCCCGCTGTCCAACTACCCCATGGTCCGGGCCTCGGCCGAAGGCAAGCAGATCATCGCCCTGTACGAGCCGATGATCGCCACGCCCAGCACGGCCGCACCGCTCGACCGGCTCGACGTGATCAACGCCACGCACACGTCCCGCGTGGTGCTCGAGGCGCCGTCCGACCTGGGTGCGTACCGCTACGTGGTCACCGACGTGATGGGCCGCGTCACGAGCGAGGGGACGACGAACCTCGTGGCAGGCGCCCACGCCTTCGACGTCCCCGTTTCCGGAATGATCGCCCTCGAGCGGAGCAGCGGAGGCTGAGGCGATCCCGGCGCTCGCCTGGCCTCCGGGAAGGAGGGCTGGTGCACCGCCCTGGGGCTCAACCGCCCTGGGTGCTCGCTAGAGGCTGCGCCGGTCCTGGTGCCCTGCCCTGGACGTCAGCGAAGCCGGGCCGAATACGCCACGTGCATCGAGTCGGCGGCCGCAGCCATGCACTGCAGCCGAACGTCCCCGTCGCCGTCACACTGCTTGTAGGCCGCCGCACCCGCGGTGACGTGGAGGAGCGCGCCGCCGTCTTCGAGAAACGTTATCCGCATATAACCCGGCGCCCGCCGGCCCCAT
>JBDHHQ010000100.1:0-14601 GCA_039589315.1 Gemmatimonadota bacterium
TCGAGTCCCAGCCTGGTGGCGCTGGCGTGGGCCACGTGCAGCAGGCCGCGGGCCGAGAGCTCCACCCCTCGGGGCCGGCCGCCGGTCCCCGACGTCCAGAGGATGGCGGCTACTGCGGGTAGGGCGGCGGGCCCGGGGAGGACGGCGGCGGAAGGGGCGCCCGGCTCCGGGGCGCTGGCGAGGAGCGGGGCTGCCCCCGGAACCGCGGTCGGTGGTGGCGCCGGGCCGTCCTCCCGATCCGCCGATGCGATTGGCGCGGAGTCGCGGTCCGCCTCGCCTCCCGGGAGGGGCACCGGGCCATCGCCTGGATCGGTCGGCGTCAACGGCGCGGGGCCGTCGCCCGCGTCCACCGTCAGGTTGGGTTGACTGGCCCCTGCCTCCGAGGCGGCCGCCTCGGCCAGCGTGCACCTGGGCCCGAGGGCCCCCATCGCAGCCTCGATCTCGCGGTCGGTCCAGGCCGGATGCAGCGGGGCCAACACCCCACCGGCCCGCCGGACCGCGTGCACGGCCAGGACCCCCGCCGGCGTCGGGCCCAGGACGGTCGCCACGAGGTCTCCGGGCTCCACACCCCTCGCCACCAGGTCCAGCGCCACGGCCGTCACGCGTGCGTCCAAGGCGGCGTACGACCACGCGGCCCGGCCGTCCGTGAGCGCCGCACCGCTGGGTGAGATCCCCCGACCGAGCGACAGGAAGTCGGTCACGGTCGGGCCGCCGGCCAGGGGGCGCGAGCCAGGATCGCCATCATCCCAGGGATACGCCCACGGCCAGAAGCAGAGCGTAGAGGCCCGTGAAGCGCGCCGTCTGTCCGAGCGCCGGGATGAGGTCTCCGGGGTCGGCGGCGGTCAGCACCCGTCTCAGTGGGGGCACCGCAAGCACCAGCGCCGCCAGGGACAGGAGGGCAACGGGACTCCACTCGTACGCCAGCACTCCCACCACCGGCGCCGCCGCCGCCATGGCCAGCAGCGCACAGTACTCGGCACGGGTACCCGTGCGGCCCAGGCGGACCGCCAGCGTGCGCTTCCCCGCCCTGGCGTCCGTTTCGATGTCCCGCAGGTTGTTGACCACCAGAATCGCCGTGTCCAACGCGCCGATCGCCGCCCCTGCCAGAATCACGTCGGCGGGCAGGGCCAGGGCCTGGACCCAGTAGGTCCCCCCGACGGCCACGAGCCCGAAGAACACGAATACGAAGACATCGCCGAGGCCGTGATAGGCCAGCGGAAACGGCCCCCCCGTGTAGGCCACGGCGCAGACCAGGGAGAGGACGCCGACCACGGCGATCGGCCACCCTCCGACGGCGATCAGGTAGACGCCCACGAGGAAGGCGAGCGCCAGGGTCACCACCATACCCCGCCTCACCACCTCCGGCGGCAGGATGCCCGCCTGGGTGACCCGCACTGGTCCGACGCGCTCGGCGGTGTCGCCGCCCCGCACCCAGTCGTAGTAGTCGTTGGCCAGGTTCGTGCCGATCTGGATCAAGACGGCTCCCACCAGGGCCGCAAGGGCCGGCAGCGCTGCGAAGCGGCCGTGTGCTTGCGCGAGGCCGGTGCCCACGAGGACGGGAGCCGCAGCAGCGAGCAGCGTCTTGGGACGTGCCGCCAGCACCCACGCCTGGGCGCGCCCCACCCGGGGGGAAGGGGGCGCGTTCATCGGTCCGCGGCGCGCACGCGGTCTTGCGATGGGACGCCCGGTGACTCGTCGGGCGGGCCGGGCTCGGCCGCTAGGGCAGCCACGGGTATTTGCGGAAGTCCGGCTTCCTCTTCTCCAGGAAGGCGTCCTTCCCCTCGCGTCCCTCCTCCGTCATGTAATAGAGGAGCGTGGCGTTACCGGCCAGCACCTGAAGGCCCGTCTGCCCGTCGACGTCGGCGTTCATGGCCGCCTTGACGAAGCGGATGGCCAGAGGGCTCTTCTCCAGGATCTCCTGGGCCCACCGATACCCTTCGACCTCCAGCTCGGCCACGGGGACGACCTTGTTCACGAGGCCCATCCTCTCGGCCTCCTCGGCACTGTACTGCCGGCAGAGGTACCAGATCTCCCGAGCCTTCTTCTGCCCCACGATTCGGGCCAGGTACGCCGATCCGTAGCCGGCGTCGAAGCTGCCCACCTTGGGTCCGGTCTGGCCGAAGACCGCGTTGTCGGCGGCGATCGTCAGGTCACACACCACGTGCAGGACATGACCGCCGCCGATGGCGTATCCTGCCACCAGCGCGATGACGGGCTTGGGCATGTTCCGGATGAAGCGCTGAAGCTCGAGGACGTTGAGCCGGGGCACACCGTCTCCTCCAACGTATCCGCCGTGCCCCCGGACTCGCTGGTCTCCCCCCGCGCAGAAGGCGTACTTCCCGTCCTTCGCGGGGCCGTTGCCGGTCAGGAGCACGACGCCGATGGCCTGATCGTCGGCGGCGTCCCGGAACGCGTCCTGGAGCTCGAACAGCGTTTCGGGTCGGAAGGCGTTGCGCACCTCGGGCCGGTCGAAGGCGATGCGAGCCACGCCATCGCACTTGTGGTACGTGATGTCCTCGTACGCTTTGACCTGCTTCCAATCAGGCTGGGTCATTCTGGTCCTTCCTGGTTCAGCACCTCTCGCACGGCCCGGCCCACCCGTTGGGCCGCGCGCTCGCGGTGCTTGCGGTTCTCTTCTCGGTCCGTCCGGATCATCACGACCCGGCTCTCGGCCGCGCTCAGACCCTCCCGGATCGCCACCACCAACTCTCTGCTGCCGGTGACCTCTCGGAAGGGAAGCTCATAAAGGGCTGCCGCGTGCCGAAAGTCCAGTCCGTGGGGTGTGGCGAAGTGGTCCGTGAACTCCGGCTCGAATTGCCGGATGGGCAGCAGGTGGAAGATCCCCCCGCCGTCGTTGTGTATGACCACGAAGACGACCCTGGCGTCGGTCTCCCGACAGGCCAGCAGACCGTTCATGTCGTGGTAGAACGCGAGGTCGCCCAGGACGGCCACCACTGGCTGGCCGCTCCCCACGGAGAGCCCGAGGGCCGTCGACACGATGCCGTCGATGCCGCTGGCGCCGCGGTTGGCCTGGGCCCTGATGCTCGTCTCCCTGGGTGTGCCGAATGCGTCCAGATCCCGGATGGGCATGCTGTTCGAGGCGAAGAGCCAGCCGCCCTCGGGCACACAGTCCAGGGCCGCCGCCATGGCGGCGGCTTCCGAGAACCCCTCTCCCTCGTCGGTGAGCCCCCGGGTGACTTCAGCCGCCACCCGGTTGGCCGCGGCGTCAGCGAGGGCCCACGAGCTGCGCCACCCTTGATCGGCTCGGTCGGCTCGGTCGGCTCGGGCCGCGACGGCCTCGGCGGTCTCGCCGGGGTCCGCGTGCACGTAGAGGCTCGCCACGGCCATGTGGTCCTTCCAGCGACGAGCCCTGTCCACCACGACGTGGGGCACGTCCGAGGCAGCCGCCAGCAAGCGGCCGAGGGGGACGGACGTGGGCGTCGCGCCCAGTCGGATCACCAGGTCCGGAGCGAGCCGCTCCCGGAGCCGGGCGTCCCGCAGGAACAGGTCGTAGGTGCCGATCACGGCGGCGCCGTCGTGCGGCCCGAAGCGCGCACCGGACAGAGGGTCGGCCAGGAGCGGGAGGCCCGTAGCCCGCGCCAGGGCCACGGCGGACGGGCCGACACGCCAGGGCTCCGGGTGCGGCCCCGCCACGATGAGCCCCCGGCGGGCCTTCCCCAACAGCTCCAGCAGCTCGTCCACGACAGCATCTGCGGGCACGGCCCGGGACGCTGCGATCCGGGTGACCGCCCCGTGACCCGAATCCGGGTCCGGGTCCGGGCCGCCATCGTTCACCGGGCGACCCGGCTCCAAGGGCTTCGCGAACGGGAAGTTCAGGTGGACCGGGCCAGGATCGTGCCCCCCGGCCTCGGCGACCGCACGGCTCGCCAACGCGCGGAGGTGCCGGAGCGCGTCCTCGTCCGTGCTGGCCGGGGCCACCTCGACGAAGCGACGAACGTAGGGGCCGAAGAGGCGGAGCTGGTCGATGGCCTGGTTGGCGTCCGCGTCACGCAGGCGGTGGGGCCGGTCTGCCGTGAGCAGCAGCAGGGGCACAGCCGCTTGCGACGCCTCGACCACCGCCGGGAAGAGGTTCGCAGCCGCCGTGCCCGAAGTCGTGAGGACCGCCGCGGGGCGTCGCGTCGCCTTACCTATGCCCAGGGCGAAGAAGGCCGCCGATCGCTCGTCCAGGTGCGTCACGACCCGCAGCCGCCGGTCCGCGGCGGCGGCCAGCACCAGGGGAGTGGAGCGAGAGCCAGGTGCGAGGCACACGGTATCCACACCTGACCCCGCGAGAGCGTCGAGGAACGTCCGGGCCCAGGTGAGGTTTGCGCTCCCCCCATTCATGCGGGCCTGCTGGCCTCCAGCGCCCGGAGCACCGGTTCGAACTTTATGCCCGTTTCCGCCCACTCGTCATCCGGCCTGGACCCAGCGACGATGCCCGCGCCCGCGAACAGGCGCCAGGTGCCCTCGCGGCCGACGGCACAGCGGAGGGCTGGAGCGAAGACGCCGTTTCCGCCGAGATCGAACCAACCCACCGGGCCGGCGTACCATCCCCGCTCGAACGGCTCCTCCGCGTGGATGAACGCGAGCGCCTCGTCTCGTGGAAGGCCGCAAACGGCGGGCGTGGGATGAAGGGCCTGCAAGGCAGACAGCACGGTGCATCCCTCGGGAAGTCGGGCGCGGATCCTCGTCTCGAGGTGCTGGATCCGGGAAAGGGTGATCACGTGGGGCTCCCATTCGGCTCGCACCTCCACCGCGATCTCTTCCAGCCTCTCCACCATGTCCTCGACGGCGAAGCGATGCTCCAGCTGGTCCTTCCCGCTGGCCAGCAGTTGCTCGGCGAGGGCGGCAGTCTCTTCCGGTGAGCGACCCAGGGGCACGGAGCCGGCCACCGCCGTGGCGTGGAAGTCGCTGCCCGAGACCGTGGCCACCGTCTCGGGAGCCGCTCCCAGAAGCGTCGCGCCCGGCTCCGGCTCGAAGAGAAACACGTGGGCTCTGGGATTGTCCGCCCAAAGGGCCATGGTCACGGCAATTGGATCCAGCAGTTCCGGTGGGGCGACGTCCAGAGTCCGCGCCAGGACCACCTTCGACACGTCGTCTCGCTCGATGGCGTCCAACGCATCGTTCACCACCTGCCGCCAGGCATGGCGGGCGCCGGGCGCCGGGGCCGCCGGCAGCTCGATACGAGACCGGGTCGGTGTGCCCCCGTCGCCCGACGGTTGGGAGAGGCCGTCCAGGACGGCCTCCAGCTCCGCCTCCAACGCCGCGTCCGTCTCTCGTGGATCCGCCCAGGCGTCGACGAGCCTCCGGACGCGGATGTGAGAGACGTCACCCCGGGACTCCAGCTCGACCGCCGGCAGCACGAAGAGCCCGGACGGGAAGCCGCGCCAGATCCCCGACGGCTGGTGATCGGCCCGGAACGAGAAGCCGCCGAACAACCTCGGCGGGGACGCCGCCCTCGGTGACTCGGCCGACGCCGCCGTGCCCAGCACCTCGACGGCCTCGTCCCAGACTGCGGCCATTCGACGATGTGCCTCGGGACCCTGGTCGGCGTGCAGCAGCTTCGCCGCACCGGCGTGCGCCACCCACGCACGGCCTCGCGCCCAGAATCCACGCGGGGTCTGGGCGGCCAAGCGCAGGAACGCCTCGGGCCTCACGGCACCCAGTTTGGCGGTGCGCGTGGCCAGCCGCCGTCCCTGGGCTGCGGGAGCCCCTAGTGGCTCCACGGTCGTTCGCATCGGGTGGTCTCGGTCAACACGCCACCGAATATAGGGCGGGCGGCCGATTGACCAAGTCGGACACGGATGTCGCGTCGGGCACGAGGGCTCGGCGCCGGTGCGATGCCCCGGCCCGCGGCTGGGGTAATCCGCCGGGCTGGCCCCGTGGCGATCTGCCAGCCTGGCCCCACGGCAATCGACCAGCTTGGCCGTGAGCCGATCAGCCCTGAGGCAATCTGACGGGTCAGCCCCGAGGCGATCTGCCGGCTCGGCTCTGAGGCGATGGAATGGCCCACACCTGCGGTTATCTATCGGCTCCGCCCAGGCGATTCCGAAAGGCGGTAGACCCGGACCTCCATCCGGTCGGCATCCACGGCCGGGGCATCGGACGGCGGAACGGCCGTGGACGCCCCTCGGACCTCCCGCACGACGAGGACCCGGACGCCCTCGGGCTCCGGGACCCGGACGGGCGGTAGAAAGAGCGCCGGCACCAGCAGCAGGACGCTCCAAGGCGATGCACCAGGCGCCGATCCGGCGTCAGGTGTGGCGAGGATGGCGCGCACCCTTTCGACGAGGGGCGACTCCGGCCGCGCCATGGCCAGGACGCCGCTGGGCCGGTCTCCACGCAGGGACCAGCGTGAGACCTTCTCCAGAGAGCGGGCCAGCGGCAGGCGGGAGCGGGTATGGCGGACCGCCCACCCATCTGCCAGGAACTCGGAGGCTTCCTGGAATGCCCGTCGGGCCAGGCGGTTCAGGGGCTGCATCCAGAGGATCACCTCCAGAACGCGCAACATACGGAGCCACCCCGGGTCCCGCCGGACCAGATGCCCGACCTCGTGCGCCAGGACCGCCGTGAGCTCGTCACGGTCCAATTGACGGACGGCGTAGGAGGGCAGGACGATGCGACGGCCGCTGAGCGCCACCGGCGTACCCAGCGAGGACGCTTCGAGGAGCCGTACCGGCGACGACGAGCCTGCTCGCTCCCGGATCCGCTCGAGGAGCGCCTCGACTTCGCCGCCTGCACTGCGTGCCGAAGTGAGGGCCCGGCTGAAGCGACGCTGGTGGCGCAGCAGCAGACCGCCCCCGAAGAGAGCGCCCACGGCCCAGAGCCCCAGCAACACCGAGGGCCAGCGGCCAGTCCCGGCGCCGCCGCACTGCTCGACCAGCGCCTCCACTTCGGCGGCGGAGGGTGCAGGAAAGGGTCTCACCGGGTCGGCCAGCCGTAGCCGCGCCTCGAAGAGACTCCCCTCGAGGGCCTGGCCGCACGCCGGGGAGCTCGCAGGTGTCCGGGCCGACTGTCGGATCGACACGGGCGACCCGGTGGAGCTCTCGACGCGGGCAGTCCACGTGAGGTGGGCGGCACCCGGCGCACCCGCCTCGTGGATCGCTTGCTGGGACGGCACCGCCGAGAACGACGTCACCGACACCTGAACCGAGGCGGTGAAGACGCCCGCGAGCACGCCCGCCTTCCACAGGAAGGCCCGCTGGTGGGCGCGGGACAGGAGACCGCCCCGTGTGAGGAGCCACACGCCCGCCAGGATGACGGTACTGTGAAGCAGGTAGGTGAGCAGCCACGTCACCATTGCCAGGTGCGGAGACGCGGCCATCAGCCCGGTTGGCGTCACGGTTCCCTACTCCGGCTCTTCGAGTCGGTCCTCGGCCTCCCGGATCAGCGCCCGGATGCGGGAAAGGTCGTCGACCGTCACCGTGCCGGGGTCCACCAGGTGACTGACGAGGGCGGCAGCGTCGCCATTGAACAACGTCTCCGTGAGCTCCCGCACCTTCGAGCGGCGGACGTCGTGACGACTCACGGTCGGTCGGTAGACGTGTTGCCGCCCGTCCTTCCGGTGGGCCAGGATGTCCTTCTTCTCGAGCCGGGTGAGGAGAGTGGCTACGGTCGTCAGCGCCAGAGCCCGGTCACGCCCAAGAGCTTCGTGGACCTGCCCGACCGTGGCCTCGCCCCGCTCCCAGAGGATGTCCAGGATGGCCAGCTGAAGCTCCGTCAGTGTCTTTGTCTCGGCCACGGATCGCCTCACTGGTTCGCCCGTCCCCCTTCTCTGACGTGCTCACCAGCGCCTCCGTTGCCCGAGCGCCCTTCCAGCGAGGACGCCTCGCGTGCCCGCCTTCGCCTCAGCTCACGGGCGGGTCCTCCGTCACCTGACCCTCCCTGGGCGCGGCGTTCTTGACGTGGAGCTCCAACCAACGGTTCGTCTCCCACAGCATGTGCAGGATGGACTCGCGGCCCCGGTAACCATGGCTCTCGTGTGGCAGCATCACGAGCCGGGCAGTGGCGCCGAGCCCCTTGAGGGCGTGGTAGAACCGCTCGCTCTGTATCGGAAACGTGCCGGAGTTGTTGTCTGCCTGTCCGTGAATCAGGAGAATCGGCTCGTTCACCTTCTCGGCGTGCATGAACGGCGACATGTAGAAGTAGATCTCGGGGGCCTCCCAGAAGAGCCGTTCCTCCCGCTGGAATCCGAAGGGCGTCAGCGTCCGGTTGTACGCACCGCTCCGGGCGATCCCCGCCCGGAACAGGTCCGAGTGGGCCAGGAGGTTCCCGGTCATGAAGGCCCCGTACGAGTGCCCGCCGATGCCCACCCGGTCGGGATCCACCACTCCCCGTCGCACGCCTTCCTCGATGACGGCCCGGGCGTTGGCCACCAATTGCTCCCGGAAGGTGTCGTTGGGCTCCGCGTCACCCTCGCCGACTACGGGCATGGACGCGTTGTCGATAACCGCATAGCCCTGGGTCACGTATGGGATCGCCCCCCAGTGGCTGACGCGGGTGAACCGGTGGGGAGAGTCGGACCGTTGCCCCGCCGCGTCCGCGCTCTTGAACTCCCGTGGATAGGCCCAGACCAGAGCCGGCAGCGGCCCGTCCCGAGAAGGATCGTACCCGGGCGGCAGATACAGCGTGGCGCTGAGCTGGACCCCGTCGTCCCGCTCATACAGCAGAGGCTCTCTTTGCAGCGCCAGGTCGGGATGCGGGTGAGGAAGGTCGGTGAGCACCGTTGCCGACCCGGATGCCAGGCTGCGCAGGAAGAAGTTGGGCGGGCTTTCCACCGACTCCCGGCGGGTGAGCACGGTCGGACCGTCGTCGTCGATCACGGCCAGCGGTGCCTCGTAGTACGGAGCTTCCGAACGGAACAGCTCGGCGACGGCACCGCTCGACAGGTCGAGACTACGAAGGAACGGACGGTTCCCCTCCGGCGAGGCTCCCTCGCCGGACATGAGCACCGACTTGCCACCGTCCAGGCTGAGGAGCACCTCATGGCCCCCGTCGGTGCGTCTCGTCAGCGGGAATCCCGGGTTCCCGTAGCGGTCCTCGGTCGAGACGTCGATGATCGGCGCCGGGGCGGGCCCGGGTCGCCTGGGATCGATGACGTAGGCCCTCCGGATCCGGGTGGACCACCAGTTCTCACGCACGAGCGCACGGCCATCCTCGGTCCACCCCACGCCGCTGAACCGGAGGGGCAATCTCACGATCTCGGTCGCCTGACCGTCGAATGGCGCAGCGAGCATCATGAGGGCATCGCGGGCGTCCACCTGGGCGTGGGCGTCACCGCCGTCCAGCGCCTCCGCCCAGACCAGGGTCGCGTCGGTATCCCCACGCCACTCGACCTCCCGCGCCCCCGTCCTGACCGAACCGAACGCGGTCGGCACGTCCTCGGCCAGCGGTAATGCGGCGATCCGAATCACGTCTCCTTCTTCGTCCCAGACCTCGATGGACTCGGGGAAGCGGTAGTAGGGCACCAGGTAGGAGAACGGCTCGTGGATCCGGCGAACGAGCAAGTATTGGCCGTCTGGCGACGGATCCGCCTCCACGAAGAGGCTGGGCTCGCCCACCGCCGTCGCAGCGCCGTCGAGGGGCACACGCGCCAGCTGGCTGGTCATGAAGTGGGCGAACACGGCCTCGTCGTACGGGTCCTCCAGCAGATCCTGGTAGGTGCGCGCGGGCGCCTCTCCTCCGGGATGATCCTGGATCACCGGTCCCGCCGGGGCGGACGGGCGCCGCGGCATCGCGCCCCGCCCGTCCGGCACCGTCAGGGCGATGAGGGTGCGCCCGTCCACCCACCGGAACGGAGTACCCGACGCCACGTCGTTCACGGCTGCATCGAGCAGGCGGCGCGCCTCGCCGGTCGCCGCGGGTACGACGTAGAGCTCGACTCGCTCGGGTCGATCGAGCAGAAACGCGACGTGTCGCCCATCGGGTGACCAGAGGGCGTCACGGATGCGGGGAGCCACCGGCAACCCGGTGACCGTGGTAGACTCCCCCGACAGCGTCACCAGCGTCAAGCCGTCATAGGTGTCCGCGCGACTCGGCCCCGAGTTGGCAGGGTTGATGCGCAGGCCTGCGAGCCGGAGCTCGGGCTCGGCCAACCGCTCGATGGAGCTCAACACGGGGCGGTGCATCAAGAGAAGCATGTCCCGCTCAGGGCTCAGACTCGCCGCCGGAGTCTGAGGCGCGTCCACGAACCGGGCCAGAGCCTGCGGTGGCGTCTGGTAGGTCTGCTGTGCCGAGACATGGGTCGCCGCGAGGGCGATGAGCGCGAGGGAGATCAGGCCCGTTCGCAAGCCCTGGAACATGGGAGAAGTCTCCTGCCGTGACCGGTTCTGGAAATCGGGAGGGTCCGATCATTGAACCGGTCCGGGAGGATCTGCGCAAGGGCTCCGGTGGGCGCGCTGGCCCCCGGTCAACGCGGCAGGCGCAATACCCGGGTCGGGACCAACCGGTTGCCGCGGGATCCGTCGCCCAACTGTCCGTCCACGTTGTAACCCCAGCAGTAGGACCGCCCCGAAGGATTCGACCCGCAGGTGTGCGCACCGCTGGCCAATAGGAAGGACAACCTCAGATCTCCGGATACGGCCACGGGAGTGTGCCGATCGGTGTTGCTGCCGTCGCCCAGCTGCCCATACGTGTTCCGGCCCCAGCAGTAGGTCGCTCCAGCCTCGGTCAGCGCGCAGGTGTGGACGCCACCCGCCGCGATCTGTGCCACGCTCTCGATACCGGATACCCGGGCCGGAGCCGTCCGGTTTTGCGTGGTGCCGTCACCGAGCTGGCCGTAGGTGTTCTGCCCCCAGCAATAGGCGTCACCCGCGGGCGTGACCCCGCAGGTGTGGGCGCTGCCGGCAGACAGGGCGCGGAACGTCGGCACTCCGGTGACCTGCGCGGGCTCGATCCGGTCGGCACCGCTCCCGTCGCCGAGCTGGCCATGGGCGTTCCTGCCCCAGCAGTACGCGGTGCCGCTCCGGGTCAGACCACAAGTGTGGGTCCAGCCGACCGCCAGCGCCCGGAAGGTGTTGGCCGGCGCGACCACCTGTCCCGGCGTGGACCGGCTCGAACGCGTCCCGTCACCCAACTGGCCGTTCAGGTTGCCGCCCCAGCAGAACGCCCTGCCCCCCGCCGCCAGCGCGCACGTGTGGGAAACGCCGGCCGCAACCAACGCGAAGCGGAGATCGCCCGCCACCGGCCGGGGCTCCGCTCGCCCTCCGGTCGTCCCGTCACCGAGCTGCCCGCTCTCGTTGCCGCCCCAGCAGTACACCACGCCGTTGGGCGCGACGCCGCATGTGTGGGCGAAGCCCGCGGCGATCGTCGCCAGTGTGAGCGTGCCGTCCACCAGACCCGGTGTGGATCGGCGGGGACCCTCCTCCCCCAGCTGGCCGTTGGCGTTTCCCCCCCAGCAGTACGGCGTGCCGTCTCCGGTGATGGCGCAGGTGTGCGTACCGCCAGCCACGATCGTCCGCCGGACCGACAGTGTCCGGGGGATGCCCCGAGCCGTCATCAAAACGGGCACCTGTTCCAGCCCTTCGGCAACGGCCGAAACGGCGTTCTCGGCGGATCCGCTCCCCAGGACCCACCGAGCCTCGAGGCGCCCATCGGCGCCGGTGACCCCGCGGGCCGGGGTGACCGAGCCCCCTCCTACCGTCACATCGAAGCGGACTGGGACGCCCGCCACCGGCTGACCGCTGCGGTCGGTGACCTCGATCAACAGGCGTTCCGGCAGGGCGCCCCCCATGGGGGCCTCCTGCCCGTCACCCTCGACGACTGTCAGGGCTGCCGCAGTGGCCCCGGCCGCCGCCGCGACGTTCGCCCGGAAGCGGGCCTGCGGTCCGGGCCGGTCGCGAACCGACGCGACGACCGACTGCTCCCCGTCGCCCATGCCGAGCATCCACTCCGCCGACGCGAGACCGGAGGCGTCTGTGACGGCGCTCGAAGGGTTCACGAACCCACCACCGGCGCTCACCGTGAACTCGACCACGGCACCCTGGACGGGCTCGCCAAAGGCGTCCTCGACCCGGACTACCAGGGGATCTCTCGCCACCGTAGCGGGATCCGCCTCCTGAAGATCACCGGCAATGGCCTGTAGCGCCGCCGGGATGGGCCCGGACCCCGGCGGCCGGTCCTCCGGGACGGGGGTCCGGTCCGGCGGCGGCGCCACCCCGGTCGGGTCGGCCGGCTCATCGCCGTTGCCGGTAGCCTCCGGCCCGTCCGTCGATGGCTCAGCGCCATCCGCGCCGAGATCGGTCTCGACGGCGACGGCCTCGCCATCCACGCTCGGTGGATCGTCCGTCCCTGTCGCGCGATTCTGCGACAGCGCCCACAAGCCACCCGCGATCACGACGATCGCCGCGGCCATTGCGGCGGTCGTGGCGACCGTTTGGCCGTGGCGATCGTCCTTGCTCGCCGGTGCAGCGGGGGCCGGGGGGCTGGGTCCCTCGCGGACCGCGACGGTCGTCTCCCCGCCGGGAACGGGCGGTACCGTGTCTCCCACAGGACCATGGTCGCCCGTCTCTTCGGTCTCCGGGCGGCGGTACATGAGGGTGGCCGCGTCCTCCGATGCGCCCGGGGCACTTGGCGTACGCTTGCGCGGGGTGAGCTCCCGGGGAGCCGGTGTATCCGGGAGCGGGCCGGCTTGAACCTGCTGGACGAAGTCGTCGGCGTCGGTCCAGCGCTCGTCACGGTGCTTACTCAGCGCGACGTCGATGGCGCGCTGGAGGTGCGGCGGGATGTCGGGACGCAGGTCGGCGAGGGGCACCAGCTCGTCCTGCTTCTGCCGGTAGATGATCGTGTACAGGTTCTCGCCCGCCCACGGTTGTTGTCCCGTGAGCATCTCGTAGCCCACCAGACCCAGAGAGTAGACGTCGCTCCTTCCGTCCAGATCGCGACCGTCGATCTGCTCCGGCGACATGTAGGCCGGTGTCCCGAGAGCCATCCCGGGAAGGGTGAGGTTGGAGTCGGTGTCCCAGGCGCGGGCGATGCCGAAGTCGGAGAGGCGGGCGATGCCGGTCTCGTCGTCGACGTAGATGTTCTCGGGCTTGATGTCGCGGTGGACGATGCGGCGCCGATGCGCGTAGGAGAGGGCCCGGCCCACGTCGGTGAGCACCTGGCCAGCCTGGGCGTAGGTGAGCGGTCCCGATGCCCGGATCACCGCCTTCAGGCTCCGGCCGGGCACGTACTGCATGATCAACGCGAGGCTGCCATCGTCCAGCTTCCGGGTCCCGTAGAGCTGCACGATGTTGGGATGCTGCATCCCGGCCACCGTCCTCGCCTCCCGAAACAGGCGAGCCATGGCCTCTTCGTCCTCCACGTAGGTGGACCGGATGACCTTGACCGCGACGTCCCGCTCGAGGTCGGTATCGCGGGCCAGGTACACGACGGCGGTGCCGCCGCGGCCGAGCTCGCGAACGATCTCGTAGTTGTCCCCCAGGCCCACCAGGGTCGGAAGCGTGCGCTCGTTCTGACTCATCTCGTCAGACCCAGTACCGGAAGACGACTTCGCCCATCTCGATGCGGTCCCCGTCACCAAGGTGGTGCCGGGACCCGTCTCCGGAGCTCAGAGGCTCTCCATTCACCACCACCGGGTTCGTCGTCGACAGGTTCTCGATCCACCATCCACCGTCGAGGAAGCGCATGCGGGCGTGCATGCGGCTCACGGTGGCGATCTTGAGCTGAATGTGTCGGTATTGTGGACCCGACGCCCGGCCGAAAGTCACTTCCGGCTCCTCAGTCGGAATGCGGACGAAGCGGATCACGCCTCGCCCCGGGTCTCCGCCGACGACGTCCAGCCGGCCCGGGAGGAGCTGTAGCGTTCCGTCCGGTGGCCGGTGAAAGCGGACGTAGCCCTCGTCGATGGTCTCGCCCTCCGGCACGAGGTCGGCTTCTGCCTCGGCGGCAGGTGCCGACGGGGCGCCGTTACCGGACGAGACGTCCGGGCCGGGGCCTTGAAGGGGCGGCACCGACCGCGCCGGCGGGCCCCGTTCCGGAGCGATTCTCTCCTCCGCTGGCGGGATCGGCGGCGCCGGGGCCGGCGGTCCGGCCGGCGGCTGAGCCGGGGGTGGCTGCACCGGATAGGCCGGCGGAGTGCCTTGTGGTGGTGCGGGATATGGTTGGGGGGGATAGGCCTGTGGCGGGTAGGACTGCGGATAGTATCCGGGCTGGGCTGGCCACGGCTGCGGCGGATAACCGGGAGCGGGCGGCGGATAGCCCTGTCCCACCTGCGGATACGGCTGCCCGTACCCGGGCTGTCCGCCATACGGGTCCCGCATCTCGGGTCGTGACGTCGGGGCTTGAGGGTCCGGGCGTGAAGCCGCCGGCTTGATCCCCGCCTCGCCCGCTTCTGACGAGAAGGGGAGGACGACCCACTCCTCTTCGGCCTCCTCGAGCTCCGGACGCGCGTCCGACCGCCGAGCCCACCATTGCACACCAGCCACGGCCACGACGAAGAGCACCGCGGCTCCGCCGGCCACGCCAATCCACCCCAGGGCCGACTGCCGAGCGCATCCCGACGGGTCCACCTCTGCGCCCCGACTGGTCGCGGGACAGACGTCGACCTCGTCGGGGACACCGTCCCGGTCCGTGTCCGCCATCTGGGCCTCCCTGGCCTGG
>JBDHHQ010000101.1:0-14538 GCA_039589315.1 Gemmatimonadota bacterium
CGAGGTCAAACAAGTGCCCGGCCTCTACTTCGCAGGCCAGATCAACGGCACCACCGGCTACGAGGAGGCGGCTGGCCAAGGACTCGTGGCGGGCGCCAACGCTGCGCTGTCGGTCCAGCGGGGCGCTCCTCTGATCCTCGAGCGGGACCAGGCCTACATCGGCGTGCTGGTCGACGACCTGGTAACGAGAGGGGTGGACGAGCCATATCGCTTGTTCACGTCCCGCGCCGAGTTTCGGCTACTCCTGAGGCAGGACAATGCCGCCAGGCGCCTGGGCACCATCGCGAAGGACAGGGGCCTTCTCACGCAAGGTCAGTCCCTGGAGCTGACGAGGCGATTGCATCTGGAGGACCGGGTGCAGGCCTGGTTTCGGGAGACCCCCCTGCACCCATCACGCGTCAACCCGCTGTTGGAGAGTGGGGGATCGGCACCGATCAGCCGACCGACCCGGGCCGTAGAGCTCCTGAAGCGTCCCGGGGTCACGGCCGCTGGCCTGGTGAGCCTCGAGCAGTGCGACCCCCCAAGCGGGAACGGTGTCTCCCCCGAAGCTCCGACCGACGGGCCCGCCTGGCCGCTGGCCGATGCCCTCGCGGCGGTCGAGGTGGAGCTCAAGTACCGGGGCTACGTGGCTCGGGAGATGCAACGTGCTCGTAAGCTGAGGGACCAGGCGACCTTCGAGCTCGGGCCGGACGTCCCTTACTCGGCCTTCGTGACCCTTTCGGTAGAGGCACGGCAAAAGCTGGGTCGGATCCTCCCTGCCACCCTGGCCCAGGCCGGCCGGATCCCGGGCGTATCGCCGGCCGATCTGCAGAATCTGGTCATGGAGGTGCGGAGGTGGCGTGGGGCCCAGCCAGCGGCACGCTGAAGCCTTTTCATCGGCGCGTTCGCAACCCCAGGAACGGGGAGTGCCCGCGCTCACGAGATGGAGTGCACCGATCCGCGCCATGATCCAAACGAACGGCGGCGCCGTGGTGAGCGATCAAGCGAATCCGGTCCTTCCGCCGTGGCGGGGCACAGACGGGACACGCAGCTGCGTGTGGACCGACGCGAACATCCGGTCCACAGATTGTACAGTGCAGGTACATGACAAACTTGCATCGCGACGACATAGACCTATACAAAAGCTTGACAAGGCGGCCACAATCGAAGACCTATTGGTTCATGAGCGTTCACTCAGAGTCAACGCCCCGACACCCCATTCGCGTGGTGACGCGACGAACAGGGTTGTCTCCCTCGGTCCTCCGAGCCTGGGAGCGCCGCTACGGCGCGGTAGAGCCCCGTCGGTCGGAGGGCGGACAGCGGCTGTACTCGGATGTGGAGGTGAAGCGCCTGATTCTCCTCGTGCGAGCGACGGAGGCGGGGCGTAGCATCGGTCAGGTCGCAGTGCTCGGAACGAAGGAGCTGGAGGCTCTCGTTCGAGAGGACGGGGTCATCCTGCCTCCCGCGCTCGTGGCGCTTCGAGCAGGAGGGCGAGCAGGCGAGGCTGTCGTCCGGGAGGGCCTGGCCGCGGTCGACGAGATGGACGCGCACCGGCTCGAGAAGGTCCTGACCCGAGCCGCCGTCGTGCTGGAACCCGACGCCCTCGTCGGTCAGGTGATCGTGCCTGTGCTGGAGCAGATCGGGACGCGTTGGCGTCACGGAAGGCTGGGGCCCGCCAACGAGCACGTGGCTTCAGGAGTCATCCGCAAGTTCCTCGCCTGGCTCATCGGCGCCATCGAGGTGCCCGGTGACGCGCCAGTGCTCATATGCACGACCCCGAAAGGCCAACGCCACGAGCTTGGCGCCCTACTGAGCGGCGTGGTGGGTGCCGGTGTCGGCTGGCGCTCCGTCTTTCTGGGGCCGGACCTACCGGCTGAGGAGATCGCGAAGGCAGCTCGCCGGCTCGGAGCCCGAGCCTTGGTGCTTTCCGCCCTTCATCCCCTCGAGGATCCCGCGCTCCCGAAGGAGTTCGCCACACTGGCAACGTTGTTGCCGCCCGGAACGCCGGTGCTCGCGGGCGGACCCGCGGTGCTCGAAATCCGGGAGGACGTCGAGGTGGGGGGCGGCCACGTCCTGAGCACGATGGCTGAGCTCCGGACTCGATTGCGAGAGGCCAGGGCGAACCAGTAAGTGGTGGGGAGAAAGGGGTTGTGATACCCTTCCGGAAGACCCGGGGGTATTGCAGGCCAATGGCGCTCGCCCAGGAGAGGCGCGGCATCGCCAGCCGCCCAATGTTCCACGTGGAACATCCATTCGGTGCACCATAGAGGTCCGTTGGAGCCGCAAGTCGGTTTACATGTTCCTTGGCGAACCGTGCTCACCTTCGGAGAGGGCCGAGTTTCGAGGCCCTCCACCAGCCGATGGAGTGCAACGCGGCACATAGCCCAGAGGAGGCGGAGTCCGGGAGCTCGGCCTGGTACGGTCGAGGGTCCCCCGACCTCTCCGAACGACTGGGGGTGGAACCGCGCGCGGCCTACAGCGACGAGAACACGAGCCGTTGATGAACGTCGTCCAGGATCCCGTCCCGATTGAAATCGAGCGGTAGATCATCGCTTTCGAGAATCAGTCGGCCACCGGTGCGCGACCACTGGCCCGAGGCGCTACTGACCACCGGCGTCTGGACCGAGAAGAAGATCTGGCCTCCCTGGAGACGGATCGTACCGGTCTCCTCGCTTTGGCTCCCGAAGGCCCGGAGTACGGCCCGGTAAGCGCCGGAGCTCTGCACGGTGAAAGTGAGTTGCACGCCGTCCCTGCTGACGATCTCGACGGCCTCGCTGGGATTGGCCTTGGGACTCACCACGATGGAATCCGCGAGCCAGCTCCCCACTACCGGCGTAAGATCGTCGGACGGAGGGGGGGCGGGAGGTGCCGCAGGCGAGTCGGAGTCGCCGCCACATGCGGAAAGCACGACGACGACCGCGAGTACGAGGGGCGTCAAGATCTGGCGGGAGAACGGCATGGACGGTCCTCGAGGCGCTGAAAGCGGACGGCACGTGCGGCAGTGAACGGGCTCCACGTGCGAAAACACTTGTTCCAATCTGCCGCTGCGTCAACCCCGTTTCGCTTTACCTTCGGTAGAAGCATCGGTATATTCGTCCACCCCGACGGGACGGGAAGCCCATTCTGCCCTCCACGCTGTCCTCGAACGCGTCCAAATGTCTCGGGTAATCGCAATCGCTAACCAGAAGGGCGGCGTGGGTAAAACCACGACCGCCATCAACTTGGGCGCCGCCCTGGCCGTCGCGGAGCGGCGGACGCTGATCATCGACATGGATCCGCAGGGCAACGCGACGAGCGGGCTCGGAATCGAAGACCTGAGGTCTCTGCCGCAAGTCTACGACGTTCTCGTGGGGAGTCGTGCGGCCGGAGAAACCATAGTCTCCAAGGTACACTTCCCGTTGTTGGACATCATCCCTGCGACGCGCGATCTCGTCGGAGCGGAGATCGAGCTCGTCGACGTGCCTCGGCGTGAGACGGTCCTCCGGAGGGCCATCGAGCCGCTCCGCGACGAATACGACTTCATCCTTGCCGACTGTCCGCCGTCCCTGGGGTTGCTGACCCTCAACACCCTCAGTGCCTCGGACTCGGTGCTCATCCCCATCCAGTGTGAGTTCTACGCCCTGGAGGGCCTGAGTCAGCTCCTGAGCACCATCCGGCTCGTCCAGCGGGGCCTGAATCCCGACCTCGCGATCCAGGGCGTGCTGTTGACCATGTTCGACAAGCGTCTTCGCCTGTCGAAGCAGGTGGCGGCGGAGGCTCGGGAGTACTTCGGCAACAGAGTCTTCCAGACCGTCATTCCCCGCAACGTCCGGTTGGCGGAGGCGCCCAGCTTCGGCCAGCCGATCATGCTGTACGACGTGATGTCCCAGGGAGCCCAGAGTTACATGGCGCTGGCCCGAGAGCTCATTCGCCGCACCGCCGCCGAGGCCAACCGGGCTCGGGCAGAACAGTTGACGGGAGGATCGCCGTGACGTCGGGAGGAAAGGACCGGTTGGGACGGGGACTCGGGGCTCTGCTGGGAACCTATGCCGAGCAGGAGCCCGTCCGGGAAGGCGAGCAGTTGCGCAGCGTGCCCGTCGCGCGAGTCGCACCAAACCCCTTCCAGCCGAGGCGGGACTTCTCGGAGGCCGAGCTTCAGGAGCTCACGGACTCCATCCAACACAACGGCCTTCTGCAGCCTCTCGTCGTTCGTCGTGCTCCGGGAGTGGAGGCCCGTTATCAACTCGTGGCAGGGGAGCGGAGACTCAGGGCGGTGACGGCGCTGGGGTGGGACGAGGTCTCTGTCGTCGTCCGCGATGTCGGAGACGAGACCCTTCTCGTGCTGGCTCTGGTGGAGAACCTCCAGCGCGAGGCGCTGGGGCCTCTCGAGGAGGCAGAAGGCTACCAGGTCCTCGCCGACAAGTTCGGCCTCACGCAGGAAAACATCGCCTCAGCCGTCGGCAAGGATCGTTCGACAATAGCTAACATGTTGCGGTTATTGAAGTTACCGGCCTCAGTCCGCCGTCTGTTGGGCGCGGGCAAGCTGGCAATGGGACACGCCAGGGCACTCCTGGCCGTGCCCGACCCCATGCGGGCGGCCGAGCTCGCGCGTCAAGCCGTGAAGGGAAGCTGGTCTGTCCGCGAGGTGGAGCGGCACGTCCGCCGGGAAGTCACGGGAGCGTCCGCGTCCGGAGCCGCAGGGCGCAGGTCGCCAACCTCACGCGATCCCGCGATCCGCGAGCTGGAGCAGGCGCTGCAGGACCGACTCGGGACGCGTGTCCGGATCCGACCCGCGCCGAACGGCACAGGGGTGCTGGAGGTCTCCTACCACTCCACGGACGACTTCGAGCGCCTCTTCGGACTCATCACCGGACGCGACGCGTCGGAGTTGTTGGGTTGACCGCACCCCCCCGGGACCAGGACGAAAAGGTCCTCACCGTTCTGATGATCCCCGCCGGGAGCGGCGAGGAGAGCAGGACCTTCCGCTTTCCCTACCCGAGGCTCCGTGCGTGGGGGTGGACCGCGGCAGCCGCTCTGGCGCTCACGGCCGTCATGGCGGGAAGCTGGTGGTACTTCGCCGCGCGGTCGCTGCGGGTAGGACGCCTCGAGGCCGAGGTCGCGCAATACCGGGACGATGGGGCCCGCTTGACTGCACTGGCGTCGCGACTCGAAGAGCTCGAGGCGCGCTACGGTCGGATGCGCGGCCTTTTCGGTACCGAGGAAGCTGATCTACCATCGAGTCTCTGGCTGCCCCCCGCGCCTGGGGGCAGCGACGCATCCGACCGTGAGGGGGACCAGGCGCGCCCGTCGTCATGGCCCTTGACGGAACGGGGCTTCGTCACCCAAGGCCTTCTGGAGGGTGGACAGTCCCACCCCGGCATCGACATAGCTGTGGCGCAGGACTCCTACATACGCGCGTCGGGAGCGGGAACCGTGGCCGAGGTCGGCCAGGACGAGGTCTACGGAAACTACGTCGTGCTCGAGCACGGCCAGGGGCTGAGAAGCCTCTACGGACACGCCTCGACGACGCTGGTAGATCTGAACCAGGAGGTGCGGCGCAACGAGGTCATCGCACTGTCCGGGTCAACGGGTCGGTCCACCGCCCCGCACCTCCACTTCGAAATCACACAGGACGGCGAGCCCCAGGATCCCCTGGAGTGGGTTCGACAGCCCTGAGGCCGACCGACAGCGCCGCTCTTGTCTTGCATGGCGGCCACGCCGCTGCGACGTTTCTAACCTCTCAGTTGTGATGAGCCGAGAACCGGGGTGGAGGGGGCCGTCTTCCCGGCCGACCCGCGTCCACCTACCAGTACAAAGGATGAGCGCCATGGCTCGTGATCGGCAGATCGAAGGCGGTGCGGCTCCCGAGGCCGTGATCTCGATAATCGGGCCCGGCATGACGATCGTCGGCGACTGCCAGACGGACGGTACCGTCCGCATCGAGGGCACCGTCGAGGGCAGCGTCCGAGCCGGCAAAGCCGTCGTCGTGGGGAAAGACGGAGAGGTCAACGGCGAGATCTTGACCCAGGACGCGATCGTGTCCGGACGCGTGGTAGGAACGCTCACCGCCGAATCTCGCCTCGAGCTCCAGAGCACGTCGAAGGTCGAAGGCGAGGTCTTCGCGCGACGCATGCAGCTGGAAGACGGAGCCATGCTGAATGGCACCGTCCACATGGGTGAGGTGAGAAAGTCGGCCGAGACCTCGGCGGCCCCGGCGACCCTCCCGGCGGCCCCGCCGTCGACGGCAAAGCCGGCCACGCCGTCGGTCCGTGGAGAGAGCAAAGCGGCAGTCCCGACGTGATGCGTTGGCGGTTTTCTTTCCACACTGAGGGGAAAACCGCCTATCCACTTGTTCTGTAACGCTTTGCGTCTACTTGCCGGGTCCCGGTGACCGTCGCTGCACCGCCTGGGTGGAGAGTTTTCCACACGTCGATGAGTGACCTGCCCACCCCGACCCGGGAGAGTCGGTGCACTCCGTCGAAATAGAACGAATCGTCCAATTCTTCGATGACACCCTCGCCGTCTCCGGCTTCCCTGACTACCCGCACGCACTGAACGGCCTCCAGGTCGAAGGCGCCCGCTCGGTAGCGAAAGTGGCTGCCGCGGTCGATGCCAGCGAGGCCACGATCCGGCTGGCGGTGGAGGGGAACGCCGACCTGCTGCTCGTCCACCACGGTCTGTTCTGGAGTGGTCTGCGGCCCGTCACCGGGGCCCTCTACCGCAAGGTCAAGGCGTTGGTGGAGGGTGGGTTGGCCCTATACAGCGCCCATCTGCCCCTGGACGCGCACGCCGAGCTGGGGAACTGCGCGATCCTGGCACGCCAGGCTGGCGTGCAGGTGAAGGGTCCCTTCGGGGCCTTCAAGGACCGCGAGATCGGCTGGTGGGGGACCGTGGACTCGGACCGCGAGGCCCTGGCGTCGGATCTGAAGATCCTGCTGGGAGGTGATGTGCGCGTCATTCCGGGGGGGCCTGAGCGCCTCGGGCGTGTTGCGGTAGTGACCGGAGGGGGAGCGTCATTCCTTTCGGAAGCCGCGGATCAGGGGCTGGATGCGCTCATCACCGGCGAGGCTTCGCACCACCACTACCACGACGCCATGGAGCTGGGGGTGAGCTTGTTCCTGTGCGGGCACTATGCGACTGAGACGTGGGGGGTGCGGGCCCTCGCCGAGCGGGTTGCCGATGAGCTGGGGATCCAGTGGTGCTTCATCGACGAGCCCACGGGCCTGTGACCTCGCAGCCGCGAATACCCCCAAAGGCCCCGAAGAGCCTCGAGGCGTAGCGTAGCCCGAGGCCTCAGAAGACCCCGTCGAGGTACAGGTGGATGCGGAAGTCGTTTCCGCCCCGTACCGCCTTGGCCAGGTCGAACCGCAGGATCCCATCCAGGATGGACGCCCCGAGGCCGACCGAGGCGAGCCAATCGTCCGACGCGAGGAACTGCTCCCGGTCTCCTGCCCAACCGAAGTCACCGAAGGCGAGGAGCCGGAATGCCGGGAAGTCGTTGGCGAGCTCGGCTCGTCCCGTCCAGAACGACTCACCGAACCGTGTGCCCGCCCGGAAGGCTCGTGCCGTGCGGATGCCGCCCACCGAGAAGCCCCGCTGCACGGGTGGGCGCCACGCGGCGCCGGCCTGGGCCTGGAGGGCTCCGGCCAGCCCGAGGAACAGGGGTCTGGCCACGGTGACGGATGCGGCAACGCGCTGGTATTGAAAGTCACCGATGCTGCCTTCGGCGGAGATGAATCCGGACGCCACCCAGCCCCTGGGGTCTATACCCGCCTGCCACTGGACCATGAGGGCGGCTCCGAACACGTCACCCTGCTTCGCCTCGATATTCGGCGGCAGCTCTCCACCGATGGGCCGGAGCAGGTAGACGTCGGTGAGCTTCTCGGCGGACGTCTGGTACTCGTAGAAGAAACGGAGCCGGGTCCGCGTCCGCCGGGCGGCACGCACGTAGGCCACTTCCCCGCCGAGGGTCCGGTAGTACTGTCCGTCGTCCTGCCCGTCCACGACGTTCAAGAGCCGGGCCGCCGGGTCCTCCCACTCGTTCGTCGGCACCAGCCTGCGGAAGCCGGTGAGGGACCAACGCCGCTCCGCCGGGCCCCGCCGGAGCGAGAGCTCCGCGTTGGGCTCCAGGTCGAAGCCCAAACGCACCATGCCGTAGGCCGAAAGTTCCGGAGGCACGGGCAGCTCAGCCGAAACGCCGGCGCTCAGAGCCTCGATCCGGTTGTAACGGAGCATTCCGTCCTGGAGACCGTAGGCGATGCGGGGGCCGAACAGGGTCTGCGTGCCGACGAGCTGATCGAGGTCGGACCGGATCTGTGCGATCTCGTCGGCGCTGAAGGCCTGGGACTCGGAGCTGACCACCGGCTCGGGCAGCTCCGGCGATGCCAGGAGCGAGTCGGCCGAGGGCACGAGCACGGTCACGTAGTACGGTTCCTCGCCGTCCCGCTCGACGCGCGTTTCCGCGCGGGACCAGCCTTCGGGTAACGGTCCCTGGAGCGGGATGTCGGAGTTGGCGTCGTTTACGCGGTAGCCTCCGACCGTCCACTCGAAAAGAACCGGGAAGTTCACGAAACGGCTGATCCTGAGCTCGGCCTCCGCTCCGAAGCGTCGGGGCAGCCAGTACTTCAGCTCGTGGAGGCTGTAATCCACCGTCACGTATTCGATTTCCGCCTCGATGGGCTTGAGGAAGCCGGGCACGTCGTCGGCCTCGTCGTCCTCGGCATCGATCTCGAGACTCCAGGGGCGGGCCGGCTTGAACGTGCCCCGGACGAGCGCCCCGGTGTCCTCATCGAACCAGAGGGACCCAGCGACCAGGTCGGGCTCCAGGAACCGGGGTTGGACACGGACCTCGACCAGCGTGATGTCACGACTTCCGTCCGGCAGGCGAAGCCGCAGGGTGTCGCCCGACTGGTAGCGGTAGTGGAACGCGGCCGAGTCGGCGAGGGGATGATGCGCCGTCTCGTCGCCGAACACGATGCGTCGATCCCAGGGGTTGAAGTAAAGCGCCGGAGGGTCGCCCTCGTCGATGAGATCCTCGTCGATCTCCTCGTTCACATCGCGTTGGAGCTCCTCGTTGTCTCCCAGCAGCGGCACGCTCCGGCGGGCGCCGATCCACTGGACCACTCGGTCGCCCCCGCGCTCCCAACGAATCCGTGCCACCCGATCCTGGGTGAACAGGCCTCGCTCTCGGCGGAATCGCCAGCCACCGACGCCGGCGTAGATGCGCTCGGACATGACTCCCTCGTAGCTCTCGATGCCCTCGTAGGCGGCGTCCCGCTCCGAGAGAGCCAGCCGGAGGATCTCCTGAACGTTCTCGTCCAGGTAGGTGTCTTCGGGGATGGAATCGAAGCCGAACCAGCCCGGGGCGGTGGGATCGGCCTCGGCACCGGGCGTCGGGCGCACGTTGCTAGAGTCGGCCTGAGCCAACAGGGCGAAGGCGAGAAGCGGCACGGGAATCACGGTGTGAACCGACCTCCTTGCCGATTGGATCGAGTGAGCGCCCGCGGTTGCAGGTCGGTGCGCTTCACGGCCGCGTCGACGTCAGGATGAGACGGCGAAAACGCGCGTTCTGCGCGGCTTGCCGCCCCCACGGGGCGACGATACCATCCACCTCCCTACCCAAGATTGTCACAGGAGACCCCAAGGATGAACACGCGGCTCCTCTCAGCTTGCCTGGTCCTGGCCGCCGCCGGACAGGCATCCGGTCAAGGCGTTCCTGCTCCGGCGTCCCACTTCGGGTTCGAAGTCGGCACCGACCGGGAGCTCGCCGACTGGCACCAGCTAACGTCCTACTACGAGAAACTGGCCGAAACGAGCCAACGGGTGTCCGTGGACACCCTCGGGACCACTACGAGGGGGCTCCCGTTCGTGATGCTGACGATCACCAGTCCCGAGAACCAGGCCCGGCTCGAGGAGCTCCACACCATCCAGATGAAGCTGTCCGATCCGAGGACGATCGGGAGTCAGGCGGAGCTGGAGCGTCTCCTGGACGAGGGCAAGACGGTGGTGTTGATCACACATGCCATCCATGCCACCGAGGTCGGCGGTGCACAGACGGCGGCACGCCTCGCCCACCGCATGGCGTCTTCGAGCGACGCCCGCATCGCAGAGATCCTGGACAACGTGATCTTCCTCCAGATCCCTTCCCTGAACCCGGATGGTACGCAGTGGGTCGTCGATTGGTACAAGGAGTGGGTGGGGACGGAATACGAGGGAGCCACCTTGCCATGGCTCTACCAGTACTACGTGGGCCACGACAATAACCGCGACTGGTACGCCTTCACACAGAAGGAGACGTGGCTCACGGTGACCGGGGCGCACAACGCCTGGCATCCCCAGATCGTGCACGACATTCACCAGATGGGTGGCTCGGGTGCCCGGATCTTCTTCCCGCCGTACATCGATCCCATCGAGCCCAACGTGGATCCGGCCATAGTGAGCGCCGTGAACCAGCTGGGATCCTACATGGCCGCCGACCTCACGGCCCAGGGCAAGGACGGCGTGGTGATCAACGCCATCTACGACGGATTCACGCCGGCCCGGGCATATCAGCACTACCACGGCGGTGCGCGGATCCTGAGCGAGACCGCGTCAGCTCAGCTCGCGTCCCCCGTCACGATAGATCCGGCGGACATCGGTGGTGGCCGCGAGTACGATGCCGCCGTCGCCAGCTGGAACTATCCACGGCCCTGGCGGGGAGGCGACTGGCATCTCTCCGACATCGTCGACTACATGGAGTCCGGGGCGCTCGCCCTGCTGACCAACGCCGCCAAGAACCGACGCTTCTGGCTCGAGAACTTCTACGGGATCAACCTGCGCGCCACCGAGGGATGGGACGCGTGGCCCGAAGCCTGGGTGATCCGGGCGGGCCGGGACAACCCGACCGGGTTGGCGTACGTCCTGCGGATCCTGGCCACGGCCGACGTGGAGATCCACCGGGCGGAGAGCGACTTCCGGGCCCAGGGCATGAGCTTCAGGGCGGGGAGCTACGTGATCCCCATGCAACAGCCGTACGCTTCCTTCGCCCAGACGATGCTGGAGGTGCAGCACTACCCCGACCTGCGCGAGTACCCGGGGGGGCCGCCGAAGCGTCCCTACGACGTCACGGGGCACACACTGCCGCTCTTGATGGGCATCGAAGCCGAGCCCCTCGAGGCCCTGCCGGCCGTGTCCCTTTCCGAGCCCATCGAGCCGCCGGAGGTCCCCTTCACGCTTCCGGCCGCCCTCACGGGCGACGGGGCCCCCCGCATCGGCGTCTACAAGTCGTGGCACGAGCCCATGGAGGGCGGATGGACCCGGTGGGTCCTGGATCAGTACGGGCTCCAGTACGACACCCTGGACCACCATGACGTGAAGGCCGGCGACCTGGGCAGCCGCTACGACGTGCTCCTCTTCCAGGCGCAGGACCCCGCCACCGTCGTCGAGGGATATCAGGGTCGAGGACCCATGCCTCCGGACTACCGGGGAGGGATCGGCGAGAACGGGTCCAGGGCGCTGCGGGAGTTCGTGCGGGGAGGCGGCCGTCTGGTTGCCATCGAGGAAGCCACCGATCTCATGATCGATTTGTTCGAGCTCCCGATCGCCAACCCGGTGGAGCGCCTGCCCACGGAGGATTTCTACGTTCCCGGCTCCATCGTCCGGCTGGACCTGGACGAGCATGCGCTCACGCAAGGCCTGGACGATCAGGTGGCCGGCTGGTACTGGCGGAGCAGCCGGGCCTTCGAGGTGAACGATCCGGCCGTCTCGATCGCGGCCTACTATGGCGAGGGCAATCCCGTGGCATCAGGATGGATCCTGGGACCGGAGCATCTGGCCGGAATGCCGGCTCTCGTGGAGGCCAGGGTGGGAGAGGGGTCCGTGGTGCTGTTCGGGTTCCAGCCCAACTACCGGGCCCAGAGCGTGGCCACCTGGCCCCTGCTCTTCAACGCACTCGGGCCGCACCGGTCGGCCACCATGGAGGACTCCGGTACATGACGTGCCCACGCTGTGGCTCGGCCGCCACCGGTAGCTACTGCGCGTCCTGCGGTGCTTCGCTCAACCCAGAGGTGTGTCCCTCCTGTGGCGCGAAGCCGGATCCAGGAGACCGCTTCTGCAACTCGTGCGGGACCTACCTCGAGGCAAGGGCACAGGGCTCGGTGGGTGGAGGGAGCACCGCGCGCATGGGGTGGTACGCCGCTGGAGGCGTCATGGTCATCCTCATACTGGTGCTGGCCGGCCCGGTGCTCCGGGGTGACCGGCCCCCACCAGCCCCGGGCGTGCAGGCGGGAGTGGCTCCGCCAGCCGGGGCAGGCAGCTCCACGGTGGACCTTGCCTCAATGACCCCCCGGCAAGCCGCGGATCGTCTCTTCAATCGGGTCATGACCGCAGTGTCGGCCGGCGACAGCGCAGAGGTTCAGGGCTTCTTGCCCATGGCGGTGGCTGCGTACGAGCGGGCCCGGCCCCTGGACAACGACGGGGCGTACCACCTGGCTCTTCTCCAACTCACGTCCCTCGACTTCGCGTCGGCGCTGGCATCGGCAGAGGCTGCTCTCGCCGAGTACCCGGACCACCTGCTCCTCCTGTCGGCCGCCGCCGAGGCAGCCAAGAGGATGGGCGACGCCGAGGCCGCGTCGGCATACTACCGCCGTCTGCTGGACGCTTGGGATGCGCAGACGGCCTTGGGGCTGGCGGAGTATCAGATTCACGCCACCATGCTGCCCGAGATCGAGGCCGCCGCTCGCTCGTTCCTGGAAGGGGGCTAGCGCATCGGATCGGCGCGGCCTCCGAGGCGGGTCTTCCTGACGGGCGGATCCGGCCTCGTGGGCAGCCACGTGGCGGAGCAGCTGCGAGCGGCGGGGTCGGACGTGCGGGCTCTCCAGCGTCCCCACTCCGACACGCGTCACCTGACCGACCTGGGCTGCGAGGTCGTGCAGGGCGACCTCACCGAGTCGGTGGAATCCCTCACCAGTGCGATGCGCGGGTGTGATGCTGTCGTGCACACCGCGGCTGCCGTTTACACCAAAGGCTCGTGGGCCGAGATCGAGGCCGTCAACGTGGAGGGTACGCGCTCCGTGCTAACCGGAGCAGCCCGGGTCGGCATCGGCCACGCCGTGCACTTGTCCAGCGTGGCAGTCTACGGCCTGCGCCCCGGCCCCATAGACGAAGCCACGCCGCTGGATGGGGAGCTCCGCAGCGGGGACGGGTACGCCCGATCCAAGAGGGCGGCGGAGCTGGTCGTCGATGAGGTGCGTCGATCCGAGGGCCTCGCCGTGACGGTCCTCCGGCCGGCCGCCGTCTTCGGGGAGCGAGATCGACTGTTCACCGTGCGTCTGGCACGCCTCGCCGCCCTACCGGTCATCCCCATGCTGGGCCGGGGGGACCGGGAGGTACCCGTGGTCTACGCAGGCAACGTCGCGTCGGCCGTGGTTCGCGCACTGACCGTGGGGCCTGACGACACCTTCGTGCTGGCGGCGGACACCCCCATGTCGCAGCGGGATCTGGTTCTGGGGCTAGCGCGCGCGCTGGGCCGGCGACCTCGAGCGCTGCCGTTACCCACGGCGCTCGTCAGGGGCTCGGCGCGAGCCGCCGAAGGCCTGGGATTCAGCGCGCCCGGGGCACAGGGCTTGTCGCTCGTGCGTGCGGTCAGGCTGTGGACCGGTGGGAATCCATACCGGACACAGCGCATCCTGGATGCTCTCGGCTGGTCACCCCCGTACGCCCTGGAGGCGGCCGTGGGGCGTACCGCGGCCTGGCTGGTCGGACGGATCCCTCTTGCCCACGAGTCAGCCGGCGGGTGACCATGCGTGGCATGTCGAGCGGCCGGTGGGGTGGGCCGCCGACGGGTTCGGGACGGGGCGGCCAGGGGTGCAGGCCGCGCCAACGCGCGATTGCCCAGAGCCGCATCGTTGGCTTCCCGGGCCCGCCCTCACATCCGAGAGGAGCCTGGCCAGATGAGCGATAGCGACGCCTCCCCGGACCGGCGGACCCCCCCGGCGGTCCGAGAGACCGAAGACGAGCGCTTCCTGCAGAGCGTGGACATCGAGGAGCTCAGGAAGGCTCCGACGATCGCGGTCGAGAAGGATGCCTGGCGCGTATTCCGGATCATGGGGGAGTTCGTCGAGGGATTCGACGAGTTGGCCACATTGGGGCCGGCGGTCTCCTTCTTCGGCTCGGCCCGGGCCACGCCGGAGGACCCCATGTACGAGACGTGCGCGGAAACGGCGCGCCTCATGGGTGAGGCCGGCTTCGCCGTGATCACCGGGGGCGGGCCCGGGATGATGGAGGCCGCCAATCGGGGCGCCAGGAGCGCAGGGGCGCCGTCGGTGGGTTGCAGCATCGAGCTGCCCTTCGAGCAACGGGGCAACCCCTTCGTGGATCTGGCCATCGACTTCCGGTACTTCTTCGTTCGCAAGACCATGTTCGTGAAATACGCAGAGGCATTCGTGATCTTCCCCGGCGGGTTCGGGACGATGGACGAGCTGTTCGAGTCGCTGACGCTCATCCAGACGGGGAAGATCCGGAACTTCCCTGTCGTTCTGGTGGGGACCGAGTACTGGAGCGGCCTGTTGGAGTGGGTGCGGCAACGTATGGTCACGGAGGGCA
>JBDHHQ010000102.1:0-14095 GCA_039589315.1 Gemmatimonadota bacterium
GCGACCCGAACCACGTACGGTCTGATCAACGTCAGAACCGATGGAAAAACCGTGATGTGCGCCGCCCTCAACGAGAAGGACTTCACGTGGAACGTGTTCACCTTCAAGGCGCGGTTTTAGTCGGGAAGACACTGCGGTCCAGCCCAGTGCTAATCCTTACCCGGGCAAAGGCGGAAACCGATGAACGGAAGGACTGGTGTGTCGTGGCCGTCGGCGCTTGTTGCGTGTATGCTGATCCTCGCGGTGACCACGATCGTTGTCGTGGCGATAGTCAGATATTCGACGACGTTCTACGTATTTGGTCCGCTCTCGACGTACTCGTCGGGGCAATCGGAGGCGCGGTTGTCACCTACTTCTTCTCGAGCAGGGCCACGGAGGCGGAGAGGAGGACCACCGAAGCCGTAAGGGCGACTGTCGCAGCCGAGAGAAGGACTGCAGCCGCCATGGAGAAGAGATTCGAAGAGCTCTGAGGATCACAAGAGAAGATCACCCGTCACGCCGGGACTAGACCATGCCGACTGAGCAGCCTGTGGACCCGCGAATCACCACTCCCACCGTCGCTGACGGAGGCCAAGAGCCCAGCAAGCTCGAAGAGGGGATTGCCCTGTGTCTGTCCGGCGGTGGATACCGGGCCATGCTCTTCCACCTGGGCTCCCTTTGGCGCTTGAACGATCTCGGGTACCTGCCCAAGCTCGATCGGATCTCCAGCGTCTCGGGAGGATCCATCACGGCCGGCGTGCTGGCCATGAACTGGGCCGACCTCAAGTTCGCTGGAACCGGCCGCGCGTCGAACTTCGTCGGGACGGTGGTCAAGCCCGTTCGGACCCTCGCCGAACGCACCATCGATGCCGGATCGATCATCACGGGCGCTCTACTGCCGGGATCGATCAGCGACAAAGTCGCAGGCAAGTACCGCAAGCACGTCTTCGGCGACACCA
Source organism: Gemmatimonadota bacterium (assembly GCA_039589315.1). Lineage (GTDB taxonomy): Bacteria > Gemmatimonadota > Gemmatimonadetes > Longimicrobiales > Gaopeijiaceae > JBDHHQ01. Next base: position 939 of record JBDHHQ010000102.1, read on the forward strand.
CGCTTCAGGACCTACCCGACGAGCCACGATTCGTTTTCAATGCCACCAACGTGCAATCGGGTGCTCTGTGGCGATTCTCGAAGCCCTACATGGGCGATTGGCGCGTAGGGCTGGTCAACAACCCGACCACCTCGTTGGCTGAGGTGGTTGCCGCCTCTTCGGCGTTTCCGCCGGTGCTATCCCCTGCGGAGCTGGAGCTCGACGCTTCGCAGTTCAGAAGGGGCAACGACCTCACCGACCCCATCTACCGGTCCGAGGTAGTCCTCAGCGACGGCGGGGTCTACGACAACCTGGGCCTGGAGACCGCCTACAAGCGGTACAAGACGCTGCTGGTGAGCGACGGCGGCGGCCAATTGAAGCCAGAGCCTGATCCGGAGCGCGACTGGGCCCAACATGCGAAGCGGATCCTCGAAGTCATCGACAGCCAGGTACGCAACCTCCGGAAGCGCCAACTGGTGGGCGCCTTCACCTCGGGCGAGCGGGAAGGCGCATATTGGGGCATCCGAACACCCATCTCCAAGTACACGGCCAAGAAGAAGCTGAGGGCGCCTGCCGATCGCACACTGGCCTTGGCCCAAACCCCGACCCGCCTCAAGGCCATGGAGAGTGACCTCCAGGAACGGCTGATCAACTGGGGCTACGCGATCACGGATGCAGCCCTGCGGACTTGGGTGGATCCCAGCCTGAAGGAGCCCAGAGGGTATCCGTATCCCAACGCCAAGGTGTAGCCTCGAGGCTGTAGGAAGACCCTCCGTGGAGGGCAACTGCGGTACCGAAGGTACGCCTGCGCCCCGGGGAAACCGCCGAAGCAAGCCTGAACTCCCCCCGCGAGATCTGTTACGATCCCGCATACGTCCGGTAGGGTGTGCGTGATCGCAGCCCAGCGCCGACTTGGTGATCGCTCGAACGTCTCGGTCTTCAGCGAGAGGGTGCACGACCGAGAGCTCGAGTCCAGGGGGGCCGCAGGCCGGCGGGGGATGGGCGTGCTGGTGGACACGATGCTGCCCATCCCAATACGCCAGATTCTTGGCGTCACCCTGCTGGCGCTCGCAGCCGTCCAGCCTGCGCAAGCCCAACAGCCCCAATACGACTGGGAGTGGCTCGAGCGACAGGGCCCACTCTTCACGCCGTTCCAGGTCCCCCCGGACATCGCGAACCGTGAGTACCTGGCGAAGGTCAAGGCACAGATCAACGACTACGTCGCGGGAGACTCCTGCGCGACGACCGGGGTCTGGTTCCTGATCGACCGCAACGGGATCACGCGAGACGCCCGGGTCCACGAGTCCTCGGGCGACCGTGAGATGGACCGTTTCGCACTGGCATTCGCTAGCGCCCACGTGTTCAGCCCGGCATTGTGGGACGGCAAGCCGGTGCCCGCGTGGATCACGATTTCCGTCACCATCGGGGCGGACGAGTGCGAGACCGAGCAACCTGGAGGCGCTGGAGGGCACACGCCGCGGCGGGAGAGCCAGGGGTGGTAGGCCGATCGACCTCCCCGCCCGGGCGACGCCCCAGTCGATGACCCCGTCACCGTGGACCCTGGCACTGCTAGTCCTGGCCCTCACCCTCCCGCTCGCGGCGCTCTGGCTCGCGTTGAGACGGGCCCGGGAACAGGCGCCCTACCTCTTCGAGGATGTGACCATGTACCAGCTCACCTTGGGCGACGACGGACTGCGGCTGCATCAGCGAGGGGGGGAGACCCAGGAGCTCGCGTGGTCGAAGATCGCGGAGGTCCGCATCCGCACGTCGGACGCCGGCCCGTTCGCCGAGGATGTATTCTGGGAGTTCGAGCGAGCCGACGGAGGCTCGCCCCTCATCGTGCCGAACGGTGCCACCGGCGTGGCCGACTTCCTCGAGACCATCGCGGCACGACTCCCCGGGTTCGACCATGGGGCCGTGATCGAGGCCATGACGTGCACCGAGGACCGGGTATTCCGCGCTTGGCCGCCGGTGGCCGACAACTGAGACGACCCCATTCGCGCCCCGGGAGGCCGCCGATGGCCGCGCCCCCGCACCGACAAGAAGACGCCCGGGCGGCTCAGCCTCGCCGCCCCGGGGTCGTAGCCTCCCCAGCCCTGTTGCTCGCCACCTTGGTCATGGCCTGTGGCGACCAGAGCGCCGGTCAGTCGAGGGTGCGAGTCCAGGACGTGCTGGCAGCCGCGGGTCTCGAGCTGCCCCACCGTGTCGAGCCCGCCTGTCCGGGCGAGGGATGTGCGTACGGCACCTGGCTCGCCTGTGACTCGGTACCGCTATACCGGTCGCCATGGGACCCGTCGGAGGTGGCGGGCTACCTCGTCCCCGACCGGCCCTTCGAAGTCGGCACGGGAATGGTCGTCGTGGACGTTCCGGAAGTGGTCTTGGTGACCCGGCCCACGCCTCGGATCTCCTTCGAGGAGGACGGTGTCACCTTCCAACCTGGTGACACGCTGTACGTCCTGGACTACCTGGGTGAGGGTTTCTTCAACGCCTGGTACATCGACGCGATTCTCGAGACGGAGGTCTTCTGGCCGTGGGCCGACTTCTTCGCGGCGTCCGATTTCGAGTACGGCGGTGAGGTGATACAGAACGGTAGCGCTTCATTCTGGGTGCAGACCACGGACTCCGAGGGCTCGGAGGGGTGGGTCTGGGTGGACAGCGCCTCCGTCACCGCGCCCAGCCTGCTCGAACCGGGTTTCCTGGAGTGTCCCTCAGCGCCGTAACCGGGGCGCGCCGGGGGTCGGAGTTGGGCGGTGAGCACGCGGCCCACTGCCGCGACGTAGCACCTCTGGGGGCCGGCGCAAACGACACTTCGGCCGCCGATTTGATCCTTCGACCAACTGACGGGTAATATCAATGGCTGGATTCGCCCGGATCCCGCCCACCAGAGCCTAGCTACCCCATCAAGGAGCCCCCGCCATTTCCGCGCAAAAGGCCAAGGCAGCGAGCAAGAAGAGAGCCATCGACACACGCTCCCCCGAAGTGCAAGGAGTCGCCCGTAGGTTGGCGACGTTGGCAAAGGCGTGGGCGATCCAAGACGGGAGGCTCAGGGTTCGTCAACGCGAGCAGCTTCGTCGGGCCCTGGCGGCCGCAGCCGAATGCCTTGGCTGGGGGATGATCATTGACGATGCGGTCGAGACTGCCACCCGCGACGTGGCGAAGCTGACCAAGGCAGGTACCCGCGCGCTCACCCGCGACCTCGCAGACGAGCTGGCGAGCAAGAAGACGGAAATGTCGCAGCTCGAGAAGGTCTCCAGCTCCATGCACAAGCTGGCAGAGAAGAACGCCTTCGTGGACCCAGTGGAGGTCAGCTACTCACGGACGGCACGGGAGGCGGACCACCTCGTGACGAAGACGGAATCCGTCACCCTGACGGACGCCCAGGAGGCTGAGGACGCCGCTCAGATGATCGAGAAGAAGATGACTTCGTGGGGGAAGCTCAGAGAAGAGATGGTGGAGGATCTCAAACGGGAGCAGCGACAACTCGACGAGTTGGAAGACAGCCTGCCAGGGTTCGTGGAGTCCTCGAAAGGCACCGTGCGAGAGGTCTTCGCCACACTATATTAGGTAGCACCTACTCCACCCTGCGCCACCTGCTCTCCCAGACCGCGGGCGCATCTCTCGGCTCCTCAAGAGAGGATCGGGTTGTCAGGTGGTCAGAGTCTGGCCCGGCGCTGGGCGAACGCATCGTGCCGGAGCGCGGTTCCCCAAGGCTGGGGCGGCCGAGTTGGTCGCGACGATGCACACGGGCGTGGTCGCAGGCAGCTACTGCTTCCAACCGGCACGCATGGCCACCAGCACCCGAGCATCTCCCGGCGAGGGTGTCCGCCCCATGTTGGCGGATCCGCAAATCCAAGCGCCACTCGGGTCCCTTACGCGCGGCATCACCATCGAAGCTCCAGTCGAGCGGGTGTGGCCGTGGCTTGTACAGATGGGGGCGGGGCGCGCGGGCTGGTACAGCTACGACTTCATCGACAATGGTGGGGCACCGAGCTCATGGACCATCCTTCCGGAGCATCAGCACATCGCGGTCGGTGACATCTTACCTGCCCTTCCAAGCGCGGACGACGCGTTCGTCGTGCACTCGCTGGATACGGGTCGGGAGCTCGTCCTGACCGCGTCCTCACCCGAGGGCGAGCTGCTGGTGACGTGGGACTTTCTGCTCGAGCGACTGAGCGCGAAGCGCACCCGGCTGGTCGTGCGAGGGAGAATCGCTCCCGGCTGGCCGGGTTCGCCCTCCGGCAGGCGCCCGGTCGAACTTATCTACCGGCTTCTGGCGCGCATGCCGAAGCTGCCGATGTTGGCGCTCGCTCGAATCGGCCACGGCATCATGGAGGCCAAGATGCTGCGTGGTATCAAGCGGCGGGCAGAGGGTCTCTGATCCCGATCATCACGACGCGGATCGGCCTGGCAAAGGGAGCCGCCCCGTCGCCTTAGCCGAGCGCCGTCCGGCGACGTAGCTTGAGGAGACACGAGCGATCGCCCGCTAAAGAACGGCGGAGCCCGCTTCGGGGCATGACGCTCTCAACTTCCGGAAGGGACATGACCCATGGCCGACACGGTTTCTTGGAACCTGCAGCTGCGCGTGAAGGAGGGCCGACTCGACGATCTACGGGCCCTGATGCGTGAGATGGTGGCCTCTACCGAGGCAGAGGCGGGAACGCTGGCATACGAGTGGTTCCTCAGCGACGACGGATCGGCGTGCCACATCTGTGAGCGCTATACCGACTCTTCTGCGGCCATGGAGCACCTGGGCAACTTCGGCGCCAAGTTCGCCGAGCGGTTCCTCGACTGTCTCGAGCCCACGTCCCTCCACGTGTACGGTGCGCCGAGCGCCGAGGCGCGGGCGGCGTTGGACGGTTTCGGAGCCGCCTATCTCGGCTCGTTCGGAGGGTTCAGCCGCGCATAGAGCGAGCCCCGATTGATGGTGCCGGTCCCCCGGTCCTCTTCCCGCTGTAGGGCAGTCCCTCTGGGTGGAGGACCGGGGGCCACAATCGTACGCACCGCTCCCGACCTGCTCTTGACGAATCCTCTCTCCGACCACATTATCGGACACCGATATATCGGTCACCGATGCTGAGATCCTGGAAGCGGTTTTCGAAGCATCACTCGCCCGGAATGGCGAGCAGTCCGAGAGCGACTACGCGCGAGGTGGAAGGGGGATGGGATGGGGACGAGCACGAGAGCACTGTGCCTCATGGACCATGGGGCCCGGGGCAGCGGGACCGCACCGGGACGAGCATTTGCAGCCGCGTTGGTGGCGCTGTGTGCAGGTGGCTTCTCCACGGCTCCGCTGGTAGGGCAGGACGCGGTCCCACCAATTCCCTCGGACGTGCCGATCCGGCTCGTCGGACACCCGAGTCTGGACGGATCCGCACTGGCCCCCTATGCGGGCGTTCGCTTCGCCATGGGTCGAGTCGACAAGTCCGGGCCGGCCTCTCCGGCGAAGCCCATCGACGCCGTAGCCTACCAGACGCTCACGTTACGGGCTGACCGCTGGGAGGACCGAGACGTGTGGATCCGGAGCTTCGAGATGGCCCGTGCGACGGGCGAAGTGCTGGGTCGTGGCGAGATCGTACTCGACCGTCGCACCCTGGCGCCCCTCGAGGCCACGGTCGAGCGAGGGGGCACGGAGCAGGTCCTGGAATACGACTGGGACCGACACGAGGTGCGCCAGGTGTCACCCCCTCCCGAGTCCGAAGCCGTGTCCGAGCGGTTGGATCTCCAGGCGCTCGAGGCGGCGACGCACGAGACGTGGATGGCGGCGATCCCCTGGTCCGAAGGACTCAGGGTGATGATTCCCACCATCCTGGCAGGGGGAGGCGGCAAGTGGTGGGCGGTGCCCCGGGTGGTTGGTTCGGAGATGGTCGATGTGGGCGACGGGGTCCAGCGATCGGCATGGGTGATCGACATCGACTGGTGGGGGATGGGACCGGATCACACGATGTTCACTCCCGGCGGGCGGCCCGATGGCACGGCCGGACCGGGCGGCAAATACTGGGTGCTGCGCGACCCACCCGCAGGCATGCCCCCTGTCGTACGGGTCCAGACGGAGGTCGACGGTACCACCGACCAGGTGATCCAGATGCAAGACGGGATGCCCGGGGCGAGCTGAGCGACGGACGACCGTGCTGCTCGCCTTTGCCGTCTACGCCGGCAGGGGTGCGCGCCGCCTCCGCACCACACAAGTTGAGGGTGCAGAAGGGGTCTCGAATCGTCTCCCGGCACCGGACCGGTCCAGACCCCAGCTCGGCTGTGGGGATCTTCTCCTGCTGAGGCTCGATGGTGTCCGCGCTCCGACACGCCATAGCCGTCCTCGTCTTCCCGGTGACCGTGGTCGTCGTGATCCCGATATGGATCGCGAGACGGACGGGAACGCGCCTCGAGATGCCAGGGCCGCCGATCGAATGGGCGACGTCGCTCGGCGGCGTGGCGGTCCTGGTCCTGGGGGGTGTCCTCTTCGTCGGTTGCGTGTGGCGGTTTGGTACCGATGGGAAGGGGACCCTGGCGCCCTGGGATCCCCCCGCCGACCTTGTCGTGAAGGGCCCATACGCCTATGTGCGGAACCCGATGATCACGGGGGTGGTCCTCCTGCTCATCGCCGAGGGGCTGCTCCTCAGATCCATGCCGCACCTCCAGTGGGCCGGGCTGTTCTTCGTGATCAATGCCGTCTACATCCCCCTACTCGAGGAGCCCATGCTGCAGGCGCGGTTCGGTGAGGGGTACGAGAGGTACAGGAAGGAAGTGCCGCGCCTCATCCCCCGAGCACGGCCATGGAAGGACGGGAGCGGCTGATGGAGCCCACACGAGAGCAGCGGCGCGCCGAGGAGATCGGGGAGCAGCTTCGCCTGAAGATCGCGGGGAAGTTCCAGGCGACCACGTTCCTCGCCAGCGCGGCGCTGGCGGTTCTGGCCATCGAGATCTCGCTCCTGTGGAGCGACTCCACCGTGTCCCGCTTTCTCCCCTTCGCCATCGGTGTGCTGACCGGGGCCCTCATCATCTTCGTCGGGGCGCTCCTCAAACTGGATGCCCTGATCATGCCCAAGCGCTTCTGGCCGGAGGCTGACTCCAGTCCGGATGCGGCGGGTGCACACGCGGCGTTTCTGACGGACGAGAACCTGTGGGCGATCCAGAAGCGGATGATCCTGTACTGGACCTGGGGGACGGTGGTGGCGCTTCTGCTGACCGTCGCGTCGCTGGTCGCGCTGCTATGGCCCCTGGAGGCGGTGGAGCCCGGGGATACCTTGCGGGTGCAGACGCTCGTCAACGCCGGCGTGTTCGCGTTGCTCGCCCTGGCGCTTCTCGGCGTCGTCAATGGCGGGGCGGGTCGGATCGAGCCGCCTTTGACGCGACCGAGGGACTGACGGGCTCGGCGCCGCCGACCCGACAAGCCGTCCCGTCCGCCGGCCCGATAGAGCCCCGGGGAGCCGGCAGCGGAAGGCCCCTGCGAATCGCGCTCACGGAAGCGAGGGAGCGTCGACATGAACACCTACCTGGCTGCGGCCGGCCTACTGAGCTTCCTGGGTGCAGTGCTGCACTCCGCGCTGGGGGAGCGCTTGATCTTCCGGTCGCTCTCCCTGGACAGCCTGCCCGCGGTGGCGGGGTCGGCGCTCTTCACGAAGCGCGTTCTCCGGTTCTTCTGGCACATGGTCAGCGTCGCGTGGGCGGGGTTCGCGGTCCTGCTCTGGCACCTGGCGGAGCACTCGACCCTCGATACGACCGGGCAGTGGACGGCCGCAGTGATCGGATGGACGTTCTTCGCCAGCTCCATCGTGGCGCTCGTGGGGTCACGAGGACGACACTTCGCCTGGGCGATCCTATTGGTGATCGCCGCGTGCGTATGGCTGGGGCTGAGATAGCCGGGGCCAGGCCATCTGAGAGGCAGGCTGCCATGTCCGACGTCGCAGAGTCCCTCTCGCGGGCGCTCACCGGACCGAACACGATCGCGCTTCCGCTGCCCTTGGAGCTGCCACACCGCATCGTCGTCCTCTCGGACCAGCACAAAGGGGCGGCCGACGGCGCCGACGAGTTCAACCGATGTAAGCCCGCTTATCTGGCCGCGCTCCGGCACTACATCGACCAGGGCTTCACGGCGGTCTTCCTGGGCGACGTCGAGGAGCTGTGGGAGCAGGGCTTCGACGACGTCGTGCGGGCCCATCGGGACGTCCTCGAGCTCGAAGGCGCGTTTCCGCCGTCCCGTTACTACCGGCTCTGGGGCAACCACGACGACCGATGGATGCGGCACAACAAGGTCCGGAAGGAGCTGGGCCGGTTCCTGCCGACCGCAGCCGTGTACGAGGCGATCCGGTTCGCCGTCACGAAGGACGGACAGCCGCTGGGGACGCTCTTCATGCTCCACGGCCATCAGGGTTCCGGCCTGTCGGACCAGTGGAGCTGGTTCTCGCGCGTCTGGCTGCCGTTCTACCGGATTCTCCAGCGGACCTTCGGCATCGGCAAGACCACGCCAGCCAAAGACGCCTGTCTTCGAGGTAAGCACGACAAGGAGATGTACCGGTGGGCGGCGTCACAGGAGAAGGTGATCCTGGTGGCGGGACACACGCACCGCCCGGTGTGGAGCTCCCGCACCCATCTTCAGAAGCTCGAGATGGAGCTGGCCCGCCTGCGGGAGCGGGCCGACTCGGAGGAGCTGGCGGACGAGATCGCGGCGTTGGAGCGGCAGGTCGAGGAGCGGCGGGCCAAGAGCCCGCCGTGCGAAGACGAGCTCGGCACCGCGTCCGTCTACTTCAACACCGGCTGCTGCAAGTTCGAGGATGGCGACATCACCGGGGTCGAGTTGCTCGACGGAGAGCTCCGGCTCGTCAAATGGTGGAGCGAGCCGGGACCGGCTGGGCCCATCGTCCTGGAGCGGGGCAGGTTGGAGGACTTCTTCGCACGGCTCCCGGGCGCTTAGCGCGTATGCCCCGGTCCGCCTCAGCGGGCGGACGCGAGCGACGCGATCGGGTGTGGACCCGCTTCGCGGCTTCTCACCCTACCCTGAACCGCCCCGCGATCTCGCCTGGAACGAAGAAGTGATTGACTGAGATGGCGGGATTGTGGCCGTCCGCCCTGGGATAGGGGAAGATGGTGCGTGTGCGTGTGGAGTACGCGTCGGCCCGAACGTAGCCGGCCCGGACCGCCGTCTCGCTCCAGGGGGCTCGCAGCGGGTGGCCAAGGCGGATCGGGGGTCCTGGCTCTGCGGGCCGTAGCCCCTGACCCGACTTCTCGTGCACGTACTTGAAGCCGGCGTGGTAGGTGTTCCACGCCGTGGCCCGCAGGTCGTCCACCGACAGCGCGTTCTCCTCGGTGAAGATCAGGATGACCCCGGCGTCCCGGTATCCATTGAATACCTCGACCATGCGCTCGTCGGTCTGGTCCCGGACCTCGTGGAAGCCGTTGCCCACCATCATGACGGCGCCCCAGGGATCCACGCCCTCCTGGCTGAGCGCCTTCAGCAGCACCTCGGGCCTGCCGATGTCCGCGGTCCGCACGAAGACCATGTTCGCCGGCAGGCGGCCCTGGCGTTGCTCCTCCACGGCTGCGTCTATGGCTGCGTCCTCCAGGTCCGCACCGAAGTAGCGGATCCCTGCCTCGCCCGAGCGCTCGAAGCGCTGCCGGGTGGCTTCGCCGCGGCCGATGGCGTGCTCGACGAAGACGGAGTAGGTGAAGCCCGTGTCCTCGCAGAAGCGGTCCAGGGCGTCGTTGGCCCGGAGAAAGGCGCCCCGGTTCGCGTCCTGGCTGGCGGCGATGTTCTCGCCCCGGCGCACCCAGATGCGGGTGTCACTCTCGAGGAGCAGGTCGCGAGCCCGCGTCATGTAGGGATGGTAGGTCTCGATGATCCCGAAGGGCCCGGGTCCCCGAGCGAAGCCACGGGCGCCCAGAGGGGTGACGCGGAACGCGGTGTTCTGGACGGCAGGCCCTCGGGCGGCGTCGCTCGCGTCCGCCCGTTCCGAGTCGCCGGTCGGCGTCGGCTCGCCGCCGGTCTCCGGCTCCAGCCATCCGGCGGCTTCCAGGATTCGGAGCCCACCGGCCGCCAGCTCCGGGCGGGCCGCACACAGGTCGGGGGGTGAGACCCGCGTGCCTTCCATGAGTCCGGGAGAGACGTCGCAGGCCCGGAGGCCCAGGACCAACGGCACCAGCCGGAAGCCCAGCTCGATCTCTGCGGGGAACGGGGTCCAATGCGTCTGTTCTTCAGCCGACCGGGTGGGAGGGGTGTGGCCGAGGGCCTGCAGCGCGGCCTCGTCCCCGTCCGCCAGCGGCTCTCCACCAAAGAGGCGCCGCCACGCCCGGGTAGCGCTGGCGGGCACGTCTCCCGGGAGCGGACCCACCGACTCCAGGACAGACCGAACCGTGGGGTGGCCCGCGATCCGATAGCTGTTGTCGTACTGCTCCACCATCCCCAGAGCCAGAAGGAAGTGGAGGTCGATCTCCAACTCGCGGGCGCTGAGCCGGCGGCCACGGGCCTCGCAGTGCTCGGGGTAGATGGCCTCGCCTCGGAAGAGTCGTGCGGAGAGCCCCAGGTCGGAGAAGGCTCCGAGAACCAACCGTAACAGCCAGAGGCCCGGCGGTGCCGTCACCGCCGCGGTGTTCACGATCTGTCGGACGACCCGACACGCCCGGCGAATCCCGTCAGCCTGTTGCGGCTCGAGGTCCGCAGCTTCGAGGCCGCTCTCCAGGGCGGCCACCGCGCCCAGCACCCGGCCTCCCATGCCGAAGAGCAGTGGCACCCCGTCCCGCAGCTGCTCCCACGCCGACCGCACCAGGTAGGGGTATCCGGCCGACGACATTCCGGTTGGGGTGGCGAGTACGGCGGCCAGCCGGGCGCCGGTCGGTTCGGACAGGGGGACCGACCGCGTCAGGCACCGGAGGACCGCACCCTCGGACGTCATGACAGTGGGGCTGCCGTGCGGGCGAGCTGCTGGGGGCAGCCGGGTCCGCGGTCCGTAGGCGGATCGGAGAAACCCGGCGGGCACCGCCTCCGTAGGGAGACGTGCCCGGAGCCTTCCGAGACAAGGGCGACGGCAGAACCGGCACGCGATCCCATCGGATCGGCGTCCGAATCAAGACGAACGCTCAACACGGGATCGATAGAATGTCAGGCCAAGGATCGACCGGAAATGTCATTGCAGCCATCTGCAGCTTCTTCGTGCCGGGACTCGGGCAGCTGGTGCAGGGTCGACCCTTCACCGCGCTTGTACACTTCGTGCTCGCCGCTGTCCTGTGGGTGATCATGCTCGGGTGGATCGTCCACCTCTGGTCCATCATCGACGCGGCGCGCTGGCGCCCCAAGTGGTGACCACCGCGTCGCTTTGGCAGTGCGGCACCGTGCAACGGTGCAGGCGCCGCCGAGCACAGACGATCTGGTGGGCAGCACCTCTCGATCAGGCCCTCGGAGCATCGGCTCCGGGGGCCTTTGTCGTGGCCTCCCCAGCCACTGCACGTTAGGAGGACCGGTGCGCGGGTGCCAGTCGGCCGTGACTCCGACCGGATCCCGCCTGCCCCGGCTGCAGGGAAGGCTTCGGTCGAAGGATGCAATCCGCGTTTCGGAGCGGTACGCGACCGTCCGGGAGCATCCGTTCAGGCCGAGCCAGGGGCGGCGTGACCGTAGTCGCTCCTTGCCTCGACGGTCTAATACATGTATTATACATATATACGTACCGCATGTATTCAGAAGATAGGCTCGCGCCATGCCTGTGACTCCCTTGAGCGCCACCGACTTCCACGTACTTATGGTCCTCGCCGAGGGCGACCTCTACGGCTATGCCATCATGAAGGCGGTCGAGGAGCAGTCCGGGGGCGCCGTCTCGCCCGAGATCGGCTCCCTCTACAGGGTGTTGGCCCGACTGATGGCGGACGGGCTGGTGAGGGAGGCGGGGGGGCCTGCGCAGGAAGAGACCCACCGAGGCCGTCCGAGGAAGTACTACGGCCTGACGGCCCGTGGCCGGGAGGCGGCCCGGGCGGAGGCAGCCCGCCTGCAGGGCGTGGTGGAGCTGGCCCGGGGACGGGACCTGCTGCCCGAGCGGAGCCCATCGTGAACAGGAACCAAGCCGACAGGGGAGCGGGACGAGGATGACGAGGCGGCGGTCCGGCTGGGAGCTCCATGTCTTCCGGGCCATTCTGAAGCTGTTCCCCCGGAGATTTCGGGAGCGCTTCGGACCATCGATGGAGGCCGACTTCATCGACCAGGCGTCCGAGGCCCGGGAGCGGGGACGACTCACTGGTCCAATGACGTCGGCTCGCGCGTTGGCGAGCCTGGGCTACGCCGGCGTGCGGGAGCGGATGTCGCCCGCCGCTCGGCGGCTGGCGCCCGACACCCGGACTCTCTCCCTCCGGCCCAGCGGAGGCGCGCACCCCATGGAGTTGCTGGCTCAGGACCTCAAGTTCGCGCTGCGCAGCTTGGCGCGCAGGCCCGGGTTCACCGCCGTCGCCGTGCTCACGCTGGCGCTTGGGATCGGGGCCAACACGGCCATCTTCTCGGTCATCAACGGCGTCCTGCTCAAAGCGCTCCCGTACGAGAATCCCGACCGTATCGTGGCGCTCTGGCAGCATGATGCCGACGAGCCCAACCAGGAAGGCGTCCTTTCCCAGCCCAACATCGAGGCCCTCGCCACCATCCCCTCGCTGGAGACCGCGGTCGGCTACCGCGGGGGCCAGATGACCCTGACGGGCATGGGGGACCCCGAGCTGGTGTCGGTGGGGCGGGTCACCGAGGGGCTTCTCGAGACGTTCGCCATGGCGCCCGTGCTGGGCCGCGACATCGCCGCCGCGGAGAATCACCCGGACGCCGCCAGGGTGGTGCTGCTTTCCCACCGCTTCTGGCAGGAGCGGTTCGGCGGAGACCCGGGCGTGCTGGGAGGCACGATGGAGCTCGCAGGCGTGTCCTGGGAGGTGGTAGGTGTGGCGCCGGCGGGCTTCGACTTCCCGTCCAACGCTCAGATGTGGCGGCCCTACCGGATGAACCGGGAGGGGTGCTGGCGGGGATGCCAGACCCTCCACGCCGTGGGTCGCCTCGCCCCAGAGGCCACACTGGACCAGGCCGCCGTCGAGATGGACGCGGTCGCCATCCGCCTGGAGCAGGAGTATCGCGAAACCAACTTCGAGCAGCGTTTCCGCGCCCTTCCGCTGGCGGACCAGATCGTGGGAAGGGTACGGGGCGGACTCTGGGTCATCTTCGGCGCCGTGGG
>JBDHHQ010000103.1:0-13997 GCA_039589315.1 Gemmatimonadota bacterium
CCGAGGAACAGCGCCAGGACGCCGATGAGCCCGATGGCGATCTCGGCCGCCACCTCGGCGAAATCCAGTGCGGCGGCCGCGATGGCGTTCATCTTGACGAACCGCACCGGCTCGAACACCACGGTGGCTTCGACGGTCGCCGCGCCTGCGCCCGGTGCCGGCTGTGGAGGTGCAGCGAAGTCCACGAGTGTCCCCTGGAGCTCTCCGTCGTTCGACCGGGACACCGCCTGGATGGTCGCCAACGGCGTGGGGAGCGCGGCCCCGGCCTCGAACCGGAGCTGCATCCCTTCCCTGGTCTGCAGCAGGGTTCCACCGTATCGCTCGGCTGGCCTCTCGTCCGTGTCGTAGAACGCCTGGTATTCCCCCGGATCGATCCTGATCTCTACGGAGGTGCTGCGGTCGCCGGCGGCGTAGCCGGCGGGAAAGGTGAGCTCTACGGGGAGGGGCCGGTCGTTCCGGTATCGATCGCTGGCGAGATCACCGATGTCGTAGACAGCGGCGAACACGAAGCTCGAGATGATCAATGCGGCCCAGATGTAGTTGAGCATCGCCTGCCGGAGGTCGGGTGCCGAAGGGTGGATCGGTGCGTCTCAAGTATCTCCGTGGCCCGGCCGCCGCAAGGCGACCCTGCCCCCCGGGGTCACGCGACGCGGCCAGGGGTCCGAACGCCACGCCCGGGGGACGTCCATGCCCATTGGAGCGACAAAGTTTTCCCTGGCAGGGTGAACCTGTCGAGCCGGCGCTACACGAACCATGAAGGGGCTTCGCGACCAGACGATCGCAAGCAAAGTGTTGTCAGAACACCGGTTATCAGTCGACTGGGGCGCCAGCCACACGGCGAATCGCCGTGATCGAGGGCTGAGTGGGCACGGCGCTTGCCGCGATCGAGGGCAGTGACGCACACGACCCTGCCCTTCCAGGTCGAGCGTCACGACGAGGGCACGACCTCGCCGGCTGCCGTCGTTCTTGAACCGGGGAGCGGTGGATCGCTCCGACAGCGGCACGCCGGCGGCACAGGGCCCTCGATCTGAGGAGTGAGGATCGGGGGCGGTCTCGGGGAGAACTGGCTAGGCCTCGAGTCGCTTCAGCATTCACGAGCCAGCTTGGGCCGCTTCCGACCCCTCCTCTGTCCACAAGCCCCAACCGCCGCTATCCACGACCCTCCTCACGGCGTAGACAGACCTCCGCCGTCGGGTCGCACACCGGTCTGAGCGCCACCGCGATTGCGCGCGCGAGCACCCGCGACCCTCCTACTGCAGCCGCTCGAGAATGGCCGCCAGGGCGGCCTTCTGGTTTCGCAGAGCCTCGAGCTCTCCAGCCTCCGCACCGTCGATGGCCTTGAGCAGGAATCCGAGCTGATCGCGCACCGATGCGTGCTCGCGCGCGGAGCCTTCCTTCTCGACGAGCTGCTCCCAGATCCGGCCCAACCGCTCGACGTTCTCGTTCAGCTTCCCTTCATAGAGGAACCGGAGCGTCTCCGCCTCGGGCTCGTAGACCCGGTCCCAGAAGTCGTGTGCGTCGCGCGCACGGAGAGCGGCCAGCTCTTCCCCGCGCCGAAGCGCCTCTTCGAAGTCCGCCTTCGACAGGTAGCGCAGCTGCGTCTCCTCCGGCTGCTCATCCCACGGCCCCCCCAGGACCAGCACCCCCGTGAGGGCGTTCAGCAGCGCGTACGGCTTCCGGCTGCTGAGCTCGTGCGCGTTGGTGTAGGCTCCGACCATGGTGCGCAGGGCGGCCTCGCAGACCCCCCGCGCCTTGGCTACTCCTGCCCACCGCTTCGCGACGCTGCCGAGGAGGGCATACCGCTCGTTGGTGGGCCCGATCTCGATGAGCCTCTCGAGCTCCCTCACGGACTTGTCGATGAGCCCGAGAGCTCTTTCTCGCTCCGCTTCGGAGGCTGGATGGTCGGGGTCGCCGTGGAGGAACCTCTCCGCCGCTGCCCGAGCCCGGATGTTCGCCAACTGCTCGAGGTCCTTCATGCGCAGCGCGCCGCTGTCCCGGTCCCGCGCCTTCTCGTACCAGTCCACCGCTTCGTCTCTTCGGCCCAGCTCGGCGGCGGCTCGGGCCAGCGCAGCTAACACCCGGCCATCCTCCATCCATGACGGCCGAAGCCTCACGATGTTCTCGCGGATCTCGTCGAACCGCTGGTTCAGCTCGAGTCTCCGCTCCTCCTGTCTGAGCCGGACTTTGGCGCCGCTCGCCAGGTTGTCCAGGGCAGACACGACCTGATCCTGGTCCAGGAATCGGGTTCGCGGAGCCGGCCCCTTCTTCCCGCGGAGGACGAGCCGGAAGCCCGGATCGCCGTAGCACTGGTACGCACCCCAGGTGTTGACCTTCGTAAACCGCTCGTAGATGTGCTGCCGGGCCACGCGCACCGATTCTCCAAACGTTCTCCCGTCCAGCATGGCCTCGTAGAAGCGCTCGGCGAAGGCCGTGGCGGCCCGATCGTCCACCGCCCACCCGGCCGCGATCACCGCCCTCACCCCGTTTTGGATGAACTGGGAGGCCATATTGGACGCCAGCTGAGGCCGGTCCTTCAGGTATTCGGTGTCCCGCGCCTGCCTCCCGAGGTGGCAGCAATTCAGGAAGACCAGGTCCGGGACCGCGGGCATCTGCAGGACCTCGTCGGGCCGGAGCAGGACGGTC
The DNA here is from genome assembly GCA_039589315.1 of Gemmatimonadota bacterium. Classification (GTDB taxonomy): domain Bacteria; phylum Gemmatimonadota; class Gemmatimonadetes; order Longimicrobiales; family Gaopeijiaceae; genus JBDHHQ01. The sequence continues at coordinate 2,644 of JBDHHQ010000103.1, forward strand.
CGGTACCGGGGCGACCCGTCCTCCTTCTCGCCGGTCTTGGTCTTTCCGATCACGACCCCCACCCTGGGAGGATCGCCTTTCCGGTAGTCGCCGTGCGCGGCGATGTGGAGCACGCGGTACCGGTTCTTCAGGAGCGCCTTCAGGATCGACGCCGGACCGATCTCGGAGTTGTCGTGGCGGATCTGCTGCGTGACGTCCCAGCCGCCCGATGCGTCCAACCCCTTCCGTCCCAGCACCCTGACCACGGCCCTCGCCTCGGCTTGGGCACCCTTGAGCTCGGACCAGTGGCTCGGGGGATCTCCGATGACGAATACGGTGTCACTGTGCGCCGACTCCAGCGTCTGAGGCACATCCACCCGGAGGTTGCGGATCAGCCCCGCGCCCACGCACAGCGGATGACCCGAGCCACGGAACCGATCGATCATCAACTCCCAGGGGAACTGGGCTGCCCCGTCATCCAGGACCAGGATCGTGTCACGGCGCTCGGGCGCCAGCGTCTTCAGCTCGTTCGAGAAGAGCAACTCGAAGAGCGCTCCAGGAGCCTCCAGGTCGACGGCTTTCCGTTCCCGGACCTCGTCCAGGAGCTGGTCGACCAGGGCCCGCTGCACGTGCAAGCTGGAATCCTCGACCCGGGCGCGGCCGGTGGGAGAAGAGAACCGCAGCTCGTTCTTCACCATCTCGATCCGCAGGCGATCCCACCACCCCGGCGCGGACCCGTAGGACGCGCGCCGCTGTCCGCTGTCATGGTGCTGGAGCGGCTCGACCTTTATGAGAGGCCCGTTGTCCGAGACGAACTCGGTCTCACCGTAGACCCGCTCCAGGGCGTCCATGGCCTGGAGCGCCTGGTCCCGGTACAGCTCGATCAGCTCCACGTGACCGATCCAGGGTGCCGCATCGCCCCGACCGGCCTGCAGCTCGGCATTGGCCTGGATCACCGCCCTGAGGATAGCGCGCACGGACGCCTCCACGGAGACGCCACCCTCCCCGCTCCCCAGGAGCAGGAAGGAGAGCTCCAGGCCTTCTGTCTCGCCGAGCTTCCAGGCAGCCTCGGCATACCGGAGGATTCCTCTCTTGACCGTCGTGGTCAGGGCGCGAGGACTCAGCTGCCCAACCTCACCGAGCCCCACGACCACGGCTCCCGGGTGTCCGGAGTCCTCCGCTCCGGGATGCCCGGAGCTGTCGGCTCCGAGGAGCACCTCATTGGTGCCGATTGGGCCCGGATAGAGCTTGAGCTGGTGGAGCCGCGACAACCTTCCGTGGACCAGGTAATCCAGCGCCTCTTCGCCGTGGAGGATACCGTCACCATCGTAGTGCCCCACGACCACCGGGCTGTCGGCCGTCGCCAGGTCTGCGTGGAACACGTTGACCCGGACCCGGCGAAGGGGACGTCCTTCCTCCACCGGAGTGTACCCCCACGCCGCCTCGGTCAGGAACGCTTTGCCGGGCGCTGGTGGGATCGAGTCATCGGGCAGGTCGGCGGCTTCCTCGTCGTTGGCAGACACCGGCGGGTCCTTGGGGAGCGCCTGTGTATCGCCGTCCTCCAGGAGCTCGGCCAGGGCGTCGAACGCTGGTGTGTGATCGCATAGCCGACCGTGCTCCGCGTCCGCGTACCAGCGCTCCACGCCGTCGGGTGCTCCTCCATCCCACAACACCCGGCCATCCCCTCGGTTGGAGCCTTTGAAGGACGGGGCACCGGCACCTGTCGAGATGTGGGCCGGAGTCGCCGCCGCCCGTCCGGCCACGTAGAGGATCCGCTCCGGGTGGGGGATGGGCTGATCGAGTGCGATCCTGAAGGTCCGGGCGCCTTCGAGGAGCTGCCGGTCCGGGGCCCGGGGGAGCGCGTCGTCACGGTGGGCATCGAGCACCTGCCAGGTATCCGCATCGAACAGGTCGAGCTCCCCACCCGGCAGTGTTTCCAGGATTCCGGGGAAGCCCCGGAAGGTCTCGACGATCGGCCGGTCCTGCCCCTCGAAGTCGAGGCTCGCCAGCCCCCGGGTCAGCGAGTCGCGGCCCAGCAGCATCCGGACGGTGGAAACGGCCCCGCTGTTCGGCGTGCCCACCATGACGAGCCGACATCCGTCGCGCGAGGCGAGCTCCTCCCACACGTCGGGCGCCTCGAGGATCATTCCTCGCGCGACCAGGCCGCCCGTAGAGTGGGCCAAGACGCGGATGGGGCCCTCGGTCTCGGCCAGCTTCTTCTCGATTTCCGCTGCCAGGGCCCGGCCTGCCACGCGGTGTGACCGCCGCCAATCATAGGTGAACGGCACGATGTCGTAGGTCGACTCGAGGTGACGGTAGAGCTTGGTGTACCCGGTCCAGATCGTGCCACCGAGCTCGACCTGCGGGCCCGCCGGCAGCCGACCGCGGACCTCGGCCTCGAGGCGGTCCTGCGCGCGAGAAGCTCCGTCGCGCTCTGCTCCCTCGCTCGTCGGGCCGGCCGCGGAGCCGTCTCCCTCGACTGTCGAAGCCTCCTGCCCCGGGTCGATCCAGGCCAGCTTGTCGAGCCCACTTCTGGCCAGCGCGTGGACGTCGAACCAGACCCCGGTCCCGTCGGCCGACAAGGCGATGCGCATCGTGCCCGGGATGAAGAAGAGTACGGGCTTCCCCGAGCCCTTCCGCTTCGTTGTGGCGTCCTTGCTCGAATCGGACATGGTGAGGTCTCGTTGCGTGAGGTCGATCAGGGGCGGCTCGGGCGACCCGGCTGACGGCGGCGGGCCGCCAGAGCGTCGATCCGTGTGGGCGAGCCCCTCCTCTATCCCCCGGCTGGCGGAACCGGAACCCGCAGGACGTGGGGCGTCGTGGGCTTCTCCTCAGGCGGCCTGATCCTCCTCAACGTACGCGGCTGGTCGCAGTCGGCCAATCTTCTTCCTCATCAGCTCTGGCTCGCCGACCCGGCCCCTTCCGCGGCCTACACGGAGGAGGTCAGATCCATGTTGGCTCGGTCACGACAGTTCCGTCCTCCTGGAATCTGCCGTCGGTGGCGCGGTGGAACGCGTAGCGACGACGAAGCCGATAGACATCAGGACCAACGCGCTGAGTTCGGCTCGTGCGCAGGCTCGCACGCCCGCGCATGCGGCAGCCGCGACCACGATACAGACTCGCTTCTCGCGCGCCGCTCCGCTCCGATCATCATCTGTCTCCTACGGAATAGCGAGCACGCAAGCGATCCAACCCCCAATGGAACGTATACAGGTATCTGGAGCGCCATCGTTGATGCGATCGATCACCGAGGAGGCGTGGCACGATGCGCCGCAGGCCACGGCGCCTCCGGAGCCAGCTCTCTGCCTTGCCCAAGTTCCCTTTCACGTAGTAGGGGACCTGGCCGATCTGCGCTTCCACCAGGCGGGACCGGAGAGCAGGATCGACGCTTTCGTGATAGAACGACAGGAAGTCTGCCTCCCAGCGGGGTGAGAGGGTCACCACCTCCGCAATGTCCGCCGAACCGCCCATCTTCGTCTGGCCGAAGAGGGGCCGAGGGACGCCTGCCTCCTCCAGCAGCCGTCGCGGGATCGGGCGATCGTAGCTCCCGCCGATCCGCCAGGGCACCATCTCGGGGCTGCGGGAGATGCGGTTCAGCACCGGAGCATAGACGCCTAGTGTGTACGGTACCGGGAAGTGGTAGTAACCGAGGCGCAGCCGCACTTCGGTGGAGTTGGCCCCTGCCATGCTCATCGAGATGGGATCCTCGAACCAGGGCTGCGAAGCAAGCGGATCGAGGTCCCAGAACTGCTCGCCGTGTCTCCCGCTCATCCAGAGCTTTCCCTCCAGCTGGGAGCCCATGATGGGGGTCTGGACCTCCGTCGAGAAGAACGGATTGGTGAAGAACTCGGCAGGGCCCGGCTCTTCGATCCCCCTGACGTCCTGCCGTTCGTAGGCCGTGACCTCCAGATCGAGGTACCTGGCGAGCTCTGTGCCATCGTCAGGCATGTACTGGGTGGTGGGGCCGGTCCGGTCGCCACTCTTGAGAAACGTCACCGCATGCTCGCAGCCGGCGCGTGTGGCGAGGACCGACACCGCGGCGGAATCGTACCCGCGGGAGATGGAGGACAGAGCCTCGAATCGACGGCTCCTGCCGTGGTCCGACGCGTTCGTCATGACGCGTCCGACCGTGCGCTGCATGAAGTCCACGTAGCCCTGATAGTCGGTCGGTGCTCCCCCGAAGCTCTTGTGGACCAAGGCGATCGTCAGATCGAGACCGATCAGGAAGTTGACACAATCGAATAGCTCGACCGAGTTGCCGGAGGCGGTGGGCAGCGTCTTGCCACGGACGCTCAGGCCGGTTCGATAGTGACCCAGCAGATCGAAGAAGTAGTTGGGATGGCCGAGGTCCAGCTCCTCACCGGCCTCCACGAGCGCGAACACCAACGAGTTGGAGACGTGCAGCTCGTTCCCGACTCGGATGGCGAACAGCCGCTCCAGGTTGTGGGTCGCGGCACAGAACAGGACCCCGTGGGGCGAGATCATCCCGCCCGATCCGGTAAGGGTCACAGCCCGGTCGAATCCCCGCTCCTCGAACGGCCCGTCCCATGCGCCATCGACGAAGAAATCGGCCCCGGTCTCGAGCCAGGGCCCGTGTAGCACCCGCACCTGCTCGCTGCCCTTCGTGAGCTTCGCGCACCAGGCCAGCCGAGGCAGCTCGTCGAGGCGTCTGAAATCGAAATGCATACGAATACGGTGGGGATCGACCCCTACCCCACCAGCGCGGGAGGGAAGGGCACGTTCAGGAGGACGCCGAAGACCAGGTAGAAGAAACCGGCAGTCAGCATGGTGATGACGAGCGTCTTGCTCCACGCTACGTGGGCCTCGACGCGAAGGTACGGCGCCAGGTACAGGGGCACGGCCGCCAGGAATCCCACGGTGTACACGAGTGCCAGAAGCAGCGCGCCCCACAGCGTCAGGCGAAGCTCCCGTGAGCGCCGCGGCCTCCTCCGATCGCCGGACACGTGGAGCCGAAGGCGAAGCTCGACGCGCTCCGCGGTGCCCCGGAGCGTGTCTCCGTGCAGGGCGCGGAAGGCCCTGTCCGGAAGCGCGGTCCCCTCCAGAACGAGCTCCAGGATCAAGAGCGCCAGCGTCGGCAAGATCACCCACAGAGGGGCGAGCCGGCTGCCGGGCGCCAGGTAGAGGGTCTGGACGAGAAGGACCACACCCACCCCGGTCAGGATGGCCGTGAAGAGCATCCCCCGGGCTCTCATGAGGACACCCCTCGTCGTCGCTGGAGCGCTCGATTGATCACCGGCCACGCCATCGTCGCGGCCAACAATGCGAAGAGCGCCAGGGATATGGGGCGATCCAGCAAGCTCAGCCGATCGAGCTCGTGGAGCCGCAGCGTAAGGTGGAGGTTGGTCTCGAACAGCGCGGCGAGGACCAGGGCGATCACGAAGGAGACCCGGGGCCAACCGTGGACCTTCATGGCGTATCCCAACACGCCGAACCCCACCGCGAGCAGCAGGTCTCCCATGCTCCCCCGATACGCCAGCGCAGCGAGCACGACCAGCAGCGTGATGATCGGGACGATGATCTGAGCCGGCACCAGCGTGAGACGCGAAAAGTGTCCCGCGGTGGCGAGCCCGAGGACGGACGTGAGCCAGTTCGAGAAGAAGAGCGACCAGATCAGCACGAAGACGAGGGTGAGCTGATCCTGGAGGAGCTCGGGACCCGGCACGATGCCGTGGAGCGTCAGGGCGGCGAGCAGAAGAACCGTGCCCTCGCTACCAGGGATCCCGAATGCCAGCACCGGGAGCAGGGAGCCGCCATCCTTGGCGTCGTTCGCGGCTTCCGGCGCCAGGACACCTCGGATGTCCCCCTCGCCGAACTTGCCGTCCTTCGCACCGTGGGCCGCCTGCCCGTACGCGACGAAGCTCGCTACGGTACCGCCAATACCCGGGACCATGCCGATCATGGTTCCCAGGACGGAGCTGCGCGCGAACAGACCCGGGTTCTTCAGGACGGCCAGCACTCCGGCCCGAGTGCTCCCTGCCGCCGCGTCCACGTCGCTCTGGCTCGAGATTCGCTCCCGGCGCGACACGTACAATTCCATCATCTCCGCCAGGCCGAAGAGGCCGAGGAACACCGGGATGACCGACACCCCGTCGACCAGATACTCGGAGCCGAGCGCGTAGCGTAGCTCGGCGGTTCGAGGGTCCATCCCCACGAAGCCGACCATGAGCCCCAGACCCGCAGCGATGAGCCCCTTGAGCACGGCGCGTCGGCTTACCAGAGCGATGGTCGCGAGTCCCCAGATCGCCAGCAGGAGGAACTCCAGGGGTCCGAACAACAGCAGCACACGCCGAATCACCGGAATGAACGCCACCAGGAGGATGATGCCGACGGTCGACCCCAGCGCGGATGCCGTCGCCGAGCAAGCGATGGCGGTCCTGGCCTCCCCCTGCTGCGCCAAGGGATAGCCGTCCAGCATCGTCGCGGCATTGGGGGCAGTGCCGGGGATGTTGAAGAGGATCGAGGTTACCGACCCCATGAAGGTGCCCCCTCCGACCAGCGCTCCGAACAGCAATACCGTGGGGAGCGGGTCCCAGGAGAACGTCCAGGGAACGGCCAGGGCCATCAGCGTGACCCCGCCGATCCCCGGAAGGAAGGAGAACACCATGGCCAGCAGCGTACCAGCCACCGGGTAGAGGATGTTCGGCCAGGCCAAGAGGATCTGGAGACCCTCCAACGCCGACGCCAGAATCACGTCGGTCTCCGGCGAATCGCGGGCTCAGCACAGGGAGCCGTCAACGTCCCGCCGACCCTGTTCGGGCCTCTGTGAGGTACTCGCGAAACACCGCGCCCAGGGCTTGCAGCTCCGGCCCGGCGGCCTCGAGCTCGGCGGCGACCACCGATGCCTCGGCAAAGGCCATCTTGCGGCGCGCCCCCGCGGCACGGGCGATGAACGCGCTGTCGTGCATCACCTGCGCGAAGCGATCCCTCAAGCAGCTCGTCAGCAGAGGGTCCAACCCGGGTGGAGCGACGACCATCCGCCCGGCCTGAAACATCCGGGCCAGAGCCGCGGCCCGTGCCACCATGGGCTCCGGGTCTTCACCCAGCTCCTTGGCCCGCTTGGCCGCGAGTCCGTTCTCCCCCACCACGACCGGAACGTCTCGCAGAGCGGGGAGAGGTTGTGCCGAGTACCGGGAGATCTGGGCTATCGGCCGAAGCCCACCGGGCTCGATCCGGTCAAGCATCGAATCGAAGGTGTAGCCGGCCAGGTCGAATTCGCCCCTCATCAAACCGAGCGAGGACTCACGGGTGCCTGGGTAGCCGGCCACGTACGTGGCATCGAGGTCCAAGAGGTCCGAGGCGATGACGTACCAGATCCAGGCCGTGGACCCGACCCCGACGATGCCGAAGACCAACGGGCCGTCTGCCGTGCCTACTCTCAACTCCTCCAACGTCCGATTCGGAGAGTCCCAGGCCGTGAACAGGACCGGGGAAGGGACAGAGAGCCGGCCGATGGCCGTAAAATCTCGGGTGGGGTGGATGTTCGAATCGTGACCCAACAGGGCCTGGGTGAGCAACGCAGACCCGTTCACGATCCCCAGCGTCCGGCCGTCGGGGTCGGCGTCCCGAATCGTGCGAGCGCCGACTCGACCCGCGGCCCCGAGGCGGTGCTCGATCACGATCTCGGCGCCGATGGCTTCTTCGTAGAAGGGTTCGAGCAAACGGGATTGGACGTCGTACCCGCCCCCGGGCGTATAGGGCACGATCCAGCGTACCGTACGACCGTCCAGGCCGGGGCACGCGGCGTTCGCAGTAGACGAAGCGGCGGCGGCATCACCTCCGCCCGGATCGCACGCCGCCACGACACCGACGGCCAACGCTAGGCCGGGCCTCGCGAGGCGGACGGTCCTGCCGAGCTTTGCCACGAATCCATCGATCACTGCACAACCTCCCGGTTGGGCGCTTCACGGCTTCCTGGCCAGGGGTGTCGCCAGGGAGGGCAAGACCCGTGCCGGAGCCCCACTACCACCTCCGTGTGGTCAAACCGGCTCCGGGCGTCCGGGACGGGTCGACACACTCCCACCATCGGGAGCTCGCGCGCGAGCGCCGGCGCGCTCCGGGGGGCAAGCCCTACCCGAGCTTCTCGACCAGCTCCACCAGCAGAGGTAGCTGCGCGGGGTTGATCCGGCGACCCGCGTCGTCCAGCGTGAACCACGCCGCGCGGTCCACCTCCGGGAACTCCCTCATGCGTCCCGACCGGGGCGGCCACTCCATCGTGAACGTGTTGCTGCTCAGCTGCCGGGGGTCCACATCGCCCTCGACCCCCCAGGCGATCACCGTCTTGCCGCTCCGTTGACGGACCGGCGCCAACGCGATGAAGTCGCCCACGGGGCGCATCCCGACCTCCTCCTCGAACTCCCGGCAAGCGGCGTCGAGGGCGTCTTCTCCCTCTCCGTACTCGCCCTTGGGGACCGACCAGGCCCCATCATCCTTCTTCGCCCAGAACGGACCCCCAGGGTGCACCAGCAGAAACTCCAAGCCATGCGGGCTCCGGCGATAGAGAACGATGCCCGCGCTTTGCCGACTCACACCCGTCTCCTCAACGGGGTGCGTGGCTGGTCGCCGCCGCATGACCCCCGATGGACAGGAGGCAGGCCACCGACGTATCTGATGTCAGGAGAGCTCATATGTGGACATCCCTCGACGGGTTTCTACCTGGACACTGAAGGAGCATCCGCGTGCCTACGCTTCGGAATGCCATCCCAACGCTGACCGTCCTTCTCGCCGTCCTGGTCACGGCGGCCATACAGGAGCCGGTCACGGCGCAGGTACCGGCGCAGGGGCGCCCGGCGGCGGTCTCCGTCCCGGACCTGACGACCCCCGCCAAGCAGTTCGGCCACGACATCGGCGCCGACTACACCCTGCCCAACTACCGGCAATTGACCGAGTACTGGCAAGTACTGGCTGCGGAGTCGGACCGGATGGAGCTGGTCGAGATCGGGCGTACGGCCGAGGGACGGAGCCAACTCATGGCCGTCGTGACGTCACCGGAAAACCACGCACGGCTCGACCGATACAAGGGGATCGCCGAGAGGCTCGCGCGAGCCGAGGGCGTCACCGAGGCCGAGGCGCGAGACCTGGCCCATGAGGGGAGGGCCGTGGTGTGGATCGACGGAGGACTCCATGCCACGGAAGTCCTGGGCGCCCAGCAACTCATGGAGACGCTGTGGCAAATGGTCAGCGGCACGGACGACGAGACGCTGCGCATCCTGAACGACGTGATCATCCTCTTCGTGCACGCAAACCCGGACGGCCACGACCTGGTGGCGGACTGGTACATGCGAAACCCGGAGCCCACCGAGCGCTCCACCAACGGCGTCCCTCGGCTCTACCAGAAGTACATCGGGCACGACAACAACCGGGACTTCTACGCGTCGACCCAGGCCGAGACCGAGAACATGAACCGCGTCCTGTACCGGGAGTGGTATCCCCAGATCACGTACAATCACCACCAGACCGGTCCGCCAGGGGCGGTCATGTTCGCTCCGCCATTCCGGGATCCGTTCAACTACGTCTACGACCCCCTCGTGGTCACCGGCATCGATCTGGTAGGCTCGGCGATGCACAACCGCTTTGCCGTGGAGGGCAAGGGCGGCGTGGTGCGACGCCGCGGCGCCAACTACTCCACGTGGTGGAACGGTGGTCTCCGCACCACGGTGTACTTCCACAACATGATCGGGCTCCTGACGGAGACGATCGGGAACCCCACGCCCATCGAGATTCCCACCGTCACGACCCGGATCCTCCCCAACGGAGACATGCCCAATCCCATCCAGCCACAGGCGTGGCACTTCCGGCAGTCCATCGACTACTCGGTGACCGCCAACCGGGCCGTGTTGGACGTGGCCTCGCGCTACCGGGAGACCTTCCTGTTCAACATCTGGCGAGCCGGGATGAACTCCATCGAGCGTGGCAGCCGGGACCATTGGACGGTCTACCCGAAGAGCGTGGATGCGCTGAAGGAGGCACTGGGGACCGACGAGAGCAGCGACTTCGCGAGCCTGCCCGGCGGGCTCGGAGGGATGCCGGGACCCATCGAGGACTACGAGCTCCTGCACAAGCCCGAGCTGAGGGATCCCCGGGGCTACATACTATCGGCCGACCAGCCCGACTTTCCCACGGCCGGCAAGCTCGTCAACGCCCTCCTGGAGACCGGAATCACCGTGCGCCGGGCGACGGCACCTTTCACGGTAGAGGGCAGGTCGTACCCTGTGGGGTCATACGTGGTGAAGACGGCCCAGGCGTTCCGGCCCCATGTCCTGGACATGTTCGAGCCACAGGATCACCCGAATGATTTCGCCTATCCGGGCAGCCCGCCGACGCCGCCCTACGACAATGCCGGCTGGACCCTGGCCTACCAGATGGGGGTGCAGTTCGACCGCGTGCTCGACGGATTCGACGGTCCCTTCGAGGTGATCGAAGACTGGAACGTATCGCCCCCTCCTGGAGCGGTGGCGTCGGCCGACGGGGCGGAGGGCTTCCTCTTCAGCCACGCGGTGAATGACGCCTTCAAGGTGATCAATCGCCTCGAGAGCTCGGGAGAGGAGGCCTACTGGCTGTTGGAACCGCATACGAGCGGTGGCACTCGATGGGACGCCGGGACGTTGTACGTGGCCTCGAGGCGAGGCACCGCGTCGCGGCTCGAGGCGCTGGCCACCGAAACCGGTGTGCACTTCGTGGGGGTGCCCAGCAAGCCCGACGTCGAGGCGCTTCGCCTACGTCCCACCCGTATCGCGCTCTGGGACACGTACGGCGGGTCGATGCCATCGGGATGGATCCGGTGGATTCTGGAGCAGTGGGAGTACGCCGACGTGGAGGTCGTATTCCCGCCGCAGCTCGACGAAGGCGACCTGAACGATGACTACGACGTCATCATCCTGCCCGACGGTGCCGTGGGCACAGGCGGCGGGTTCGCCCGTTTCTTCGCGAGCATGCCGCAGGAGATGATCGAGCGCCTCATGAGGCAGTTCGGCTTCGGGCCGCCAGACCCCGAAACGGTGCCGGAGGAGTGGCGCGTCCGCATGGGGAGCGTGAGCGACTCCATCACCGTCCCCATCCTGCGGGAGTTCCTGGAGGACGGCGGTACCATCGTAACGATCGGGCACTCCACCCAGTTGGCGGACAAGCTGGGGCTCCCGGTGGGGAACGCTCTGATCCCCGAGGGCGGCGAGGAGCCGGTGGGTCGGGAAGAGTATTACGTCCCCGGGTCGATCCTCGAGGTGGCCGTGGACCGGACCCATCCGGTGGCACACGGCATCGGTGACCGGGTGGACGTGATGTTCGACAACAGCCCCGTGATGTCCGTGGGCCAGAACAGCGGGCTCGACCGGATCGCCTGGTTCGACAAGGCTGATCCG
>JBDHHQ010000104.1:0-13961 GCA_039589315.1 Gemmatimonadota bacterium
AGGAGTATCGCGGTGCTCCCGCGCCGACTGGCGACAGCGACCAGGCGCATCGGGTCCAGTTGACGTAGACTTGCCCTCATGCCCACACACCACGACCTCACCGTTCGCCTCGACGCACCGCGCCGGTACGACCTGGTCCGTACCGTGGGCGCCCTGCGCATGGGGCGGAGTGACCCGACCTTCCGGGCAGCGGACCGGGTCGTCGCCCTGGCGCGTCGTACGCCCGCCGGGCCTGTCACGGTCGAGATCGAGCACGACGTCGACGCCCTGTGGGTCCGAACGTGGGGGGAGGGGTCCGGTTGGATGCAGGAGCAGCTCCCGGCGCTGGCGGGCCTGGAGGATAGGCCGCAGGACTTCCGGCCCGACCATCCCGTTGTCCGGCGCATGCTCCAACGCGCTCCCGGTGTGCATCTTCCCCGGACGCCGGTCGTCTTCGCCCGAGTCGCTCAGGTCGTGGCGCTGCAGCTCGTGCAGACCCGGGAGGCGCACCGGGCCTGGCGGCGTATCGTGCACGAGATGGGCGAGGAAGCACCTGGCCCCCAGGGCCTCCGGCTCGCGCCTGCGCCCGAGACGCTGGCAGAAGCCTCGGTCAGCGCGCTGGTCGCTCACGGCGTCCCCCACAAGCAGGCCCGGACCATGATCCGCGTGGCCAAAGGGGGCGCCGAGCTCGACGAGGCCGCCTCGGAGGGTCGGCAGGCCGTAACTACCCTTCTCGAGTCATTACGGGGGATCGGGCCGTGGACGATCAACCTTGTTCGGGGCAGCGCCCTGGGTGACTCCGACGCGGTGCCCGTCGGCGACTACAATCTGCCCAAGTCGGTGGCGTGGGCTCTGACCCGCGAGCGGCGAGCGGACGAGGACCGCATGCTGGAGTTGCTCGAGCCGTTTCGTCCCCACCGCTTCCGGGTGCTCCGTCTGATCGTGCTGACCGGGGAGAAGGCGCCTCGGACGAGGCCGAGGCGAGCCATGAGGCCCGTCGATCCGCTCAGGCGACGGAGGGAGTGAGAACGCGGCGGGGCGCCCGACTCAGACTCCTACGGGACCGATGTGGGACCCGGAAGGATTGCGGTGGCGCAGAGAGCGGCCGGAGCGTCCTAGAAGGCTGAAGGCCCTTCGCCCTCCGGCCCGAATCCCGCCGACTGGCATTCGGGGCAGAAGTAAGTGCTTCGCGCCAGGTCGCCCTGGACGATGCGCTCGATCTTCGTACCGCACTCGAGGCACGGGTTGCCGGCCCGGTCGTAGACCCAGAGGCGCGGGCTCGCCGGCTCCGTCCTACGCTGGAGCGGCACCGACGTCCGGCGGATGGTCCGGAGGTTGGCGCTCATGAGGCGCGCCACCTCGTCGAACAGGCCACGGAGCTGTTCGTCGGAGATGGAAGCCACCGGGGTCCGGGGATGGATGCGCCGGACGAAGAGCACCTCGCTCTTGTAGACGTTGCCGATTCCCGAGGCGATCCGCTGGTCCAGCAAGGCGTCGCCGATCTCTCGGCGGGCGTGCGCGGGGAGCTGGGCCCGGCGCACCGCTGCGTCGATCTCGGGTGGGTCCGCCAGGAGGTCGGGGCCGAGGCGGGCCAGTCGGGGGTGGGTCTTCAGCCGGCCCGTCCGGACGAGCTCGGCCTGGTAGGCACGGACGCACGCCCACTGACGGCCGCCGGCCTGGATCAGCACTGTCGGGCGGCCGGGCGGCGGACGACCGGCACCGATGCGCCGCCACCTGCCTTTCATGCCCAGGTGAACCCGGAGGCTCCAGTCGCCCTCCAGGTGGACCAGCAGGTGCTTACCCCGCGCTGCCACCTGCTCGACCCGGGCACCCCGAAGCTCTGTGACCGTGCCCAGGTCGTGCAGCTCCAGGTGCTCCAGACGCCGGCCGGTCAGGTCCCGGCCGATGGCGTTGGCGAACCGGTGGATGGTGTCGCCTTCAGGCATGGGTCAGTTGGCCGCGCCCCGCGAGGCGGCCCGCGTCTGGCAGGATCGGGGCGACTCGGTCGGCCTCGAGCCGTCCGTGAGGCGCGAGCGTGTGACGCACAGGTCCGGCCATCACGGCACGTGAAGCCGCATGGCCCGGTACTCCGGCACGAATCCCACGCCCTCCAGGCGGCCCGCGAACTCCGATGCCGTGGCCGTCTCGCCGTTGATCCGCTCAAGCAGGATCCGCCGCCTGGGACGCGTCCGGGCCAGGTCGGGCAGGGCCTCGATCGCCTGGTCGAGAGCAGTCTCGCGGGCATCCTTCAGGATCCGTAGCCGGCGAGCGCCACGGTCCAGGTACAGCACGGGTGCGCCCTCCACCAGAACCACCGTAGCGCCCGCCACGCGGCGGGGTCCCCGGCCGCCCTCGTCCTCGTACTCGGGCCACGGGAGCAGCCACCCGTAGGGATTCGCCGGATCGGTGGCGCTCAGGACGTGGACCACGCCCTCGGACGCACCGTCCCGGATCCGGCGCAAGCGGTCCACCGTTCCCGGGTACGCGAACTGGGCCCCGCCCAGCCCCTCCACGAAGTACCCGCGACGCACTTTGCCGGCCTCCTCCATGGTGCGCAGCACCCGGTAGATCCCCGAGAAGCCCCCGGACAGTCCCTCGACCGCCACGCTCTCCCGGGTGACAACGCCGTGGCGCTCCAGGAACGTCGTGGCCAGGGCGTGGGCGCGCTCAGTTGGGGACGCCGGCGTGGGGACCAGGTCGGTTACCAGCGCCCATCGTCCTCCCGGGTAGATCGTGCGGCTGCGGCCCCTGCGGCGGCGGATATGGCGGCGGGCGGCCAGCCCCCGGAGAGCCTGGAAGGTGTCGTTCGTGACGAGCCCCGCCCACACCAGGTCCCAGAGGGCTTCCATCAAGGCCGGCGCACCGGCATGGTCCGCCGTCCCGACGCCGTCGGCCGCAGCCAACAGCTCCGTGAAGAACGACGCACCCCTGCGGCTCAGGTGGTCGAGGATCGCTCGGTGACGTTCGTCCCCGCCCTTGGGCAGCACATCCAGGGCGGGGGGCTCCAGCATCCGGGCCACTCGCTCCCGCCGGTAGAGGGCAACCCGTCCATCGTCGCTCCGCAGGGGTGAGTGCCCGACCCAGACCAACCAACCCATGGCGCCCAGCTCGTCCAGCTGCTCCGGCCGGAAACGCGGCACCCGCGCAGGCAGAATGGTGCGCTCCAACTCCTTGTAGCTCAGGGGCATGCCCTCGAGCTGGACGAGAGCGTCCTCGAGGCGGTCCCCGCTCCGTCGTGACTCGCCGATACCGTGCCACGCCGGGAGAAACCGGGCCAAAGTCTCCCTCGGTACCGGGGCCACCTGTCCCCTGAGCTTGGCCAGGGTCCGCCGCTTGATCTGGCGCAGCACGTCGGGGTCACACCACTCGGACCCCTGGGCGCCGGGCCGGAACTCGCCCTGGAGGAGCTTCCCCTCGTCGCACAGCGCCTGCAGCAGGGCCCGCACGCGCCCGGCCTCGAGCCCGAATCGGTCTGCTACGTCTCTGGTCCGGAACGGCCCGTGGGTTCTCGCCCACCTCTGCACCAGCGACTCGACCGGGCGTGCCACCGGCGCCAGGAAGGCGTCGGGCACTCCTCTGGGCGGCGATGTGCCCAGGGCGTCCCGGTAGAGACCGGTGTCCTCCAGAGCCATCCACGCCGGCCTCCCGGCCACGCGGGAGCGTGCAGCCCGCCGGGTCACCCGCAACTCCTCGAGCCAGGTGGCCGAGTCCTCCGACGTGCGCTCCTCGATTTCCTCCACCGACAGATCGCCCAGGCTCCGGAGCAGGTCATGCAGCGCGTCGGCGTTTCGGGCCTGGCGATGCTCGGTGGTCCACTGAAGAGACGCTTCGACCTCCTCCAGCACGGCCAGATCCAGGAGCTCCCGCAGATCCGTGTCGCCGAGGAGCTCGCGCAGAAGCTTCATGTCCAGGGACAGGGCCTGAGCCCGTCGCTCGGCCGCCGGCGAATCCCCCTCGTACAGGTAAGCGGCCACGTAGGCGAACACGAGCGATCGGGAGAACGGCGAGGCCGAAGGGGTCTCGACGTCGTGGACCCGGATCTCCCGGCGCTCGATCCCGGACAGCACCTCCTTCAGGGCCGGGACGTCGAACACGTCCTGCAGGCACGCCCGGTATGTTTCCATGACCACCGGAAACGACGGGTACTGCATGGCGATGGCCATGAGCTTCTGGGCCCGGAGCCGCTGGGCGAAAAGGGGGGTCCGGGCGCCTGGGCGACGCCGGGGCAGGAGCAGCGCCCGCGCTGCGTTCTCCCTGAACTGGGATGCGAAGACGGGAGAGCGGGCCAACTCCTCCAGGATCCGCTCCTCCACCTCGGCCGGGTCGGGGAGCAGGAGGTCGGTCCCCGGCGGCTCGTCGCCGTCGGCCACGGTCAGGACGATGCCGTCGTCGCTCCACACCGTCTGCACGTCGTATCCCACGCTGGCAGACGCCGCGGCCCGCAGCGCCAGCGCCCACGGGGCGTGGACCCGGGCGCCGAAGGGCGTGAGGATGCAGATGCGCCAGTCGCCCAGCTCGTCCCGGAAGCGCTCGATCACGATGTCCCGGTCGGTGGGAAGGCAACCCGTGGCTTCGCTCTGCTCCTTCAGGTACTGCCAGAGGTTGCCGGCCGCCTTCGGGTCCAGGTCGTACGCGTCGGTCAACCGTTCGAGAGCCCTCGCTTCCTCGAGGCCCTCCATCTCCCGAACGAACGCGCCCACCGCTCGGCCCAGCTCCAGGGGCCGGCCCGGCCCGTCGCCGTGCCAGAAGGGGAGGCGTCCGGGCTCGCCAGGGGCCGGCTCCACGACCACGCGGTCCCGGGTGATCTCCTGGATCCGCCACGTGGACGCGCCGAGCGTGAAGTTCTGACCGGCCACCGATTCGTGGACCATCTCCTCGTCCAGCTCACCCACCCGGGGGCCGTCGTGCCCCAGGTACACGCCGTAGAGACCCCGGTCGGGAATCGTGCCCGCGTTCACCGCCGCCAGCATGCGGGCGCCGCGCCGGCCCTCGATCAGGTCCTTCTCCCGGTCCCAGCGGATGCGTGGCCGCAGGTCGGCGAACTCGGTGGACGGGTAGAGACCGGAGAGCATGTCCAGGACGCCCTGGAAAGCGCTTTCGGGCAGGTCGCGGAAGTTGGCCGCCCGCCGGACGAGCGCCCACAGGTCGGCTGTGCTCCACGTCTGCACAGCGCTCATGGCCACCACCTGCTGAGCCAGAACGTCCAGGGGATTGTGGGGGATCGTCAGCGCCTCGATGGCCCCCTCTTTCATGCGTCGGCCCACGACCGCGGCCTCCAGCAGATCGCCCCGGTGCTTCGGAAAGACCCGGCCGATACTGGTCTCGCCAACGCCGTGGCCCGAGCGGCCCACCCGTTGGAGTCCCCGCGCCACGGAGCCGGGCGACTCCACGAGGATGACCAGGTCCACCGTGCCCATGTCGATGCCCAGCTCCAGCGAGCTGGTGGCCACGATGGCCCGAAGCTCACCGGCCTTGAGGGCTTCTTCGATCTGCTTGCGCTGCCCGTGGGCCAGGCTGCCGTGGTGGGCCCGGACCAGCTCCTCGCCCGAGAGCTCGTTGAGCTGATGGGCCAGCCGCTCGCACAGGCCGCGGCTGTTCACGAACAGGATGGTCGTGCGGTGCTGGCGGATCAGGTCCAGCAGCTCGGGATAGATGGCCGGCCAGATGCCGTACTGGCGGGTGGCGGCCTCCTCTTCGGCCGCGAGGAGGGCGCTGCCGTGGTCGTCAGTGGCAGAAATCGCGGAGGTCCCGTCACGATCGCCGGCGTCCCCATGTTGGTCCTCGGCGGCCCTGCGGCCGGCACCCTCGAAGGCGTCCCGACGATCCCCTTCGCCACCGTCGCGGTCGACCGCACCGCGACTGCCGTTGCCCGGAGCCGGTCCTGCCGAGCCAGCCTCCTTCCCCCGCCCCGCCCCGCCGCGCGCCACCGGCCGGGTCATGTCGTCCACCGGCACGATGAGCCGGAGGTCCAGGTCGGGGGGCACGTGGGTGTCCACGACCTCCACCGGGCGACCCCCGCCCAGGAACCTGGCCACCTCGGACGCCGGCCGGGCCGTGGCCGACAGCCCGATGCGTTGGGGGTCCCGATCGGCCAGGGCCGAGAGGCGCTCGAGCGAAAGCGCCAGATGCGCCCCCCGCTTGGTCGGTGCCATGGCGTGGACCTCGTCCACGATGACCCATTCCACCGTCCGGAGGGTCTCGCGGGCCTGGGAGCCGAGGATCAGGAACAGGGACTCCGGCGTGGTCACCAGGATTTCGCCCGGCGTCTTGATCTGGCGGCGGCGGTCCCGCTGAGGCGTGTCCCCCGTGCGTATGTCGATCGTGGGGACGTGGAGCCGGGTGGAGGACGCTTCGGCGGCTCGCTCGATCCCCGCGAGAGGCGCCCGGAGGTTGCGCTCGATGTCGTAGACCAGGGCCTTGAGCGGCGACACGTAGAGGACGCGCACACCCAGGTCGGCGTCAGGCTCGAGGCGGGTCAGCCGGTCGATGGCCCAGAGGAAGGCCGCCAGCGTCTTGCCGCTCCCGGTGGGAGCGATCAGGAGCGTGTGGTCTCCCCCGGCGATGCGCTCCCATCCCTCCGTCTGCACGCGGGTGGGTGCCTCGAAGGTGCCGGAGAACCAGCGGCGGGTGACGTCGTCGAACTGCTTCATGGGCCGATCCGACACGTAATCCGTCCTCCAGGCGAGCGTTCCCAGGAGGAGCGCCGGCGCGATGGCCAACTCATCCCCGGGGGGAGAGGGAAGATGGGTACCCCGGCGCCACGTGCAACGGTCCGCGGAATCGACGTCCGCGATGCCGGTACAGATGCGCTATTGCGGCGCCGCAGGACAAGGCGCGGTCCCGGCATGGGACCGGCGCCCGAGTGCAGCCCGAGTCACGTGGCGTTGGGAAGGACCCCGTGAAGCGTGAAGAGGCACGATCAGGCCATCGCCTCGGCTGGAACACTAACCTTGCTAGTGTACGTCCGGCACGTTATCCTATGCTAACGTTGCTAGTCAAGAATCGCCGGCGGATGGGTGGCGCCGCGATCTCGAGTGACCCTCCACGAGAGGAAGACTGTCGATGGGCAAGAACGTCCTCGGGGAGTTCGAGCATCAAGTGCTCCTGGCGATCCTCAGGCTCGGCTCGGAGTCCTATTCGGTTCCCATCGTGCTGGAGTTGGAGGAGCGGACGGGACGAGACGTAGCGCCGGCCAAGGTCTACATCGCGCTTCGGCGGCTGGAAGAGAAGGGCCTGCTGGAGTCCCGCATGAGTGACGGCGAGCCCCAGCAGGGCAGTCGGACCCGTCGCTATTTCGCTCTGACGGACGAGGGCATGGATCGGCTGCGGGAGTCCCGGCAGACGCTGATGCGGCTCTGGGAGGGCGTGGCCCCGGCCCTGGACCGGTCGTGACGGATCCCCGCAGCAGCGACCCTGGCAGCCTGTCCGCGGCGCGTCCGCCGCGCCTGGCCGAGGCATTCCTGACTCGACTGCTTCCGGCGGCGGATCGCGAGGTACTGCGAGCCGAGCTGACCGAGCTCTACCAGGTGCGGGTGGAGTCCAGAGGGAGGCGCCGCGCTGACCGGTGGTATTGGCGACAACTGTGGGCCTTCGGCGCGGCGGCGCTGCGGAGGCCGTGGGAGGTCGAGGCGATGGGCACGTTCACGCAGCAGCTCAGGCAATCTTTCCGCGCGCTGCGGCGCGCTCCGGCGTTCACCGTCACGGCAATTCTGACGCTGGCGTTGGGCATCGGGGCCACCGTAGCGGTGTTCAGTGTCGTGAACGGCGTGCTTCTGCAGGCTCTCCCCTACCCGGGTGCGGACCGGCTGGTGATGGTCTTCACGGATTCACCGCCCAACCGGTGGAACTTCTCCGTCGCCGACTACCTCACGCTGGAAGAGCAGCAAACGGTCTTCGAGGACTTCGGCGCTCGCATGTATCGCCAGATGACGTACAACGGCAACGGCGTCGCCGAGCGGGTGCTGACCGCACACGTGACCCCGAGCTATCTCACCACCCTGGGGGTGGCTCCGAGCCTTGGCCGTGTGTTCACGCCCGGAGAGGGCGAGCCCGGAGCGCCCCTAGCCGTGATCGTGAGCCACGGTTTCTGGGAGACCCGGATGGGCGGGGACCCGGCAGCCGTCGAGCGGTCGATCCGCCTGGACGGCCGCGCCCATCGGGTCGTGGGGGTCATGCCCCCGGGGGTGGGTCCGCTGGAGGGCGCCACGGCGGATCTCTGGCCGGTCCTGCAGCTCGAGCCGCCGACACGCAAGGGACCCTTCTTCCTTCGGGTGGTGGGGCGGCTCGAGCCGGGCGTCTCCCGTGAAGCGGCAGTGGCGGAGCTCCGGCAGATCAACGCAGAGATGTTCCCCGTCTGGGCCGACTCGTACGCTGACCAACGGGCCAGGTGGGGAGCCATCTCGGCCATGGATTGGGTGGTGGGCGACGTGCGCCCGGCCCTCCTGGTCCTGTTCGGTGGAGCCATCTTCGTCCTTCTGATCGCGGCCACGAACGTGGCCAACCTCGTGGTGTCCCGGGCCACCGTGCGGTCCCGTGAGCTGGCCGTGCGGTCCGCGCTCGGAGCCTCCGGGCTCCGGCTCGCCGTCTTCCAGATCACGGAGACCCTGCTGGTGGCGGTGGTGGGAGGCGCTCTGGGCCTCGTGCTGGCCCAGGTGGGTGTGGACGTGCTGACCGGATTGGCGCCGACCACCCTCCCGCGTATGGGCGAGATCGGCATCGACCCTTCGGTTCTGGGCTTCGCCACCCTCACGGCTCTGGGCAGCGGGCTGCTGCTCGGCCTGGTCCCGAGCTTCGGCCTGGGAAGACGCGACACCACGCGGTCGCTGCACTCGGGAACCCGCGGAGCGAGCACCGGCGGCGCGTCAAGGATACGGAATCTGCTCGTGGCCGCCCAGTTCGCCGTGGCCCTGCCCCTGCTCATGGGTGCGGGCCTGCTGGTCGGCAGCTTCGCGAACCTCCTGGACGTGGACCCCGGGTTCGACCCCGGGCGGATCGTGAGCTTCCAGCTTTCGCTGCCCGCCGCCCGCTATCCCGAGGCGACCGACGCCGACGCCTTCTGGAGCCGGCTCGAAGGCGAGCTGGCGGCGCTTCCTGGCGTGGACGCGGTGGGTCTGAACTCGTCGCGGCCGCCCAGCAACCTGAATGAGCACAACAACTTCGCCTTGGCCATCCGGCGAACTCCTCCGGGCGAGTCCGACCCGGGCGCGGCCTGGCTTGCGGTCGACCGTGGCTTCTTCGAGGCCCTCCAGGTTCCGCTGATCACAGGACGACTACACGATCGGGACAACCCCGTGCCCGGCGCGCTGGTCGTGGATCAGCGGTGGGTGCAGAAGCACGTCCCTCCCGGCATGGATCCGCTGGGTCTTCGCCTGGTTTCGGGATCCTGCACCGCCCAGGCGGAGCCCGAGCCGCCCTGCATGTGGCAGACCGTCGTGGGCGTAGTCGGGAGCGTGAAGTACACGGGACTCGACCGGGAAGACGACGACGGAGCCGTCTACTTCGCCCAACCCACTTCGGGATACCGAAACCTCTTCGTCTTCATCGGTGGCGAGCGGGTCTCGCTGACGCTGATGCCCCAGGTCCGGGAGGTCGTGCAACGCTTGGACCCGGAGTTGGCCGTCGCCGGCACCGCGGGTGGTCAGGAGCTGCTCACGGCCTCGGTGGCCCGCCCTCGGTACCTGATGACCCTCTTCTCGGTATTTGCCTTCCTGGCCCTGACGTTAGCGGCCGTCGGCATCTACGGCGTCATGTCGTACTTCGTGAGCCAGCACACCCGGGACATCGGCATCCGCGTCGCGCTCGGGGGGCAGCGGACCGAGGTGATGACGATGGTGGTGGCCCGCGGTCTGCGGCTCGCCGTCGTGGGCGTCGCGTTCGGTGTTGCGGCTGCCTATGTGCTCTCGCGGTTCCTGGAAGACCTGCTCTTCGGCGTGAGCGCAACGGACGCGGCGACGTTCGCCGTGATCGTGGCGGTCCTGACGGCGGTGGCGGCGGCGGCGTGCTGGCTACCGGCGCGCCGGGCCACCCGGGTCGATCCCATGGTTGCGCTGAGGACGGACTGATCGCTCTGGGCCAAACGAACCGGGGCGCACTGGATCGATCCTGAGAATGCGCAGCCTGGGTCTGCAGTTCTTCACGCGCTCTCGAGCGAGAGGCACGGCCGACGTACCCGGGCCACGGACCGTCGTGAGGGAGCGAGCGACGCGATCCCCTACCGCCCCACTGGGTCGATCCACCCGGGCTGCACGATCTCGTAACCGGTCCGTTCCTTGGCCTCCTGGACCATGACGGCCACGTCCTGCAGGAGCTGGGGCGCGTCGAAGAGCATGCCGTCCTTGATCACCCAACGGACACCGCCTACGCGCACGGGTTCATTGTCGGCGGACAGCGCCACGGCACCGGTCCCGTACAGCACCTTCAGGTTCTCGAGCGGGTTCTCACCGACCAGCACGAGATCGGCCAGCTTACCTGCCTCCACGGTGCCCAGCTCGTGCTCCCGTCCGATGGTCTCGGCCCCGCTCAGGGTCGCCGCCCTCAGCACCTCCAAGCCGTTGAATCCGGCCTCACGCAGTAGCTCCAGCTCGCGGATGTAGGCGAAGCCGTACAGGCTGTAGATGAACCCGGCATCGGAGCCCACGGCCACGCGGCCACCCCGGTTCTTGTACTCGCCCACGAACGACATCCACAGCGCGTAGTTCTTCTTCCACTCGATCTCGTCGTCGGTGGACCAGGAGAACCAGTACGAGCCGTGGGCGTTCCGGTTCGGCTTGAACCACTCCCAGAGCACCGGAATCGTGTACCAGTCGTGCCACTCGGCCCGGCGCATGCGCATGAGGTCACGGCTCGCCTCGTAGATGGACAGGGTGGGGTCGAGGGTGAAGTCCAGGTCCACGAGCTCGTCCATCACCTGGTTCCAGCGATCGCTGTGGGGAGGCGCTGCCTGCTTCCACAGACGGCCAGCCTCCGCGAAGCGGTCCTGCTCGTCCAGGTAGTTGTAGTCGGGCGGATAGTCCTGGATGGTGCGGTCCTGGAAGAGGGCCTCCGGGAGCCCGTACCAGTGCTCCATGCTGTTCAGGCCCAAGCGCGCCGCCTCCAGCACGTTCATCCGGGCCACGTTCATCTGGTCCAGGTGGGCCATGGTGCGCAGGCCCTGGGCGCGCGCCTCGTCGATGGTGGCCTCCATGATCGCCGGAGGCAGCGTGCCCAGCTTCAATCCGTCCGCTCCCTGTTCGGCGACGCCCGCCACCCAGGCGCGGGCCGCCTCTGGCGTATTGAGCGTGCCCTCGACCCCCTGCGCGAAGCGGACGTAGGCCTCGATCCTCGGCGCCGTGATCTCGCCAGCCGCGCTCCGCCGCTGCTCCCGTAGCGTCCACTCCAGCCCGTTGCCGGCACCGGGCTCCCTGATGGTCGTCACGCCGTGTGCCAGCCACAGCTTGTATACGTACTCGGCAGGCGGTCCCTGATCGAGGCCGGGCGGGAGGCTCTCTCCGCCGGCGAGCGTGAAGCCGACATGCGCGTGCACGTCGATGAAGCCAGGCAGGAGGAAGAGGCCGTGGGCATCGACCTCCCGACCACCAGGGGCCAGCGGCGGGCGCCGGGAGGACTCCACGGGCAGGCCTGGCACTCCGACGCGCCGCACCTCGACGATGCGGTTGCCCTCGACCACGACGTCCACCGGGCCGACGGGCGGCGCCCCCGTGCCGTCGATGAGCGTCGCCCCCCGAACGATGAGCTGGGGAAAGGGGCCTTCGCCCCGGGTCCGATCGGGCGCTCTGAGGACGGAAGACTCCTGACCGACCCCGATCTGGGGCAGAAACAGGCATGCGGTCATTGCCAGGGGGCCGAGTATGACGGATCGGCGGGCGCGTGCTCGCATGGTCGAGCGCTCCTTGCGTCGGGTGTTGACTCGATCGTCAGACTAGCGCCGACCGTGCCAGCCCGTCGAGGATTGCCACGCCGGCCGCCGGAGCCCACGATGCCTGGGAAAACCTGGAACCCGATCCAAGTGGGGGCTCGATGAGCGGGAAACTCGTGGGCAAGGTCGCGATCGTCACGGGAGCTTCCAGCGGCATCGGTGCCGCTACGGCTCGGGCGCTCGCCCAGCACGGGGCGGCCGTGACGCTGCTGGCGCGGCGCGCCGACCGGATCGAGGAGCTACGTGAGGAGCTCACCGGCATCGGTGCGCAGGCCCTGAGTGCTCTTGCCGACGTGACCGCCAGGCCGGCAGTCGAGGCGGCGGTCGAGGCCACGGTCGAGGCCTTCGGTGGGCTGGACATCCTCGTGAACAACGCGGGCGTGATGCTCCTGTCCAACCTCGCCGAGGGCCGGGTGGACGACTGGGACCGCATGATCGACGTGAACATCAAGGGCGTTCTGTACGGGGTGGCGGCCGCGCTCCCCCACATGATCGAGCAGGGGAGCGGACACATCGTCAACGTGGGCTCGGTCGCCGGGCGGCGGCCGATTGCCACGGGAACGGTGTACGCCGCCACCAAGTTCGCCCTCCGGGCCATCTCGGCCGGAATCCACCTCGAGCTCTCGGCCCAGCGGGGGATTCGTGTGACCGACATCCAACCAGGGGCGGTGAGTACGGAGCTCGCGGATCACATCCAGGATCCCGTGGCCCGGGAGACCTTCCGGGCACGGTGGGTGGACCGGCGCATGCTGACCTCGGACGACATCGCCGAGGCCATCCTGTACGCCGTGTCCACCCCCAGCCGTGTCAACGTCAACGAGATCCTGGTCCGGCCGACCGACCAGCCCAACTGATGGCCAGGGTCCTCGTCCTCCACGGCCCTCGCGACCTTCGTTACGAGGATCGGCCGACGCCTTCGCCGGGCCCGGGTGAGGTCCGGCTGGAAACGCGGCTCGGGGCGATCAGCGCGGGAACCGAGTCGGCCTGGTACTTCGGCACCGATCCCCAGCTGTACCCGAGCTTCCGACCCGGCCGGCTGGGGCCGGGCACATACCCCAAGACCCTCGGCTACGAGAAGCTGGCCGAGGTCGTGGCCGTCGGAGAGGACGTGACCACGGCAGCGGCGGGAGACCGGGTCCTGGCGTACTATCCGCACGCGGACACCTGGGTGGCGCCGGAGCACCGGATCATCGCGGTACCTGATCACGTCTCCGACGAACAGGCTGTGGCCGGCTCGCTCGCTACCGTGGCGCTCCACGCCATCCGCCGCTCCCGCATGCAGATCGGCGATGACGTTATCGTGACGGGCCTCGGCTTCGTCGGGCTCCTCACCGTCCGGTTCGCGCGCCTGGCCGGTGCCGGCCGCGTCGTGGCCACCGACCTCCTCCAAAAGCGACGTGAGCTGGCCGTCCGTCTCGGTGCCGACCTGGCGCTGGATCCCAGGGACGCCGATGTAGGCGACCGGCTACGGAACGCCGACGGTACGGGCTCGTTCGATGTGGCCTTCGAGACCTCCAGCTCGTTCGAGGCGCTCACTGACGCGATGCGGGCACTGAGGCGTAACGGTCGGGTGTGCATCGTGTCCCAGCTCAAGGGCGCCTACCCGACGCATCCCACGCTCGGGATCGAGTTCCACCTGGACGAGCTGGAGATGATCTCCGCCGATGGCCGCGGCGACGTGCGCAAGCTCGCCAGGTGGTACTTCGCCGCACTCCAGCGAGGCGACCTGCCCGAACTGGACACGCTTTTCACGCACCGCGTGCCGTTCGAACGGATCGCAGAGGGGTTCGAGCTCCTCGAGCGTGAGCCCGAGAACGTCGTGAAGGTCCTCGTGACGTATGACTGACGCGGCTCGGCAGCGGATCCTGGGCGGTCTCTCCCTGGACGAGGCGTGGCGTCATCTCCGCTGGCTGGAGGAGCACGCGCCGACGCGAATCTCCGGCACTCAGGACCAGGTTCGCGCCGGCGAGTACTTCGCCGAGACGCTCGAGGGCTACGGACTGGAGACCCATCTGGACACGTTCACCGGGTACCGCAGCGTTCCTTTGCGGGCGTCGCTGTCGGTCCT
>JBDHHQ010000105.1:0-17987 GCA_039589315.1 Gemmatimonadota bacterium
CGCTCGTACTGGTGCAGCAGATCGTCACGCATCAGACCGCCCCGCCCACCGTGAATTTCCCGGAGGAGATCTCCAGGACCGTGTCGAAGACCACCCTCTCCGGGTTCGGCTCCATCTCCAGCGTGGCCTTGACCTTGAACCGGATCTCCTTCTTCCCGGTCTCGCTCGTCGTGGAGACCGTCACCCGGACTCCGCTCAGGCGGGGCTCGAACAGCTCGATGGCCTCCTTGATACCGCGGGCGAGGACGCGAGGCGTCTCCGGAGAGGTGGCGCTGAGGGAGCTGATGTCGGGCAGTCCGTACCGGAAGAGCGATTGATCCAGCTCCGTCAACGCCTCCGGCACTTCGACGGGCGTACGCCGCGTGTTGAGAAGCCAGTCCAGGTCCCGAAGCACGTGCTCTCGCAGGCGGTTCGCGGACGCGACCCACGTCCTTGGCTCGTCTTCCTCGATGATCCGGTCCAGAAAGGACTGCTGGACCGTCCGCTCGTCGCTACGCGTCGCCATGCGGCTCTGGCTGCTCGGTTTCCTGACCCGCCGCCGCGACCTCGGCCGAAGCTCCTTGGCCGGATCCGGCGTTGAACCGTATGGCCTGCATCGGGTCGACCTTGCAGACCCGGAGATACAGGTTCCTCCGGGCGTCGGAGTCGCCTTCGAGCCTGCCCATGCAGTGGTAGAGGAGTCCCATGGGACCGGAGAGCACCTCACCCTCCTCCCAGTCTTCCAGCTTGTGCTCGTCGATCTGTGCGAGCATCTCGCGGAGGATGGGCATGGCCACCGCTTCCATGCTGGCGTCCACCATGATCCCGGCAGCCTGCCCACGGCGGATGAAGCGCGTGCGCTCACTGTTTTCACGTGACGCCGCGTCCATGAGAAGCTCTATCGCCTTCCGCGGCTGTCCGGCACGGGCCTTCTCTTGGGCCCGTTGCCAGGCGTCCCGAATCGGCTTGGCTGCGATCTTCTTGCCTTCGAGCTCGGCCTCGGCCTCGTCGCTGAACGCTGCGAACCCTACATCCTCCTGGAGCCAAAGGCGTGTCTCCCGGTTGGCCGTGGGAGAGTCGTCCATCAATGTCAGCTCGGGCAGCGTGGGCAGGTCGGCGAGGAGGCCTCGGAGGGAGCCCTTGATCGCGGCAGCCACCACCTCGAAGTCGGGGCCGAGCCCGTCACACGCGGTGAGCACGTATCGCTGGAGGTCCAGCCAGCCCCGCCCGAACTCGGTCGCCATGACGTCCTCGCCCGCGTGCAGGAGGTCCATCCACTTCCCGTCCAGGAGCAGAGACTTCAGCCTCGTGCGCACCTGGGTGGGAGGCGCCGCCAGCGTCCGCGGATCGACCTGTGAGCCGCCCGCTCGCAACTCCCCCCAGCGTAGACCGCGTACCATGAGATAGGGGGCCGGGTTGGCGGGGTCGTCCACGCGCAGGAAGCGCGCGGCCGCCGAAACGCGAGCCGCGGCATCCTCCCGACTCTGGGGCTCGACCGATACGGAGACCGGGCCGGTGGCAGTCGGCGAATCCGCGCTCATCGTGTCCCCTTCCCCCTCGGCGGCCGTCGCTCCCGCGTCGACCTCCAGCACTGGTTCGGCCTCCGGCGGATCCGGCTCGAGCTCCAGCTTCTTGGCCAGGAGCTTGTCCGTGACCCTCCTGATTTCCTTCAAGACGTCCTTCAGCGGCAAGAAGCTCGGCGTCGCGTCGGCGAACGCCTCGTCACAGTAGTCCTCCAACGACTCGAGCGTCTCGATGGACCCGTGGACCGACGCGACCAGCGCCTTGAACCAGTCCTTCGAGGTGGCCGTGAAGGCCTCCTCCCAGTCCTCGAGCAGGACCTTGCCGCTCTCCGCCGCCTCGGCCCGGGCTTTCTGACGCTGGTCCGTGTCGGCATCCCCCTCCGACCCCAGGCGTCTGGCCTCCTCGTAGTCGATCAGGCCGTGGCCGCTCTGGTTCAGCGGTGCCGATCGAACCGCCAGCAGCATCTCGCTGTGGCCACCGACCCAGCCGAGGGGCCCGGCGCGCATCTCCAGGTCGCCCTCGTCGATCTCTGGATAGAGGTGGTCCCAGAATCGCTCGAGCAGCGCCTTCAGGAGAGCGAGTCCCTCGAGAAGGCCGGAGAGGCCCTCCCTCCGGATCGTGGCTTCAGTCAGCCATGCGACCAGCTGCAGATCCTTGGAGCGCTTGGCCAGGGCGTCGCTGGCGAGCTTCGCGGCCTTGCCGTAGTCCGCCTTCTTGAGGTCCCGCTCGAATGCGCCCCTGGGCTCGTCGGGATCGTCGTACTTGCGAGCCTCCTTGATCTGGTCGTAGACCGGATCGTAGCGGAGGTACTCTCCGGCGGGGTTGGGCCCTTCGATGGGCTCGAGCAGATCGTCCCGAAAAGGCATCGGCGGCTACGGCCCCGTGGCAGGCGTGACGCAGGGGAACAGGTGGAGCGCGGTCACGCCGGTCAGCTCGGCGGCGTACTGCTCGCCGTGATCTCGAGCTCGCGAATCTCCAGGATGGGGATCTCCTCGCCGTCCACGAGGAAAAGCTTCTGGCCCAACGGAAACTCCAGGCCGTCGTCCTCGACCCAGGCGGTCATGCGCCCCAGACGTACCGTGTCCTCTGGGTCCTGGTACGTCAAAGGCGAAAGAACCGGAAGAAGAACCTCGCCCAATTCCAGCCGCTCGAATCCGGGGCCGGTCTGCACCGTCGCTGGTGTCCACAGGAGGTCCCGGAGCCGACGCGGAGGCTCGATAGCCACTGATGCCAGGTGCTGCAGCGGCATCCAGGTGTACTCGCCAGCCGCGAAGAACTCGAGCCGGGCACCGAGCCGTGGATCCGCATCTTGCAGGCTTTCGAACGGGCGTCCGTTCAGCGTGCCGGAGACCGGAGCAGGGCCGGTATCCCCCGGGAAGGCACCCGCGCGGAACATCTCCTCCCGGGTGGTCGCGGCGTGCAGGGCGCTCCGGTACAGCCAGGCACCCATGCCGGCTTCCGGGCTGGCCCCGGCCACGATCTCCAGATGCTTGCCGGCGCGCTCGAAGTCGCCGGCGAAGCAGAGCAGCTCGAAGAGAAAGGTCCGGCGCCGAGCGTCGGCGGGATCGTCCCGAAGCTCGGCGCCGAGAACCTCGATCGCCTCATCCAGCCGGCCCGCCTCGTAGAGGGCCTGGGCTCTCACGGCGACCCCGTCAGATCGACACCGCCATCACGTCCCAGCTGGCGACCTGGGGCGAACCCTTGGCGCCGGTCTCGGTCTGGGGCGTGAACGTGAACGTCACCTTACCGAAGTCCATGGCGATCTGGTCGATGGAGCGATCATCCCCGCCCGAGCTCCCGGACTGGTTGTAGCTCGAGATGTAGCACTTCTCGAACTCGAGGACTAGGTAGTCCACCGCCTCTTCACCACCCGCCTTGTGTAGCGTGATCTTGGCCGTGGGGTAATGCATTCCCTTGCAGCAGGCCTGGAAGATGGCCGGGCTGGAAGCATCCGTGTACTTGGTGAGCATGATCGGCGACATGACGGCCTTGCCGGCGCCGCCTCCCCCTCCGGACCCGATGGTGGTGGGGTTGCTCACGTTCATGTTGAAGCTCATCAGCTCGATCTTCCCCTCGAAGCCCTTACGGGTGGACTCCCCTTCGACGCCTTCGATTTCAAAGAACGCATCGTACGCCATGGCCATGTCTCCCGAGAGAGTGTTTCAGATACGAAGAAGCGCCCTCCGGCGCCTCTCCAAGATGACCTGTTTTACGCCGAGGCCGGAGCGGGAAGATCGGCCACGAGGCGCATGGACACGCTCAGCTCGTCGAGCTGGAAGTGGGGCCTCATGAACGCGATCGCCCGGTACGCGCCGGGTTTGCCCGGGATCTCCATCACGTCGATGCGCGCTTCGCGCAACGGACGCTTCGCCTTGACCTGGGCCGAGGCATCGTCATTGCCCACGACGTAGTTGGAGATCCAGTTGTTCAGGAACTGCTCCGCTTGGCTGCGAGACATGTAGCTGCCGATCTTGTCCCGCATCATCGACTTCAGGTAGTGGGCGAACCGCGACGTGGCGAAGATGTACGGGAGCTGCGCCGAGATCCTGGCGTTGGCGGTCGCGTCGTCCGAGTAGTACTCCTTGGCCTTCTGCGCCGATTGGACGCTGAAGAACGCCGCGTTGGGCGTGCCCTTCTGGTGTACGAGAGGCGCGAAGCCGAGGTCCGCCAACTCCTTCTCGCGCCGATCCGTGATCTGGCACTCGGTGGGGCACTTCATGGCGATGTCAGCCCTTCCACCAGCCCGCCGCTTTCCACACCCCGGATCATCGCGCACCACCCGTACTTGGCGAAGGCCTCCGTGACCCGGGCGCCCAACGACCAGGCCGCGTTGCCCCACAGGTACCGGTCGTGCTCGGTGCCGTCGACGCCTTCCTCGAAGTTGAACGCCTCGACGGGCACCGATTCCAGCCCGTAGGGATCCCTGAGCAGCATCCGCGGTAGCGTGAGGGCCACGTAGCGGGCGTCCTCGGTCTCCCGGAACGCCTTCCATTTGGCGTACTCGGTCGTGTCGAAGATCTTCGCCATGTCCCGGGGCTGGTCGAGCTTCGTGTAGCTCTCGAGGTTGAACATCTCGTTCGAGGCACCCGTGATGAACGGGGCGTGGGCCGCGGCAGCGACCTGCGACACCTTCTCCAGCAGCTCGATGTCCTGCCCGCCCTTGGAGAACTCGTAGTCTCCCAGCAGAGCCCCGAAAGGGGCGCCGCCGAAGACGCCGTACTCTTCCTCGTAGACCTTTTTGAACAGCGCGCTCTGATCGAACTCCGGCGCCTTCTGGAGGTCCTTGAGCAGGTCCTTCTTGGACACGTTCAAGATCTTCAGCTTGAGCATGACGCTGGTCTCTGTCTGATCCAGCAGGTACCGAAGCCCACGCCAGGTGCCTTCCAGCTTCTGGAAGTCGGGGTGGTGCATGACTTCGTTCAGCTGGGCGGACATGAGCTGATCGATCTGCGCGATACGGGCGTTGATCATCGACTCCGTATCGGGGGAGACCGTGATCGTGCCCTCGAGGACCTCGCCCACGAACCGCTTGATCATGTCCCGGCCGCGCTCGACGGCAGGTGCCGCCTTGCCGAAACGACCCGACTCGACGATCTGGTCGAGTAGGCTGACCTCTTCTTGAGCCTCTGCTGCTGCTGCTGCTGCCTTCTCAGCCTCGGGATTCGCCATCGAACCCTCCCTTTGAACCGCTCGTCTGGGATTCTCTTCTAAAACGGCTGACGACCTTCAATGCCGCCAACTCAGGACTCGTCGTCCTCGGATGGCGCCTCGGACGCCAGCTCTTCCTTCAGCTTGTCCCGCTTCTCCTCGTCGCCCAACGTGCTCTGGATGATCTCGTCCAACGCCTCGTTGCCCTGCAGCTTTCCACGGAGGTCCGCCAACTCTTGTCGGAGCTCGAGGAGCTTCTTCAGGGCCGGCACCTGCTGGGCCACACGGTCGGGGTCGAAGTCGTCGAGGCTCTCGAACGAGAGGTCGACGCCGATCTTTCCGGCCTCCGGGTCGTCCGAGAGCTTGTTCTCGACCGTGAACTGCAGGTGCGGATTCATGCTCTCGAGGACGTCGTCGAAGTTGTCCGGGTTCACCTCGGTGAACTTCCGATCTTTCAGCCGGTCCAGCGGCTCCTTCGGCTGTCCGGTGAAGTCACCGAGAATGCCCATCACGAACGGCAACTCCTTCATCTCGATGGCGTCGCCCGTGTGGACCTCGTAGCTGATGTTCACGCGCGGGGGGCGGACACGGCTGAGTTTCTTGTGAACGCTCTCTGCCATCTGAGACTCCCTCGGTGGAGACGATGAGCCGAAGCCCAGGGAGAGGACTCCGTTTCAGCAATCGGGCCGTGGGCGGAAGGGCTCGGAAAACGGGCCGAGCATCAACACGACGGTCGGAGCAACGGCTGTTTGTAGGGCCGCGCCTGCGCCTCGGGCACGACGCTGCCACCTTATCGGCAGTGTCTGGCGTTTGTCAAGGAGAATTGGCTGCTCCCGTCTCCTCGCTTGCGCCGGCCCACCCGGGGGCGCATGGTGGTGCTCCCGATCAGGAAGCGCGTAGCGCGGCGCCATGCCGCGACCGGCGTCGACACCCGTCGAATCGAGCGGAGGCCCGGATTCTATGAGGCAGATGCAGAGCGTGCTGTGGGCCAAGGGCGTCCTGCTTACCCCTCAGCATCTTCAAACGCAGGACCGGTTCATCGAGGACCTGCTGGGTTTCCAGCTGTCCTCCTTGTCCTTCTGCCCCTGGGGCTTCAGCCGGCTCGAGCTCGACCGGGAGGCCCTGGCAGGGGGCGTTCTGGCCATCGCGAGCGCCTCGGGAATCATGCAGGACGGCCTGATCTTCGAGATCCCCGAATCGGATTCTCCGCCCGCCCCCAAGCCGCTGGAGGACCACTGGCTCGAGGATGAGGACGCCATGGACGTGCTGTTGGCCATCCCCGAGCACCGGGTCGGGGGCTACAATGTCTCCCTTGCGGACCAGGACCGGACCACCCGGTATCTGGCCGAGGTCCTCCTGCGGCGGGATGAGAATACCGGCCGGGAGGAGAAGCCGATCCAGGTGGCGCGGAAGAACTTCCACCTGCTGACGGAAGGCGAGTCGCTCGAGGGGTTTTCCACCATGACCGTGGCACGCGTCGAGCGAACGGCCACGGGTGAGTTCCACCTCGACGAGACGTTCGTGCCTCCACTGCTGGACATCTCCGCGAGTGAGTTCGTCCTGTCGATCGCGCGACGTCTGGTGGAGATCCTATCCACGCGAAGCAGCCTGCTTTCGGGCACCCGCCGGCAGCGGGACCAGTCGCTCGCCGATTTCGGTGTCTCCGACGTGGCCAACTTCTGGCTGCTCTATACCGTCAACACGCACCTCCCCGAGCTCCGCCACCTCTACGAGAGCCGGCGGGGGCATCCCGGCGCGCTATTCGAGGCCATGCTGGCTCTGGCAGGGTCGCTCACCACCTTCTCGCAGACCGTCGAGGTCCGGGATCTGCCGGTTTACGACCACGCCAATCTCTCGACGTGTCTGACCCAACTGGATCAGCAGGTGCGGGAGCTACTCGAAACCGTGATCCCGGCCCACCACGTGGCCCTGCCGCTCAAGGAAGTGCGTCCTTCGGTGCAGGCGACGGCCATCGACGACGACCGGTACCTGGCGGCGCCCCAGATCCTGCTGGCCATCCGGGCAGGGGTGAGCAAGGACAAGGTCATCTCCGGCGCCCAGCAGCTCAAGATCAGCTCTCCCGACCGGGTGGAGCGGCTGATCAGCCGGGCCTTGCCCGGCGTGAAGCTCGCGCACTCCCCGACTCCACCCCGGGCGGTCCCGGTGAAGCTCGATTACGAGTACTTCAGGGTCGAGCGGTCCGGCGACGACTGGGACGCGGTGCGCACCGCCCGCAAGCTGGCCGTGTACGTCCCGTCCGACCTCCCCGACGCCGAGATGGAGCTGGTCATCCTGCTGCCCGAGGACGACTGACCGGGCGTAGGATCTCCAGGGACGGGTCCCCACCCGACTCCGACGCGCAGTTTCCCCCGAGAAGGTAGAGGGAATCCGCTACTGGAGCGCCGCGCCGCGAGACGGGTGACCCTGTGGTCAGGTCCCGGTCGCCTCGTCGGGGGTGGCGGCCGAGTCCTGTGCCGGCGGCTCGTCCATGAGGCGACGGATGGACGGGCCCGCAAAGCGCCACACCACCAGCGCCACCACCGTCATCAGGGAGATCAGCACCGCAGCCACGACCACCCCGATCACGAGCCGTCGCGAGGGCCCCTGCGACAGCGCTCCTGACGGTGTATCGGCCGGTGGCGCCGACAGCGACCCTGGCGGCGCGTCCGTGAGCGGAATCGCCTTGATGATCTGCGAGTACTCGCTCGGCCCCCCTCGCCGCCCTGACGCCGGCGGGCTTCCGGCTGCCGGGCCTCCGCCGGTGGCCGGAGGCGGCGGCGGTGGTGGCGGAGCCTGACCCCCGACGCGACCAGTGGAGCCCGGCTCGTCTCTCGAGCGCAAACGCTCCAGGTAGTCGGACGAAATGTCCGGCAAACCCGATCCAGCCCCCGGACCACCGCCCTTCTCCGGCGCATCCGCGAACAGGCCGCGGTCAGGCGGCCGGGGGGCGGCGCCGCCGGCCGGATCGGGCCCGCGACCCAGCTCGAACTGCCGCGTCAGGGGCCCAGGCTCGGTCGGAGGCGGCGGGCCCGGGGCTCGGGGTGGCGGCTCGGTCGGCGGTGGTCGAGACGGAGGAGCGGTGGACGGCAGAGCCGGGGGCGGGGGTGGAGGCGCGGACGGGGGCGGGGGCGGCACGTCGACCGAGGGTTCGCTCGCCGCCGATGCGGCCGGGGTCTCGTCGAGGGGGAGCTCCTCCTCCCACGGCAGCACCACACGCGGGCCTGGGAGGGGTGGCTCCGGCGTTCCTGCCGGCGGCGCTGGTGGCTCCGGCCCGGCCTTCTGCGATGCTGGCGGCTCAGCGTCGCCGGACTGCGGCCCGGCCAGCTCCTGCCAGGGTCCCGGGGGCAGGGCTGGTTCCTCCGTGGCCGAAGGGGGGTGGGCGCCCGCTTCGTCGTCGATCTGGAACGACCCGAGCACGGGCTCGGCAGGAGCGGGTGGTGGCTGAGGACGCTCCGAATGCGGCGGTGGGCTGGGCTCGGTGCTCTCCGGAGCGGAAGCTTCGAATGACGGCTCCGACTCGGGGGGCTCGCGGAAGGCCTCGAAAAGCTGAGTGAACTCCCCCTTCTCGGGCTCCTGCGGCGGTGGCCCGCTGGGCTCACCAGCGACGGGCTGCTCCTGCACCGTCTCGCGATCCTCAGCGACGGGCGGCGGCGGCACCGTCTCCCGACCCTCAGCCTCCTCTTCAGGTGCCGTCTGTGGCTGTGTCGAATCCTCGGTGTCCGTCAGCGCCTCGAATGCGGCCGTGAGGCCACCGGGCACTCCCAGTGTGGGCTCCGGCTCCGTCGGTGCCTCCTCGGGCACCACGGGAATGGCCGCCTCGACGGTGGGCGCCTGGGTCGGCACATCGGTCGGCTCCGCCCTCGCCGCCGCTTCCGCCGGGTCCGGCGACTCGGCCGACGCCGCGTCCGCCGGCTCCTCGACTTCGGCAGGCTCCGGGGCGGCGGCCGGCTCCCCGACGTCGACCAGCTCCGCGGTCCCCGGCGGATCCTCGGTCCCGGCCGGCTCTTCGGCCTCCTCGAAGGCGGCGAACGCCGCGGTGAGCCCACCTTCGGCTGCGGGCCCGTCCTGCCCGCCCGGCGACGCGTCCGCCGGGGCAACCGGCGGCGGCGCATCATCGCCCAGCGTCGGGAGGTCCCCACCCACCGTGGCGTCGGCATCGTCCGAATGCGGCATCGCCGCGGCCGCCTCCTGCGACAGCGTCGGCAGGATCGAATCGAGCGTTGCCGCCCCGTCGGCTGGGTCGGCGCCGGAAGGCGCCGAGCCGGGAGGAAGCTCGGGATCAGCCACGGGGGGCACCGCCGGTACCGCGGTGACCCCCACGGACTCCGCGAGCGCGTCGGCGTCGGCGGAAACCGGCTCAGCGTCAGGAACCACCACGCTCGGCTCCGAGGGGAGCTCCTCTGTCGCCGAGGCCGGAGCCGACGGCACGCTCGCTGCCGCGGTGTCCGGGCGCCGCTCCTCCACCAGAGGCTCGGTCACCCGCTCGCCCGCCGGCGCGTCGACGCCAGCGGGAGCCCGCTCGGCGCTCGGGAGGGCCTCGGCCGGCTCCGCGGGGGCCGCCGGCTCCTCGGTTGCAGCGGGGGGTGGGCGCACCCCCTCATCCTCCGGGGCCACTTCCGGCGTGTAGCCCTCGGCTTCGGCCGCCGCGAGCCTCTCGTCGAACCAGCTCTCCAGCGACACGAAGTCGAGCAGGAACTTCGTGACCAGGACCGGCGAGCCCTCCACGTCCAGCGTTTCCAGGATGCGCGTGCGATCCACGGGCAGGAGACGCTGGGTCGCTTCCTCCGCTCGTTTGGCCTGCTCGGGCCCGGTGAAGACATGGACCATCACCACCGCGCCGCCCGGGCCGACCGCGTGGAACGTGCCCACGCCGGCTTCCGTGACCCGCTTGAGAAGCTGGTACCGAGATCGGAATTCGTCGCCGGTCATCGTTCGAGAAAGGAGCGGTTCGCGGGCCGCATCACGCAACCTCCTGCGCGGCGGCGCGAGTGCGGGGCGCGGCGGACCACGACGGTTGGGCCGAGGCCAGCCCTTTCCGGGGTCCAGAAGCGGGGGTGGTCCGGCGAGCCCCGCCCATGCTTGTTCAGCCGCATTTCACCCGCCATCATAGTACTGGCGACCCCAGGGGGGGGCAATCGAGTGACCGGTTGCCCCGCCCACCGGTGCGCGCGCAGCGGGGGCACGGCCGCTCATTCCCTTCGTCGACGCTGGAGGATAGCTCGAACCCATGCTGTCACTGTCGCGAGTGGTGTGGCGCGAGGGGATGCATCTCGCTCAGCACCACTTCCAGGCCCAGAGTCGATACGTCGAGGAGTCGGCGACGCTCGCCGTCACGAGCGTGTTCTTCAAGTCCTACGGCCTCGTAGCCCTCGAGGTGGACAACGATGCCGTACGGAACGGCGCAGTGGCTCTTCGTCATGCCCGTGGAGTGATGCCGGACGGACTCCCGTTCCAGTTCCCGGACGAGCCGCTACCTCCGCCGCTGGAGCTGAAGGACCGCTTCTCCCCGACCAGCGATAGCCACCTGGTTCTCCTGGGGATTCCGGCCTATCGCCTCGGCCGTCCCAACTGCCAGATCGACGACGGAGCCGCCGGTGACCCCGTACGCTACAGGAAGGCCACCCGCAGCGTCGCCGACGAAACGACCGGGCGGGACGCGAAGACCATCGACCTGGCGGAGAAGAACTTCCGGCTCCTCCTTGACGGTGACCCGACGGACGACCTGGTCACGATGCCGGTGGCCCGGGTGCGGCGGGACGGAGCGGGGAATTTCGAGTACGATCCGGACTACATTCCGCCCAGCCTTCAGATCGGTGCGAGCCCGCGCCTGATGGATCTCCTGGCTCGGTTGGTGGAGATCCTCGACCAGCGGGCCGAGTCGATGGCCCAGGAGCGCCAGGCAAGACGAGGCGGGTTCTCGGATTTCGCGGCGAGGGAGGTGGCCAGCTTCTGGCTCACCCACACGATCCACTCCTCCCTCACACCACTTCGCCACCACCAGCAATCCCGGACTCTGCACCCTGAGCAGCTTTTCAGGGAGCTTTCCCGGCTCGGCGGCGCGCTATGCACGTTCGGCCTGAACTCACACCCACGGACGCTGCCGCTGTACGACCACGACCGGCTCGACGAGTGCTTCGGAGTCCTGGACCGGCACATCCGCAGTCATCTGGATCTGGTTCTGCCCTCGAACAGCGTCGTCATCCCGCTCGAGGCAGCCGATCCCCTCACGCTGGACGCCAAGAATGCCCAGGGTCTGAGCGCAGCCACCTTCCATACGGCGACGATCGGGGATCAGCGCTGCTTCGGAGAAGCCGAGTGGTTTCTCTCCGTCCGCTCCAGCGCGAGTGGCGCCGACGTGGTGTCCGGCGTGCCCAGGCTCGCGAAGCTCTGCTCTGCGGAGGACATCGTCAAGCTCGTGCGCAGGGCGCTCCCGGGGCCCCCGCTGGAGCCGGTCGCCGTTCCCCCCTCGGCCATCGCGCCGCGGCTGGGAGCCCACTACTTCCGCATCGAGCGGTCGGGTCCGGCCTGGGAGGTCATCGCCAAACGCCGTACCCTTGGCGTCTATGTTCCGGACGGCATCCCCGACGCGGCGCTCGAGCTGGCCATCGTCCTGGGCTCCTGACTGTCCGTGTCTTACGTGATGACCCGACACCGGCGCTTCGCGATACCATGTTCGCTTCACATCCGTCCTTCATTGGCTGACCATGGACCAAACCCGAGCGTCTGAGCCGTCTCCCCGGCGGGGTGCCCTGGCCCTGAGCCTTCAGGAGGCGTTTACGGTCACGGTGCGCCTGCGGGCCGACCGACAGATCGCCTCGGACGCCACCTCGTTCCGCAACCACATCAAGCAGCTCCTCGGCGCCGCCGACCGGAAGGCTCGGGGGGCGGGATACGACCCGCAGTACGTGAAGCTCGCGGTCTACGCCTTCATCGCGTTCTTGGACGAGTCGGTGCTGAGCTCGCGGAATCCCGTGTTCGCGGAATGGCACCGGCGTCCGCTCCAAGAAGAGATCTTCGGGGACATGCTGGCCGGGGAGGCTTTCTTCGACAACCTGAGAGACCTGCTCGCCAGGCAGGACTCCGAGGACCTCGCCGATCTACTCGAGGTCTACCAGCTGTGCATGTTGCTGGGGTTCGCGGGCAGGTTCGCGGCGGGTGACGGCGGAGAGCTCCGGGCCCTGGTAGCGACGGTTTCCGACAAGATCATGCGCATCCGCGGTGGGGCCGAGCCCATCTCGGCATCCTGGGCTCTGCCCGAAGGCGAGCAAGTCCGGGTCACACGTGATCCCTGGGTGAAGCCGATGCGGATCGTGGCCGGGGTAGCTCTGGGCCTCACCGTGCTGCTTTGGGTCGGCTGCTCGCTCTCCCTCAACGGGAAGGTGCGCGATATCGAGGCGGCAGCCGAGTCGGTCCAGGTCTCACTGCTGACGCACACGGACGGAGCCGCGGTCGGACCCTCGGCCATGGGGGCGGCACAATGATGCAGCGGATGATCCCCTGGATAGGTGGTGGCGGGACGTTCCTGCCTTTTGCCGCAGGCGCCCAGGCATCGGGCGGTATGCTTGGACTGGAGGGAGCAGGTCTCCGTATCGTCCAGGCGATCCTGATCTTCGCGGGACTCTCCGTCTCTCTGGTCGTCTTCTGGGCCCTCTACGCCCGGATGAAGCGGAAGCAGGTCGCCGCGGGCCCTCCGGACGAGATCGACACCCTCACCGCCAGAGCGGAGAAGCGCCTCGCGACGTCGAGCCTCTCCGAGACGTCCAAGCTGGGCAAGCTGCCCCTGGCCCTCGTCCTGGGCCCGTCGGGTGGCTGCAAGACGACCGCGGTCACCCGTTCGGGCCTGGAGCCCGAGCTGTTGGCCGGTGAGGTCTACAAGGGCGACGTGGTAGTGCCCACCCGGGACATCAACGTCTGGTTCGCTTCGGACATGGTCTTCCTGGAGGCGGGCGGCAAGGTCGTGACCGACGAGGCCAGGTGGAACCGTCTGGTGCGGAGAATCCGGCCCGGGAGCTTCGCCGCGGCGTTGGGACGGGGTCGGCAAGCGCCGCGCCTCGCGCTCGTCTGCGTGAGCTGTGAGGAGTTCCTCAAGCCGGGCAGCTCCGAGTCGGTGCCCGCGCTGGCCAACTCGCTCAGGGAGCGTCTCACGACGGTGTCTCAGGAGATGGGGATCCGGCTCCCCGTCTACGTGCTGTTCACGAAGACCGACCGCCTGCCCTACTTCGACGACTTCGTCCGCAATCTCACGGGATACGAGGCCGAGGAGGTCTGGGGCGCGACCCTGGACGTGGAGAGCACCACACAGGACGCCGCTTTCGGAGAGCGGCGCGCGCAGCACGTTGCCGACCTCATGCGCCGCATCAGCCAATCGCTGGCACTGCGAAGGCTCAACGTGCTCCCCCGCGAGACCGACGAGGACGTCAAGACGGGCGCGTACGAGTTCCCGCGTGAGTTCGGGAAGATCCAGCAGCTGGCCGAGCAGTTCCTGCTGGAGTTGACGCGTCCCAGCCAGCTCAGCATCAGCCCATTCCTCAGAGGCTTCTACTTCACCGGCGTCCGAGCGGTAGTCGTCACGGATCCCGGCACGGGTGGTGCGGCTCCCGCCTCGGCGCTCCTCGATCACGCCGGTCCGGGGGACCCGGGAGCGACCCAGGTCTTCACACCTCACATGATCAGTGCTGCCGTCGAGCCGCAGCCCAGCGCCCAGGGAGCCGGGCGCAAGGTCCCGCAGTGGCTGTTCCTGAAGCAGGTGTTCAAGGGCATCCTGCTGCAGGACCAGGTGGCCATGGGCGTGACCGGCGGTGGCTCGAGGGTGCAGCTGGCGCGTCGACTCGCGCTGGGATTGGCGACGGCGGGGCTGGCGGCGCTGATGGCCTGGATCGGGATCGCTTACGCCTGGAACGACTCCTGGGCCGTGCGGGCCGCTCGCGCCATGCAAGCCACCGAGGGCGTCATGGCCGACCCCGATGGCGTGGCCGTCCTCGACGATCTGAATCGCCTCGACACGCTACGGGATGTGACCGTGGCCATGGGTGAGAGCGCCCGCCACGGCCGACGCTGGATCCACCTGGGCCTGTACCGAGGCCATCGGGTCCACGAGCGACTCCGAGAGGGCTACTTCGGGGGTCCTTTCCGGCGTGCGCTGTGGGAGCCGGCCAGAGGCAACCTGCTGGACTCCCTCCAGGCCTGGGACACGCGGGCCGACACGATGCGGGACTATACGGCCAACTATGATGCGCTCAAGGCGTATCTGGTCATGACCCAGTACCCCGACAGCAGCTCGGCGGACTTCCTCGCTCCGCTGCTCAGGCGGTACTGGACCGCCAGCCACCTGCCCGAGCCCGAGCGCGACAGCCTGGGAACCAGCCAGTTCACCTTCTATGCCGACGAGCTCCCCTACGGAAACCCGTATGCCTTGGCAGCGGATGATGCGCTCGCCGGCCGGACGCAGGACTTCCTTCTCGACGCCCTGCGCGCCGAGCCCTTCTACCGACGACTCACGGCCGACGTGTCCGAGGCTCTCGGACCCACGGAGTATAAGACCGACGTCGCGTGGTCGAACCACGTCGTCGACGGGGCCTACACCGCGGCGGGCTGGGTCCAGATGATGGACCGCCTGGACCGGCTCGGCCAGGTCCTGGGGTCGGAGGACTGGGTGCTGGGCAGGCGGGTGCCGGACGCTCGCATCGAGGCCTTGGCGGACGAGATCGGTGACCGGTATGTCACGGACTACGTGCAGCAATGGCAAACCTACCTCGGTGAAGGCGAGGTAGCCGGCTTCCAGGGCCTGGGTGACGCCGCGAGCAAGCTCCAGGTGCTCACCGGAGGTCAGTCGCCGCTCCTGAGGCTGATTGCCCTCGCGGCCGACAACGCGGCCGTCGGCGTCGAGGCCGTTGACAGCGCGTTCCAGCCCGTGTTCGCGGTCACCCCGGTGGGCTCGTCCGAGCGCCCTGCCGTGCCCGAGAACCAGGAGTATGTGCAAGCGCTGAGCGGTGTGTGGCAGGCGATGGATGAAGCCGCCCAGGCACCCGACGATCAGGCGAGGAACAACGCGCTGGGAGGAGCCGGACGAGCGGTGCGCCAAGCCGAAACCGCGGTGCTCACCATCGACCGGGAGCTCATCTCCAGCCCGCTCACCGAGCCGGCGCGGGTGAGCGTCCTCCGCTTGCTGGGCGCCCCCCTGCGATCGGCGTCACGCCTCATCAGCGTCGTGCCCTCTGCGGATCTGAACTCGGGCGGCGCCAGCTTTTGCCGGTCGTTCGGGGATCTTACGTCAGCTTATCCGTTCCGGGCGTCCGGCGACGACGCGGACTTCGAGACGCTGTCGGCCATGCTCCAGCCTGGCTCGGGCCTCCTCTGGAGCTACCTCGACGGCAACTGGGCAGGCCTGCTGGAGCGGCGCGGCAGCGGATACGCGGCCAGAACCGGCGCCAACCCCCAGCCCACGGCCGGTTTCGTTCGCTTCTTCGATCAAGCCGCCGCCATTTCACGCTCGTTCTATCCGGGCGACGGATCACAGGCCCGCATCGATTTCTCCTTGCGACCCCAGGTGTCGGCCCCCATCGAAAGCGTGGAGATCGACATCGACGGCAATCGGCAGCGCTTCACGGCCACGGACCGGCCCAACGGCGTCTTCGCGTGGGAGGAGGAACGCGCCCGGGGCGCCGGGATGACCATCGCCTACCAGGACGGGTCAGCCGAGACGCTGGCCGTTCCCGACGGACCCTGGGCCCTGTTCCAACTCCTGGGCCTGGCCCAGCCATGGGAGGACCGGGGACAGGACCGCTACGTCATCCGGTGGCCCATCGAGGGCCGGCAGGAGACCTTGGCCGCGCAGTTGGTGCTGCGGACGCCTGCACGCGTGCTGGATGCCCGGTACCTCGCCAACCTGCAGTGCGTCTCCCGGGTGGCGCGGTAGCAAGGCGAACGCGGTGGCAGCAAGACGATGTCGTGAGTTACGTCGCGGAAGCGGCGAGTGAGATACACAAACGAGGTGTCGCTCATGAAAACCCAGCGGGTAGCTGGTCGGACCTGGCTCATCTACGGTGCTCTGTTGTGTCTACCGCTCACGGCGTGCGGCGGCGGGCCCGATACGCCCGGGCCCGAAGCATTGCCCCCGATCCCGACGATGGACCGCCTGTATCGAGACGCCGTCAGCGGCATGCGGGACTCGGTCAGGTTGGTGATCCGGGACCAGGCCGCCCTGGACGACGCCTGGTCGAGGGCCACCTCCGAGCAACTCGAGATGCCCGCGGTGCCGGCCGTTGATTTCGGGCGCGAGATGATACTGGTCGCAGCCGCCGGCCGGATGACGACGGAAGACGCCATCGAGGTCGCCGCGGCCGGGGTGCAGCGCCGGCGCACCCAGCAAGGCGATGACGTGGACGTGCTCGTCGTCCAGGTACGGACGTTCAAGGGCTGCGGGCGAGTGACCGCCGACGCCTTCCCCGTGGACATTGTCAAGGTCACGCGCTTCCAGGGACGGGTGCAGTGGGAGGAGGAGACCCAGCAGGAAACGGAATGCGGCCCTGAGCCGGAACGACAGGCCTCCCTTCTCGGGTCGCCCGACCAGGCGGCCGTGAGCGGCACCGGCCCGCCGACCCCGGCCGACGGTCTAGTGGCATCGCAGCGCACGTCCTCCCATCCCTGAATCGGCGGGTGGACAGCAACCCCGAGGGAGGCGTTGGCAATCCGGGACAGCCCGGTCCGGGAGGCCCCGGCCAGTATGAGGTGGGGTCGGTGCTCGCCGGCCGGTACCGGATCGTGCAGCTCCTGGGCAAGGGTGCCATGGGCGCCGTCTACCTCGGCGAGCATCTGAAGATCGGCCGAAAGGACGCGATCAAGGTGCTCCAGGCGTCCCTCGAGCGGGATTCGGAGTCGATAGCCCGGTTCACGCGAGGCGCGAGGAACGCTTCGTCGATCCGTCATCCCAACGTCTGCACCGTCTATGACTTCGGGGAGACCCATGACGGCCTGGCATTCCTGGCCATGGAGTTCGTGGACGGCGAAAGCCTGTCGGATCTTCTCAAGCGCGAGGGCACGCTCCCCCTGGAGCAGGCCGGCGACATCCTCTCCCAGGTAGGTGACGCCCTCTCCGCCGCCCACGCGGCCGGAATCGTGCACCGGGACCTGAAACCCGCCAACGTGATGCTGGCCCAGCGACCCGACGGCTCGCCCCTCGCCAAGGTCGTGGATTTCGACATCGCGAAGGGAAGCGTCGAGGGGGAGGGTGACGAGGTTACGCGACTGGGCTACGTCGTGGGCACGCCCGAGTTCATGAGCCCGGAGCAGCTCACCGGGGATCCGTTGGACGGGCGCAGCGACGTCTATTCCCTGGGTGTGCTGCTATTCCGGGCCCTCACGGGCAGCCTCCCCCACATCGCGGACTCGACTCAGGAGCTCATGGTCAAGCGATTGACCGAGAGCCCCATGACCCTCAAGGAAGCGAACCCCGGGAACGACTACCCCACCTCCCTGCAGGCCCTGGTGGACCGTTCCCTCCAGCGAAAGGCCGCCGATCGCCTGGAAAGCGCCTCCGCGTTCAGCCGGGAACTTCGGCGGATCCTCGCTGGCGTGGGCGCCGACCGGAGGTCCCAGAGCCGTGGCGCGACCGTGCCCGCTACCGAGGTCTCGCGGCCCGAGCACCTCACACACGGTCGCTCCGCGCCGGACGACGGACGGAAGTGGTGGCTGATCGGAGCCGGCGCTGTCGCCCTTGTCGCTGGGGTCGCCGTGGGTGCGATGGCTCTCCGAGGA
Source organism: Gemmatimonadota bacterium (assembly GCA_039589315.1). GTDB lineage: Bacteria > Gemmatimonadota > Gemmatimonadetes > Longimicrobiales > Gaopeijiaceae > JBDHHQ01. The sequence goes on from JBDHHQ010000105.1 coordinate 17,905, forward strand.
GGTGGCGGCCATACGGTCACGATCGAGCCGGCGACGAGCACCGTCATGGTGGACGGCGCGCTGGCGCTCGCCAGCCGAGCTGT
>JBDHHQ010000106.1:0-13761 GCA_039589315.1 Gemmatimonadota bacterium
TACGTATACGTGTAGATCATGACAGTACACGTATCTGCCTGGGCGCTGTCTGGCCTTTGAGCGTGAGACCCTCTCAGCCCCCTAGCCTCTCCAGCGCCTCCCGCGCTTCCATGATCTCCGGAAGGTCCTGATTACCCTCCCGGGTGATGGTCAGGAAGCTGCGGTAGTATGTGCGGGCCTGATCCGCGTCACCGCGGTCGTCGTGGAGGCGGGCCAACCCGAGCTGTGAGTGGAAGCGGTTGAAGGTGTAGAGGTTTCCGGAATAGTAGCGAATGGCCTCGGTAGAGTTGCCCTCCGCCGTTTCCACCTCGGCGAGCGTGGCCCGCGCCAAGTCTCCCTGGACGCCGGGCCCGGAGGCCACTGGGCCCAGGAGGCGTCGCGCATCGGCTACCCTCCCCTCCTCCGCAGCGATGGTGCCCTCGACGGCGTCACCGTACTCCGTTCGGACCTGGGCAGTGGGTCCTTCTGCCTCCGCCGCCCAACTCCGGATCTTGCCCAGGGTCTCGCGCGCACCACGGAGGTCCCCGCTGCGGGCGAGACCCCACCCGACGAAGAGCAGGCAGGACGTGTTCAGGGCCGGCTGCTCGCAGTCGCCGGGCCGCGCAAGCTGGCGGAGGTCGGTCTCCGCTGCGGTGGACCACCCACCCAGCATCCAACCGGCTCCGAGGCTTTTGATTGAAATCGGAAGGTCCAGCGTGTCCGTGAGGCGCGCGGCCCGATCCAGGGCGCCCTCGGCACCGAGCATGTAGAACATCCACTGGTGATCCGAGCCGGCCCGGTCGCGATTGGCCCACAGAAGGTCACGCAGTCGATCGTACCGGTCCTGGCGATTCGCGAACGAGATCCGGATTCGGTTGATCACGCCGATGGCGACCTCGCGCGACGCCTCGATGGCCTCGGCAGCCTCCTGGTCACTCCCGAGTAGGAGGGGAATGGCCAGCTCGAACTCCGTGACGTAGCGCACGTCCTCCGTGGAGCTCCGGTACCGCTCCAGATCGGCTTCCGCGGCGGCCCGGTCCCCGTTGGCGATGGTGAGCTCGAGGGCGTGAACCCGATAGGGACCGAAGCCCGGATCGAGCTCCACCGCCTGTCCGAACGCCTCCACGGCCTGATGCAGCGTGGCGACGCCGGTCTCGAGACCCACGTGGTAGATGTACTCGCCCAGCTCGAACCAGAGATCGGGATCGTCGGGGTACAGTCGCACGCCCTCCTGCACGTCGGCGAAGTACGTGGGGTCGCCGGTTCGCACGGCCTCCGACGCCCGCACCAGGATTCGGTCCCGCGCGGGGAGGCGATCCACCAGGGCCAGGGCACGCTCGCCGGCGCGGGCCCCCGCCGCGCTCCCGATGTTGTCCAGCCAGCCGTAGGAGTTGGAGAGGCGGAGCCACGCCAGGGCGAACAGGGAGTCCAGCTCGACGGCCCGCTCGTACGAAGCCACCGCCGCCGCGAAGTCCGCGCTCCGGAAGGCAGACTCTCCCTCGAGGTAGGCCCGGAGCGACGGCAGCGAGGTGGTGGTGAGGGCGTTCAGGCGCACGTCCTGCACCATCCCCTGTCCCGTGCCCCCTCCAAGAAGCTCTCGGGTCAGGTCCACGGAGAGGGCGGACGTGAGGTCCAGCACGTCATCGGCAGGGCCTTCCTGCGAGACCTGTGCAACCTTGTCGCCGCTGGACAGGTCGTAGAGGTCCGCGCTGAGCCGGATCCCCGCCGGATTCCCCACCAGGGCGCCCACCAGGGCGTAGCGGGCCCCGGTCTGGGCGGCCACTTCCAAAGATGTGCGGAGGTCCGGAACGTCGTCCCCCTCCACCCGGTCCCTCCACTGCGCCATGACGGTGCGCGAATCGATGGTCCGGTAGCCACCCATGCCATCGAGGTTGGTGGCCAACAGGTCCACCATGCCCTCGCGCCACAGCTCCAGCTCGGTGCCACCGGTGACGGAAAAGGGCACCACGGCGATCCCGGCCGCCGCCTCGTCGGCGCCCACCTCCTGGGGTCCCAGGATGCCGGGTCGCCCCGTGAGCCCCACGTAGAGGCCGGCGCCGCCGAACAGCAGCGACAGGGCCACGACGCCTCCCAGGATGGCCCGGCCCCACGTGAGATGGGGGAGCTGGCCGGACCTCAGGCTTTGGATGACGTCGGCAGGTGCGATCTCCCAGTCGGTGGGAATCTCCCCCGCCTCCTCCGCCGCCGTGGTGGACGGCTGGGCCTGCACCCATGCCGTTGCCAGGATGATGATCAGCCCGATGAGGAGGAGCAGCAACGCAAGGGCGCCCACCCAAGTCGGGAGCCCCGCTGTGTTTTGGAGCACGTCGGCGATCTGGAGCACGACCCACGAGGCGCCCAGGTATACCAACAGTACCTGGACGATGCGGGCCTGCTTGAGGCGGTCGATGAGCGAAGGGGGGCGGGCTGACATGGCTGGCAAGATAGGCCAGAGCGGTCCGAAGACGCCACGGTATTGGACCTGTCCCCAATGGCCTTGTCACGCGGGTGGGCGCTTCTCGCCCTTCCTCTGCCCACCGCGAGCCGCGCCCGCCAGGGTCCGGCCCGAGACCGGCGTCGCTATCCGAGGCCCATCCATCGGCCGACCGCGAAGGTGGCCGACGCCACGGCTGCGGTCAGCACGGCGCCCCAGATCATGTCGACCGGGACCATCCGAGCGGGGAAGCCCGCCATTGTAGCCAGGTTGGTGAGGTCGTAGGCCGCGTAGGCCACGAGACGTCATCGGAGTCATGGCACGCCCACTATCCCCCCACCCGCTCTTTCAGCTCCTCGAAGTAGTTCTGGACGTAGATGTACTTCGTTTGTGATGCCGTCGTGGCTCCAATGGATCGGATCATGAGAAAGCGCTGGTCGTCTACCGCCACGTCGAAGGCTGGCCATAGTACGCCTTCATGGTAGAATACGCTCGCATCGAACAGGCGCTCGCGGGTCTCGACGCTGAAGGACGGATCGGTGGCAAACGTGGCGACCGAGATCCAATCGTCGCCGTCGATGTAGAACAGCTCGCGGCCGTTGTGCGCCCAGACCGGACTGATGCCACCATTGGTGGACACCTGGACCTGGGACCGTGCCTCGGGGAAGGGCCGCACGAACACCTCGTCCTGGCCCGAGGTATTCGACATGTACGCCATCCATCGACCGTCGGGCGAGAGGCTCACGTTGCTCTCGTCGAATTCCGAAGAGAGCAGGTTCGGCGTGACGCTGTCCGTGCTCAGGTCGAGCAACCCGATATCGCCGCCCTCCTGGGTCGCGGGATTGCCCTCCCGAAAAAGCATTCCGCCCCCGTCCGGTGTGAAGAACACCTCGTAGACCTGCCGCTCCCGTTCGAGGAGGAGCTCGAAGGCGCTGCCCGAGCTACCGTCGGCCGCAACGCTCCGTGCCGTGTACGTGCCCCCCTCGTTCGTGACGTAGGCGACGGACCGTCCATCCAACGACCACTGCGGTCTGCGCGTGAACGAATTGTGGGTCGTGAGCCGCGTGCTGGGGCCATTGGGCAGCTCCTTGACCCATAGCTCGGGCGCGGCCGCGCCGCTCACGTCGGTTCCCACGATCGTAACGGCGACGCGATTGTCGTCCGGGGACAGGGACAGCGTCTGATACAGGGCAGGGCCCATGTCCGGATCGACCAGCTCGGCCTGGCCGCCTCGATCGACCCAGACCAGCTCACGATCGGTGCTGGTCGCGACTCCCGTACCGATAAGCATCGTGCCGTCCCAGGCCACGGAGAGCTGTGGCGATGTGAGATTGACGACCACCCCGTCGAACAGCGGGATGCCCGGCCCTGTGAGCTCGAGGGCGTCGAGGTCGAAGGGTGCCGCGAACACGGCCCCGTCCGACCGCACGTACATCAGCTGGCCAATGGGTGTGTACCAGCCACGGATGGCGTCGTCCAGCAGGATCCGGGTCGTGTCCGCTTCGAAGTCCACGACTCCGACGACCGTCGTCTGCTGGCATACCTCGGGGCAGAGCGATACCAGGGCTCCGCGCGATCCCGGAAGCGCCGCGGCGTAGCTGACCTGAATGATGCCCTGGTCTCCGTACGCGACAACCGTGTCCGCCTGTCCCCCCGCCTCGGGAATCCGCATCAGGACATTCCCGGGGAGCTCGAAGAGAATGGTCCCATCATCCAGCCAAGCCAGTGCGATCATGCTGTTGGGCGCCGGAGTCAGACCCTCCGCGAGCGTCACGGTAGAGCCGTCGCCGATCGGCCGCTTCTTGAGCTCCGAGCCCGCTGCGAACGCGATCCACCTGCTATCCGGCGAGTACGTGATGTTCTGGGCTCCCTCCGTGCCCGGCAGGAACGTGGCCTCGGCTGCGTCGCGGGGCTTCAGCCACAGGTTCCGGCTCTGCCCGTCCTCGGTGGCCAGCGCGTAGACCATGCTGGAGCCGTCGGGGGCCAGGGCGCTGTAGGTGCCAACGGCCCGGGGCATCCCGCCAGCGACCGGGGCGATCTCCTGACGCATGACCGACACGGGCTGCGCGGAGTCCGCCAGGAAGCCCCATGCCGCCGCCAGCACCGCCACAGCGGCGATGGCGCTGGTGGCCACCGCGATCCGCTTCCAGCGATTCGACGTCTCGGTGGCCGCCTCGGCTTCAGCTCCGTGCCGGAACCCGCTGTCGCCCAGCGCCTTGGCAAAGCCGTGCGCGTCCGTAAACCGGTCGGCGGGCAGTTTCTCGAGCGCTTTCCGGATCGCCGCGTCCACGTTCCTCGGGATCGACTTCCGGGCGGCGGTCGCCGAGACCGGCAGGCCCTGGATGATTTTGCCCAGGACCGCTTGGGCCGTGTTGCCCAGGTAGGGGGGCTCGCCCACCAGCATCTCGTAGAGCACGCAGCCCAGCGCGTAGATGTCGCTGGCCGGTCCCACCACCTGGTCGCCCGTGGCCTGCTCGGGGCTCATGTAGTAGGGTGTGCCCACGCTGAGGCCTGTCTCGGTGAGGCGGCTGCCGCCCGCCGCGCCCACGGCCAGCGCGATGCCGAAGTCCGCGACCAGCGGCTCGCCGCGGCTGAGCAGGATGTTGGCGGGCTTGATGTCGCGATGGACGATGCCCTGCTCGTGGGCGGTGTGCAGCGCGTTGGCCACGGCCGTGGCGATGCCCAGCGCCTCGTCCACCGGGAGCTGCTTCTCCCGGTCGATCCGATCCCGCAGCGTCTCGCCCTCCACGTAAGGCATTACGTAGAACAGGAAGCCGTCCGCCTCGCCGCTGTCGAAAAGCGGGAGGATGTGGGGGTGCTGGAGGTTGGCCGTCGTTTTGATCTCCGTGAGAAAGCGCTCGGCTCCGACGACCGCTGCGAGCTCGGGCTTCAGGACTTTGACCGCGACCTTGCGCTCATGCCGGAGATCGTCGGCCAGGTAGACCGTGGCCATGCCTCCGGCGCCGAGCTCACGCTCGATGCGGTACCGGCCCTCGAGGGCGGCGTTCAGACGGGTGACGGGATCAGGATCTGGCATCGGTGCCTCGGTGGAGACTGGGTGACTGAATCACGATAGGGCGCGGCGCGTGCCCGCGCACCGTTCATGCCTCCCGATCGGGTGCCCGTACTCCGAACCGGCGGCCAGACCATATTGGACTGAGTGGCCGAGAGGCCCACTCCCGACCAGCGGCACGGAGTCCTGATAGTGGCCCGAGGCATGTCCGACAAGCGCGCGCCCTGTAGCCACAACGTCTACGTCGTCCGCCTCGACCCGGCGGTCCTGAAGCACCCGAAGTTTCGGAACGCCAACCCGGTCTACGTCGAGGGCCGGCCCTGCGTGTACGTGGGCATGACGGGCCTCACCCCCGACGAGCGCTTCCAGAACCACAAGCGAGGCCACAAGGGCAACTGGTACGTGAAGGAGTACGGGATTCGGCTGATGCCCGAGTGGTACGCCAAGTCGAACCCCCTGTCCTACGAGGACGCGCAGAAGTGGGAGTACGAGCTCGCGGAGCGGCTCCGGGGTCAAGGCTGGGCCGTGTGGCAGAACTAAGGGGGTGTCCGACGTTCGACGCGGGTCAGTCTCAACCGGCCATTCGCTGGCACGGCCCCAAGAGCGGGCACGCCGAGGACGATCAACGCTTCATCGACGCGGCGTCGGATCTGGAAGATGCATGAGACGCGGCGAGATTTGGACGATCTCAGGTGGACAGGACTACGCGGGGACGCCTCGCCCTGCAGCCATCGTCCAGGAGGACGGCTTCGACGCCACTGCTTCGGTGACGATCTGCGCTCTCACCACGGATCCCACTGAGGCACCCCTTTTCCGCGTCCTCATCGAGCCGACCGAGTCAAATGCTCTGCGTGTGCCGAGCAGACTGATGGTCGACAAGCTCACGACCGTCCCGAAGCCCAAGGTCGGCTACCGAGTGGGACGGCTGGACGCCGAGGACATCGTGCGTCTGAACCGGGCCATGCTCGTCTTTCTGGGACTGGCGGGACCACGCCGCCAACCTCCAGGGCGACTGTGCGGCCGCCTGACCTACTGCCTGTGTAACGAGGCTGGCTCAAGTTCCTGCAACACTCGTTGAGGACCTGAGACGTCGCCCGGGGGCCGGCCCGCCCTGGCGTCCGGCCGAACGCTTACCCTTGTCCGGCGCCTCACGCCCGGTCTACCGTGCAAGTGTCCTCAACCCCGCGTTGCGGGAGCCTGACCCGTCCGTGACCCGCCGTGAAAGCACTCTTCAAGGAGCTGCGCGACCGAGGCGTCGTGAAGGTGGGCGTCACCTACCTCGTTGCGGCCTGGGTCGCACTCCAGGTGGCCGACGTAGCCTTTCCGGCCATGGGTTTGCCCGAGTCGGCCGTCACGCTCGTATTGGGTCTGCTGACCCTCGGATTCCCGCTGGCGATCGCCCTGGCCTGGGCGTTCGACATCACCCCGGACGGGATCCGGCGCGCGGACGCCCGCGCGCCTACGACGGAGGTCGACGCCGAAGCCCAAGAGGACGCGTCGAGCCCGGAGCCGCCGTCTCCGCCGACCCCCGGGCGCTCCATCGCCGTGCTTCCCTTCCCGGACATGAGCGCGGAGCGGGACCAGGAGCATTTCTGCGACGGGCTCACCGAAGAGCTCCTCAACGTGCTCACGCGCATTCCCGAGTTGCGGGTCGCCTCCCGAACGTCGTGCTTCGCCTTCAAGGGCCAGGACGTCGACCTGCAGTCGGTGGCAGAGAAGCTCCGTGTGGACCACGTCCTGGAGGGCAGCGTCCGCAAGTCCGGAAACCGGGTCCGGATCACCGCGCAGCTGATCGAGGCTGCCACGGACTCGCACCTGTGGTCCGAGACCTACGATCGCGAGCTCGACGACATCTTCGCCATCCAGGACGACATCGCCGCCCAGGTGCTGGACGCACTCAAGCTGAAGCTGAGTGCGCAGCCCCTCGTGGACCCCACGACCGGTAGCGCCAAGGCCTACGAGTACTTCCTGAGCGGCCAGGGGTATGAGATCTCGTTGAGCGCCCGCGGCCTCGCGCGGGCTACGGAGCTGTTTCAGCGGGCGGTCGAGGCCGATCCGGAATTCCTGCGCGCGTGGATCGCTCTCGCCAGGGTCACCGCGACACGGGCGCTCTTCCTAGGCTGCGACGATCCCTGCCCGGCCATCGCGGAAGAGGCGGGCGAGCGTGCCATGAGGCTCGCTCCGGACCGAGCTGATAGCCACCTGGCCCGGGGATTCGGGCATATGGCGAGCAAACGCTACGCCGACGCGGAGCGAGACTTCCTGAAGGCCATCGAGCTCGACCCCGTTCAGGCGATTGCCCATCACTACGTGGCCCGAAGCGCTTATCACCGGGGCCAGATGGAGAAGGCACTCGAGCACTTCGCGCGGGCGACCACGCTCGACCCGGAAGACTACGAAAGTCCCCTTCTGGCGCTGGGTATCTACGAGAAGACCGGCGACCGTGAGGGCGAGTTGCGTGCGGCACGCACCGGGGTGGAACGCGCAGAGCGGCATCTTGAGGACTACCCGGACAATCAGCGCGCCTACTACCTCGGGATTGCGGGGCTCGTGTCCCTCGGCCAAATGGATCGGGCTCGCGAATGGGCCGAACATACGCTGGCCATCGATCCGAACGATCCGCCGACCCGCTACAACCTTTCGTGCTTCTACGCTCGCGCCGGGGACATTGAGCGGGCGCTGGACCTGCTCGAGACCGCCATCACCTCGCGGAGCTGGATCGCGAACGACCCGGACCTGGCATCGCTCCACGGCCATCCGCGATTCGAGGCGTTGCTGGAGTCGCTAGAGGACTGAGCGTCACACTCCCGGAGGGAAAGGTCTCCTCGGGTGCCGCGCCTCCCACGCGAAGTTCATGTAGCTCTCCGCATTCAGCACCCTGAGAGAGGGGCGCAGTCTCCTCATCCTCGCGCCATCTTCCTGAAAGTTGTAGGCATGGTCGTCGATCAGCTCCGGAGCTCCGACGAAATGTGCCAACTCGTGAATGTGGACGAGCGCTCGGCTGTCATCGTTGTTCAACTTGGTGAACGCCGCGCTTATGAAGATAGAGTCGAGGCGGACTATCTTGCCCCTGTCGGATCTGAACTGCCCATTCCTGAAGAATCCGCCATAATTCGTGTAGGCCAGGTTCTTGTCTTTCAGCTGATCCGGCTCGAAGGTCGCCGGTCCCCACAGTCCGCCGGGCCTCTGGAGGACTTGATCCATGCGGTTGTAGACACCGCGAATGATGCGAAACAGTCGCTGTTTGCCGCTACTGAACCCGACCTTGTCCAGCGCGAAATGCTTGTTCACGAGCGTGACGCCGGCCTCCGAGATCGGCGTCAATGGCAGGCCCCTCTCAATGTGACTCGCGGCAGCGGTCAGCTTGAAGTCCACTGCGCGGAGAAGCGTCCGCACTACCCGAAAGCTGTTAGTCAGGTCAGGGAGCTTCACGACGCTACTGGGCGCAGAAGCGGTCGTCGCCTTGGCAGCGAACGTGGACCCGGCGACCAAGTTCAACTTGGCTATGGTCTGCTTGAGCGGCTCGACAAGTCCATCGGCACCTTGCCAGCCAAAGTGCTTCAACTGGAAGACCTGGATGGCCTTGTTGGTTTTGGGACCACACTTGCCGTCGACATCGAGTCGGGGGTTGGCACCTCCTTGATCGATCGCGACGCGGTTCAGGGCGCCCTGTATCGTGACCGTATCGTCGGGCAAGTTCCTGCCCCGGATGCCCACGGGGGAGGAGATCGCGATAACTCCGCCCACCGTACCGGGTGCCGTGCCCTCTCCGATCTGTGACAGATCCAGCTTGGTGCACTCGGTCTGGAACCCCTTGGAAACGAACAGCATGGCGGCTCTCCTTCGTGCTCTCGCCCGTGGCGATCGGCGATAACAGCGCGAGTCGGCCGGACTGGGCCATCAGGCCGCGGGACGCGGCGCGGCTCTGATTCTGCTTTGGTTGAGGTGAGGCCGCCATCCCTCGCCTCGAGGCGGCAAGCGAACCGTGGGCCGCCGTCTCGAGCCTGAACCGCCGGCGGGGGCCGTGAGCCACGATACCGAAAGCGACCGCCGGGAGCAGGGACGGGAGTCTGGCGCGAGTGCTCCGCGAGCTCAGCGATCCTTCCCGCCGTCGAGGGGCAGCAGCCAGATCCCACGATTCGGGGAGCGAACGGCGAAGACGAGCGAGAGTCCGTCGGGTGTCCATCGTAGCTCGGATTCGACTGCGTCGTCGTTCGTGACGCGGACCTCGGTGCCCTCCGGCTCTCCCGGCGTCGGGACCGCGACGACCAAGTGCCGTTCGTCCGGCGAGAAGGCGAAGTCCGCCACGAAGTCGACAGGCAGGTGGAGCGTGTCGACTCGACTCTCGCGCTGCACGACGATCCGGTTTCCTCTGGAAGAGTGGGGTAGGTAGGCCACCCCGCCCTGCAGGGGCCGTGGCGCGAGACCCCGCGTCGCCAGCGTGTCGCGCCGCCCGTCAGCGAGCCGCGACCGGACGATGCGTGTGCTCGTGGAATCCATCGAGAACACGAGTCCGGAGCCGTCGGGAAGGAATGAGGGGGTGTCCGGCTCTCCCGTGAGCAGCAGAGGCTTCGGGGTTTCGGTGGCGAGATCGGCGGTGAAGAGCCCGAGGCCCGCCATGTCGCTCACGAAGGCCACCGATCCTCCGTCCGGAGACACGGCGGCCCGCCAGCCAACGAAAACGGACTTTCATCAAGCTGCGGTGTAAGTGCCCGATAGGCTCGAGTCTGTCGGGAAGAGGTGGAGAGCCTCGTGCACGACGAGACCCAGGACGCTCCGGGGGGTCTTTGGGCACCGACGGAAAGCGTGTATACTCTCCGCCCCTCAGAGCTCGGGGCGCTCGACGCTCCAGGTCAGAAACGTCTGGACAACAACTCAAGGAGGTGAGCATGTCCGAGGGGACGAGAAAGCTGGTCATCGTGATCACCGCAGGAATGGACGACGAGCGGGCCTCGGTGGCGTGGAGCGTGGCCAACGGAGCTCTCAACACCGGGCTCGAGCTCACGGTGTTTCTAACGAGCTCCGCCGTCGACTTCGCCAGGAAGGGTGCTGCCGACAAGGTGCATTTGAATCCTCTTGACCCGACCGTGGGCGAGATGATCAATACCGTTTTATCCCGGGGAGGCCGCTTGTTGGTCTGCCCCCCGTGCGCCAAGGTCAGGGGCTATTCCGAGGAAGACCTGCTCGATGGAGTCGTCATCACGGGGTCCGGTGCCATCCATGAGCTCATCCGGGACGGTGCGGCGACGCTGAGCTTCTAGGCGCACCTCAGGCACCGCGAGAGCTGGGTCCTGCGCGGGCGTGAAGGTCGGCCTCTTGGTGCCAGAGGGACTTCGAGGCCGACCGACGCCCACCCTCTCACAGCGGACATAGGTCGGCGGCGAGCCCATGCAGTCGCGAACGGAGGAAGATATTCGATGACCCGAATACCCATCTTGATGCTTGCCCTCGCCCTGAGCTCCTCCGCTGCAGCGGGGCAAGGCACACCCGACGCCCGGGCGCTGGGCGTCGGGCTCGAAGGAACCCCTGGACAATTCAATGCGATCACCGACGTCACCGGCGTGGAGGTCGGCCATACGACCCTCGTCCGCGGAGTCGGGCCCCTGGTGGTGGGGCAGGGGCCGGTGCGCACCGGCGTAACCGCGATCCTCCCACGAGGGCGGGCGGCGGGAGATTCGGCGTTCGCGGCCTGGTTCAGCCTCAACGGAAACGGCGAGATGACCGGGACGACCTGGATCGACGAGGGCGGGCTCCTCGAAAGCCCGATCCTCATCACCAACACGCACAGCGTGGGGGTCGCCCGCGACGCGGTCGTCGACTGGATGAAGCGGCGCGACCCGACGTTCCTTTGGGCGCTGCCGGTGGTCGCCGAGACGTACGACGGCAGCCTGAACGACATCAACGGCTTCCACGTCCGGCCGGAGCACGTCTTCGAGGCTCTCGACGGCGCTCGGTCCGGCCCGGTCCAGCAGGGGGCCGTCGGTGGCGGCACGGGCATGATCTGCCACCGATTCAAGGGTGGGATTGGCAGCGCGTCCCGGGTCCTGCCGGCCGACGCCGGTGGATACACGGTCGGCATACTGGTGCAGTGCAACCAGGGCGCCAGGAGGGACCTGCGCATCCGGGGCATGCCCGTCGGAGAGCTGCTCGCGGAACCGGCGATCTGCTACGCGGATCACTCGATCCCCGCGGAGGTTCGCTCGCGCGGCGTGCCGTTCTGCGCGGGCGCCACGGGCGAAGGTCCGAGCGCGCTCGGCGCGGCCGAACCGACCCCCGACGGGGCGGGCTCCATCATCATCGTGCTCGCCACCGACGCGCCGCTGCTCCCCACACAGATCGAACGGCTGGTCAAGCGTACCGCCCTGGGGCTAGCCCGCATCGGTGGGATGGGGTACAACGGCTCCGGCGATATCTTCGTTGGCTTCAGCACGGCGAACCGCGAGGCCGCGGCGGAGCGCGGGCGCGTCGTGGGGCTCGAGATGCTACCCAACGATCGCATCAACCCGCTCATCGTGGCCTCTGTGCAAGCAACCGAAGAGGCGATCCTCAACGCGATGCTCGCGGCGGAGACGCTCACGGGCATCAATGGATACCGCGTGCCCGCGCTCCCCCACGAGCGCCTGCGCGAGATCATGACCCGAGGCGATGGGCCCGGGCAGCAGAGGCCATGAGCGATGCGTCGATTCGGCCCGTGTGGTGGGTGCCAACAGCGAAGGAGGGCAATTCACCCTCGTATCTCGCCGCCCTTGACGTTTTGGCATGACTAATGCCATTATGCGTCCCATAATGGCATTAGCGCATCGATTCCTCGAATTGCCCGCGAGCCATTTCTTCCTCTTCGGGCCACGAGGGACGGGCAAAACGACCTGGCTCGGGGAGCGACTAGGCGAGGCTCTGCACGTGGATCTGCTTCGCCCGGAGGTGTACCGCCGGTTGAGGGCTCGTCCCGAACGACTGCGGGAGCTCGTCCTCGGCACACCGTCGGAGCAGCGCGACGTGGTGATCGATGAGGTGCAGCGGGCGCCGGAGCTTCTGAACGTCGTCCACGAACTGATCGAGTCCGGTCCCCCGAAGCGGTACGTGCTCACTGGCTCGAGTGCTCGGAAGCTCAGGCGTGGAGGTGTTGACCTTCTGGGAGGCCGCGCGGTCCTCCGAACCCTGCATCCCTTCATGGCCGCGGAGTGGTCGCGGTTCGAGTTGGCCCAGGCGCTCAGTCACGGCCTCGTTCCTTTGGTTGTGGACGCGCCCGATCCGGCGGACGTCCTCCACGGATACGCCGTGCTCTACCTGGAGCAGGAAGTGAAGGCAGAAGGGGTCGTGCGGAATCTCGGCCAATTCGCGCGGTTTCTGGAGGCGGTCACCTTCTCCCACGCCGCAGTGCTCAACGTGAGCAACGTGGCGAGAGACAGTGAGGCGAAGCGGAAGACCGTGGCGGGGTTTCTGGAGGTCCTCGAGGACCTGCTGCTCGCGTACCGCCTGGAGGTGTTCACGCGCCGCGCGAAGCGGCAGACCGCTGCCCATCCCAAGCTCTATCTGTTCGATGCCGGGGTCTTCCGCTCGTTGAGGCCGTCGGGTCCCCTGGACCGACCCGAGGAGATCGAGGGCGCCGCCTTGGAAGGGCTGGTGGCGCAACACCTTCGCGCGTGGGTGGCATACTCGCCGACACGATTCGAGCTGAAGACCTGGCGGACTCGGTCGGGTGTCGAGGTCGACTTCGTCCTCTATGGGCCAGAGGGGTTCTGGGCCGTAGAAGTGAAGAACTCCCGGACGGTACGCCCAGCGGACCTTCGTGGGCTGCGGGCCTTCGGAGAAGACTATCCCGAAGCCGAGTGCCTGCTCGTGTACCGAGGCGATCGCCGGCTGAAGAAGGGCAATGTGCTTTGCCTACCGGCGGAGTCGTTCCTTACGGCTCTTCGACCCGGGCGGGAGCCGGGCGCTGGCGCTTGATCAGACCGGGAGAGACCCTTGGATTCGACACCACCGGAATGGGCGACGTCGATGGCGACGGACACATCGACTGGCTGGTCACATCGGCGTGGAGCGCGGTGACGGGCAGCCGATCGGGCCGCATGTACATCATCTCGGGGGCGCCGGCGGAGGGCTGAGAGGCTCCGGGGGTGCCGCCGCCATGGAAGGCGTCGGAGTCAACCACCCCCGACCGAGGCGTGCAGGCCTGTCGTCTTCGGGACTCTCGACACGGGACGAGGGCCTCCCCCTCCCACAGGAGAGGAAGGCCTTGTTCAAGCGCGCTAGAACGTGTCGGGGAATGGCAGGAAGACTTCTGGAAGCTCGGTGTTGCCCGGCGCTTCCGCGCCTGCCTCAGGGATGATCGGGC
>JBDHHQ010000107.1:0-16515 GCA_039589315.1 Gemmatimonadota bacterium
CTCGATCCGAATAAGGTCGTAGTGTACCCGCTCGCCACCGACACCGACGTGTCGGGAGCGGACGTGTCGTTCATGCTCCAGGCGGGCCTGGAGCACGCCGACCCGCTAAGGGCCCTGGACGGATGGGCTTACCTCGCGGGGGACGACGAGCCGGAGGGCTCGACGGTGGGGGCGGAGCAGGCCCGCCAGGTCGCTCTCGCGGAGGGCGCTGGCTTGTATCTGCTCGGACGGGTGGTGACCACGCGGGACTCGGTTCACGTCGGCCTCCGCCTTCACGACGTTAGGGGCGACTCGCTTCTCGCCAGCGAGACCCGGGGCCAGCCCCGCTCGCCCGAAGCCCATCTCCGGGCGGGCCTCGACGCCCTCGTGGCCCTGCTCCCTCTCTGGCTGGATCCTGGACGGACAGTGGACCTGAGTCCGCTCACCGAGCGCTCCCCCGCTGCCGTGGCCCTCTTCATCCAGGGAGAGCGGGAGTATCGCTCGGCGCGGTTCCGCGAGGCGCTCGACCTCTACGGACAGGCAGTGGCCACCGACTCGCTCCTTGCAATTGCCGCCGTCAAGGGAGGCTGGGCCGCCCACTGGCTGGACCGCCTGGAGGACGCACAGGAGCTCGTCATGCGGGCCAACGCGGCCATGAACCTGCTTCCGGAACGGTATCGCCGGTTCGCCAGGGCCCAACAGCACTTCCTGGAGGGTGACGGCGAAGGGGCCGCCGCCGAGCTGCGCCCGGTTCTGGTCGACGAACCCGATTGGGCCGAAGCGTGGATGACCTACGGCGAGGTCCACCGACACCTGTTCCCGCAAGGTGCGAGCCTGGACTCGGCCGAGTCAGCGTTCCGCGCTTCGACCGCCGCCGACCCGTCTTTCACGCCGCCGCTGTATCACCTCGCGGAGGGAGCCGTCCTCCAGGGTCGTCACGACGAGGTCCCAGGCCTTCTCGAGGCCTACGCGGCCGCCGATCCGGACTCACAGAACCTCGCGATTCTCGACCTCATCGCGACGTGCGCCGCAGAGGGCAGCTCCGCAGAGCTGTGGGCTTCCCGGGCGTCTTTGGGTACCGACGGCCTCCTGGAGGCCGCCAAGACGCTGTCCACTGGAGCGACGTACCCGCGGTGCGCCGAAGACGGGTTCCGCGCCGTCCTGGCAGGCGATCCGCCGAGCAACCGGGCCTGGGGAGCCGTGCTGGGACTCAATGGCGTGATGGCTGCCGAGGGGCGGTACGCCGAGCTCGAGGCGCTCATCGACTCGGCGGCCTCGGCGATCTCGGCCGGGGCCAGGCTCCTGTACGTGACCGACGCCTTGGCGGGTGCGCCGTTCGCCAGCCAGGCCGACGCCCTCGATGGCCTGGTGAAGAGCATCTACGGGGACTCCTACGATGGCGCACAGTCCGCCACACTCTTCGTGCTGGGGACCTGGCACGCGTCCAGGGGATCCGAGGGGCGGATCACTCAGGTGCGGAACATCCGGAGCGCGCTCCAGGCCGAGGCCGACGATGGGGGCAGCCAGGAACTCGCGCAGGTTCTCCTCGCTCACGAACGGCTGGCCATGAAGGATTCGCTTGGAGCGATGGAAACCCTGGAGGCCCGTCTGCCGGTGGCTCCCTACCAGGAGCTGGTGTGGGGGCTGGCCGCGCCTCTTGCCTTCCCCTTGTTGGCCCGGGCCCGGATCGAGCTGGCCCAGAGGCGGTTCGAGGAGGCTCTCGCTACGGCCTCACTGTTCGACCACCCGCAACCCGTCGTCTACCTGCCGTACCTGCCGGAGAGCCTTTCGATCCGGATCGACGCCGCGCGCGCCCTGGGGCGTGAATCGCTGGCCGCCGGGTTCGAGCGGAGACTCCGATCCCTGAGGGGAGGCCCTGGCGCCTGAGTCCCCTCCAAGCACCCTCTTTTCCGAGGAGGTGACATGGTCTACGTAGCGCTCCTAATCGCGATCATCGCCCTGATCGTGGCGTTCCAAGCCTCGAGTAAGGCGAGCGGTGGCGGCCCGCCCCCGAATGGTCTTCGTGGCATCCTGAGGGAGTGGATCACCGACCGGACGGGAAATCCCCAGCCGAACCACCGAGCGCTCAAAGACTGGCAGAGCAACGTCGCGAGCTCGCTGAACGAGATTGAGAACTACCTCAAGACCCATCAGGGCCAGTCGCCTCTGGGGACGTTCGTTCATGGCGGCAACGAGCAGAACTTCCTCTGGGTCCTCAAGGACCCCGGTCCGAAGAACGGCGACCCGCCCGACGCGCCGGGCCTCTGATCGAGCGACAGGATCGCTCGGGAGTCCCGGACCATCCCGGGGCTCCCGGGCGCTTCCGAAGTGCGGCCGTCAGGGTCAAGGACGAAACACGACGACCTGCCGCTGCTCCGGCACCACGGTGACCGTCTTCTGGGACGGCGCGATCGCGAGCGCGGGATCGGTCAGCTGAACCACGTACGTCCCGGGAGCCAAGGCTTCGAACTGGAACCGGCCCTGCCGATCCGTCATCGTCGAGTCGGCCGCGGGGCCCGTCAGCTCCACCGGCGTTCCGCCGACCGGAGCCCGTGGCGTCAGCACGTATCCTTCGATGACGGGACCGACCGACGGGTCGCCAGCTACCAGGACCTCGAGTCCGATCTCTTGCGGGAGGCGCACCGGCTCCAAGGTCCAATACGCGGCCGGGAGCTGGCCCGTAGTGAGAACGTAGACCTCGGGACGAAGCCCCTGGAACACGAACGATCCGGTGGCGTCCAGGGTGGCTGACCGCGCCTGTCCTCCGCCGACGAGCGTCACCGGGACTCCGGCCACGGCCGTCCCGCGGGGGGCGACCGTGCCCCGGATCAAGCCGCCGGAGGACAACCGCAGGCTGCCGGTCGCTGCGGAGGTCGGGCTCTCCGCTCCTTCTGCAACGGCCCGGAACTCGACCCGACTGCCCCCCGGAGCCAGGACGCCGGCCGCGTTCAAGCCCGGTCTCGATCCCAATCGCCAGCTGAACGTCGCCCGGCCGCCGGCGTCCGTCTGGGCCGCTGGGACGTCGATGAAGCCGCCGCCCCGCGTCGCCCGCGCGGAAATCTCGACACCCTGCAACGCACCGCCGTTGGCGTCCGTCGCTACCACGGTCAGGGAAATGGAACCCAGCGGGGCGTCCACGGCGAAAGCATCCGTGACCGCGGTCAGCGTCGGCATCGCGCCGAGCACGCGGATCGTGGCGGAATCGGCCGCGCCTCCGGGGGCGGTCGCGACCAGGGTGGTCCGACCTACCGTCTGTGCCGTGACGTTGCCGGTCGCGTCCGCTGTGGCGACTTGTGGATCGATCGTCTGCCACTGGATGCCGGGCACGAGTGGGATCGCGACGTCGTGGACGTCACGCAGGGCCACTCGAGCCTGGATGCTCGCGCCGATCTCCAGATCCAGCGGATCGGGATCGATCCGGACTGAGCCCACGGTGGGCGGAAGGCCTTGGGCCCGGTCCAAGACGCTCGAGACGGTGCGCGCGACGTCGTCCCGGTGACCCCACACCGTGGCCGAATCTCGGGCGGTCTCCAGCGCGTCCGTGGCACCCAGGTCGCCCAGAGAGAGGGCCGCGCGGATCCGGACGCCGGCCAGACGATTGCCCACCTGTTCCGATACCCACGGAACCGAGTCCACCGCCGGCCGGCTCATCCGCCGCCATTGCCGCCCGTACCGGCGGGCGTACTGGTCGAGGGTGGCGTCCGGCCAAAGCGCCAGGACCGATAGCAGCGCCGGAATCGCGGAAGGGCCCAGGGCCTGCACGTTCGCCCGCTCCTGGGCATCGCATTCGATGCAGGTCAGCCACCGCTCGATGGACCGCATCTGGGACGCGGTCAGGGTGGCGTCCTGCTGGGCTGAGAGCGATCCGTTGGGGAAGGTCGAGAGGGCGGCGACCACCACCAGCCAAAGTGGCGCTCGGAGGCCAGCCCTGCCTACGCTCCACGCCAATGCAGGCGGGGCTGCGTGCGCGGGCTTCATGGCGGGGGCACCCGGATGAGGCCCAAGTGCAGCCGGGGGCAATCGCCGAGATTGATCGGCCAGGAGTCCTGGGCGGGGCAGGTTCGCGTCGGCGGGGCCCAGGGGCCGGCCTGGAGCCACCAGTTCATCCAGGAGTCCGCGTGAAAGCTCATCCGGAATGCCTGGCCGACGGAGAAATCGTCACGGTAGCGGATCGCGCCGCCCAGCGGTCCCGAAACGGTCATTACGCCGGCGTTGTCGAAAGTCACGTAGTTGTCCGTGTGGCCTTCGTACGCCATGGGGGGGGACCTGAGTCCCAATGCATGGCCCATCTCATGAGCCAGGAGGCCTGCCTCGCGCGCTGACCATTCGATCACGACGACCTGGGCATGTCCCGCGGTCGGAAGGCAGGAGCGCGCGGGAAGCCCACTAGGTCCGACGTCCGCGACGAACACGATATGAAAGCCCGGGGCGCCGGTGGCGATGCCGAATTGCTGGCGGATTACAGAGTGATCGCACACGTCGTCATTGAAGTTCACGTCTGCGGTGGTCAAACCATCGGACTTGAGGCCCGACTTGTCGTGGTTGCTCACATCGAGAAGGATTCCGCTCCGGGAGCGCAGAAAGATATCGGAGGTGGCATCGACGAGGGCCTGTGCCTGGGAGACGTAGGTCGTGGGGTTGGGCAGGTTGTAGCGCAAGCGGAGTGGCAGCTTGCGCGTCCCGAGCGCCGGGGTGTTGCGCCGCTTCACCGATGTCCCCGAGGCGGGGACCGGGGGAAGGTCGAGGGCCAGCGCATCCGATGCCGCCATCGACCAAGGCTCCGCCACCGTGTCCAGCGGCTTTTTGACAGTGAGACGGTCGGCCGGCTCGAGCAGGGCCCCCCGGTGCACCGAGAACGCCATCAGCTCGGGCGGATCCACGGTCCGGGTGACCGCGTCCGTGAATTCGCACGGCGTGAGATTCCTCCGCGGAAAGGCAAGTCCCACCATGACGAAGACGTGATCGTCGCGGCAGGCGGGCGTCCCACGGAGACTCCAGAGGAGGGCGCCAAACCCTCTCCCGGGGGCCAGCGAGCGCGCCCCGACCAGCCCGACGTCGAGCGCGATGAACGACGGTGGCGTGTTGATGCCGGCCGTCATTGCGAGTACGTCTCCGGACGAGCGGTTCTGAAGCCGGCTGAGGGGAGAGACCCAGATCACGGCGGTGTCGGCGACGGCATTGCCACCGACGGTCGGGGCCTCCACGACGATCGTGATGGAGTCCGGGTCGCTCGTGGGCACCGTCACCACCGTCGAGTCTGCAGCCGTCGCGCTGAACACCCCCAGCGAGGTCGGTCCCCAGGTCAGGGGTGTGCCGGCAATCTCCAGGTCGATCGCCACCTGCTTCCCGCCTACGGTGCCCCACCCGCGGACGTGAAGCGTCAACCGGGTCCCCGGGAGCGCGTGGATCCTGTCGGGCACGATCTGTATGGTCTCGACCGTCGGGGGCGCCGTCATGAGCGCGAGAAAGTACTGGGACTCGAACTCTTCCTCTTCGTCACTCCACTCCGCACACAGCAAGATCAGCCCCGCCAGAGCGAAGACCAGCGCGAGCAAGGCCACCAGCGTCACCGAGCCGCCAGGGGTACCGCCCTCGGCCGAGTGGGGGAGGCGGAAGGAGAAGCGCATCGGGGGATACGGACGGGATCGAGGGAACACCCTACCCTTCCAATTCGCCATGAACCCGCCCGTGCCGCAAGGGTCTTCCGTGCGGGTGAACGTCGGCCGCCTCAGCGACGTCCCCACGCTTGACCGCGCTGCGCCAACCTCAGGCCACGTTGGCTCAAGCAGAGGAAGCGTCGCATGAAGAGTCCGAGGCCAGGGGTCGCGTTTCACCCCCCCTCTTCTGCCAACACCTCCCGTGCCTCAGCCAGGCGCTCCGGATTGCCGATCTCCAGCCACCGGCTGCCCCCGACCTCGAAGGGCGAGATGCGGGCGCCTTCGGAGGCCATGCGCAGGTAGGCGTCCAGAATGTCGAAGGGCGGCGTTTCCACGAGGCGATCGAAGATCGCGGGCGAGATCGCGTGCACCCCGGCGAAGGACCAGCGGCGGACGGGGCCCTCGGGCTCTCGCACCGACCGGCTCCACCCCTCGGTCTGGTTGTCCCGGCCCATGAGGCCCCCGTCGTCGAACAAGACGCAGCGGGACGAGCCCCGGTCGTGCACGGCCAGGGTGGCCAGGTCGCCACTGCGTTGCTGGGCGGCATAGAGACCGCTCAGGTCCAGCTCGCTGATGACGTCGCCCACGTGGAGGAGGAACGGCGCCTCGCGTCGGAAGAGGGGCGCCGCGTGGAGGAGGCCGCCCCCGGTGCCCAGGGGACGCTCCGGCTCGTGGGACAGGACCAGCTCGGCGCCCAGTGTCCAGCGCTCCCGGGCGAAGCGTTCGACTTGGTCCGCCAGGTGGTGGGCGTTGACGATGATGCGATCCGCCCCGGCCCGGATCAGCCGTTGGGCGATGTGCTCCAGCACCGTGGCCCCGGCCACCTGAACCAGGGCCTTGGGCGTGTGGTCGGTCAGGGGCCGGAGGCGCTTGCCGTACCCGGCGGCCAGGATCATGGCGTCCACGGCGACGGCGTCGTCAGGCCGTCGGGGCGCCGGTCTCGACGGCCCGGTCCGGCCAGCGCGAGGCCTCGCGGTGGACCACCGTGACGGTCACGTCGGGAAAGCGCTCCCGGAGGTGGGCGGCGATGCGCTCGGCGAAGTACACCGACCGGTGCTGTCCTCCCGTGCAGCCGAACGCGACGCTCAAGCTCCAGAATCCCCGGGCCCGGTAGGCCTCCACCTGAGCGTCGGTCAGGGCATGCACCCCCTCCCAGAACCGCTGCCCTTCGGGCAGCTCCTCGATGAAGCTGGCCACTTCGGAATCGAGTCCGGTCATCGCCTCGTACCGGGCTTGCCGCCCGGGATTCGGAACCGCCCGACAGTCGAAGACGAAGCCGCCGCCGTGGCCCGAGTCGTCGTCGGGGTAGCCCTGCCGATAGCTGAAGCTGTTGACCTTCACGTGGAGCCCGTCGGCCCGTTCCGCCTCGTCGCCAGCGCCCGACCAGCGGTCCACGATGTGGCGAAACACCGCCTCGACCTCGGGCAGCTCCAGGGGCAGGCCCCGCTCCAGGATGCCGGCGATGTTCCTGGCGGCGTAGGGGACGCTCCGGAGGAATCGGGTCTTCTGTTCGAAGAAGCCCCGGTAGCCGTAGGCCCCCATGGCCTGGAGGATGCGCACCAGGACGTACCCCGGGTAGCGCGCCAGGAAGGCGTCGCGGTCCAGGTCAACCAGCTCACCCAGGGCGTCGAGGTAGTGGTGGAGCAGCTCGGCCCTGGCCGACTCGGGAAGGTCGGCCTTGGCGTCGTAGACGAGCGACGCCAAGTCGTACTGAAGGGCGCCCCGGCGGCCCCCCTGGTAGTCGATGAACCACGGCTCTCCGTTTCGCAGCATGATGTTGCGCGACTGGAAGTCCCGGTACAGGAAGTGGTCCGTATCGGCTTCCAGCAGGAAGTCGATGAGCGCCTGGAAGTCTCGCTCCAGCGGCGCCTCCCTGAAGGGCACGTGGGCCAGCTTGAGGAAGTGGTACTTGAAGTAGTTCAGGTCCCACAGGATGGACTGCCGGTCGAAGGCCTCCCGGGGATAGGCCACCGAGTAGTCCACGACCCGGTGCCCCTCCACCTGGAAGCGGGGCAGCACCTCCACGACCCGTCGGTACGGCCCGAGCATCTCGGCGGGAAAGCTCCCCCCAACTGCTTTCCGGGCGTCGTCGAGGGCCGAGAACAGCGTGGTGTCGCCCAGGTCCTCCATGAGCCACACGCCCGCTTCCTGGTCGATGGCGAAGAGCTCAGGAACGTTGAGCCCGATGCCCCGAAAGGCGCGGGAATAGGACCAGAAGGCCCGGTTCTCTTCCGGCTCGGGACCCACGGCTCCGACGACGGTCTGGCCGTCGGATCCCACGAGGCGGTGGTAGGAACGAGCCGAGCCGTCGGCGGCGACGCCCAGAACGTCGGTGGGCTCGGCACCGAAGACGTCCTGGTAGAGACGGAGGATGCGGGCGTACATGGCGGCGCAAGCTAGTGGGGCGTGGGGTCCGTTGACAGTGGTACGCTGGGGAGGAGCGGAGGTGCCGCGGGGCGCTTTCGCGCAATGGCAGTACCTGAAGACAGCGGCTCGGGCCGGGTAGCCCTCAGAATGGCGCGGCCCAAGCTGCACCTGGCGCGCCTCGGCGCCCGAAGTGCGTCTGAACTCAGTCCCAAACGATCATGTCCGCGCCCCGCTCCAAGCCCTAGATTTCCGTGTCTGAGGTGTCCCACCCTTGGAGCGGCTTGCGTGACGAACGACCAATTCGCCGAGCTGAAATCGCTGATTCTCCAGAATTCCGCGGCAATCAACCGGAATTACGAGATGATCGGCCGAGTCTACGAGGAGCACTCGGCCAGATTCGACCGGGTGGAGGACCGCTTGACCCGCGTCGAGGACCGCTTGACCCGTGTCGAGGACCGCTTGACCCGTGTCGAAGACCGACTGACCGGCGTCGAGGACCGACTGACCGGCGTAGAGGACCGACTGACCGGCGTAGAGGACCGACTGACCGGTGTCGAGGACGGATTGACCGGCGCAAATCGCAGGTCGGACAACCTCGAAAGTGGATTAGCGGAGTTCCGCGCCGAATGGCGCAGCACACACGGACAGTTCGAAGGCCGGCTCAAGGCGCTGGAGAACTGACCGCTGGTCCGCGGATCCAGCGCAGGCGCTCCCTCGCCCTTTCTGATGCAGCCTCACTCGCTGGTTCGGCTTACGGCTCGACCTCCCCCAACCGACTGCCGACGCCCCTCGCCGCGCCCCCCTACCCCCTGAGCACCGTCAGCAAGTCGGTCCTGGCCGCCCGCGTCGCCGGAATCAATCCGGACACCGCGGACACGACCAATAGCACCGCGATCATGCCGGCGAAGGTCATGGGGTCCGTGGGGGTCACCCCGAAGAGCATCGACGTGATCAGACCGGAGCCGGCGATCGCCACGGCCATCCCGATCGCGATGCCCAGACCGGCGAGCACCAGGGTCCGACCCACGACCCGTCCCCGCACCTCCGCGCCGGACGCGCCCAGGGCCATGCGGATCCCGATCTCCGGAATGCGCTCGGCCACGGAGTACGACAGCACGCCGTAGATGCCCAGGGCGGCGAGCAGCAGCGCCGTCCCCGCGAACGTGGTCAGGAGCATCAGCGTGAAGCGTCGGGACGACACGGCCTGATCGACCGTAGACTCTAGCGTCCAGAAGTTGTCCGTGGGCATCCCGGGGTCGATGCGGCTCAGCGCGGCGGACACGGGCCCGACGATCGATGCCACGGGCAGGGACGACCGAACCACGAAGTCCAGGGTGCTGTAGCTCCACATCTGGGCAGTGGGGAAGTAGATCTGCGTGCCGGAGCCCGACTCCAGGGAGCGGTGCTTCACGTCTCCCACCACGCCGACGATCCTCCAGGGTTCCTCTCTACCGGCGACGAGCTCTTGACCGACGGCGTCTCCGTTCGGGAAGAGCTGCTTCGCGCCGCCTTCGTTGATCAAAACGACCTGCTGCGTGCCCTGCACATCGTCCGGCGTGAAGTTCCGGCCCGCGCGAAGCGGGATTCGCATGACCTCGAGGTATCCCGGATCGATCATGTGTGGGAACAGGCTGAAGCCCTGCTCGGCTTCGCTCTGTTCGCGGCCCACGATCCGGAACCCCCATGTGCGGTTCCGGCCGAGCGGAAGGGCATCGTTCATCCCCACCGCCTCCACGCCGGGCACGGCCAACACGGCGGACCGTGCCTCTTCGAAGAACGCGGTCACCTCGGCGAGGTTTTCGAAGTCGGTGCTTGGATTGAGCTGCCACGCGACCGCACCCTCGGCGGTGAAACCGAGTTGAACGTCGAGCACCTGCTGAAAGCTCCTGAGGAAGAGCCCACCGAAGACCAGTAGCACGCAGGCCAGCGCGACCTCCGATACCACCAACAGCTCTCGCAGACGGGCAGAGCCCTTCCCGCTGCGCGACGCGCCCGTCGCCGTCTTCATGGCGGCGGCCTCGCCACCCTCCGAGACCTGGAGCGCCGGGATGATGCCCACGACCAACCCAGCGAACAGCGCGAGGATCAGGGTGAAGCCGAGAGCCGCACCGTCGATGCTCACCTCGTTGAGCATGGGGATGGTGACGCCGCTCGAGCTCGCGACCAGTCGTGTGGCTGCGACCGCGATCCCCACCCCCACCACCGCCCCGCTCGCCGCGAGCAGCACGCTCTCGATCATCAGCTGACGCACCAGGCGCAGCCGGGTCGCGCCCATCGTTCGACGCACGGCGATCTCACGCGTTCGCTTCGGGCTCCGCGCCAACAGCATGTTGGACAGGTTCACGCACACGATCAGCATCACGGTGCCGGCGGCACCGGCCAGCAACAGAAGGGCCGATCGGAAGGGTCCGGCGATCGAGGCCTGGAGCGGCGAGATCCAGCCGCCCAGACCCCAGCGCTCCGGGTCCGCCTCCTCCATCGCCCGGTTCACCTCGTCGTACTCGGCCTGTGCCGCGGTCACGGACACGCCCGGCGCCAGGCGCGCGACGATGGAGATCGTGTTGCCCCAGCGGTTGGTTTCGTCTCCGATCGGGAACGGACGGATGAAGTCCACGGGCACGGAAGGGAAGAAGACCGAGGAGAAGTCGAACGTGGGCGGCAGCACTCCGACGATCTCACGTGGCGCATCTCCGATCCGGACCGTGCTCCCCACGATCCTGGGGTCGCCGGCAAAGCGCCGCATCCAGAACCCGTGCGTCAGGATCACTGCCTCCGGCCCGCCCCACGTCCCCTCTGCCAGGCTGAAGTTCCGTCCCAACGCGACCGGGACGCCGAGCACGTCGAGGAAGTCTTGCGACACCTCGGCGCCCATGAGCTGCTCGGCCGGTCCGTCTCCGATCAGGCTGTACGTCGATTGGTTGAAGAAGGCGTTGAAGGCGGCCATACCGTCGAACGACCTCGTCATCTCGCGGAGGTCACGGAGCTTGTTGGCCCGGTGCGTCACCCAGGACAGGCTGACCTTCTCGTCGCCCGGGTCCCCGTTCGCGATCCAGACCAGCTCCTCCGGATCCTCGAAAGGGAGCGGCGCCAGCAAGAGCGGGCTCATGACGCTGAACACCGAAGTGCTGGCCCCCACCCCGATCCCGATGATCAGCGTCGCGAAGACGAAGAACCCCACATCCCTGCGCACGGACTTGAGCGCGTAGCGGGCATCGTGCAGAAGGCTGCGTCCGCTCCATTCTCGATCCATTCTCTCGTCCCCTTCCCGTCGTCCCCGGGCCCCCCGCAAGGGCACCCATCCTCGAACGGCGGTCGTGAAGGCCAGCGTGAGCGCCTCGGCGGTGTACCAGGCGCGCGCCCTCAGCGGACCCAATGTCGCGGCTTTCTCGGCGAATGCCTCGTGCAAGTCACCGAGGATGGCCGCGCCGGACGGATCCTCGGCGAGCGCTCGACGAAGGAGCGCGTAGGGCAGACGGGGCGGCTCGGGCATCGTCATCCCAGGCGTGACTCGAGGCCCTGGAAGAACGTGAACAGGACCTCACGGGACTCCCGCACGGCTTCGAGTCCCTCGCGGGTGACCGACAGCTTCCGCATGGGATGCCCGCCTCGCTCCGGAGTCTCGCTGGGCTTCAGCTCCCACTCGACCATTCCCTTGGTCTTCAACCGATCCAGCGTTCGATACAGCGCTCCCCGCGTGACCTTGCGTCCGGCATTGGACTCCAGGTCCTCGCGGATACGGTTCGCGTAGGGCGACGCCTCTTGCCTGAGGATCGCCAGAAGCACCAGCAGCTCGAACTCGCCGATCTTCGCCATGAGACTCCAAAGCATAAAAAGTAGACTACGCGAAGTATACAAACGCGACTTCGAGCGTCAACGGGTTGGATACTCGAGGGGGCGGGAAGGTTGGAACGGCGGCTGGGGGAGGGGCGGCAGGTCACAACGAGCCATCCACTAGCACGGGCCGAGCTGGTCTTCTCGCGACGGGCGACCGAAGGGCGTTCCCAGATACGCCTGTACGAAAACCCCGTGGTACCACATCTTGCGTGATCCCGTCGAATCCGGGTGGTAGGCGTCAGTGATCGTAGGTGGACTGGCGACGATCACAAGGAATCGAGAGACCAAACCCTCCGTCAAAGGTCATTCGTGTCAGATCCCATCAGTCGACTGAACGCGGCTCTCGAAGGCCGATACCTGATCGAGCGCGAGGTCGGTGAGGGCGGCATGGCCACGGTGTACCTGGCCGACGACATCCGCCACGAGCGCAGGGTCGCCCTCAAGGTGCTCAAGCCGGAGCTCGCGGCCGTCGTCGGCGCCGACCGGTTCCTGGCCGAGATCAAGACGACGGCGAACCTCCAGCACCCGCACATCCTCCCGCTATTCGATTCCGGAGAAGCGGACTCGTTCCTCTTCTACGTGATGCCCTACATCGAAGGGGAGACCCTGCGCGACAAGCTCGACCGGGAGCGGCAGCTTCCCGTGAGCGAGGCGATCGGCATCGCCACGGCCATCGCGAACGCGCTCCAGACCGCCCACGAGCAGGGGATCGTCCACCGGGACATCAAGCCGGCCAACATCCTCCTGAGCCGAGGCGAGCCGCTGGTCGCGGACTTCGGGATCGCGCTCGCGGTGGGGGCCGCCGGAGGGAATCGCCTCACGGAGACCGGCCTGAGCGTCGGAACCCCGTACTACATGTCGCCGGAGCAGGCGACCGGCGATCAGGTCGTGGGTCCGGCGAGCGACACCTTCGCCCTGGCCTGTGTGCTGTACGAGATGCTGATCGGCGAGCCCCCCTACCCGGGCAGCACCGCGCAGGCGGTGCTCGGCAAGATCATCCAGGGGGACCCGGTGTCCGCGACGACCGTCCGGAAGTCGATCCCGCTCAACGTCGACGCGGCGATCCGCAAAGCCCTGGAGAAGCTCCCGGCCGACCGGTTCACCGAAGCCCGGGAGTTCTCGAACGCTCTGGCGAATCCCGGCTTTCGCCACGGAGCCACCCCTGGATTGGCCGAGGCCGGTTCCGGGGGTGGAGTGTGGAAGCGCTGGGCGATCGGGGCCTCGGTCCTTTCGGCCGCGCTGTTGGCCCTCACCCTCTCGACACAGTTGCGTCCCGACGAACCCCGGCCGGTCGAGCGCTTCGCGTTGCAGCCCATCGACGGGCAGCTCCCCAACTACGAGTTCGACATCTCGCCCGACGGATCCAGCTTCGTCTTCCAGGTGAACCGGGAAGGGGTGCCTCGCCTCGTGCTCCGGCGGCTCGGGGCCCTGGAGACGACCGACATCCCGGGCACCGAGGAAGGGTACGGACCCATCATCTCGCCCGACGGAACCGAGCTGACGTTCATCGTCGGCTCGGAGCTCAAAGTCGTGCCTCTCTCCGGAGGCGTGGTGCGCACGCTGACCGACTCCGCGTTCTGCTGCTCCCGGTGGGCAAGGGACGGGCACATCTACTTCTCGAACACCGCACGGACGATCTCCCGGATCCCCGCCACCGGGGGGGCGGTCGAGCAAGTCACCGGGCGGGAGGAGGACGACGACGCGGATGGTCCGCACGGCGATTTCGAGGTCCTACCCCGCCACCGGCGAACGGCACACGGTCACCACCGGGCTGAAGCCGTATCTGACGGACACGGGAGAGCTGGTGTTCAGCTCGCTGGAGGGACAGATCCTCGCCGCCCGGTTCGACGCCGACTCGCAGGAGCTGATCGGGCCCGCCGTCCCCCTGGTGGAGGGCGTGAGGGTCGACGGCGACAACTGGCCCTTCTACAGCGTGGCGCGTCAGGGCTCGCTTCTCTACTGGAGCGGTGCGTCGACCGCAGGGTCAGACGGGCGCATCGTGCGGGTGAACCGCCGGGGCGAGGTCAGTCCGGTCGATCCGGCCTGGCTCTTCAATCCCGGAACGCCGGAGAGCTCGCTTCGCGTGTCGCCGGACGGCCGCCGGGTTGCGGTGAAGATCAGCGCCCCCGAGGGCGACGACGTCTGGGTCAAGCAGCTCGACGACGGCCCCCTGTCCCGCCTCACGCTGGACGAGGAGCGAGACTGGAGGCCGTGGTGGTCCTATGACGGACGGTGGATCTACTTCCACTCGTGGCGCGGAGGGGAGCTCGACCTGTACCGCAAGCGGTCCGACGGGACGGGCTCCGCCGAGCTGGTCATGGATCTGGAGGGCCATCTGGCTGAGGCGGCGCTAACGCCCGACGGCGAGAACTGGATCTTGCGGTGGGGCGGTAGCACGACGACCGGAGCCGGCGGGCTCCGCGACATCCTCGGCATGCCCGTGGGAGACGCCGAGCCCCACGCGCTCGTCTCGGAGCCGTACGACGAGAAGGCCTTCGCGCTGTCTCCCGATGGCCGCTGGCTCGCCTACGAGTCGACCGAAACCGGGCGGGACGAGATCTACGTCCGGCCCTATCCGAACGTGGACGACGGCAAGTGGCAGATCTCGACCCAGGGCGGCATCAACCCGGTATGGGCCCGGAGCGGCCAGGAGATCTTCTTCGTCTCCCAGGGCCGGGACATGGTCGTGGCCCAGCTGTTTCTCGGATCCGACGTCGAGGTGGAAGGGCGAGAGACGCTGTTCAACGTGAACGAGCTCGGCCTCGAAGCGCGGGCGAACTACGCTGGTTACGACGTCGACGTGGACGACCAGAGCCTGATCATGATCCAGTTCGGCGCCGGCGCCGAGGGCGTGGAGAACTCGTTCGTGCTGGTGCAGGACTGGCTGGTGGAGGCGCGGGCGCGGTTGCCGGAGTGAGGCCCCCGCGTTGGCCCGCGTAGATCAGTTGTTGTAGGGGACTCCTCAGCTCTTCCCCCGGGGGCGTTTGGATGCCTAGCCCGCTGCCTGGGCCAGAACGGCCCGCCGGAACGCATCGAAGCCGGGAACCGAGGTGAGCTCTCCATCCATGATCGCCGCGATCTCCTCGGCCGCGCGCCACTCGCGCTCCAACGCCTCGACCTCCGCGTCTTCGTCGAGCGAGATGACGAGAGCCAGCCTCTCGTCGGGGCTCATGTCCCCGAGGTCCAGGCCCTCCTGGGCGAGGTGTTCCAGGAAGCCGTGTGCCCCACCCACGCGCTCGACTTCGCCGGCCGCCTTCTCGGCCCGAACCGCGTCAACGGGCCCAGGGTCCACCACGGACAGGCCGAGCCGCAGCGCCGGGCGGGCGTCCCGGACGGGATGCAACACATCCTGGTCACAGAGACCACAGGGCGCCGCCACGTGGTGGGCGCCCCGACTCGAGACCACCAGAAGCTCGTGGAAGAACCAGGGCCGGAGCGCCGCCGGGCCGGAGCACGCGGGGCATGACGGCGCGAGCGGAACCGTGGTGAAGGCGGTCGTCAGCGCCCACGCGGCATCCTGGAACGGAGACAGGACCCAGTGCGTGGGGGGATCGGCCCTACCGAGGCCGTACGGTCGGTATCCGCTGACCGGCGGTGGTGGTAGTCCCGCGAAGATACGGGAAAGGAGTCCGGACCTGGACGCGGTTGGCATGCGGTCGCCGTAGCGCCAGCCGGCCATTTCGATTCGCAGAGGGCGTCCGACCCGTATCAACTGGGCACGACCTACCTCGATCAACGCGAGATGGTCGGAGGACAAGACCGTACGCCCGCGCGCACGCACCTCCTCCTCACACGACTCCAACGTCTCCCAGCGAAGTGCCAGGGGAACGGCGCTCCATCGCCGGCAGGAGCGGCAGACGGCCCACAGCCTTCCCTTCCAGGGATCGTATGCCAGCCGGTCACCTCGGCCCAGGTCGGCGGGATCGCGTTCCGGAAGTGGGTTACTGCAGAACGGACACGGACGAGAGTCGCTCATGGAGAATCGGACCCGGGTGTAAGCCAACCGTTCCAGAGCCGCATGTGGGGGCTGGACGCGCTCCGCTCTGCGTGACCCGGTGGCGCAAAACGTCCAAAGCGCCGGTCCCGGCTCCGAGGAGGTGGTGCCGCCCCAAGGCCGGCCTACCCCCGCACGCCTCCACCAGCGCCGCCGCCGTCGAGAGCGTGCCTTCCTTCGCGATCCGAAACCGCAGGCGCTCCTCGTTCCGTCCGTCGCTTCCCTCCGACCCCGCTCCCGAAGACCCAGGATCCGGACCGAAACCCCCGGAGAGTCACCGCCCACCAAACGATCGAGGTCCAGCGTGAAGGTGAGCGGCAGCGACGAACCTCTCAGCGCCCGCTACACGAGCTTCTCGGCACGCCCTGCAGAACACAGCCGAAGGTGCCTGCCGTCCTTGGAGAGGACGCGCTCCCGGGTCTCCCCGAAACGGGGACCCGGAGGGCGGTCCTCCGGCGGCTCTGGGCCACGAGCCCGTAGCGCTGGAGCGCCCTACCCCCGTAACGAATGCGTTGCGCGGTCCTTGCTTGCCTGAGTACCGCGATCTCAGCAACTTCGATCGTTACTCCGGGGCGGTGGATTGCCCAGGCAGCGGGCGTCTCGCGGGCTGTCTCGACCGACGCATGGAGCGCGTTTGAAGAACATCCTCCAGGAGATCCACGACCGGTCGCTGTGGCAGGTGCT